>JDFH01000001.1 GCA_000564995.1 Atopobium sp. ICM42b
CCGACGCTAACACGCTGCAGAATCATAATCAACCGCATATGAACTGCCTCCCATTTCTTGGACATAAGAAATGGGAGGCAGTTCACATTAGTCGGGCGCTTTTTATACCGTTTACGGGAGTACATTTGGAACGCGGCGTGTGTACTGGTAAAATATTAAAAAGTTGATGAAGGAGGTACTATGTCACTGTATCGTCATCTACGTTCTAGTTTGGGTTCAGCCCATAAAATTGTGCTTGCTATCAGCGCTTTTGTAATGGCAATCGTGATTCCTGTTATGGCAAAAGCTGATGTTATTTCCACACCAAGAGTTGGTTTAGCTACTTCTCATGCAAGTTTGATCGCAGTCGTTGTTCTTGTGGCTGTCGTTGGATTTATTATGATCATAAGGCGTCGCAGGTAAAACCTTGTCCACAACACAGCAGATTCTTCCAAAAAAAGAAGTCACTACCTTTGCATTTGCGTTATGTCACTTTGTAGTTGACTTTGCATGCGTATCTACCATGCTCTGCGCGGTAAGCCGAGTGTTGGGGGAGTCTGGCCAAGATTCGTTGGAGTTTGTTGCACTGAGTATTCTGCTGTACGACATTGTTGCTTTTACATTGCAACTGCCTGTAGGTATAGTGCTTGACAAGCTGGATAAGAACTCTTATGCTGCCTTGCTTTCGTACGCTTTGGTTGGTGCTGGAGTTTTGATTTCTTTGTTTCCCGTAGCACTTCTCGAGTGGTTAGCAGTTCTTTTACTCGCAGTTGGAAATGCCCTTTTCCATAGTGCAGGCGGACTGATTGTACTTAACATCTCACAAAAACACGCGGGTCCTTCAGGAATCTTTATTGCAACTGGTGCAATTGGAGTATTTTTAGGCACGCAAAGTGCTCAAATGGAAAGGCTTCAGATTGCGTTTTCCCTCCTTGTGCTGTTGTTCTTATGTGCGCTTATTACGCTTGTGGTCCAAAAGGTCAACAAGAAATACTGGAACGTACATAATGTTGCATTTGATATTCCTAAGTTTTCGTCCAATACACTGCTTGCGATTGCACTGCTGAGCCTTGTGGTGGCGCTGAGAAGCTATGTCGGCATGGTTATGGCATTTCCTTGGAAGAGTCAGATGCTACTTCTTGTATTGAGCATCCTTGGTGTATTTGCAGGTAAAGCGCTTGGTGGAGTGGTTGCTGATCGTATTGGCTTCAGGACTACAGCTATCTTTTCGCTCATTGTTGCAGCCACCTTGTTTGTGCCCTCATGGGAGGTGCCAGTTATGGGCCTCCTGGGTGTATTTTTCTTTAACTTCACCATGTCCATTACGTTGGCATCTCTAGCAAACATCTTGCCCAACGCAAAAGGTACTGCGTTCGGTCTAGCTAGTTTTTCTCTGGCCGTGGGTGCACTGCCTGCGCTTTTGGGATTTCGTGTTGAGCATCCCGTGATGCTTTCCGTTATTAGTTTGGTTTCAGCACTTGCGTTGGGCGTTGGTCTTACGCTGGTCAAAGATACTGTGGTTACAGGTCCATTTGGTCACGAGCGCATGTTCCATACAGCACAGGTTGCTGAGATTTTAGAAGAAGATACTCAAACGGCAGAGTCATTTGATCAGGTTGATGAACTTGCGGTTGAAGATGAACTTGCAGGAGAAGATTATCCTGTGGCTAAAGGTAAACTGGCCGCTGAAGGCAACCAAGCAGAAGGCTAATGGCATGGACGATCAAACATTTTTATTGCCGTATTTGTTGACCATTATTCCGATATTCGCGTTTTGTCTGATTCTGACTATTACTGTTGAGCTTATTGTCGCAAAATCGCTTGGCGTTAAAGACAATCATGCGCTGCTGATTGTTGTGGCTGCACAGGTGCTTACCAATCCAATCGCTGTTTTTATCACAAGTGCCCTTGTTGATGTGGTTACTAACGACATGCAGTATTGGGCGTGCGTCATAACTGTTGAGCTGGTTGTTATTGCTGTTGAAGGTCTTATTTACAAGGTAAAAAGAGTAAGCAACACCCCATGGACTCTTTCAATCTTGTCCAACCTTGCGTCAGTATCCGTAGGCATTCTCGTTCAAACACTTATATAAAAATTTAGCGAGAAACCCTTTGAATAGAAGGGGTTTCTCGCCAAACTTGGGTGATTATTTGAGTTGAAGCCTTAATGAACCATCGCAATAAGAAGAGCTCCGACCATAAGACCAATGGATGTTCTGAGAGCCGCTGAGGCTTGCCTGTGCAAGAGCTTTTGCGCGCGGGTTGCGTGCGTGAGCTGGGCTTCTGAAGTGTTGAGTGTACGCATTGGTCCTCCTTTCTTAGTTCTTGTCTAGTATATGCCTAAAAGTAAGCTTTGGTAAACTCTTTAGTATAAAAATGATACAAAAAACCACGCCGAGGGTGAGTCCAATCATTCCTCCAGAAGAGGCGTCTAAGTAATAACTGCCTGTTATTCCAATCAAAACGCTGACCGTGGCAATAAGCGGAGAAATCCAGAGCATATGTCGCATCTGATTGGTAAGAAGCCTTGCGCAGGCACCCGGAACAATAAGCAGCGAGACTGACAAAATGACGCCAACTGCCTGGAGCGATATGACAATTGCGAGGGCTAAGGCAACAAGCAAAAATGAAGTGAGTGTTTTAGTAGAAAGACCGATTGCTTGAACCTGCGTGGGATCAAATGAAAGCAAGGTCAGGTCCTTGTTTTTAAGGATGAGCAGGATTGCAATAGGCAGGCCAATACAAAGAACTTGCAGCATGTCGGGAGTAGTGACACCTAAAAGGTTTCCAAAGAGTATGTGCGAGAGGTTAATCTGACTTGGAACCTTGGATATGAGAACTGTTCCTAGTGCAAAAAACGTTGTAAATACAATGCCGATAGCAGTATCGGGGCGCACAATTTGGCTCTTTTTGACTTGTCCGACCAACACCACGGTAATGAGAGCAAACACAAGTGCTCCTACCAGATAGGGAAGTCCCAGCAGATGAGCAATGACCACGCCTGGGAGAATAGAATGCGAGATGGCGTCGCCCATAAGCGACCATCCCATGTGTGTGATCCAGCAGCTCAAAAGCCCGCAGACTATGGCGGTTGCAATTCCGGTGATGAGGGCTCGCTGCATGAATGCGTATTGGAGAATGTCTACCTCAGGCATGGAGCACCTCCTCAATGTGGGTATCTTCGGAAATACCAAGGTTCTGCAGGAGGGCATCTCCAGAAAGAATTTCTTTTGAAGACCCCTGTGCGGTAATGGTTTTATTGATGACCAGGCAGAGCGGGAATTTTTGCTGGGCCAAATTGATGTCGTGAATTGAAACGAGCAATGTTTTGCCTTCTTTACTGAGATTATTGAGTTGTTCGGTGATAATGGCCTCAGAGCGAGCATCTACTCCCGCAAACGGTTCGTCGAGAAATACCAGCTCAGCAGCTTGTGCTATTCCACGAGCCACAAAAACACGCTTTCTTTGTCCGCCCGAGAGTTGGGCAAGTGGACGATCTGCAAGGTCGGCCAGGTTAACGCGTTCAAGCGCCTGGGCAACCAGCTCTTTGTCCTGAGCGGAAGGTATGCGCATCCAACCTTGATGAACATATCTTCCCTGCATAACAACGTCTTTTACAAGCAGCGGAAACGTTGCGTCAATTGCCTCAGTTTGAGGGACGTACGCGATTTTGCCCTGTTTACGTGCTTGCGAAAGAGGTTGCTGACCCCAAGTAAGTGACCCCTCCCATGCGATGGTGTCCATCAGGGCCTTGAAGAGCGTAGACTTACCGGCGCCATTAACGCCTACAAGTGCGCAAAGATCTCCTGTTGAGAGCGAGAAATTCACGTCGTGAATGATGGGTTTCTCGCGGTCTTTTTTCTCGTACCAGGCACAAAGTTGTGAAACGCAAAGATTCATTAAGAACGCTACCTTCCCATAAGACCGGATACGATTGCGTCCGCGTCGTGTTGCAGCAGGTCAAGATAGGTGGGAACGGGACCATCGGCTTCCGAGAGGGAGTCAACATACAAGATGTTTTTCTCGTCAGTTTTGAGGACAGCACCTGTCTCGTCGGCTACCTGCTGCATTGCCTTGGGGCTTACCGTTGACTCACAGAACACCGCAGGAATTTGCTGCGCCTTTACAGTTTCGACGACTTTGGCAATCTGCTGCGGAGTGCCTTCATCAGCGGCGTTAACGGCCCAGAGGTAGAGTTCCTTCATGTTGGTGTCGCGGCACAGGTACGAGAACGCTCCCTCGCAGGTCACAAGCGTGCGCTGGCTCTCTGGCAGAGTGCTAAGCTCCTCAATCAGGTGAGAGGAGATGTTGTCGAGCTCCTTTTTGTATGCGTTGCCGTTGGCCTCGAAGTCCTTGGCGTGGTCAGGGACAAGGTTGCTTAGCGCGCGGACGATATTCTCGACATAGATCTTGCCGTTTGCGGGCGACATCCACGCATGCGGATTGGCCTGACCCTGGTAGTCACCCTCGGCGATGGGGATGGCGGTGATGCCTTCGCTGAGGTCAGCGCGCTGTGCTTGCGAGTCGGCAACAAAGCGTTCAAACCAGCGCTCAAGCCCCAGGCCGTTGTTGAGGATGAGCTGGGCCTTTTGCGCACGCTTGAGGTCGTCAGGCGTGGGCTCGTAGTCGTGGATTTCGGCACCAGCCTTGGTGATGGATTCTACCTGGCAAAACTCGCCCGCAACGCGAGAAGCCATGTCCTGGATCACGGTGAAGGTGGTCAAGACGAGGGGAGCCGAGGAGTTTTGGTTTTGCGCGGAGCTTGAGCTGGCTGCAGAATCGCGTGGACTACATGCGGCGAGAGAAGCGATTGCTGTCGCAGAGCTTGCGCCGAGCAAGGTGAGCACTGACCTGCGGGATAGGAGAGGGTTGCAGGTGAGGCGCGATTGTGGGTTTGCGACTGTCGAGATATGCGTGCAGCGATGTTTCATAGCGACTTCCTTCAAAGAGTTGAGAGCAGGTAGCTACGGGACTGAAAGCAAGAAACTGATAGCGTGAAGCCAAGAGTTAGGAGTTTTGGAGCTACGAGCTCAACGGGTTTCTCGCCATATTGTATTCCTAAAAGTTAGCTTTGTCTAACTTTTTAAATTTACGAGGAAAGAAAAGGGTTTGGTTTGCGGACAAATGTCCAAAAGATTGAACATGAAATTTAATGTGTCATTTATGTCGCATTTTAAGCAAATTATTTTCCTTTGGCTTATTTACCATAGGATTTGTGGTTAAAAAATATTTTTTGTATAGAAAATTATGTGAATATGGCTAGAATTTATTTGTTTTCCAATGGTTAGTGCTCATGAAAAAAGGAGAGAGAGCATGGCATTCGATTTTACAGGTAAGTTGGTTCTGGTTACAGGCGGAAGCGCTGGTATTGGCGCTGAGATCTCCAAGGGTATTGTTGCTGGAGGTGGACACGTAATCGTTTGCTCTCGTCACGAGGACACTGGTCGCAAGTTTGTCGAGGAGCTTGGCGAGGGTAACTTCTTCTACACAATGGACATTGCAGATGCAGAGGGCGTCAAGAAGACCGTTGCTCAGATTCTTGAGGAGTGCGGCGACGTCAACGTTCTTATCAACTGTGCTGGTCGCATCAGCTCCGTTCCTTTTACCGAGGTTGACGACAAAGAGTGGAACAACACCATCAACACCAACCTCACTGGTACCTACAACGTAACTCACGCTCTCTGGCAGCACTTTATTGACCGTGGCGGCGCTCGTATTGTTAACGTTTCTTCCGTCGCAGGCAAGATTGGCGGCGGCCTCCTTGGCACCGTTGCTTATGCATCTTCCAAGGCTGGTATGAACGGCTTTACCAAGGCTATCGCTAAAGAGGGCGGCAAGTACGGCATTTCTTGTAACGCAGTTTGCCCATCTTTCACCATTACAGATATGACCGCTGCACTCTCCAACGATGAGGAGAAGTACAAGAAGGTCGTAGGCATCATTCCTCTTGGTCGTCCTGCACAGGCATCTGAGCCTGCACAGATGGTACTGTTCTTTGCTTCCGACGCTGCAAGCTTCGTCAACGGTGAGGTTGGCGACTGCGACGGCGGCATCGTAATGGACTAGGTGATTGTTGATGTCTACAAAAGAACCAATTTCTATTCAGCACCCATTTAAGGCACTGGGCCGTATCCCAGGTGCAAACATTCTGATTCCTCTGCTACTTGGTGTTTTCATGAACACATTTTTCCCAGAGGTATTCCCAACGCTCGGCAGCTTTACCGCAGCAATGACCGTTAAGGGTACGGCTGCTCTGGTTGGTGCCTTCATGCTGTGCGTTGGCGCAACTATTTCGTTCAAGAGCGCACCAAAGGCAGCACTTCGCGGCGCAATCATCATCATTTCTAAGGTTGTGTTCTGCGTTGCTCTTGGCCTTGCTGTTCTGTTCTTCCTGAACGACAACCTGCTTGGCCTTTCTTCTATGGTTATCCTTGCTGCTTGCTCTGGTGCAAACAACTCCATGTACGCAGGTCTGATGGCCGACTACGGTAACGAGTACGAGCAGGGTGCAGTTGCAATTACTACGCTGGTTGTTGGTCCTCCAGTTACTATGCTTGCCCTTGGTGCAACTGGTCAGTCTCCAATTAACTGGTCTTTGCTTGGCGCAGTTCTGCCAATTATTATTGGTATTCTGCTTGGCAACTTCTTCCCATCCATGAAGAAGATGCTCACAAGTGCTCTGCCAGCAATAATTGTTATGACCTTCTTTGCTATGGGAACTACTATGAAGTTTGATTCCCTCATCATGGCTGGTCCTGCAGGTATTCTGCTTGGCGTTATCTGCTCCGTCTGCGGTGGCTTTATCAATTACTTTGTTGATCGTGCAACTGGCGGAACTGGTATTGCTGGTGTTGCTATTTCTTCCTGCGCAGGTGCAAATGCACTTACACCTGCTGCTATGGCAGAGGCTAACCCAGCTCTGTATGGTGGTGCTGCTCTTGCAACAGCAAACGCACAGGTAGCAGCTGCAGTTATCGTTACTGCAATCCTGACTCCTTTGATCACTGGTTACGTTGCTGAGCACTTTGCTAAGAAAGACAACGCTTCCGAGGAAGTTGTTGAGGCTGCTTAATCGCTCTTAAAGTTTCAAGTTCAAAATCCCAGCACCTTCGGGTGCTGGGATTTTTTGTGCCTTGCGTGCCGTTGGTTTCTTGTAGAGACGCTCAAAGAAGGTTGATAAACGACTGATAAGTAGGCAGCGGATGCCTCAGATTCTTCGGAAAACGCTCGAATAAGTCTCCAAGTGGTAAAAAATCCGTTTAGTTGGGGTTTTCATTTTTCTGCATACAACGTTTGCCCAGATAAAAGTTTTTAGTGCGGTAAAAAATCGTCTTAGCTGGGGATAAATCGGCTAATTTTCAATTTTCATCCCCAACTAAACGGGTTTTTTACCTTTTTAGGCACATAATTTAAAGCTCAAAAATTATGTATTCATAGGAATGCATTTTATGACCCGATTATGCAAAAAAGGGTCAGAACGGAACGTTCTGACCCTTAACTTTGTGATAAAACCTACGACCAGGTTTTGCTATAAGTGATTTCTGCAAGTAACCCTAAGCAGCAACTACTTAATCAGGACATTTCCCTCATAGCTGTCATGAACGTCCTGAGGAGTAACGCCCATGTGCTTCTTATAGAGCCTGCTGAAGTAGAACGGATCATTGTAACCAACCGCCTCGGAAGTCTCTCGCACAGAAAGACCAGATTGAAGTAGCTGTTGAGCATGATCAAGACGCTTTGCAATAATGAATGTCATTGGGCGAACGCCAAATGTTTGGACAAAATTGTTGGAGAAACGTTGAGTGCTCATTCCGCAACGTTTAGCCAGGCCAGGGATGGTAATTGGATCTGCAAAGTGGAGCTCAATGTACGTGCGAGCCTCAGCCATGCTCTCCTGAACCTTTTGGCTGTTGGTGAGTAGGAACATAGACTTGATGAGCTCGGTGCCATTGACAATCTGAGCAACACGATTGTCCAGCGATGGGGTGGTGTTAAGTTTTTCCAGGTCAAGCACCTTATCAAGAATGCGGTCGAATCCTTGAGGATCAAATGCATAGGCATTGAAGATTGGGCTGGTGACATCGCCCTGAATGCCATCATAGTAGATGTTTACATGGTCAAACGAGCGTCCGTAAAGGGTTCGATATGTTACTGTCTGACCTGCAGGAACATGTACAACCGTAGTTCCTTCGCAGACAAATTCATTTCCACCAATAGTAATCTCGGCAGCTCCAAAAACAGGAATGATGAAAACAGAATGAGCAAGCGAAAAGGTAACTTGGGAGTCAGCAATCTTCTGTTGGCGGTTGATCGAAAACACACTATACGTCTGCCGCGAATAGGTCTCTTTTAGCTCCTGCAGATTAGCCTGCATAGAATCTCCTCATTTCAAAAGCGCTCTAATGCGCCGAATATTAAAAATAACATGGAGAGTATTTTAGCCAGCAGAACCGCGATTGCAACCCCAAAATCAAATAAAATGCCATTTCAGGGGTTAAATTTTGATTAACGAGAAAGACAATTGCCTACGTAACTTTTATAGAATGATTTTAAAAAGAACAATTTATGAATAAATTTTGTCCATTCAAATTAAAGATTTTACGTTTTGATTGTTCGCTTTAAACTGCCGATAAATAGCGTTTTTTGATACCATAAATTAGTTATGCACAAATGGTTTCTTCAGGTTAACTTTAGATACTACAAACTTCTTTGAGATGTCGTAGCTTTCTTTTAGTTTTCATGAATTCCATTGGTTTTGCAGGTTTTAGGTTTAGGTTTTATTGGCTTCTGTAGAGGTTTCTCGTAGAAGGTTTGTATATGGAGCAGCTTGCACACGTTTTTTCACTTATCGTTCAGCCCGCATACGACTTGACCGGCAGTTGGTGGGCGGCAATCTTCCTTTTTACTCTTGCGACTAAAATCATCCTGATGCCCCTGGCACTTTGGACGCAACAAAATTCTATTGTTATGGTGCGCCTTATGCCCGAGACCTTCCGCTTAAAGACTCGCTACTTCGGCGACAGGGAGACCATCGAGGAGCGCTCCAACGAGCTCAACAAAAAGGCAGGCTATCACCCGCTATTGAGTCTTATTCCTCTGGCAATCCAGGTAGTCATCCTGTTCGGCCTAGTTGACGTTATCCATGGCATCACCGATTCTGGTGCGCCTGGCACAGAGTTTTTGGGCATGACCCCAATCATCGATGGCGGTATCACCTGGATTATGCCACTGGCAGCAGCTTTGTCCTCGGTTGCTCTTGGTCTTGCTTCCAACAAGCTGAATCCGCTTCAGCGCGAGCAGTCTCGTGCAGAGAAGAACACCACAAACGGCCTTTCTATTGCAATGTCGCTGGTACTTGCAGTCTACGTTGTCTGTGGCATGGCATTCTATTGGGTTTGCTCAAACCTTCTCTCAATCCTGGTCCAAATTGTCTGCAACATCATCATCGACCCTCGTAAGCAGGTTGATTACGACGATCTCAATGCTGCTCGCGACGAGTTTGAGGCAATGGACGCAGCAACCAAGTCCACTCACAAGTGGTTCCAGCGCGATCCTCATGCCGCTCGCGAAAAAGAGGACTACAAGCGCTTCTTTGACACCATCGGCAAGCACCTGGTCTTTTACTCCGAATCAAGCGGTTTCTACAAGTACTTCCAGGGCGCCATCGAGTGGCTGCTGGCAAACTCTGACATTCGTATCCACTATGTCACCTCTGACCCTAACGACCAGGTCTTTGAACTGGCAAAACAGCAGCCTCGCCTGATTCCGTATTACTTGGGTCAGCGTCGCCTTATCACGCTTTTCATGAAGCTCGACGCTGATGTTGTGGTAACTTCCCTCGGCGACCTGGAGAGCTCCTACATGAAGCGCTCCTACGTGCGCAAAGACGCTGAATACATGTATATGTGCCACCATATGACCTCCATGACGGTCACCTCAACGCGCAACGAGTACACCTACTACGACGACGTCCTCTGCGTTGGCCCTCACCAGCAGCACGATCTTGAGCTGGTCGAGAAGTACTACGGTACGCCATCCAAGAGAAAGCCTGCTATTGGCTACGATCTTCTCGATAGGTCAATCAAAAACTACCAGAAGCAGAATCTGGGCCAGCGCAAACCTGGCGAGAAACCCCTGTTGCTGATTGGTCCTTCGTGGCAGTATGACAACTTGATGGACAGCTGCCTTGACGGCCTGCTTGAGCAGCTCATGGGCCGCGGCTGGCGCATTGTGGTCCGCCCACACCCAGAGTATTTGAAGCGCTATCCTGCCCGCATGGAGGAGATTCTTGCTCGCTACGCTGACGCGGACCCAGAGGAGCTCTCCTTTGAGACCGACTTCAGCTCCAATACTTCGGTTCTGTCGGCTGACCTGCTGTTTACTGACTGGTCGAGTGTTGCTGAGGAGTTCTCGTTTACCACGCTCAAACCGTCGGTCTTCATTGACACTGCAATGAAGGAGAACAACCCCGATTGGAGCAAGATTCACACAGATCCCTGTGACATTACGCTTAGAAACGAGATTGGCCGCAGCTTTGATCCTAAGGACCTCTCGGGCCTGGGTGACGCGGTTGCGCAGATGCTTGAAGAGACCGACAGCTGGTCGCACAAGATTGAAGAGATTCGTAACAACATGATCTTTAACCTCGGTCATGGTGGAGAAGCCGCAGGTAAGTTCATCCTTGAGCGCGTTTTGGCGCACCAGGAGGGAACCGCGGACGCTGATGTTGAGAAGACCGATGACGCAGCAGCCGATGTCGATACTGCTACAACCGAGGGCAACGCCAATGCCGCAAGCAACGGCAACGCCGAGAAGGACAGTGATTTCCGTGCGTAAAACGGCCACTTTACTTGCGAAGACAACAGCCAGCGCCGCTGCTCACAAGACACGTGCACTTCTTGTGCATGCTGCATTGTATGTTGTAGCGTTGACTCTAGTTTGGTGGGCACTTCTACCAGCAACAGCTCAGGCTTACGTTGACCCGTCAGTTATGACCTACACCATCCAGGCACTGGCAGCAGTTGTAGTTGCGCTCTCAGCAGTGCTCGGCGTTGCGTTTAGGCGTTCCCGTAAAGTACTGTTCCGTCTGCTTAAGATTGACGAGAATGCAAACAAGATTGTCGAAGGCAAAGTACACAAAGTTGACATCAAAGGTGCTGAAGCTGCAAACGCTCAGATGAAAGAAATCCTTGCAGCAGAAGCAATTCGTCTCAAAGAACAAAAAGAAGGCACCCTCAAACCTAAAGGTCGTGTTGGTGTTGCATTTCTTGTTTCTTTCTTCACTGTCTTTACTATCTTGGTCGTAGCTCCACTTGAGCTGGTAGCAAGCAATGCGCGAGACCTTTCTTTCAACCTCAACGATGTTGCAGGTCCCGTTATTATTGCTGGCCTTATCATTACGATCATTCTTACAGTATTTCTATCGCTCCTGCGCAAGCGCGCGTTTAACGTTGCCGTTGCGTTTATAGGAGCCATTGGTGTGGCGTCATACGTCCAGGCAGTATTCTTGAACGGTGGTATGCCACTTGCCGACGGACATGCAGTTATTTGGTCAGATTTTACAACTCAAATGATTGTCTCTGGCCTCATTTGGCTAGCAATCATTGCAGCTGCAGTGGTCTTCTCGCTCCTAAAAGCACGTCAGCTCCGAACGGGCCTTTTGGTAACCGCAACCGCTCTTATCATTGTCCAGACAGTGGGCGTTGCAAGTCTGTGGGGACCAGCAATTGCAGCGTCGATAGATGCTCATGCCGAACACCAGCAGGTTATCGCAACGCGCGAGGGCCTCTACAGCGTTTCCTCCAAGAAGAACGTCGTGGTGTTTGTCCTGGACACTACCGATACTGCCTTTGTCCAGAAGCTTTACGATGAGTATCCAGAGACATTTGCGCCTCTTACCGGCTTTACCTGGTACAGAAATTCCGTCGGTTCCATGATTCCAACGCGCTACGGTGTTCCATCGCTGCTCTTTGGCTCTCGTCCTCAGCCTGGCGAGAATTTCAACGATTTTGTCTACAACTGGGCACAAAGCGATCAGTACCTCAAGGATATTCAGAATGCTGGATATCAAGCAGGTTTGTATACAGATCAGTTGAACTACTCTCACTACAGAGACACTGCGCAGAAGTATTCCATCAACTACCATGAGCCTCGTGGTCGTGGTATAGATAACCAGCTAGACGTGCTAGGTGCGCTGCGCATTCTCTACAAGACGGCATTCTGTAGGGACATGCCTTGGGTATTTAAACCTCGATTCTGGTATTACACCGAGGATCTCAATATGCGTATGCGCAGACCAGTCAATATGGACGAGGTTGATCTTTCTTCTCAGCCTTTCACCGAGGATGACCTCAAGTATTACCAGGAACTTCAACACTACGGCCTCTCGATTGACGACAGCGCTGGCCAGAAGGGCTCGTTCCGCTTTATCCACCTTTTTGGTTCACACCCACCTTATACGCTTGATCGTAACGTTGAGCCTACCAGCGATCCAAGCAAGCAAAACGTTGAAGAGCAGACTATTGGCGCGTATAGGATTGTTGCGCAGTATATCGCTGAGCTTAAGCGTCTTGGCGTGTATGAAAACACGTCGTTTATCATTACTGCAGATCACGGTGACTGGTACTTGACTAATACTGACATTCAGCAGCCTTCTGCTCCAGTTATTATGTACAAACCAGCTGGTCAGACCGCTGAAGAAGCGGCTCAGCCTATGCAGATTTCTGACGCACCTGTCTGGCACTACGACATCTTGGCGCAGACGCTGAAGGACATGGGCGTTGACCAGCAGACGCTTTCTAACTACACCACGCCGCTTGACGAGTCCTATGAGGGTGAGAATCGTCCTCGTTACTACATTGAGACCATTTCAAATGGTAAGCAAGATATCTTTGTCAGGGAGTTTGTCATCAACGGTGATGCCAATGACATGAAGAATTGGAGCCTCACGGGCAACGAATGGCCTGTTGAGCCATGGCATGACTAAGCTGGGTGCTTTGACGCGCCTGGCGAGAAACCCGGCGTGCCCACTGCCGTATTTCTTTAACTCCGATGGATCAATGGCTACCGGTCGACCGTAGCGGGGAGGCTCTTGGTATTACTTAAGCTCAAGCGGAATAATGCAAACAGGATGGCTCAATAGTTCCGGTCATACCTTCTACCTTAACCAAGATGGTTCAATGCGTACTGGCTGGCTCTCTTACGGAGGCAGCAGCTACTATCTACGCTATGACAATAATCAGCCTGTTTCAGGAGGTCCTACCGGCTCTATGATTTACTCGCAAAAAGCTCGCATTGGTGGTGTTATCTACGAATTTAATGCAAGGGGTGAAGCGCATAAAGCACTACCAGGAAACATTGTTCCTAAAGCATATAAGCCACTAGTTGAGGCTGCGTGATGACTATGAACAAGAAACATAAATGGCTGCCTCTAAAGATTATCTCTATAGTTCTGTTTCTTATGGCCACTGTCTTTCTCTTGTGGAATGCATTTGCTACGCCCTACCCATGGGCAATTGACTCACTTCAGCAAAAAGCGGTAGAGCGGGCCACACAAGAAGCTATCAATACCGCCAGGCAAGAAGGAGACGGCGGAAAGCCTTACCTCAAAGACATCGACTATATGAAGCTCACGCTTGGCAGTTGCTATATAGGAGTAAAACCAGAAACCCGGAACAACCTTATTTGGGAGATTCGATATAGAGATAAACCTGTGGGATATGTCATGCAAGAGCTCGGAACTTTAAGGTTCTCCGCTCTTGCCGGCAATTACGAGTCCTTCAAACTCGTGGATTTGGAGGAAATTTCTCTTGACGACTACAAGGAAGTAAGAGACGGCTCTGTAGAACTTGGACCTTTTGAATGGAAACTTCCCTTCGGTTGGGTAACGGTTGATGGACACAAAGCGTACCGACAAATCAACGGCTACCTTTTTTCACATGGGCTAGCAATAGTTGATGACTACTATTATGAGTTCGATGAGAATGGATATCTCATAAAAGCGATAGGTCCGGCACTGGATTCAGAAACCGAAAATTAAGTGATCCCGCAACCCATACGCATAAAAAGCCTCCCATTTCTTATGTCCAAGAAATGGGAGGCAGTTCACATGCGGGTGGCTTT
>JDFH01000002.1 GCA_000564995.1 Atopobium sp. ICM42b
TTAAGGCCACGTAAGCGTCTGGGTTGGAAGTGCCCTTGGGAAGTCTACCATCACCAAACGTTGCACTTGCTTTGAGAATTCAAGACTGAAAAGCCCTTATCGGCCAGTTTTTTAGAAACTGATTTTCCAAAGAGTGTCACATCTTCTCCGATTCGTATCCCGTATAGAAGGGTCAAGCAAGTGTCGCATGAATTTCATTATATACAAGACAGCTTTATTTAGAATCAGTTGAAGGACACACGTAAGATGGAGAAGTTGGAGTTTAAATGCACTTTACTCGAATATTCCTCTCCACAATCGCTTATGCCCCCAAGGTATCGATCGGAATAACATATATCCCATCCGAGCGCCGTCTACGCGCCATCGTCCCTTTACCGAGCAGTACAGCCATAAAGCTAGGCTTAGGATTTCTTGCTGCAGGATTAGCAGCCACCTTTCTCGCAACTCTTATGAGATTCGCAGCCGCATCTTCCACTTTAGATTCCCCCATCTTGATTTCAATGGCTGCCCATCGACCATCTGTCAATTCAATAATGGCGTCAACCTCAAGCCCATCGGCGTCCGCATAATATCGTAAAGATCCCCCATACGACTTAGGCAAAGCGGAAACGTAAACGGACAAATCATGAATGCAGAGTGACTCAATCAATAAACCAAAAAGCTGTCCGTCTTTAAGTAAGCGTGAAGAGTCGACACCTAATAAACTGGCCACGAGAGACGTATCGCAGAAATATCGTTTTGGTTTCGTGCGCAGCCTTGACTTTGACCTGATTGGCGCATCCCAGCCCGAGAGCTCCTCAATAAAATAGTTGCGTCTAAACTCTTCAAGGTATGAGGATATGGTCCCATCCACCGGAGCTATATTGTCAAAGGCAGCAATATCATCTCTCATGGTACCCAGCGTTGCACTCGTTGCTACATTTCGTGCAAGAGATGCAGCTATGCGGCGGGACAGAAGTGGACTTTTCCCCGCGCGAGGCATGCTTACATCAAAAAGTGCATTAAGATATTCATCGGTAACGGCCCTTGGATCCGCCAATTTTTTTGTTTGAAGAGCCGGCCACCCACCGCGGCATACAATATTGGCTAAATCGGCGAGATCAATATGAGATTGCGCCGGCTGGAAGGAATCTTCAAAGAGTCCCAAAAGAGATACTGCTCCCGTAGAATCTCCAGTCTCTGCAAGACTCATAGTATGCATACGCAACCGTGCAATGCGTCCTGCTCCACTATGTCTTTTTTCATCCTCGGGAGGGGTGGAGGAGCCTGTCAAAATAAACTGTCCCGGCTTATTTGCACTATCATCAATCCTATGACGTACAATATTCCATATAGCAGGTATATCTTGCCACTCGTCAATAACATGAGGGGTATCACCAACAAGAGCAAGCTGTGGATCATCCATATAAATCTGTTCGGATTCATCCACACGTGTCACACTCTCGCCAAATGACTGTGCCGTCCAGGATTTCCCCGACCAACGAGGACCACAAAGTTCTATACCACCAAAGGTATCCAGAAGGACCTGCACCTGTGAATCAATAATACGAGGAATGTATGTTTCCGGCTTAAACTTTGAATATCTCATAAGACCCCCTTCCTCGTAAGAACTATTGTAATGCCTGATGATAGCACAAATTCAACTCTTCATTTATGATTTTCGAGGATTTCCATTTATGATTTTCGAGCTAACTCAACTATGTTTTTCGAGCCATTACATTGATGATTTTCGAAGGATTAACCGCAGTGAGGGTTCACTGAACACCATTGCTCTTTCTAAAGTCCACCGGCGAGAAGCCCTTGTTCCTTCGAAATGCTTCCGTGAACGCACCCGGTTTGCGGTAACCGACCGCCTTACCGACGCTTGCAATCGGAAGATCGGTTTCCTTGAGCAGCCGAACAGCCTCTTCCATTCGTTCCCGTATGACATACGCAGAAGGTGAAAGCCCCGTCGCGGTTTTGAACAGCCTTTTCAGCTTGGTTTGCCCGATGTACAGCTCTGAGGCAAGCCGTGCACAGGAGAGGTCTCCACTCAGGTTGTCGGCAATGTAGGCACTGATATGGCAGATAGCGCGTGTATCATCCTGAGACAGAGCCTTATGTTCTTCGCTTCCATCTTCTCGGGTAGCGTATTCCATAACAAGAGCGACAGCCTCTGCAATCACGCCCTCATAGAACAGCACCGCGGCAATTCCCTTGCCCTGATACGCACGTGCCTTGCGGAGCAGATCGACAAGTTCGGGAAGATCATGTTTTCCGTCAACTTTGATAAAGGCTTCCCGGACATCTCTGATATCCCCAAACCTGCTTTGTAGATAATCCCGATAGTAGTCGGGAGAAATAGTGATAGACGAAGCCCTTGCTACGGCCCCTTTTGAGAATCGCATCTCATATTCTTCATTCTCACCCCCAAGATATACCATGATGGCCCCCGGAGCGAGCGGCGCACCCTGACGTTGCACCATACCCTTGACATCATCGTAGCATCCCAGGCAGATGTGCTCGGTACAGCGGTACCGCATGATCCCGCTTTTTGCAAAGTTCATCCTGAATGCATTCACGGCAAAAAGACTTCCGCGAAAGTACGCCCAGTACTCACCGGATCCCAGCTCATTTTCAAAGGTGTGTAGGACGCCTTCAGGGCCATAACCACGAACTTCCTTCAAAGGCTTGAGATCCCATCCCTGAAACGCCCCACGGTAAAGATCTGTCTCAATACTTTTCATCTTCCTTCCTTTCCGCTCGTCCGGTTCCCAGGCTTCTTCCTTGATCAGGCCTTCTCATTCCGTATAGGGACGCATCTCATCAATGCAGTTGTCAGGAACATGCTGTTTATCCATTATAAAGCAGAGTTTCCTATAGCTAACAATTGATCGGCGAATCGATCGATGTGCATCGATATAAAGAGTCGACAGTAAGGAGGATCATCTATGAAAGCAGAAGTTGAAAGCTCCAAAAATACCAGGTGGGTCATGCGCGACGTCCTTACATTTGTAATATTCAATCTCATCATCATGATACTTATCACGGTGGCAAAAGTAGTCGAAGACATGCTGTTGGCACCACAAAATACGTTCTTCGTCGGATCATGGCTGTTTCCGTTACTGGCAACACCGTTCTATCTCGTCATGGCCGATCGCATCGGCAAACGTGGCGTACTTTCCGGATCGATCCTCATATTTGGTGTCCTCTACACCTTCATGGGCGGACCCTACTGTGCACCGGTCGCTATTGTGGGCGCAGTCATAGGCGAGCTGGTTATGTGGGGTAAAGATTCTTATCACGATATCAAACGCGTCATCGGCGGCTATATCGTCTATTGGGTGACGTTTGGTTTTTATGGAATCATACCGTATGTACTGTTCAGAGAAGCCTACATGAAACAGTTGGAAACCTACTACAATGCCGCCGACGTTACCGCGATGATCGCCCAATATACCGAACTCCCCTGGATCCTTCTGATGATGGCTTTGTTTGCAGCGGGAACGATCGTTGGCGGCCTTATTGGATCAAAATTCTTGAAAAAACACGTCCGTAAAGCGAAAATCGCATGAACGACATGGAAGAGACGGACATCAAGTGCGGTCTTCTCGGCCTTGATCCAAGAACACATCTGTTGTCGTTCTTTCTTGTGGGGATCGTATCCATGCTGATAGTGAACCTCCTTGAGACGGTGCTTTTACAGGCATTCGCTACAGCTTATCTCACCGCAAACGGACGGACGAGAAGTGCGACAAGGACCTGTGTGAGCTTCACAGTCATATGCGGCCTGAGCTTCCTTCCCCTCCCAGGGCTGTACGGAGTTCTTTTTGTAAGCATGCTGCACATGATTCCCCCGTTTACGACCGGCTGCGCGTTCTTCTCGCTTTCTCCTTCGGCGATCATGTGCGCACTCGACCGGTGGCATCTCCCGCAAAAATTCCTCGTTGGGATCTGCATGATATTCAGATTTGCCTCGATCCTTCCGTTTGAGATGCGCTCAATACTTCGCGGAATCCGCATGCGGGGCATCTTCCCCAGCTTACTGGGTATTGTGAGACACCCCGCGCTCGCATACGAATGCTTTTACACGCCGCTTGTCATGCGCTCGCTGAGACTCTCAAACGAACTCGCCGCATCGGCCGAACTGCGAGGGATTGGGATAGGTACAGGACGAACGTCGGTATATCACGTGGGATTCACCTTGCGCGACGCAATGTGCGCTCTTGTTGTAACTGCAGCCGTCGCCGGCATATATGCGTTGGAGGCGGTTTTGTGAGAGGTACGGAAACCGTCGCTTTGAAGAACGTTTCGTTTTACTACCTCGACGAGTCTGAGCTTTCAGATGAAACATCAGCTGATAGTGAGGTATCAGCCGGCAGATACGAATCTACGGAAAGCTGTGTACAGGATATCTGCCTCAACATCCCGGCAGGCTCATGCACCGTACTCTGCGGACGCTCCGGCAGCGGAAAATCAACGGTTCTGCGCCTGATCGACGGCCTCGCAGGAACCTTCTTTCCCGGCGAGAAGAGCGGAGTGGTCCTTGTACACGGAACGGACGTGTTTGATCTGTCCCCGCGCAATCGCACGAAAAGCATAGGCGTAGTCACACAAGATCCGAGAAGTCAATTCTTCATGGGGACGGTAGGCGACGAAATTGCATTTTCCCTGGAAAATCTGGGTACTGATCCCTCAGATACGATCAAGTTCGTCCAAGAGGCGGCAACACTCAGCGGTGTCAGCCGACTTCTTGCCGAGAAGCTCACCGAGCTCTCAAGCGGACAAAAACAGCGCGTCGCTCTTGCGGCTGCAATAGCCAACCGTCCGCAGATCCTGATACTTGACGAACCCACCTCGAATTTGGATGCAGAGGGGTCTCAGTCGCTTATCAAGATCCTCGGAGAGCTTAAAAGAAACGGCGTGGCACTGATCATCTCCGAGCATAGACTCCATCAATTTTTGCCTGTAGCCGATGAGTTTGTATATCTTCAGGAAGGACGCATAGCCGCTCGGTGGGATGTCGAGAAGTTCACGTCTCTTTCCGAACACGAAACGGCAAAGTTTGGGCTTCGACACCCCGACATGAAATCCGACTCTGAAATCAAGTCCTATCCCGCAAAGGATGCGGACGGTTGGCACATGACAGATGTGACCTATCTATACCCTTCAACAAAACGCGGAATCAAGGGCATTACCGCTGAATTTCCATTCGGATCCGTAACGGTCATATGTGGTGAAAACGGAACAGGCAAAACTACGCTCGCAAAAGTCCTTGTAGGAGCCGCTCGAGAGCAGAGAGGCATCGTCGCCAGAAACGGGAAACATCTTTCCCGTAAAGAACGCCGCCTCCTCAGCTACTTTGTCATGCAGGACGTTGACTATCAGCTGTATGCCGGCAGCGTAGCGGACGAAGTGGTGCTTGGCCGACAGGTGGATGATGCACTCAAGGCACGCGCCTGGGAGGCACTGGCAGCTTTTGGTCTGACGGATTTGGCCGACCGACATCCGGCCAGTCTTTCCGGCGGGCAGAAGCAGCGCGTCATACTTGCGACGGCATACTGCTCAGATGCCGAGCTTATTGTACTTGACGAGCCCACAAGCGGACTTGACGGACACGGGATGCACGAGGTGGTGCATTGGTGCCGCAAACTCGCATCCGAGAAAAAAGCAGTTGTGGTTATAACGCACGACGAACTGTTGGCGCAACTGGCAGGCGATTACATCGTTGACTTGTCATTGCAGAAAAGAGATTGATGTCTCCATGAGTCACATTACGCCAAAAAACCGGACGGCACGTCCCAGTGCATTTTCAAAGCTTTTCTATTTTATGCGGCCCGACAGGAATCGAATGCTCTTCTCGCTTCTTCTAGCATGCATAGGCGAGGCGGCAGGCATGGTTCCTTATATTGTCGTTGCCTTACTTGCCGCGGGATTGGCGGAAGGGACGCTCACGCTTGAGTCAGCTGCTCTCCTATCAGCCGCAGCAGCAGCGGCCCAGATTGCAAAGTTCCTGTTCACCTGGCGCTCTTCCATGATCAGCCACGGGATCGCCTTCAAGGCTCTACGCACCATGCGTGAGCAGATGGCAGAGAAGATGGCTCGTGTGCCCATGGGGACCATCGTCGACACGCCGACGGGCACGTTCAAGAACCGGTTCGTAGACAACGTGAACCAACTTGAGGACGCCATTGCGCACTTCATGCCCGAGCTTCCAAGCACGGTATTTGCGCCGCTTTTGGCAATGATCATCGTATTCGCCATCAACTGGCGTATGGGACTTGCCGGGATTGCCACGATCCCCTTATGCCTGCTCTTCTATCTTGGCATGATGCGGGACTATAAGCCCAAAATGGCCCGCTATATTGCGAGTGAACAGCGGATGAACTCAACGCTGGTAGAGTATGTCAACGGTATCCAGGTGATCAAAGCGTTCGGACGCACCGCATCCTCATACGGCTCGTTTTCCGAGGCAGTAGCCGAGTATCACGACTCCACGCTTGCATGGTTTCGCCAAAGCTGGATATGGATGGCGGCGATACGGGCTATCGTCCCCTGTACGCTGCTCTTCTCGCTACCGCTCGGCGTTTGGCTGCTTTCGGTCGGACGGATCGCATTGCCTGCCTTCATGGTGTGCATCACCATCCCATTGGGATTCATCGGAGGAATACTCAAGTTCTCCCAGGCGGCAGGCCAAATTTCACGTATGGATACCTGCCTGAACGTAGTCTGGGACTTTTTAGGAGAGCCTGAGCTCTCACGGCCAAGTGAGCGCGTAATGCTTGACGGCAAGTCATTCACTTTTGAGAACGTCTCTTTTTCTTATCATGAGGGTACGGAGGTGTTGCACGATATCAACTTTAAGACGGAGCCGGGGCAGATCACGGCTATCGTAGGACCCAGCGGATCGGGCAAATCAACGGTAGCTAAGCTTATGGCCGGTTTCTGGGATGTACGTTCCGGATGCATTTCATTCGGCGGTACCGATGTGCGAGACATTCCCTTCGAGCAGCTTATGGAGCACGTCTCGTATGTGGCACAGGACACGTTTTTGTTTGATAGGACCATCGCCGACAACATCCGCATGGGCATGCCGGATGCAACCGATGAAGAGGTCGAGACTGCTGCACGTGCAGCCGGCGCTCATGAGTTCATCAGCCGGCTTCCTCAAGGGTATCGCACTCCTGCCGGTGAGGCAGGTGCAAGGCTTTCCGGCGGCGAGCGCCAACGCATCACCATTGCCCGCGCCATCTTAAAAGATGCTTCCATCGTCATTCTTGATGAGGCCACTGCCTATGCCGATCCTGAAAACGAAGCTCTGGTAGAGCGAGCCTTGAGCAAGCTTGTAGCAGGAAAAACACTTGTTACTATCGCCCACCGCCTATCAACGATCACAGGCGCCGACCAGATCCTCGTCATGGACGGCGGACGCATCGTTGCGCGCGGACGTCACGGTGAATTGCTGAAAACCTGTCCTTTGTATGCTCGCATGTGGAAAGAACATATGAGCTCTACCGTCAACGCAGAAGAGGAGCCCTCATGTTTGCAATAATGAAACGCATCCTTGACTTGGCCGGAAGCTTCTCACCGGCATCACGCCGCAGCCTCATGGCAGGCATGGTCTGTAATGTCATTAAAGCGTTCTTCATGTCCGGAATGCTCATAGCGGTATGGTGGGCCCTTGAGATGCGAAGTCACCTGAGCGCCGGAGTTGCCCTGCAATGTTTAGGGATCCTCGCCATCAGCGTAGCGGGTCAGTTTGCCTTCCAATATCTCGTGGACATACAGATGGACGCCGAGGGGTTCCACATCTTCCGTGATCTGCGGCTACGGGTGGGCGACCGCTTAAAAGGCGCTCCCATGGGCTACTTCTCAGAGCAGCGTCTCTCGGCGATAACCACCACGCTCACTACCACGGTGCACCAACTCGAAGAGTTCATGACCATCTGTCTCACGGGACTCTCGGGCGGCGTAGCCATGGCAGTGATCATGAGTCTGTTCTTCCTGTTTCAAGCGCCACCGGTTGCCTTCATTACCTTTGTCGGCATTGCCGTAGGCCTTATTGTTTTGGATTGGCTGAGAAGACGCTCGACCGCCGTCACACGGGAGGTCACTGCCGCACAGGAGGAAATGACTGACAAGGTGATCGAATACGCCCGCGGCATGGCTGTATTGCGGGCATTCGCGACACCCGATGACGCACTTGCCGCAGCAAAGGCATCCTTTGAGCGGAAACGCCAGGCAGATTACGATCAAGAGCAGGCGGCACAAGGTATCCTCAAGCTCTATGCGCTCGTGTTCAACCTTGCAAGCTGCGGAGTTCTTCTCGCCGCATGCACACTGTATCTGACAGGCGCTCTGTCTCTCTCGTGGGCGCTCACGCTGCTGGTTGCCGCTTTTATGATCTACGGAGAGCTTATCAGCGCGAACAACAGTGCGTTTCTCACCAAGAAGATCGAAGGAGAGCTTAACCGCATTGACGAGGTATGCTCGGTGCCAAAGCAAGACCTTACGGATGAGACGCTCTCGCCCGACGGATTTGCCCTAGCCATGGAGGATGTCTCATTCGGTTACGGTGACGGCCGTCGTGTCATAGAAGGAGTAACACTCTTTATTCCCGAAGGCTCAACCTGCGCGCTTGTCGGCCCGAGCGGCTCGGGTAAAACAACGCTGGTGAATCTGCTTGCGCGCTTTTGGGATGTCGAGAAGGGCCACGTTACCATCGGTGGCATTGATGTCCGCGAGGGAACGGCGGAAAGCCTGCTTGCAAACATATCGATGGTGTTCCAGAGCGTATACCTGTTCAATGACACCGTCGAGAATAACATTCGCTTTGGTCGCCCCGATGCATCGCGCGAAGAGGTCATCGCTGTGGCCAAACGCGCACGCTGCCATGATTTCATCATGGAACTTCCTGACGGATACGACACGGTGCTTGAGGAAGGTGGGGCAAACCTTTCCGGTGGAGAGCGCCAGAGAGTATCCATTGCACGCGCCATCATGAAGGATGCGCCGATTGTCATCCTTGACGAGGCTACGAGCTCGGTCGACCCGGAAAACGAGCACCTGCTTATGCAGGCAGTAACGGAACTGACACGAGGAAAGACCCTTGTTACCATTGCACATCGCCTGAACACGGTGCGCGATGCTGACCAGATCCTTGTGATCGACGGCGGGCGCATCGTTCAGCGTGGTACACATAATGAGCTAATGAAGGAGGCTGGTATCTACCGGCGCTTTATCGAGATGCGCCGGGAAGCTGCTGGATGGCGTATCATACGCTCTTAAACTTCATGGCTACAACTCTATTGTCACTTATAACTTTTCGTCACAGTGGCAATTGCCGCATCCGTCTCTCCAGCAACTGTCTGTAAGAGTGCACGGTCTGCTTTGGCACCTCCACGGCGAGACCATTCGCACAAGGTTTCAACCCAGTACATTACCATGGCTGACGCCTTAAGGTGCATTGAGAAAGCATCATCATGTGCCGTACGTAGTGAAATTTTGGAAGTTCTTCTCTACATACAAGCTTCTCAAGAATTTTCTCAAGCTTTTCAAGGTTTTTACCCTGCTTTTTTGCGCCAAATAGACAACAAAAGAGCTTGGTTGCATGCAACCAAGCTCTTTTACATAACAAGTTATGAGGGGCCAATACCTTAGCTTAGGACAACGCCGCCAAGCCAGCCCCACCTTGGAGTACTTAAAGCACCAAGCTGAGAAATCCAAGAACTCAAGCTCTGGCTTCTTACAATACCAGAGAGGCAGTGCCTGACCATGCCGCCACCAATGTAAATGCCAACGTGGCCGTAAATCAGAGCTGCAGCAGAACCACCAAGGGTTGGAACGGCAATAATCATGCCAGGCTCAATAGCGCTCTGATCAGTAGAATAGCACCAGGAGTAGTACATATCACAAGCGTTGCCATAGAAGGTGCCAACACCTGCGTTTGAGAAGACATTAGAAACCCAAGCAGCACAGAAGCCAGCACCGGTAGATCCGGTATAGCCTGCAGCATTAACAACTGCAGCAGCAGAACCGGAACCAGCAGAAGAGGTTCCTCCTCCGCCACCGCCACCAGAGTAGCTACTACCACCACCGCTGTCGCTTGATGCAGCAGCACGTTGAGCAGCAACACGCTCTGCCTCCTGCTGAGCGGCAAGAAGTTCAGAATCACGCTGAGCGATAAGTTCTTTGACGTTGTCATCAAGATTTGCAACAACGTTTGCAGCGTCCGCCTGACGAGCAGAAATATCATTAAGCTGAGACTCCTGAGAAGCACGGAGATTCTCAAGTTCAGCCTTCTTATTCTCTAGCTCGGTCTTCTCGGACTGAAGAGCAGCCTTATCAGACTCAAGAGCGGCCTTCAGGTTCTTAACTTCCTCAATCATCTTCTGATCGGACTCAGAAATCTTGTCGAGGTAGTAAATATTAGAAGTGAGCTCCTCAAAGCTTGCAGAAGAAAGAATCATCTCCAAAGCACCAGCTGGGCCAGCCTTGTAGTTGCTGGACATACGAGCGCCAAGTTCTTTTCTCTTCTCGGCAATCTGAGTTTCCTTTTCAGAAATCTCTTTCTGCTTAGCATCAATCTGATTCTGCTTATCTGCAATCTGATCAGAAATAGCGCCAATCTGAGAGTTAGTGTCATTGAGGCTTGCTTGCATGCTAGAGACCTCATTAGAAATCTCATCAAGCAGCTTCTGAGCAGCATCGTAATCGCTACGAGCAGCATCAATCTGAGCCTGGGTAACACCAAAAGCAGGACGGGTATTAATCAGGGATGCAGTAACGGCAGCGGCAGCAATGCCCATGCCGGCAAAAATCTTAAGAGCATCACGACGGTTGAAAAGAGCAGCGCTCTGCTCCTCAATGGTTGTGCTTTGCTGTTTCTTTAAACTCATAAGGGTCTCCTAGAACGTTTAGTAGTACGGTGTGACCTTTGAGAGACTATTCTACCCGAGATACACGATGATATTCAAAAAGATACGTAATTTACAAACTTCCCAAAACGAATTTCGGGGAGTTTTGGCTCTAAATTGTGAGGTCAGAGATAGGATTTAGCGGTTTTCAATATGTGTAACATTTTTTATTGATATGGTAATCCTACCGTCAGACTCGTGAGAAAATTCTAGGTAACCTGGACGATCCGTTAGGTTTGAGGGAAATGAAATCTCAATTCCCGTATCGGTGCGGATTTTATGATTCTTTGCAATTCTGTTAGCAACACCGCGTTTAACAGGAACTTCTTCGGGGAGCTCTCTACTTGCCACCTGAGCCTCGTACTTTTCCTGAATCTCAGGACGCTCCTCAAAGATACGCTTACCAACCTTGATGGGGTCTACTACCTCTTCTACCTCTGCTGCTTCTGCAACAGCCGCTTTTGCACGAGACACCTCAACAGCAGGCTCAAGACCATACTCTTCAGCCAAGTCTTGGACAATAACGGTTACCTCGCCAATAACCTCATGGCTTGATGCCTCTGACGTGCACTCAAGGAAAAGCTCTGGGATGATGAACTTTCCCTCTCCCGCTACAGAGCGGTCATGGTCGTGGAAGTCAATGGCGCCTGTATCCAGGTCAATGACTGCATATGAATCAACTTTTTGCGTTGGAGACGGCAGCGTTGCGTCTTGGCGCAAAATCTCGTTTGCTGAGCCATTCACATCATGGATAAAGGCCTGCTTACGTGGGAGAAGCACAATAGCAAAAAGACGTCTTCCCTCTCCCTCAAAGGCCTCAGCCTGAGCATCCTCGTCATCTGCAGCAGCACTGGCAAGCGCCTGACCTGCATCGGTATCAATGTAGTCCGCTACAAGAAGATCACACTGCTCAACGTCATCTGCACGACGAAGCTCTTCCCAGAACCACTGAGCAATCTGGTGAGAAAACTCTACAAACTCAACGTCTCCGTGAGCATACTCCTGAAGACCCCCAGCAAAATTGCTGGTAGGAGCAAACTCTCCATGTCTAGACTCCGGGTTTGCCGTAATTTTACGCAGTCTACGCTGCACATATGACTTTGTCTGACGGTCCTCTAAATCCAAGGTAGATTGAGAGAAGTATTTAGTTCCCGTCTCAAAATCAAAGACGTGAAGAATTGCCTTAGTAACTCTAAGCATGTAAAACCTCGTTTATTGCAGATGTTTAGCTGGCGAGAAACCCTAGTGCTTGACGCACATCAGAGGGTCGCCAATCTTAACCAGTGGACGACCACCAATCAGTGTTCCGGACTCACCAATGAGGTCAATGCGCTCATACTGATCTGCATTAACAACGGTAACAACTACAACGTTCTCATATCCTGCTTCTTCAATGGCAGCAGCATCAAATGAAATCAGTGGAGTACCGGCCTTGACCTCATCGTTAGCGTGAACGTAACGGGTAAAGCCCTTGCCGTTCATCTCGATGGTGCCAACACCAATGTGAATCAAAATCTCAATACCAGTGTCTGTGGTAAGGCCAATTGAGTGATTTGTTACGTTAGTTGCGGTAACGCGAGCATTGCAAGGAGCATAGACGCAATCAAGGCCAACAGGCAAAATGCCATAGCCTTGGCCAAAGAGACCGCTTGAGATTACCTCGTCGTGAACCTCTTGTACGCTTACCAGAACACCAGAAACTGGTGCATAGATAGTGTCTTCCCTGGTAGCAAATGTAGCCTTCTGAGGCTGCTCTGCTCCGTTAGAAGGAACAAACACATTTTTAACCTTTGACCAAAGACCCATAATGCCTCCTTGAGTATGTGCTCTGCACAGATACCATCTGACATAACGTTTCTATTTTACCTAAGCGAGAAGGACGAATGCCCCACAGAGGAACATCCGTCCTTCTTTCACGAATTTACAACACGAAAGTGCAATTTACTGCATCCTCTTTGCTCCCCTGAAGATGATTGAACGTGCAGCAAAATAAGTAACCAGGAAGTATCCACCATACAAAGCAGCTACGACTGCAACTACTCCACCAATACTGCTAGCTACATCAAAGTTGCCAATCGACTTGATGACAGAAACCATAATAGTCATTGCGCATGTTGCGTGCGCAGCTGCCATAAGCAGTGGGAACAGGAAGTACACGCCAATCTGAACAAAGAGCGCGCGACTTGCAAGGCCCTTCTCGGCACCTAGCTCTGCCAGGACTTGGTAGGCACGGGCGTTATCCGATGCCTCGGAGAGCTGTTGAAGTGCCAGAATAGCAGCGCACGCAATGAAGAGTACCAAACCAATATACAGTGCCAAATACGTCACAATACCAGAGAGTCCAACAGTAGATTGAATGTACTGAGAAGCAGTGACCACAAACATTAAAGAATATGGGTCGGAATCGTTGCCAGTTAGGCCACCATCGTCAAAGTACTGCTTCATCTGATTTCGGAACTGAGCTTCAGTAGCATCGCCTGGAGTTTGGTAGTTACCTAAGATATAAGAGTTGGTCAAAACGGTGCTTGAAGGGAAACTTTGATCAGCAACAACCACAATTCCAGCTGCTGGCATAAGTGCAGGACCGCCTTGTGTCTGCGCAATGTCGAGCGTTCCGCCAACAGCATGAAGCTTGTGGCCCTCAATGGTGAGCTCGGGATTGTTTGCAAGAGAATCCTGCCAGTATTTTGTGAGATTAGTATCTAGCGTCCAAACCATATAGCCGTCAGTACCAAAGTCAACAGGCTCAAGCCCAGATGCAACGCGCAGTTTGTTGTACTGAGAAGCTCGCATCAAAGTTACGTTTTTCTGCGCAGGATCTTCCTGGCCACTATAGCCGGTAAAGTAATCACTAAAGCGCTTGCCTGTTACAGCATCAATAGAGCCATACGTAAAACTAGGCGTTGTTGGATCACTTTGAGCGTAGTACGTATCTACCTGGAAGGCGTTTTTGATAGTTTTATCCCACTCTGGATCTAGCTTCTGCACTACAGAAAGGTAGTCGTACGAATCTGCTGGACCAGGAGTATAACTGCGCTCTGAGCCTGGATTGATTGATACAGAAACATCGTACGTTTTAAGCTTAGAGAAACTGGCGTTCATAGAGTCAACAAGCGAGAAGCCCGTACCAAGTCCACAGACTGCCACAAAGAGCATAGCGCAGACTAGAGAGATAGAAACCCAAGCAGTATTAACGCGGGCGTTAAACTGACGCAGGATAAATGAGTGAAGACCCTTGTAGTAGAAGCCCTTCTGCATCTGCATAAATCTGAGCAAAAAACCAGAGATTGAGAAGAAGAAGAGTGCTGTGCCCACCGATACCAAAGCAGTGGCCATGGCAAACTCGTCATCTATCTGTTTTAAACCATTGTGCTGAAGCAGGATATAGGAATAAGCAATGATTCCAAGAGAGGCCAAGAAGAGCAGTACTGAAACGGTAAGGTTTCTTACCTTGACGGTCTGAGTTACTTTGTCTGCGTTAAGAAGGTCAATAAGCTTATAGCGGGACACCGTGGTGACGTTAAAAATCAGCGCAACCACAAACATGACCACAAAGTAAATAACCGTTTGAATCAACGCAGCTTGCGAGAAGACAAATTTGAATGAATCAAGAGTCGTATTGAACATATGGGCCGTTGCAAACATCATAAATTGAGAGATAAAAATACCTGCAACAAGTCCAACTACCAGGGCGAGAAAACCAACAAGCAGTGTCTCAATACTCATAATCTTAGAGACATTTCTCTTGGTCATACCCAGTATCTGGTACATACCAAATTCTTTTTTTCTACGGCGAATCAGAAATTGATTAGCGTAGACAACAAGAAATCCCATAATAACGGCGAGAAAAACGCTTACTCCAGAGATGGTATTACTTAAGAGCTGAACAATGCGTCTCTGGTCTTCAGAAAGATCCAACACCATGGACTGCTGAGTGATTGAATTGAAGGAATAAAACAGTGCAACGCCTACTGCCAATGTCAGAAAGTAAATGCTGAAATCGCGCAGTGATTTCTTGACGTTACCAAGCGCGATTTTACTGTACATCAGCACCCTCTCCTCCCAGGAATGAAACAACGTCCATGATCTGGTCAAAGAACTGCTTACGGGGTTTCTCGCCACGAACTATCTCGTTAAAGATGCGACCATCTTTAATGAAAATGACGCGATGAGCGTAAGAAGCTGCATATGAATCGTGAGTAACCATGGCAATAGTTGCGCCATTACGGTTGAGGTTCTCAAAGCTCTCAAGAAGTGTGCGGGCGTTCTTTGAGTCAAGTGCGCCGGTTGGCTCGTCTGCAAGGACCAGCGAAGGATTAGTGACAATTGCTCGAGCTGCAGCAACGCGTTGACGCTGGCCACCGGACATCTCGTAAGGGAACTTATCAAGTACCTCAGAAATCTGAAGCAGCTTGGCAACGTTTTCTACGCGCTCCAAAACTTCCTGCGCGCGGACATGACCAATGGTTAAAGAGAGCGCGATATTCTCGCGAGCAGTAAGGCTGTCAAGCAAGTTTGCGTCCTGGAAAATAAAGCCCAGACGGTCACGCCTAAAGGCAGAAAGCTCTGCTCCACGCAGGCTGGAAAGCTCTTGGTCATCAATAAAGATGTGGCCTGCAGATGCTTGGTCAATGGTTGAGATGCAGTTCAAAAGCGTGGTTTTACCAGAACCGGAAGGACCCATGATGGCAATGAACTCACCGCGAGCTACAGAAAGATTAATGCCGTCCAGTGCCTTTGTAATATTTCCACGAGTTCCGTAGTACTTCTCGAGGTTTTGACAAACCAAAACAGTGTGAGGGGTAAGTGCTGAAGATTGTCCAGCCACAACAGTTGGCTGAGTTGGAGTTACTTGAGCGGTTGCCATGTTGCGTCCTTTCGTTGGGAGCGAGTAAATCTTGAGATATATACTCCCGCACTACCGTTTACGTTGCCATCGATTGACCTTACAGAAACCTTACGCTTTTCTCACTTTGATGTGTCAAAATATCACTATCAAGCATACGGGAGGGGCATGCTATGAAGTTAGTAATTAAAAGATTTGGGCAGCTTACCGCTAAAGAGTTATATCAAATTCTTTCTCTAAGAGCAGAAACGTTTATTGTTGATCAGCAGATTATGTACAACGATCTTGATAACGTTGATCAAGTTTCTACCCATGTCTTTTATCAAGATACTGACTCGGTAGCTGCATATTTGCGCATCATTGATGCGGGACAGTCATACAACTCCCCTCTTATTGGTCGCGTATGTGTTAGCAACAAAGGCGCTGGTATTGGTTCAAAACTACTGCACGATACCCTTGATTACCTGGCACAAGAAAGTAGTGCTTCCAAGGTGTTAGTTGAGTCGCAACTCAAAGCTCAGTCTTTCTACGAGCGCGCTGGGTTTACGCAGGAATCTTCTAAGGTGCTTGATCACTTTGGCGTCCTCCACCATGTGCTCTCCTTTGATCTTGATGCATATCGTCAGACGAGAAACACAATCAGCATTGATGACATTCACGTTTCAATCAGACCGCTTGAAACAGCCGATTTGCGCACACTGCAGAAGCTTAGCGTTGAGACATTTGTAGACACTTTTATTGACTCAAATACGGCAGATGATTTAGCAAGTTGCATTGACTCGCTCTACAACACAGAAAAGCTTACCCGTGAGCTTGCTGCTAAACACTCATATTTCTATTTTGTTGAGGTAGAAGGTCAAGTAGCTGGTTACCTGAAGCTCAATACGCGTTATGAGCAAACCGAGGGTCAGCGCGATGACTCACTTGAAATTGAACGCCTGTATATCCTTCCGCGTTACAAAGGCCTACACCTTGGATCAAAGCTCATGAAATTTGCCCTTGATTTAGCAAAAGAGAAGGGTAAGAAGCGCGTGTGGCTGGGTGTTTGGGAACACAATGAGCCTGCTAAGGCATTTTATTCACATTGGGGATTCAAGCGTTTTAGTCAGCATACCTTCCCAGTAGGAAGCGATCCTCAAACGGATGAATTGTGGGAACTTCTAATACAGAACTAGCACAATTGCTGCTAAAAGACTCATAGCCAAAAGTACATAGGTAATTACTTTTCTTTCTCTAAATTTGACTATCCTAAAAATTTGCAAGAGAAAGATAAAAGCAAAAATACATGCACTTATCTGCTGTGCATAAGGGAATGCTTCTGGATAAAAATGAATTGCTGTATTCAGTACGAGCAAAGCAGCTACGATGTAGTCTGCTTTGCTCGTATTTTCATTATTAATTAGTTTCATTTTAAATCCGTAAAAGACTGGTTGAACGTAATGGAAAAGGTTGAACCTTTACCAATGGTACTGCTCACAGCCAGCTTAAGGCCCATTTTCTTACAGAGCTCATAGCAGAGATAGAGACCCATACCGGTAGATTTTGCGTACTTGCGTCCATTTTGACCGGTAAAACCCTTATCAAAAATTCGAGAAAGATCCTCTTCAGGAATACCAATGCCATTATCCTTAATGAAGAGAGTGGTTGAAGTAGTTCCCTCACGTGGCTCTGAGACAGAGGCAGAAATCCAAACGTTCTTCTCGCCAGGTGAAAGCTCTGGATTTGAATACTTTGCAGCGTTAATGAGGAGCTGTCGCAAAATAAACTCAAGCCACTTTGGGTCAGCCTTGACCACGTGGGCCAAGTCATCAAAATGTGGAGAAACACCAGCGTCAATGAAGACGCGTGCGTTATTTTTAAGAGCATCTTTTACGATGGACTGCAAATTAACGTCTCTGATAGAAAAATCTCGATCTACAGATGCGCTGCGTGCATAAAAGAGCGCCTGCTCTACCAGAGTTTCAATCTTGGTAAGTTGCGTTTGCACGTCATCCATGGGAAGCGATGGATTATTCTGAGCAACCAAATGAGCTGCGGCGATGGGAGTCTTAATCTCATGCACCCACATCTCAATGTACTCGCGATATTCCTTTGATCGCATATGCTCATCAGCAAGCTGGTCCATCATAGACTTGGACATACTAGAAAGAGCGTCCTTAAAAAGCTTCTCCTCCAGCGTTGAAGGTGTGTCCAGCATGGTAGGAACCAGATAGCTCTCTTTATCCGTTGCCGCTAAATTCTCAGCAAGCTGCTGGTAGAACCAACGACGATGAAAATAATCGGCTAGAAGTGCCGCCACTCCTACTACCCACAAGACCAGGATACAGTAGGCAATAGCAAACGCGTTAAGCCCAACACCCTTAAGCATAAAGCCAATTAACGTGCTGCTAGCTATAAGCGCAAGAAAGAATATAGTTCGATTTTTTAGATACTTAAAAAACGTCATGAGAGCCTACTCAATAACGTAGCCAAGTCCGCGGCGTGTCATCACAAAGTCTTCAACACCAATGCTTGCAAGGGTATTTCTGAGGTGGCTAATGTTTACCGTCAACGTATTGTCATCAACAAACTCATCCGACTGCCACAGCTCCTCTTGAATACGCTGGCGAGAAACAACCGTTCCTGCATTTTGCATCAAAAGTGAAAGTATCCTGAGCTCGTTTTTAGTCAGCTCAACACTTTTCTGATTTGCAGAGACCTTGCAAGAAGAAGAATCAAGTGTCACGCCTGCATGTGAAAGCTTTGTTCCTGTTGTGACATCGCTATTTGCACGCCTCAAAACCGAGGTTATGTGCATAAGCAAAATCTGGGTGTTATAGGGCTTAGCGATAAAATCGTCCGCTCCTAACGAGAGCACCATAAGCTCATCAAGGTCAGTATTTCTGCTGGTAACTACAATGATGGGAACGTTTGAGAGCTGTCGTACTTCTCGACAAATCTGTTGTCCGTCAATGCCAGGAAGGTTGAGGTCAAGCAAAACCAGGTCTGGATGCGCGGCAACAATTTGTTGAGGTGCAGACTCAAAAGACGAGAGAGCCTGAGCCTCAAAGCCATTTCTTTGCAGCAGCAGCACCAACTCTTGCTGAATCTGATGGTCATCTTCTACAACCAGAATTTTTGTCATGCGTGCTCACCTCCCACTACGCTACGCAAGTCCCACAAAGCGTTTGGCGTTTTCCCAGAGTATGGTATACGTCTTCTCTTTGGGGATATCAAGTCGCTGCCAACGAAGCTCTGCCAAGCGCTCAACCGTGTGTACCACCATTGCTGGCGTGCACTCCCCTCCACGTAAAGGCTCTGGCGCCATGTAGGGGAAGTCCGTCTCTGAAAGTAGTTGTGCCTCTGGACAGGAGATCATTGCGGCTCGAATATCATCTGAGCGCTTAAACGTTGCTGCGCCACCAAAGGCCACAAAGCAACCAAGGTCTGCAAAAGGCTTCATGACCTCTGGTCCATCGGTGTAACAGTGCAGGTCACAGCCTGCCTTAGGCACGCCCATACGATTCAGAATTTCAAGCGCCAAATCATGAGCGTGTGTATCATCAGCACCATCACGCAGGTGCAGCTCAACGCGTTGATTGCGCTCATGTGCAATGGAAAGCTGGCGCTCAAATGCTTGACGCTGGACCTCTTCTGAAACCTCGCAGTACGGTCCAAAATCAAGACCAATCTCTCCTACACCAACACAAAGAGGGTGCTCAAGCAACTCAAACAGACGCTGTTCAGCTTCTTGGTTATAGTCAGGTGCGCTGTATGGGTGAGCGCCCACTACAAAATACGTGTGCTCAAACAAATACTCTGCAGGTAGATCACAGGGTACACAGAGATCTACCTCAGCCAGCTTTGTAAAAGCGTGGCGAGCCGCGCTAAGAGTATCCTCAAACCATGTGATAAAAGCGCTGGTATCTGCCCACTTACGAGGAAACTCCGTAGCAATATCTACGGGAACAATAAGCATACGAACACCCGCCGCGGCAGCGCGAGCAAGAGACTCTGCAGCACTGTGCTCGTGAAGGCTACCCAAATGACCATGAGTATCAGCAACAGGCGCTAAAACGCGCGGAGCTGGACGAGGTGTGCCGTAAATGTCGTGGAATAACTGACCGTCAGAAAACGAAAGTGCGTCCACTTCTTCTGCTGGTAGATGATGCTTTTTCTTACTCACTCAAAGGCTCCAAAGCAGCTGCAAGACAAATAAAGTCTTGGCTGGTCAAAACTTCTGCGCGCACCGTTGGTGCAATTCCTGTGGCGAGAAACGCCTGGTCTAGCTTGTCTTTATCAAAGCCAGAGGCACTCATTGAGTTACGAATGGTCTTTCTGCGCTGAGCAAAGGCAGCGTCAATAACCCTCATGGTATGCAAGAGCTCTTCTTCAGAAAGAAGCTTGGAGGTCACCGGGTTTCTCGCCTGGGTGCGATCAAGGCGAACCACTGCAGAGTTGACGCGTGGTGGAGGCATAAAGTTGCCAGGACCCACCTCAAACCTGCCAGTAACCTGCGCAAACAAGGACAGCTTTGCCGTATAGGCGCCATATGCTTTGGTAGAAGGCTTGGCAGCAATTCTGTCGGCCACCTCTGCCTGCACCATGACTACCGCTCGCTCAAGAGACGGAAGCTCCTGGAAGAACTTAAGGATCAACGTAGCTGCCACCTGATACGGCAGGTTGGATACAAACTTTGTTGGCATCGGGGCGCTTGGCGCTGCACTCTGGGTAACGGCCGGAAGCGTGCCGTAGGCCTCGGCAAGCTTCTGTGGTGTGATTGCCAGCGCGTCACCCATGACCAGCACAAATGAGTCTGGATGAGGCTCCTTGCAGGTTTCTGCTAAGACTTGCTCCAGCTCAGAGTCTGCTTCAAGTGAGCAGACCGCACAGGCGTTGTCGAGCAAAGCCACCGTGAGGGTACCCAGACCGGGTCCAACCTCAACGACCACATCGGTAGACTGAACCTCTGCAAGCTGGACGATCTTCTCGATAACGTGGTCTTGTACCAGGAAGTTTTGGCCCAGCCTGTATTTGGTAGCAAGGCCAAAACGTTCCAGCGTTTCTTTAGTGGCGCGTTGATTAGCAAGCCACGATGTTTGATGCGATGCGTGCTCCGACACGATTACTTGCTTGCAAGACGTGGGAACAGAGCGTCTCCCTTAGAGACAGCCAGGCCGCCCTGAAGCTTGCCCCATACGCACTCGCTGCGGGTATCGGTAGAGGTAATCTCTGCCTCGTCAAGGCTCATACGGCGCAGAACCTCTGCAGACGTAGTAGGCATGAATGGCATAAAGAGATGTGCGCAGATGCGGATAGACTCAAGCAGCGTATAGATAATCTCTGCAAGCTCTGATGCGCGCTCAGGGTCTTTTGCCACTGTCCAAGGTGCAGCGTCCTCAATATAGTGGTTAGCTGCGTGGACAAGCTCCATGATGATGTTCTTAGCGCCTACGTAGTCCATCTTCTCCATGCAAGCGGCGTAGCGGTCATAGATGCCCTCAGCCAGCTTGCGCAGTGGGTGATCTGCAGCAACAGTAGAACCATCAAACGTTGGAGTGACACCCTCAAAGTACTTATCGCTCATGTTAAGGGCGCGAGAAACCAAATTGCCCCAGCTATTTGCCAGGTCAGCGTTATAGACCTGCTCCATGCGCTCGAAGGAAATGCCTGAGTCCTCACCAGGGGTAACGTCGGTCATGAAGTAGTAGCGGTAACCCTCAACACCCAGCAGGTCCAAAACGTCCTTAGGTGCAATGGCGTTTCCGCGAGATTTGCTCATCTTCTCAACAACACCGGTCTCAGAGTTACGGACGTTCAAGAAGCCGTGAGCAAAGATGTGCTCAGGAACTGCCTCGCCAAGGGCCATGAGCATTGCAGGCCAAATGACGCAGTGGAAGCGGATGATGTCCTTACCAACAACGTGCATCTGAGCTGGCCAGAAGCGCTTTCTCATGGCAGCAGCCTCTGGACTGTCATCACCGTAGCCAACAGCGGTGTAGTAGTTGAGAAGAGCGTCAAACCAAACGTAGGTTACGTGAGACTCATCAAAAGGAACTGGAACGCCCCAGTCAAAGCTGGTACGGGATACAGAAATATCCTGGAGACCAGATTCAACAAAGCTGCGGACCTCGTTGGCGCGGAAATCTGGCTCAATGAAATCTGGATGCTCAGCATAGAGCTCAAGCAGCTTGTCCTGGAATGCGGAAAGCTTAAAGAACCAAGACTCCTCAGAAACACGCTCAAGCTCACGATGGCAATCTGGGCAGAGGTGTGCACCCTTGCAACCAGCCTCTTCGTCTGCTTTCTCTACCTGAGTCTCGGTGAAGAAGGTCTCCTCGTGAATGCAGTACCAACCATCGTAGGATCCTTTGTAGATGAAGCCAGCCTCACGCATGCGCTCCCACAGATACTGGACAGCTTTTACGTGGCGCTCATCGGTAGTACGGATAAAGTCGTCATATGAGATGTTGAGCTCTTCATAAAGTCCCTTGAAGAAAGGAACCTGCGAGTCACACCATGCTTGTGGAGACAAACCGTGATCAGCTGCAGCAAGAGCGACCTTCTCGCCATGCTCGTCCATACCGGTAAGGAAGAAGACGTCGTAGCCGGCAGCGCGTCTAAAGCGAGCCTGGATATCGCAAAGCAAGGTGCAGTACGCAGTTCCTAGGTGTGGCTTTGCGTTGACGTAGTAAATTGGGGTGGTGATAAAGTATGACGGCTTGGCCTCGGGCATAATGACTCCCTTTGTATAAGTTGCAATAACTTATCCAGTATAGAGCAAATGCTGGGCTTTCTTTGCGTTGGTATAGTGATTATGCCTCGTGAGCAAGAATTGCCTGGTATGCCTCATCGCGCGCGATACCAAACTTCTGAGCAAGCTCTTTGGCCAGTGCTGATTTTCTGGTACCCGCAGCAAGACCCGCCTCTATTGCGTCTTCAAGCGAGAGCTGAGACTCGCCCGCTGCCTGCAACGATGTAGAGGCAAGCTCTTCTTCTGTGGGAGCTGCGATGACCAAAACACACTCGCCTTTGAGGTTTTCTTTTGCTGCAAGAGTCTCAACAAGGCAAGGAGCCACATCGCGCACCACTTCTTCGTGTAGCTTAGTGAGCTCTCTGACAAGAGCCACCTGCCTGGTTGGAAACACCTCGGCTATGGCCTCAACGGTTGCAAGCACCCTAAACGGAGATTCATACAGCACAATAGTGCCGGGAATTGCTGCAAGCTGTTGCAAGCGCTGAACAATCTGCCCGTGCTTTCTAGGCAAAAAGCCTTCAAAAAAGAAATGGTCACTTGCCAGGCCCGATGCAACAAGCGCGCAGGTCACCGCAGAAGGTCCCGGAATAACCTCCGTAGCAAGCCCCTCTGAAAGCGCTGCATCAACCAAATGCTGACCCGGGTCAGAGATGCCTGGCATGCCCGCATCTGATACAAACGCAACACGCTGACCTGTACGAAGCCTCTCAAGTGTTGGCTCAATTTGCGACTCAATAATGTTTTGATCACAGCGCTGCAATGGCACATGAATATCAAATGCCGAGAGGAGCTTTGAGGTCACGCGCGTGTCCTCACATAAAATGACATCTGCTGTTGCAAGCGTTTCTTTAACGCGCGGTGACGCGTCCGAAAGGTTACCAATAGGCGTGCCCACAATAGACAGTTTACCTGCTAAAAGAGTAGATCCTGTCATTACTCGAGCATTCCCCTCTCAAACGTTGCAAGCGCAACGCGTGCGTCCCATGCAGCCAAAAATGCGGAGGTCTTCCAGGTCTGGAAGAACCATGCAGGACACGTATTGTACACTTTGAGCTGGCCGGAAGTGTAAATGCGCTCAAGCGCAATTCTTCCCTCTGCCGTCATAGCGCCGTCAATGCTTGGAAGTGATGCTGACCACTTACCCACCATGACCGGCAGACCGCCTGAAGCAGAAGTCTTCAAATACGCTTCGTTTTTATCAATAAGCTGCTGTACACCGCGAGGACCCGAACAATCAATTCCCTCGCAGGGTTTATCAAGGTGAGCGTCGAGCCAAACGTTTTGATAGGCCTGCTGGCTCATAAAACGCCTAAATCCCTGAGGCCAGCCACCATCTGGAAGAATGACCACAGGCTCTTCTCCTGCCACAGATCTAATGGTCTCATAAGCACGGCGATAATAGTTTCTAAGCGAGTGACCAGGAATACCATCTGTGAGCTTAAAGCCCTTGCGCACACGAGGTTTAACCTCATCGGCTACCTCAATGCCATAAAAACCGCTGCGGTGAGCGTAGTGAAGGGCAAGCTTATGCAGAATAGAAAGAGATTTCTCCCCAGAAATTCTCGTGCGCGGAGCACCACCTGGCTGGTCATTCAAGCCATCAGGCAAACCTGGATTTACTGCCAGTACAAAAATAACGTGCAGGCCAAGTTCTTCTGCCCATTCAAGGGCTCTATCAAGCTCGGTAATGCAGCTAACATATGGAGTCCCTGCAGCTTCTTCATCAAAAACGTACCAAGGTACAGAAATTCTTACCGCATTAAAACCACGTGCAGCAATACTGACAAAGTCAGAACTCTGGATAAATGAAGAACGATGCGCTTTAACAAGATTGTGGTAGTCCTCAACGCCCAGCGCTTTAATGAGCTGAGCCTCATCAACGCACCCTGTGCGTGCAAACGGCTCAGGAGTTACCCACGGTTCAAGCGTAAGCCAACCAGTTAAATTGACACCCCGCAACGCTCCGTGAGCCATGAAATTCCACCTCGCCAAAAGATAAAACCTCTACATACGTAGAGTATACCCATCGAGGTTACGTTGCTCGCACGAGCTTTAAAAAACAACAGGTTACTTCATATTTTTTGAATATATGGCGCAATTGTTGGGGGTCTCATCAACCTCAACGGAAGAGACGGGCAAACCTTCTGCCTCAAGTTGCTCAAAGAGATACTTTGCCAGATTTTCTGCGGTTGTTCTAAACGGCAAAATAGTGAGCGAGAAACCCTCTTCTTTAAGACAGGTCAGCGTCTTTTCAGAAAGAGAACCCTCCTCAATCAAAAACGTATGATCAAGGGAATCACATAGCGCGCGGACCTTGCGCTTAAAGACACCAAAGTCCATAACCATATCTTTTTCTGTACCAGACTCACCAAGCTCTGCAGTTGAAATGCAGGCAGTCACATGCCAGCGATGACCATGCAGATTCTCACACTTGCCGTAGTAGTTGGTAAGAAAATGCGCTGAGTCAAAGGCATATTCAGTCTTAAGCGTATACATTACTCGTTGTCCTTCGAGCCGCGACCGCGATCATCGCGTCCAGTTCTTCTATGTCTACGACGCGTAGCATTTTGTGGCTGAGCATCTCTAGATGCACCGTTAGGCGCACCGTTAGAACCAGAAGTATTCTGTGAAGCGCTCTGGGTCTTCATGCCCGCCCTATCACCTGGACGACGAGTCCTTTTTGCACGAACTGGTGCCTGTGCCTCATCAGCTTTCTGTGGTGCCTGAGGAGCATCTGTCCTTCTAAAGCGCTTACCCTGTGGCTGCTTCTGTGCAGAAGCTGAACCCTGCTCATTCTTCTGAGGAGCCTGAGTATTTGCAACACCTTCATCCGTTGCGTGATGACGGCGACGGGTGCGACGCAGCGTATCTGTTGAAGCATCAAAAGTACTAGAACCAGGATTTACCTGAGCGTTCTTTGAAGTTCTTACACGACGGGTGCGAGAAGAACTTTGAGCGCCTTGTTCTTCTCGAGCGTTTCTTGCTCCAGAGTTCCTAGTGTTTTCCTGCTTATTTGCAGAGTTCTGCTCAAAGCGTTCACGCTTGCGCCTTGGAGCCTCAGTCACAAAGAGATCAGGGTTAATCTCTGGTTCTTCATCAACAATCAAACCATTTGCCCTATCAAGTTCTGCCAGAGCCATCTGAACCTCAACAGATTCAAGACGCTCAAGTGCAGCGCGAGAAACGCTGTCTGGCCTGCAAGAACAGCCAAGGTCTTCCGACTTCTGCTGAGCCGCAGGAGATGTGTCCATGTCAGCAAGAGGAATACGTACCACCTTGCCACTCTCAAGACGAAGTGCAATCTCCTCTTTTGGCGTGTTGTACTCAACAATTTTTGCCATACCCAGAGGAGTCTCAATGACAGCGTTGCGCTTTGGAGCACGGTTCTTAAAGTCGCGATAGGCTTCAAACTCATAGCGCAAGCAGCACATTAAGCGGCCACACGCACCAGAAATCTTAGTGGAGTTCAGAGGCAAATCCTGCTCTTTTGCCATACGGATGGAAACTGGCTCAAAAGAGAGACCAAACCTTCTACAGCAGAGCTCTTGTCCACAATGACCATAGCCGCCAATAACCGCTGCTTCTTCCCTGACGCCAATCTGACGCATGTCAATGCGCTCGTGAAGCTCATGAGAAAGCTCGCGAACAAGCTGTCTAAAGTCCACACGGTCATCAGCCGAGAAGTAACACACGACCTTCTCGCCATCAAAAAGGTACTCGACGCCAATGGGCTTCATTTCAAGTTCTTCTTGAACAGCAAACTTCCTGAACACAGGAAGCGCAGCCTCGCCCTTAGCGGCAAGCTCTTCTGCGCGAGATAGGTCCTCGTCAGTTGCTACACGAACAACGTCTTTGAGCTCGGCTTTGTTTGTCTTGTACTCAAACTCCTCCTGAGAAATCTCACGAGGATCAGCAACAGCAAGACCAATCTCTAGACCGCGCTCGGTCTGGCAGATAACGTGGTCACCTTCAAGAACGCCGGACTCCTTTGGATCAAACCAAAGGTCGCGCGCGGCGTATTCAAATTTCACCGGGACAACGGTGGGCATGTAAGTGCCTCCTTGATATGCAGCAGCATAACCTCAAGGGTTAGCTGGGGAGAAACAGAGCGGTCCAGGTTGTATTGAGCCTCTTGCACCGCAGTAAGAGCCCCCAAAACACCCTGGGTATGAGTTTGAGATGCAACGCGGTCAATAATGCCTGCTGCATCCGTATTTACTATTTCTTCATCAACCGCTTCGCAACATAAAAGTACGTCGCGAAGAAGCGATTCCAGAATTGCCAACATTTCTATGATACCCGAACGCTCGCGCGCTGTGAGTTCTCGCTTATTTGCCGCCTCAACCTGCTTTAACGCAGCGCTGGTAAGAAAGTCTTCATTTTGAGCAAGCGCCTCTTCTTGGGCACGTCTTACGTCACCAAGAGGAATTTTTGCAGCTTCTATCAGCTCTTTTGCGGAAGTGAGTACATCCCACGAGTCATTTCTGAGCAGATTGCCAAAAACATCAATGAGCTGTCTGCGAATGTTTTTTCGCGTAGAAGACTGCAAAAACTCCACAGCTCTACCAGGGGTTCCTGTTGCTGCAAGCGCAATACGAGCTTCCTGCTCTGTAGCGGAAATCTCTCGCATAATAGCGGCTTTAGCAGCAGCGTCAGTGAGTGTTCTAAACGCAACTACCTGACAACGAGAAACAATGGTGGGAAGCACCGCAGAAGAAGAACGTGCAGACAGAATAAAGATGGTGTCTGCAGGTGGCTCTTCAATAGTTTTGAGCAGTGCATTTGCAGAATTTTCTCTGAGCAAATCAGCGCGGTCAATCACGTAAATCTTATGAGTCGAGCGCATGGGCGCCAGACTAACATCAGCGATGAGCTGACGAATCTGCTCAATGAGGTAGCCATTTGCGGAGGCTGGGGCAAGTACGTGAACGTCAGGGTGAGTACCGCGAGAAATACGAATGCAGTCGTCACAGGCAGCGTCACCGCCCTGAGCACAGAGAACACACTGCGCCAGAGCTTTGGCTGCAAGACCTTTTCCAGAGCCAGGAGCTCCTACAAACAGATAGGCGTGGCCAAGCTTGTGCTCATGAAGTGCGCGTGCAAGCAGATTTTGAACTTGAGGTTGATCCTGAAGACGGGTAAGTGCCTGAGGAAGTGGATAGGTGCTATGAGTAGTATGTGTGCTCTCTTGAGTCATAAACGCATCACTCACCAAGCTCACAAATACCAGGAATAAGATCTGCTAATAGCTGACGAGTACGTGCGCGAACCTCATCAATGCTTCCATCTGCATCTACAGCTTTTACACGCTCTGGCTCATTTTGCAGAAGTTGCTTATAACCAGCAAAAACTCGCTCCTGGAAGGCAACACCTTCTGCTTCTAGTCTATCGGCGTCATTTTGCGTAGCACGCGCATGAGCAACCGTTGGCTCAAGCATAAAGACAAGGGTTCTATCAGGAGAAACCCCACAGCTTCCCAAGCGATTTGCACGGTGCACGAGGTCTGTATCAAGACCGCGACCAGCTGCTTGATAGGCAAAGGTGGAGTCATAGAAGCGATCACACAAGACAACTTTGCCCGCAGCTAGAGCTGGTCGGATAACCTCTCCTACCAGCTGGGCACGACTTGCTTCATAGAGCAACAGCTCACACTCATCGCACATCATGCCGTTTTCTGGATTAAGCACCACGCCTCTAATCTGCTCAGAAATAGCAGTGCCGCCAGGCTCACGAACAAAAACCACATCAAAGCCAAGAGCTTCAAGATCTTCTCGCAGAAGAGAAGCTTGTGTTGACTTGCCACAGCCATCAACGCCTTCAAGCGTGATAAACAAGCCCTGTGATGTACGTGCGTCTTTGTTCATGCTTCCCTCCCTCTTAACTATCTCACGATACAGGCAGATTGTGTTTCTCGCCATGAATATTCTAAAGGTTTTGCGCATTTCCACATGAAGAGTGCTCAAAAATGGGTAAAAATACGTATGGAGCGGGCGTTGGAGAGGGACGCTCGTTCTTCCGAAAACGGTGCACCTCTCGATGCACCGTCATACGTTTACTTTTTTGCTGCCTTGGTGGATTTGGTGCTCTTAGTACTCTTACGAGCGCCTCTACGCGAGGCAGTTTTCTTTTCTTTACCAGGGCAATCGTAGTTTGGACAGAGCTTCCAAGGACCACGCTGAGTAGTAACAACCACCATAGGAGCGCCGCAATCTGGACAGACTTCATCGGTCTTCTCGAGCTTTCCACGAGCAGGCAGAGGATAGCTGGTCTCACACTCCTCGTAGTTGGTGCAGCGAATAAAGCGCTTACCCGTACGCTCTGACTTGTGGGCCACCAGGTCCCCATGCTTGCCATTGGCCTTGCAGGTTGGGCACTCGCCCACAATAAGATCTGGCTCTGCGTTTGTAGGACAAGCAGGATTAATGCAAGTCTCATACGCACGCTGTCTAAACGGCTGAACCTTTACGCGAGGAGCACCGCACTCTGGGCAAACACCGGCCTCTCCCTCAAGCGGCTCAACGCGTCCCTGAGGCAGTGGATAAGTAACATCGCAATCTGGCCAACCCATACAGCCAACAAAGCTTCCACGAGTCTTCAGGGAGCTCTTAGCAACCAAGTCTTTGCCGCACTTAGGGCAGGTTCCCACCTTTGCGTCAGCAGTAACTGCATCAGCAATGGCCTCAGACAGATCTTCTTTGTGGTCAATGAGCGTATCAATCATGCCTGCAAGCAGGGCTCTTGAGTGGGTAACAACGCCATCACGTGTATCTTTACCCTCAGCAACGCTTGTCATATCGGACTCAAGCTCTGCCGTCATATCAGGCGAGGTAATGTGTGGTGCAAACTGCGAGAGCGCATCAACAATTGCCATACCAAGCTGACTTGGCTCAACAGGATCATTCTTGAGATATTTACGCTGGTAGAGCGTATCAATAATAGAAGCACGCGTGGACTTTGTGCCAAGACCGCGCTTCTCCATCTCTTGAATAAGCTTACCCTGGCTGTAGCGAGCAGGTGGCTCTGTCTGCTTTGCATCAAGCGACAAAGACTGAATGGAGACAATCTCTCCCTCGCCGACATCAGGAATTTGATCGTCTTTCTTAAGGCCAAAGGGATAAATCTCTCTAAAGCCTGGCTCTGCCAGTACGGTTCCATTTGCAACAAAGGGCTGACCAGCAACATCAAGCGTAATCTTGGTGCCACTCATAGTAGCCGGACCCATAAGAGTTGCAAGGAATCTACGAGCAATTAAGTTATAAAGCTTCCAAGCTGCAGGCTGCAAAGCATCTGGATTTGCTGCTGCCGTTGGATAAATTGGTGGGTGGTCAGTAGACTCCTGCTTGCCACGAGTAGCGTGAAGCTTTGGCTGACCCAAAAGCTTTTTGCAGGTAGGAGCATACTGAGGAACTGCAGACAGCGTACGGACACAATCCTTCAAGTCAAGCGAACTTGGATAGACGGTGTTATCAACACGCGGGTATGAAATCAAACCGTCCATGTAAAGAGACTCTGCCAAACGCATAGTTCTAGCTGGCGAGATACCCTCTGCAGCTGCAGCTGCCTGGAGCGACGTGGTGTTAAATGGAGCTGGTGGCTGCTGCTTTCTGCTACGGGACTCAATCTGGACAACCGTTGCCTGCGTCTGATCTTTAACAACTGCGTAAGCTGCGTCTGCTTCCACTTGATCCCAAAACCTTGCGGTCTGGTGAACCATCTTAAAGGTTGCTTCCGCATCATCTTCAGGGGCAGCAACACCAGAAATAACCCAATAGTCTTCTGGCTTAAATGCCAGGCGCTCACGCTCGCGCTCAACAACAAGTGCCAGCGTAGGAGTCTGAACACGACCAGCAGAGCGTGTATTACCCAAACCGCCAAAGCGAGCGGTGGTCAGATAACGGGTCAGTACGGCACCCCAAATAAGGTCGATATACTGTCTGGACTCACCTGCTGCAGCCAAGTTGTAATCAAGGTCCACCAGGTTATTGAAGGCGGTCTCAATCTCTGTCTTGGTAAAGGCAGAGTAGCGAGCACGAAATACCGCCAGATTAGGATTAACCGAGAGGACTTGTGCCAATGCATCAGAGCCAATAAGCTCTCCCTCGCGGTCAAAGTCTGTACCAATAATGACAGACTCTGCCTTCTTAGCAAGGTTCTTGAGGGCGCGAATAATCTCTTTTTCTGCAGGTTGTTTATCTACAGGAGCCCAAATCAAATAGGGCAAGCTTGGGATTTTCCAGCCCTTAAGGTCAACGCCATCTGCCATAAAAGGCTTGCGCTTAACCTTGTACGGGGGGCGCTCAAGACCATCTGGAACATCTGCAGGAAGATGCTCCCCTTCTGCAGTTTCTCCGTACCAGCCCTCTTCCTTGTCAAACTTGAGAGCCAAAGGAAAATCCGGCTGCAGAATATGACCGCGAAGACCAATAGCAACATGGTCTTCTCCGCCGCGTCTAAAACGATAAACAGGAGTGTTGTATACCTTGTCTGCCTCAGGTTTACCCGATTCAGACAAAAGGCGAGCAATCTGCTGCGCTGCGTCGTTTTTCTCGGTAACAACTAGAATCAAAGAACAACACTCTCCAAAGTAAAGGCGAAATTACTAGATTTTGTCCAGCTCATGCTGCTCGTAGTCCTCGCGGCTCCACTTAAGAGCAGCCTTGCCATCACGGGCAATAATGACGTAACGAGCAACTGCCAGAGCAACTTCGTACAGCAGGATAAGAGCTGCAAACATCAAAATCATGGTGACAGGCGATGCATCAGGAGTGACTACTGCAGAAAGAATCATCAGACCAACATAGACGTAGCGCCACTGCTCACGCATGTCCTTGTAAGGAACAAGGTGAAGAATAGCCAGGTAGAAGATGACCAGTGGAAGCTGGAACGCAACGCCAAAGCCAATCTCAAACATCATAATAATGTTGAGATAATCGCTTGCTTCGTTAATGGTTCCTGCAAACTCCTGCGACTGGCCAATCATCCAACCAATTGCAGTGTTCAAAATGATGAAGTAGCAAAACAGCATACCCAAGAAGAAAAGGGTGATCATAGCGGCTACGGTAGGTACAACCCACTTGCGCTCTTTAGCATTGAGCGCAGGCAAGAAGAAAGCCATAATCTCCCAGATGATAATAGGTGTGCAGATAATCACCGAGAAGAAGAAAGCTACCTTAAACCTGATACTAAAGCCGCCAAGGACCGAGATAACCGTAAGCTTACCATCGGTCAAAAACTCCCTGATAGGGTCAATCAAGATCTCAATCAATGCAGGTGTTGCAAAATAAATAATGATTGCAGTAACAAAAAGCGAAACCACCACAATGGTCACGCGGCGACGGAGTTCTCCCAGGTGATCAAAAAGTGGCATACGAGCTGGAGTAATAGGCATTACACACGAAAGCTGGACTTATGCGTCCTGGCTTTCTCCCTCCTCTCCAGCAACTTCTTCTTTCTTGTCTTCTGCCATAGAGCGAGAAGAACGTGCAGATCCAAGGTTATAGAGGTCTTTTGCAGATGGAGCTGCAACAGAAGTTTCTTCTGCAGCCTTAGGTGCCACGTGTTTAGTTACCTCTGTAGAATCATCGGAGAAAGCAACAGAAGACGTAGCTTGTGGTGCAGCAGCAGGAGCTTCTTCAGCAGAAGCGGCCTCTGGCTGCTCAGCCTCCTGGGTCTGCTCAGCTTGCTTACTCTGCTCAGCAGCCTCAGCGGCAGCCTTCTCAGCTGCCTCGCGCTCCTCCTTGAGACGAGCACGACGCTCAGCAAAGGTCTCCTGATGGTCAGTATCCTCGCGGTCAGCATCAGATGCAGCATTTTTGAGCTGCTCGGAGCGCTTGGGCTTCTCGTGAAGTGCATCCGCTGCAGGGTCAAGTAAGTCTGCACGGACAACTTTATTAAAGCCTTCTTGCGCGTTCTGGAACTGTCTAAGAGCACGGCCAAGCGTGCGACCCATACCAGGTAATTTATCAGGACCAAATACTAAAAATGCAAAGAGCAAAATTAGTACGAGCTCTGTTTCTCCAATGCCAAACACAAGCAATACCTTTCTGGAACAAACATAAACAAGCTCTTTGAACCGTTTCTCAAAGAGCTTGCAAGTTACCAAACCTACTTGCGAACGTTAAGGTCTTTATCGACCCCAAGAAGCGAAAAGACACGCTCCACGTTTTTCTGAGGATTTGCAACAACAAGCACAGAACCACTCTCTTGTGCTCGATGTGCGGCACCCACTAAAACGCCAATGCCCGTCGAATCAATATAAGCTACCTCAGCAAAATCAGCTTCAACTTCTTTTGCTCCATCGGCGAGCGCAGTATCCAAAGCATCACGAAGCTCAGAGGCGTTTGATACGTCTACCTCGCCCTCAATGCGAATAATGGCCTTTGTATCTGTAATTTCAGAGCTTATCTCTAGTGCCATAACTCCTCCTTACTTGGTGTTATTTGAAGAGGTAGAGGTGTTTCCGTTTAATGCATCAAGAACTTTCTGTGCATTATCCCTCACACCGGCGCTATTATCGGAATCCTTTTCAATTGCCTTCTGCAGTGCCTCTTTTGCAAGATCTACTTGATCAGTAACACGATACATCATTCCCAAATTAAGCCAACCGTTAGCATAGTCTGGAGAGCGATCTGTTACTGCTTTAAGCGCCTCAACGGCACCCGTTTGGTCTCCTGCATAGAACTGCGCAATAGCCCTGTCAACACGAACCTCATCAGAATCATTTGAAGCAAGATACGTATCGTACTCGGCAATTGCCTTGTTAATCAGCTGTAAAGACTGCTTCTGAACAGAATCGTCTTGAGAGGAGCTCTTAAGTGCCATTCCCCAGCCTAGATACGTACGAGCCAAATCAAGATGTGCTGGTAGATTATCTGGATTGGACTGAATAGCAGACTCTTTTTCTTCTGCCTGTTTCTGATAGACCTGGTTAATAGCCTCAGGAGAATTCTGCTGAGTCTGATTCTGCTTTTGAGAGTTAGAGAAAATGCTGGCCAGGGAAGGCAGCATCATAGAAATAGCAATAAAGAGCGAGAATACGCCAATAGCAATCTTCATGCCTGTAGAAGGACCTGGTTTTTTAGGAGCCTCATCGGGCTTGCGGTCCTTTGCCTTCTTTTTTGCGGTCTGGTTTGCCATAGCAACCAGCTCTTTTTCTGCCTTCTGTTCTGGTGTAAGTTCTGGCTTTGAAGTATTAGTTGGCATTCAACATCCAATCGCTTTTTCTAAACATAGTTAATCAAGATACGGCAGAATGGGCTTACTTTCAAAGTAAATACCAAAGTTACACAAGCTATCCCCAGATGCTCTGACCACGATCAACTTTTGCAAGTCGAGCACTTACCTGTTTAACAGCAACAATAAAGACATCAAGCGCTGCATCAAGCTCTTCCAACGTTGGATAACTTGGAGCAATTCTGATATTAGTATCAAAGGGATCCTTGCCACTTGGCCACGTAGCACCTGCAGGTGTCATGGTAACGCCCAGTTCATTGGCGCGAGAAACAATTGCGCGCGCAGACCCAACAGGACCGTCAAACGAGACAAAGTAGCCGCCCTTAGGACGAGACCAGGTTGCAACAGCTAAATCGCCCAGTCCTTCCTGCAGTTTGCGTTCCACCAGATCAAAACGTGGTCGGAGCAGCTCAGCATGCTTTTGCATATGAGCTTCAATGCCGTACGCATCTTTGAGGAAACGTACATGCGCCAGCTGCGAGATTTTCTCGGGAGAAACACGAGCAACCTTGAAAGCGCTCTGGATTTCTTTAATGTCCGCAGGGCTTGCGGCAACCCATGCCATGCCTGAGCTTGGGAAGGTTACCTTTGCCGTTGAGGCAAAAGCAATCACCAGGTTCTTTTGAGCATCATCTGCAGCAACCTCTGCAAGTGCATCAAAGATATTGAGGAGCTGAGGAGCCTCAGATTCTGGTACAAAGGCGTGAATTGCGTAGGCGTTATCCCAGAAGATTCTAAAGTCAGGGGCTGCAGGTTTGAGGTTTGCAAACGCACGGACAACCTCATCAGAATAGGTGATACCGGTAGGGTTTGCAAAACGTGGTACGCACCAAATTCCCTTAACAGAGCTGTCGTTCTCAACAAGCTCCTTGACCACGTCCATATTTGGACCATCTTCAGTCATAGGTACGGCAACGTTTTCAAGTCCGTAATGCTGTGTAATAGCAAAATGGCGGTCATAGCCTGGAGCAGGGCACAGGAACTTGAGCGTGGTGCCCTGAGCCCTTGCAGCCGCCATCTGCTCTGCCCAAGAAGGCTGACCAGCAAGACCGTGGGTAACGGCATGAGAAATAATGTCGTGCATAAGGTTGAGGCTTGAGGAGCCATTTACGATGACCTGATCAGCAGGTACACCTGTGAGCTCCGCGGCAAAGGCTCGCGCAGAAGGAAGGCCCCAGGGGTCTCCGTAGTTGTCTGCAAAAGAGCCGTTGTCAGTCAGGTCAGAAGTGGAGTCCAGCTCATCAAGCATAGGCTTAGACAGCGCCGTCTGTGCAGGGCTTGGCTTTCCGCGAGCCATATCAAGCTTGAGGTTTTTCTCGCCAAGTGCACGGGCTTCTTGTCCAATAAGCTCAAGGACCTGGTTAAGCTCAGCGTCGCTCATCTTCTGATAAGCGTTTTGCTCAGAGGTTGATTTTGGCTGGAACAGCTCGCGAGAAACTAGCTCAAACATAACACTCCCCTTTTCGGTCTCTGCGTGATACAAAGTATAGGTGATTTGAAAATCGACGCGACAAGGAGAATCATGGCAAATTCTGCACAGCCTGGCATGCGCTCGGAGGCATACGGCGAACTCCAGCACCTTGTTGACAACCTTTATAAGCGTAAACCTTCGGGCACAGTCACTAAGGTTGACGTGCTGATTCAAGCTGAAGTAGACGATCTTGAAGAGGATTTGCAAGAAGTTATTGAGCTGATTCCGTCAGGCACCTATGTCCGCGCTCGTCTCTGCGATCAGATTAACTCAATTGTTACGGCACATGGTTGGGGTTTTACCTACGGTACCGTCGAATAACCATAGTTAATCGGTTAGTACGTCTCATTAAGTTTTTTTACTCGCTGTCTTTTCGCATGCTGTTCTTGCGATGCTTATAGAACTCTGCGATGTGTACAAAAAGTAGACCCAAGATTGCAGAAGCAAACGAAGCAGCGAGAACAGCTACTTTAGCTGCAAGAATCTCCTCTGCATCGGGGAATGCAAGATTAGAGATAAGAATTGACATGGTAAAGCCAAGGCCGCCCATAAGACCTACGGCAGTAATCTGAATCCAATCAACTTTTGCAGGAAGCTTGCAAATCTTACATTTGACCAGCAACAACGTTACAAAAATAATTCCTAGTGGCTTACCAAGAACGGCACCAAAGAAAACGCCATGTGCAATAGAGCTGCTCAATAGAGCAACGAAATCTGCTCCCACCAACGTAATCTGCGCGTTTACAAACGCAAAAATAGGCAGAACAACAAAGTTTACAAAGACGGAAATATAGTGCTCAACACGCTGAAGCGGTGGAGTTACGTGGTGCATGACCTGCTCAATAGAGTTAGCACCATGTGTAAAGTCATGCTGACCCAAAACGTGATGCTCATCGTCGTAGTGATCGTCAAGCTCACGAGCGCGTCTTGAAAGCCAGCTTCCCAGCTTGCTCAAGCGAACATCAGAGTGAGATGGCAAGAAGAAGGCAAGAAGAACGCCTGCAAGGGTTGCATGAATTCCCGAGTGGTACATGCAGACCCAGAGAACCAAACCAACAAGCAAATAAGGACCAGAAGAATAAATCTTCAGGCGATTCATTCCCCACAAAATAACAAGAATACCAAGAGAAGCTGCTAACCAGGCAATATTTGGCGTGTGACCATAGAAAAGCGCAATGACCACAATAGCCAGGATATCGTCGGCAATAGCAAGTGTCTGGAAGAACACCTTAGTCTGCGGACTAATTCTGTTTCCTAAGAGCGACATAACGCCAAGCGCAAAGGCAATATCGGTTGCAATTGGTGTTGCCCATCCATGAGGGGCAGTGCTTGCGTTAAGCGCCAGATAAATAAGAGCAGGAACTGCAACGCCACCAACAGCCGCAAGCATAGGAAGCATTGCCTGTCTTGGCTTTCTAAGCTGGCCAACAGTTACTTCATACTTGAGCTCAATACCTACCAGCAAGAAGAAGATTGCCATAAGGAAATCATTCACAAAGGTTTCTAGATCCATATGTGCATGAATCATTCCAAGCGAGAAACTCATTTGCACTTCAAGAATTTCTCGAACCACCTCATGAGCAGGTGAGTTGGCAACTACAAGCGCAATAAGAGCTGCAAGTACCATGACTGCTGCCGCAATAGTGCTGTTAGAGGTGATTTTCTTTAGAGAAGAGCGCTGACTAATTCTTCTTACAACTGCGGGCTCTCTATAAATACTAGACATTATCTGCCGTTCTCTCTTTATCTAAATGGTATTGACCGTTAGCTATGAAAGTTTTTCTCGATGTATATGCCTAGTGTACCGTCTACCTACCGTTGAGGGCAACTTGTCATATCTCAAGAAAACGGGGTATATCTCTATGTAAAATGTGGGTAATAGAAAGTCAACGTTTAGCTACTTGTAGCACGTATATATTTGGAGCGGATAATGGACACTAAACGAATTGCCATCATCACAGACTCAGGAACTAATGTCCCACCTGATTTTGTTGCTGAACACAATATTCGTATCACCCCACTTCGCATTAACTATTCTGATGGCTCTTCCTATGAGTCTGGTATTACCATCACGCCAGCTGAGCTTGTTGCTCGCTTTGAAGAAGAGGTTCCAAAGACTTCGCTTCCTTCTCCTGAGGGCATTAAGGCTGCCTTTGATGATGCAAAAGCAGCAGGGTACGAGGGTGCTGTTTACGTTGCTATCTCTTCTGGACTTTCCGCTACCTGCGATACTGCTCGCATGATTGCAGAGTCCATTACAGACTTCCCTATTTATGTTGTTGATACCAAAAACATTGGCATTGCTTCCGGCCTTATTGTTATTGAAGCTCAACGTCTTATTGATCAGGGTCTTTCTCTTGAGGAGATTGGCGCCAAACTTGATCAGGCTTCTCTGAACACACGCGTATACTTCTCCGTCCCAAGTCTTGAGTATCTACGTAAGGGTGGCCGCATTTCTGAGGCAATCTATCGCATTGGCTCCATGTTGAACATCAAACCTGTTCTTACCTGCGATGAAAATGGCAAATACACCATTGCCAAGAAAACTCGCGGTTGGCAGAAGTCTCTTGCAGGACAAATTGCTCTTGGATCAGCTTTTGCGCAGAAATTTGATCGCGTCCATGTAGGAATTTGCTGCTCCGCGCCTAATATCATTTACTCCGAAATGGAAACCATGATTAAAGAGGCAATCCCTAATGTCACTGACTTTAGGTATGTCGAGGCTGGCTCGGACCTTGTTGTCCACACAGGTCCAGGTCTTGTTGGCTATGCCGTATTTGGCTACTAACCAGTACTCCACCCAACTAAGAACAGCCGTCTACTCAGGCGGCTGTTTTCTTGTAGAGAGCACGTAGGGCGAGAAGGGCTTCTCGCCCTACGCGTCTGGGGTTACAGCAATGGCTGATCCACGAAGAAACCTTGGTCGTCAAGAAGATTGGAGCCGTCTGCAGCCTCAGTTGCCAGCTGATCGCAGCGCTCGTTAAGCGGATGACCTGCGTGGCCCTTGACCCACTTGAAACTTACCTCATGGTCTTCCATGGCGGAAAGCAAACGCTTCCAAAGATCAACGTTTTTGACAGGCTCTTTTGATGCTGTCTTCCAGCCTTTTCTAATCCATCCCGAGACCCATTTTTGATTAAACGCATCAACAACGTACTTAGAATCGGAATAAAGCTCTACCTGGCAGGGGCGCTTAAGAGCCTCAAGTGCAACGATGACGCCGAGGAGCTCCATGCGATTATTCGTAGTAGTTTTATAACCCTGGCTGAACTCTTTGGTGTGCTGCTGGCCGGAGGGATCGGTGTACAGAAGCACGGCCCCATAGCCACCAGGACCAGGGTTTCCTCGAGACGCACCGTCTGTATAGACCGTGACGTGCATGTATGAGGTCGCTGCCTCCATACCAAATCTCCTCTAGAACGCGCCTCTTACGTGTTTACTTTGCCTCAGCCCAATTGGAACCATAGCTGACATCGGCAATGAGAGGAACACGCAGGGTAACAACGTCTTCCATGGTCTCTTTTACCAGTTTAGAGACTGTCTCAATCTCTGACTCTGGAACTTCCAAGTCAAGTTCGTCGTGAATCTGAAGAATCAGCTTTGATGCAAGACCCTCATCACGCAGGCGTTTCTCGACATTAATCATTGCAATTTTGATAATGTCTGCAGCACTTCCCTGCATAGGGTGATTCATAGCAGTACGCTCGCCAAAGGCAATGAGCTGGCGATTTGACTGATTGAACTCTCTAATGTGGCGCTTACGACCGTACATGGTAATCGCATAACCAGTCTCGTGAGCAGTACGGACGGAATCGTCAAGGTATGCACGGACTCCAGGATATGCGTCAAAATAGCGGTCAATCATCTCTTGCGCTTCCTTGCGGGAAATCTTCAGAGACGTTGCCAGACCAAAGGCCTGCTGACCATAGACAATGCCAAAGTTAACTGCCTTAGCACGGCTACGAAGTGCTGGCGTGACCTCTTCAACAGGCACGCCAAAGACGCGTGCGGCAGTTGCGGCGTGGAAATCGGCACCAGAGTTAAATGCTGCTACCAGGTGCTCGTCAGCTGAAAGATGTGCCAGCAAGCGCAGCTCAATCTGGGAGTAGTCGCAGGCGAGAAAAACGCTGCCCTCGGGAACGGTAAAGGCAGTACGGACACGATGTCCCAGCTCAGAGCGGGTAGGAATGTTCTGCAGGTTTGGATCAGAGCTGGAAAGCCTTCCTGTTGCAGCAACGGTCTGATTGAATGTGGTGTGGATGCGCTTATCGCCACGAATAAGCGCAGGAAGCGCATCGAGATAAGTTGATTTGATCTTGGCACGCTCACGATACTCAAGAACATCAGCAACAATCTGGTACTCCTGCGCCAGGTCTCCAAGCACCTTTGCGTTGGTGGAGTAGAAACCAGAACGTGTCTTTTTGAGGCCATAGGTTGGAAGCTTGAGCACGTCAAACAAGATATGAGAAAGCTGGCTTGGAGAATCCAAGTTGAAATCTTCACCTGCTGTCTGGTGAATGCTTGCCACGCGCTGCGCAATATCTTCCGCTAGCTGGGCAGACTGCTGAGCAAGTTCTTGAGGATCAACGTAGAGACCACGACGCTCCATTGCGGCAAGGACCGGTAGAAGCTGCATTTCAAGCGCAGCAAACAGCTCATATGAGCCATCGTCTTCAAGCTTTTTAGTCAGTACAGGAACAAGGTTTCTTGCAGCTACTGCTCTTAATGCTGCTGCAGGAATCTCATCTGTAGGCTCAGGAAGCTCAGAGCCAAAGTACAGTTCAACCAAGCCATTGATATCAAAACTTGAACGATCAGACTCAAGCAGATACGCGGCAACACCCGTATCAAAGAGTCGATCAGAATCAATGGTTTCAATATCCATCTTCTGTGGCTCAGACGAATCAACAGGGCTTACCTCGTGCAGCAACGCCTTGGCATCGTCTGCAGCTACATGGGCTTCTCGCAAAATACGCAAAAGTGCTGCGGTGGCGTTTTCACCCTCAAATTTGAGGAGTGCCTTTTCTGTAGACACCCAAAGTGTACGAGAAAGGCTAAAGAGCGCGCCAGCATCGGCGGCAGAGTCTTCTGCAACGCCGATCCATTCCTGGTTCTCAAGTGCAGCGGTCAGAGCAGCAGATGCGTCTCCTGCCTGCAAATACTCTGACGGAATAGGAAGCGCAGGTGTCGCAGAGGCGGTTTGTGCAACTGAACCAGCGGCAGAGCCACCAGCCATGCGAGCAAGCCTTGAGGTCATGCCCGTAAAGCCCAAAGCCGAGAAAGCCTTGACCACGTCATTTGGATCAAACGTTGGGAACTGAGCATCTTCCAGGTTGATATCAAGCGGCGCATCAGTGCGAATAGTAGCAACCTTACGGGAGAGCAGCGCGTCATCAATATGAGCGCGAAGGTTTTCTCCCACCTTACCCTTGACCTCGTCAGCATGGGCAATAACCTCGTCAAGCGAGCCATACTCAACAATCAGAGCAGCGGCTTTCTTAGGGCCAATTCCAGGAACACCCGGAATGTTATCGGAAGAGTCTCCCTTGAGGCCATAAAAGTCTGGAACAAGCTCTGGCGTAATACCTGCATAGAGATCTGCCACGGTCTCTGGCGTCATAATTGAGACGTCAGAGACGCCTTTGCGCGTAGAAACAATCTTGACGTTTTCTGTGGAAAGCTGGTACATATCGCGGTCACCCGTGAAGAGTAGCATCTGGTAACCCTCAGCCTCACCACGGCGAGCAAGGGTGCCCAAGATGTCGTCGCCCTCCCAGCCTTCAAGCTGGCAAACAGGAACGTCCAGCGTTTTGAGCAGCTCTTTGACTACAGGGAACTGCGCGTGCAAAGCAGGATCCATAGGAGGACGCTGAGCCTTGTACTGAGGCAGCATATCAATGCGAACCTGTGGCTTGCCCTTATCAAAGGCACAAATGACACCATCTGGCGAGAAGGACTCAACAAGCTTGATAAACATGTTGAAGAAGCCAAAGAGCGCTCCGGTTGGCGTTCCATCTGGTGCTGCCATAGGCTGACGGATTGCATGGAACGCTCGATGCATGAGCGAGTTTCCGTCAATAACAGCAATAGTTCTGCGCGGTTTAGCTGCATCTTCTTTAGATGACGCAGCATTATTTTGATTTGTAGTATCAACTGGCATAGTAGTATCAGACATACCTGCTCCTCTTAGTTTGTGTGCCTCTATTGTACTAAGTCTTCCTCCGCTTATGTGCGCCAGAGCCCACGGAAACAAAGCCCGCATCTCTTCTGGCGGCAGCTAAAATTTTTTGTAAGCGTTCTGTTTCTGTTTGTATCCTATATATCCCTGCTGTGTCATTCGTGCGAAAATACAAGCGATATAATGTGCATTGCACGCGAGAAAACAGACTAACTGCCAGCATTTACCCACAAGGAGGGGCTGTGGCTCACGACAAAGTTTCTCAAGAATTTGGCTCACTTCTCTTTACCGACGCAGACATGCAAGAACGCCTGCCAAGGCCAACGTACAAGAAACTTCGTAGTGTCATCCAGGACGGCAAGCCGCTTGACCTCGACATTGCAAACGAGGTCGCGCATGCCATGAAAGAGTGGGCGCTAGAAAAAGGTGCCACTCACTTCACCCACTGGTTCCAGCCTCTCACAGGTATTACTTCCGAGAAGCACGACAGCTTTATGACTCCTCAGGGAAACGGCACAATTTTGATGTCCTTCTCGGGAAAAGAGCTGGTACAGGGCGAGCCTGACGCATCAAGCTTCCCTTCTGGCGGTCTGCGTGCCACGTTTGAGGCTCGTGGTTACACGGTTTGGGATCCTGCAAGCCCAACTTTCATCAAAGATGAAGTCCTCTGCATTCCAACAGCATTTATTTCATACACCGGAGAAGCTCTAGACAAGCGTACTCCGCTACTTCGCTCTCAGGTTGCCCTTGAGAAGCAGGCTAAGCGTGTTCTTGCGCTCTTTGGACAAGAGCCTTCTCGCGTTGTTACAAACATTGGTCCTGAGCAGGAGTACTTCCTTATCAAAGAGGAAGATTTTGAGCAGCGCCCTGACCTTATTCTGTGTGGTCGTACCCTCTTTGGTTGCGAACCAAGCAAAGGTCAGGAGCTTGACGAGCACTACTTTGGTGCCATTCGTCCAACCGTCAACAACTTCATGAAAGAGCTTGATGACGAACTCTGGAAGCTGGGCATCCCTGCAAAGACCAAGCATAACGAGGTTGCTCCTTGCCAGCATGAGCTTGCACCTGTCTTTGAGCAGGGCGCACTCGCTATTGACAACAACCTCCTGACCATGGAGAAGCTCAAGCTTCTTGCACCGCATCACGGCCTTGCCTGCCTTGAGCACGAGAAGCCCTTTGAGTACGTCAATGGCTCTGGTAAGCACGACAACTGGTCACTCTCCGCAGACAACGAGAACCTGCTCGAACCTGGCGATAAACCTGGCGAGAACCTTCGCTTCCTGGTCTTCCTTGCGTGCCTTGTTGCCGCTGTTGACTCTCATGCAGACCTTCTCCGCATGTCTGTTGCATCTGCTGGAAACGATCACCGTCTTGGCGCAAACGAGGCTCCACCTGCGATTGTTTCCGTCTTCCTAGGCGCCGCGCTTTCTGTAATTGTTGATGATCTTATTACTGGCTCCGATGTTCACGGTGCAAAGCGCACTCGTATGGACCTTGGTGTACCAACACTACCTGCAGTCCTTAGGGACAACACAGACAGAAACCGTACCAGCCCCTTTGCGTTTACTGGTAACAAGTTTGAGTTCCGCATGTGTGGCAGCCAGCAGAATCTTTCTGACCCTAATGTTATTTTGAACACCATTGTCGCCGAGCAGTGCGACCGCTTTGCAAATGACCTTGAAGACGTTTCTGGGGAGAACTTCACTAAGGAGGCTTTGAGCTGGGTTATTGACACCTTTAAGGCTCATGAGCGCATCCTCTTTGAGGGTAATGGTTACTCAGGCGATTGGGAGAAACTTGCCGAAGAGCGCGGCCTTCCAAACCTCCGCACCACTCCTGAGGCACTCCCTGCAATGGTTGCTCCAGAAAACATTGAGCTCTTTGAGCGCTACGGCGTTCTCTCTCAGGCAGAAGCACAGGCTCGCTACATTGCAAAGGCTGAGCAGTACACCAAGGTCCTTAACATCGAGGCTCGTACCATGCTGTATATGACGCGCCACATGTACCTGCCTGCCCTCTTTACCTACTCAAGTGATGTTGCCTCTTCAGTTGCTGCTAAGCAGGCCATTGGCATCAAGAGTGCAGCAGAGACAGAGATTGTCGAGAAACTCACCGCAGGTATTGACGAGATTTACGCAGCTACCAACAGTCTTGATGAGATCAACACCACAGCTCACCAGATGAAAGATCAACCTCAGGAGCAGTGCGAATACTACTGCAATGAAGTTCTTCCTGCTATGGCCCGCCTGCGCAGCGCCGTTGACTCCATGGAGCTCATCTGCGGACACGACTGGTGGCCAGTTCCTAGCTACAACAAGATGCTCTTCTACGTCTAGTTCTTCATCAGAGCTTCTTGGCGAGAAGATCGGTCTTCTCGTCACTACACCTTTAAAGCAAAACGGCTCAGTTACCTGGGCCGTTTTTGGTGTCCAAATGCTTAACGTATGGAAAAACTATGCATTGGCCAACTTACTGTAGGTAGCGTGGACGTCTTCAAGCTTGATGAGATTGCCTTCTGCATCGGTTGGAGCAGGAGCTATCTGCATTGATTCACTTACTGCTGTCAAATTCAGACGATCCGCATACCAAGGCGTTGGTGTTCCCTCAATAACTGGCGAGAAGAACGAGTCCATTTCTCCCATGTGTTCAGCAGAATCTCGTTTGGTAATAAATTCCTGCCATAAATACGCTGAATACGTATGTTTTGACCCCTGGCATACAAATGACCTTATCGTAGAGAAATAAGAAGTGCCTGGCAGAATAACTGAAAGATTATCAAAATCGTCTTTAGTAATTGCCCTATAAGCAGCGCTCAGCGGACAAACACAAGCCCTGTACCTGCCAAATCCTGTGTCTCTAATAGCTTGATGGGTACTCTCAGAAAATGCGTCAACATTTTCAAACAAACTTTGGATAATTTGAGCGCCTTTATCCAGACCATACTGGCCTAAAAAGAGCGATTCAAACTTCTTGCCCGTATACGTAAGTGCGGGGTCAGGAATAACATACCTTCCACGCAGGCCATCTGTAAGAAGATCGGTCCATTCGTGAGGACGCAAAATCTTTTTCTCATTAAGGCGTTCTTGATTTACCAGTAAAACCAATGGATCTGCAGCGTAGGCATACCAGTGTCCGTTGGCGTCAAAAAACTCAGGGCGCACATACTGGTCTGTTGAAGAAACTTCAAACGGTTGACAATATGCGGAAGTCTCAAAATTTTGCATGAGAGCTTCGCTTGCCAAGAAAATGACATCGGGTTTCTCAAAACCCCAATCAGTACCAGATTTGGTATCAGAAGTTTCAGACTCCGAACTCTTACCAGAAGTATATGTTTGCTGAATAAACTCCTGAATTTCTTCCTCTGTTGCCTCACCCACCGTAACAGGCATAGAAAACATTCTTGAATATGTTTCTACCAGGGACTTTACCGCTTCTTTTGAAGTACATAAAAGATTGAGGGAGCCCTCTCGTTGCGCAAGTTGAATAAGCGCTCGAGCGTAGCCTGGAACTTTTGAATTAAGCTGTGGAGGAAGAAGTTCCTGCTGAACATAAGAAATTCCTGGACTTAAAACGTTTGCTACCGTAGCTATTACGGGCGCAGCAACCGCTGAGACAGCCAGGATGATAAATGAGGTTCGTGTAACAGAAGTGGCAGTTGGTGGAGTGATCTTCTCGTCAGGGTCTTTTGGTCCAAAAGTTTTATGCAGCTTCTGGCGCAGACAATCTGGGATAAACTTCACGCTACCTCCTTACCTGCTACTCAGTCCATCTGGTCAAACAAATTTTATCCAAAAAAGGCTTTTAGTCCAATCAGGATGAGCACTACACCACCGACCATCTCGGCGCGATCACCCAAAAGCGAGCCGAGTTTTTTACCAACGAACAATGCAATGGTGCAGAGGATAGCGGTAATAATGCCAAAGAGTGTCGAGGCAACCAAAATGTCTACGCTATGTGCCCTAAAACTTACACCAACAGCAAATGCATCAATTGCCGTAGCAACAGCTTGAAATACCAACTTGCCATAAGAGAGTGTTGTAGCGCCTTGCTGAGCTTCTTCCTCATCTTCTTCAGAAGCATCTTCTTTGAGCGCCTTATAGCCGCTGTACAGCATGTTTAAACCAATGAAGCCAAGAATAACTAAAGAGACAATACCTGCGTACTTCTCGATCAACTCTGCTGCAATGCCACCCACAAAATAACCAGCAAGAGGCATGCCAAACTGAAAGAGACCAAAGAAAAGAGGCATACGCATAAGACGAGAAAACCTATGGTCATCAAAGGCAAAGGTGTTAGAGATAGTGACAGAGAACGCATCTGTTGCAAGCGCCATACCCAGCATTAAAATTTCAAGTAGACCCATGTGTCAGTTCCCAGGTATCATTAAATCTTGTAACACGAAGGAGAAATTTTAACGCCTGTAAGCTGTTTTAGGCTACTCTTATATTGAAAAACTACGAGGAGTCTTATGCCTGCTTTAATAACTCACTATCTGTTTGGCGCAGAAGTGGTTCATGATTTACCGCAAGAACTTGTTGCAACTGATGCAGAGGTCAATGCATTCCTGCTTGGAAACCAGGGTCCTGATCCCTTCCTAGCACGTCATCTTGCCTGGCCAAACCACTCGCTTGCCTGCAATAGACTACATCGTCGTATGCATGCGGGTCATATTGTTGACGCGTTTCTCTCTATTCGCGATGGTGTTTCTCGCCTACCGCAGAGCGACATGCCCGCTGGTCGTGCGTTTGCACTTGGCCTCTTAGCACACTACGCCCTGGATAGAATTGTCCATCCATTTGTGTATTCCCAGCAAGATGCATTGATTGAGGCGGAACCATCTCTCAAGAATGCCTACAGAGAACTCCACCCTATTATCGAGACAGATTTAGACTCATACCTTCTCTGGCACTTGCGCCATACTACCGTTGAAACGTTTCCCCCAGCTGAGGTGCTTGAAGCAATCGAATCAACCAAGCACGTTGGTGGTGCACTCTTCTCGCAGGTAGCTCTTCAGGTATTTGACCTTAATGTTGGCGTTGGTGAGTACGAGAAGGCCCTTCAGGATTACGCTCGCATCTACCACACGGTAGAGCGTACTGATCCTAAGTACACCACCAAGCTTCCTGACGTTTTGTATAAGACCGAGAAGTTCATGCGTCCTTCAAACAATTCATACGTTGCGGCGATGGCCCATCGTATTGTTAAAACCGAGGACTTCCCTACGGCAAACCTCAAGCGTCTACCTTGGAAAGAGCCTTACACAGGAGAGATCAAGACTGAAAGCATTCTTGATCTTATGGATGAAGCTCGTGAGTTCTACAAAGAGCTTGTTCAGGCAACTATTTTGGGTCAGAGAATTACCTTGGAAGAGCTGGTCGACGGCATCAATTACATGGGTAAACCCGTTGTAGAAATGGTTGATGACGAGGACTAACTTGCAACAAAACACCAAAGACGATGCATATTCGAATACGTAAGAAAAAAGGCAACTACCTTGGTAGCTGCCTTTTTTACTAACGCTTATCTACAATCTGACGCATGCTGTAAAGCGCATACTGTACAGGCACATACCTAGAGGTTGACTCTACAGAAGTGCTTCTTCCCACGCAGGCTCCTTGAATCCAAGCAAGATAGTATTGCCTGCAACAACCAAGGGGCGCTTAACCAGCATGCCTGTGGTGGCAAGCAAATTATAGGCATCGCTATCGCTCATGCCTGCATCAAGCTGCTCCTTGATGTTATTATCGCGATACACCATGCCTGAAGTATTGAAGAATTTCCTGATGGAAAGACCGCTCAGTTTGTGCCACTCGGCAAGCTCTTCTGCAGTTGGGTTCTCCTCTTTAATATCGCGCAGTGTATAAGAAACGCCGTGCTCATCAAGCCATTTAAGAGCTCTCTTACAGGTAGTGCAGCGAGAATAGCAAAGAACCAAAATGTTTTTATCTGCCATGGCTGTGCCTTTTGGATCAATTATCGATTACATAAACGCAAACTTTTTTGATTTACAAGCAATCCTAAAATCAATATTCCTAAAGAAATGCCATAAATCATACCGATAAAGAGGTCATTAACGTTTGATACTGCGCTCAGGATGATTGCTAAAATCAAAAACATCATTCCAAGAGAAATGTACTTGCTTTTTAGTAGGTTCATCTGTTTACCTCCTATTTTCCTGATTGTAACAAGATAGTTTAACACTCCACTTTGTAACTAACCATGCACATTTATGCAGGTGCCTGACCTGTTTCAAGAATTTGCTGGAGCGCAGCCTCATCAAGTACAGGAACACCCAAGCCCTCAGCCTTAGTAAGCTTAGATCCCGCGGCTTCTCCTGCTACTACAAAGCTTGTCTTCTTAGATACAGAGCCGGAAACCTTTGCTCCCATAGCTTTAAGCTGGGCACCAGCCTCATCACGTGTGAAGTGTTCAAGAGTTCCCGTTAAAACAAACGTAAGCCCAGCAAGTGTCTGAGGAAGCTCGTTTTCTGACTTCTCTTCCTCTAGCACTACGCCTGCCTGACGAAGACGCTCAATAACGGCAACATTTTCTGGTATCGAGAAGAACTCGTGTACAGATTCTGCAATCTTAGGGCCAATACCTGGGATTTCAGCGATCTTCTCGACAGGTGCTGTAGCAAGAGCCTGGATAGAGCCAAACTCCTGAGCAAGTAGCTCTGCGACGTTAGCGCCAACGTGCCTCATGCCAATACCAAAGAGCACGCGTCCAAGACCACGCGTCTTTGATTCCTCAACCTTTGCCATAACCTTCTTGGCAATTGTGTGACCCACTGGAATGCTGTCGCCAGAAAGGTGATCTGCAGTATCAGTATCGTAGACACGACCTGTAGGCATGTTTGCCAGCGTTTCTTCAGTGAGTTTGTCGTAGAAATCAGCAACGTCAGAGAGGACGCCTTCTTCAACCATACGGTTAATAAGCTCGTCACCAAGGCCGTCAATGTCCATAGCCTTACGGCTACCCCAGTGAATCAGGCGCTCAACTGCCTGAGCAGGGCAATCAATAGAGACGCAGCGGAAAGCCACTTCTCCTTCTTCCTGAATAACAGGGCTGCCGCAGCTTGGGCAGGTAGTTGGCATCTGAAACTCAACAGCATCTGCAGGTCGAAGACTCAAAACTGGTCCTACAACCTCTGGAATAACATCTCCTGCCTTGTGGACAATGATGGTGTCGCCCTCGCGCACATTTTTACGACGAATCTCATCAAGGTTGTGGAGGGTTGCGCGCGCAATGGTAGAACCCGCAACAGTAACGGGATCAAACTCAGCAACAGGAGTAAGCACGCCCGTACGACCAACCTGAATACGAATTTCTCGCAAAACGGTCTGCTTTTCCTCTGGTGGGAACTTAAATGCAATAGCCCAACGAGGAGCGCGAGAAGTAAATCCTAGAGCTTCCTGGCTGGCAAAAGAGTCAACCTTTACCACCACGCCATCAATGTCGTAGTTAAGGTCTCCTCGCTGCTCAAGAGCTTGCGCACAAAAATCGTGAACTTCCTGAGCGCTCAAGCAACGACGAGCATGAGGATTAACATTAAAGCCGCAGCTACGAAGCCAGTTTAAGAACTCCCACTGACTGTGAACGTCAAGAGGACCCTCATCGGCCACTGCGTAGATAAAGGTCTCGAGGTCTCGATGAGCGGTAATCTTTGGATCCTTCTGACGCAAAGATCCAGCGGCCGCATTTCTTGGGTTAGCAAAAGGCTGTTTACCTGCAGCATCCGCATCTTCATTCAAACGAATAAAGGAATGCTTGGGCATATAGACCTCACCACGCACCTCAATGCTCTGGTTAAGACCCCTATTTTCAACCTGCTCAAGTCCTGCAAGTGCAAGTTCTCTTGGTACGTCAGAGATAGTCAAAACGTTTGCTGTAACGTTTTCTCCCGTGCTGCCGTCACCTCGTGTAGCAGCGCGAACAAACTGTCCGTCACGATACGTTAATGCAACACCTAAGCCGTCAATCTTAAGCTCACAGGTATATGCCACTGGGTTTGCAGGTGATGCACCAAGAGCCTCATCAGTTCTGGAAAGCCATGCATCCAGCTCTTCTAGGTTCATGGCATCGTCCATAGAATACATGCGCGCGGCATGCTGGACAGGCTCAAACTGCTCAGAAACGTATCCACCTACGCGCTGGGTATAGCTATCCTCAGTTACAAGCTCTGGATATGCTGCCTCAAGCTGCTGAAGCTCAATAAGAAGGCGGTCAAACTCAGCGTCAGTAAGCTCTGGATTATCAAGGGCATAGTAAGCATATGCCGCATGATTCAAGATTCTATTGAGTTCTGCCGCACGAGCGATATCTTTTGGCGAAAGGGCTGCCATTACTACTCCAAACATAAAAACGTAGGTGCAAGAAATCTTGCACCTACCAGGTATTTATTTGCGTCCTCTTAAGGTTCTACCAAGGGCCTTAAGGGCTTCTCGCCTTGCGCTGCCATATGGTGCAATGGGGTCAATAATCTTGCGCAGAGGGCTTGCATCAGAAAGCGCGCGCTCGTGGAACTCTGTGACATCGGCGTCATTTCTAGCGCCTGGCACCATGTCCTGAATAATAACCTCGTAGAACGGAGTGTTGCGCGCGTACTTCCAGAAATAGGAAGCCATGTCGCAGCTGGCATTCTGCCAAGGCTTAATAGCACCAGCAAAGTGAACAATCTTTGGAGCACGACGTGCTGCCTGATAGTCATCAAATACGCTATTTGGTGCCATTGGATAGAGTTTCTCGGCACGTCCAAAAATGTTATGCGTCACGTTCCAGTCAGCAGGGAGATAGACAACGCGACCCTGGCACTCGCTGTTCAGAATATCTTGATCGTTGTAGATAAAAATCGGATTGGACGCAATGCGCAACCATTCTGGAACAGTGTGATAGCGGCGCAGTTCAGCGGTATTAAAGACCATAACTCCCGCCTGGAAGTACGCATAAGGATTCTTAAGGTTAAGGACGTCAAGGCTGTACTTCATACGATCTCCACCGCGAACGTTAAGGTTTGCCAGATAATCAATATCAAGCGTTGCGGCAATAAGATTGTTGCCCATTCTTACATCAAAAAGTTCAGCAACATTACCGTTAACCACAAGGTCAGAGTCAAGATAGACAACCTTATCGTAAGCAGAAAGAATGTCTTGAGCCAAGAAACGGAAGTATGTCTCCACACTAATGTGCGCGTTATTAGTGTCTAGCTTGTAGTCTTTGACCATGCGCCACACGTTATAGAACGTAATACGAGCATTCTTATAACGCGAGAAGTACTTCTTAACCATCTCCTGCTTTGAGCCGCCGATATTGGTGTTAAGGACAACCACGTCGTAGAAGCGGCTAGGGTCGGCGTTTTCAAGCATTGAACCCATAGCGCAGGTAAGAATTGGAACGTAGTTGTTATCTGCTGCAAAGACAACAGGAACAACGTTCTGGCTTGCAATCTCAGGCTTCTCTTCAAAGAGAGGAATGAACTTCTGACGAGGCTCTGGATTGGTAAAGTGAATGCACTGAAGCTCTTTTACCTTCCAGTTTTTGCCCTCTGTACGCAGCATATGCATACGCCAGATATTAAAGAGACGCTCAGTCAGATGACCTGGAGTTCTTAGGGCCTCTTTGCTGTACGTAGACATATCAGTACGGGCAGTCCACTCGTCAACAAGTGGGAACACCCATGCAGCATAGCGGTCAAAGAGCTCTTTGCGCATGATGTACATGTTGCAGAAGCACTGCTGATGGCCGTTGAGAAAAGCGTTTACATCCTCTGTATACTCTGGGTGACGCTCAATAATAAGCGCAGCCATAGTATCCATATCCTTTGGATGAAGCAGCGGAGCGGAATGGTACTGCTCAAGAGGTGTATTAGCGCTTCCAGGGAATTTGCGAATATCCTTTACCCCAGTAGTAATGAGGTCATAGCCCTCAATGCACTGAGCAATGGTCTGATCATCAAGACCATATTTCTTGATGGCGTCCTCATCAATGAAATCATCCATGACCTCACCAAACGGATTTTCTGGATAAACCGTATCGGTAAAGTTGAAGTAGCGACGATAATGACCAAAGCCAACATAGCGAGCATTGGTGATGTTCTTCCATGCCCAATACTGTGTAGTCATCTCACAGTACATTGGGTTTTTCTCGGTAATGGTATCGCCCTCATCGTCATGGAGCATATACGTAAAGCGATTACTCTTCTGACCTGGTCCTACCTGAATAGGCTGAAGGTAGTTGCTTGCGGGAACATCAACATCTTTATGAGAAGTGATAAGAATGCGAATAGGCTGCTGCTCAAACATCTTTACCATGTGCTTTCTTTCTAGATATTCCATGTGCTCATCGGCAATCTGTTTCATGCGAACTGCCCTATCAAACGACAGTCCCTCATCCTGATGCATGAGAGCAGCATATTTCTTTGCATACGTCCTGTAGCGATATGCATCACTGTCTTCTGGAAGCTCGGTTCCAGTAGCAATGGCCTCGTAAGCAATATCCCTTACAAAGCGATAGAGCTCTCGAGCAGCTACCGCTGGTCCAAAGAGAATGGCAAACGGCTCAAGGGCTGCTTCTTGATCTTCAGGAGCAAGACGGAATCTCCACTCAGCACTCAGAAGCTCCAACAGTCTATGCTTCATTCCCTTAAAGGAGTTGAGATGCGCAATGTTATCTGATTTGCCAATATAGAGTTCTACCTGATCAATGTTGTCCAAGAACTGATAGCAGAACTCTCCAAATTTATCTAAAGAAATACGAGAAGCGCCAGTTACACCAATACCATAGTGGTACAAAAAACCTCTGCAAGACTCAAAGCCATCAGCGGTCTGAGCCTTATCTGCCAGGATAAATACCTCATAGGCATCTTCTGCTCTTACCAGGCGCTCCGAAGTCATCTCTGCAAAGGCAGAGCGGAAAAGTTCTCCGCGATACAGGCGTTGCGTAGCTCGCCAATCAAGCTTCTGTCCATAGCCTTCATCATAAATAATGCGAAGGATATCGTCACCCTGAGTAAAGTCTGATTGTTGGTTAATGTAGCTCTCAAAAGACTTTGCATCAGTTGGGTCAACGCCATTTTCTGGAATAACAGTAATGCCAAGGTGGAGAATATCAACAGGGTTCTGATCAATACGAGCAACTACCTGCTCAAGAAAATCAGCAGTAACCTCATCATCACCGTCTAGGCAAAAGACCCACTCGCCTTTTGTATGAGCTGCAGCAGTTTTACGTGCCAGATGGAGGCCCTGATTGGTTGGATGAGTGACAACCTTAAACCTTGAGTCATCACCTACTGCCGTAACAATTTTCTCTGGAGTGGAATCTGTTGAGGCATCATCAACAATAATTGCTTCAAAATCACCAAACGTCTGATTCTTTACACTTTGAATACAACGCCCAATGTATGATTCGATGTTGTATGCAGGAATTACAAAAGAAACCTTAGGCATACCAACTCCTTATAAATAAGCAATCTCAACTATCTTCTATCTTATCTAAAATATGCCTCTCTTGGGCGGGCAAAAGATGTCTACTCGATGCTCTTCAAGCTCTCAACCATATCAATATTTTTGAGTTTAGGTCGCATGGCAACATATACCAACAGCGAGAAGACAAGCGTAAGTCCAAAGGCAAACCAATAGCTTGGTGCATGGATAGCTCGACCAAACATAACAAGGTCAATCTCGGCAGTTTGAACTACAAATCCCTCAAGGTATGTTCCTAGAACAAGTCCAAAGAGCGCTCCAAAGATGGCCAACAAAGCAATCTCTCTAAAGACATAGGCATCAACTTCATGACGCGTAAATCCAAGTACTTTGAGGCTTGCAATTTCTCTAACGCGCTCTTCAATATTGATATTGGTGAGGTTATACAGGACGATAAATGCCAGCAGGGCTGCAGCCACAATAAGAATAGCTACAACACGGTTAACTACGGCAAGTGATTCTCTATAAGTGCGGATAGCTTCATTGACGTCATCAACAGTTGCAACTCCTGTCTGGTTAATAAGCTTTTCTCCAAATGCATCTCTCGTTGCCTGATCTTCGGGAAGCGTTGCATACCAGCCGTCCGCTGCTTGATCTTGAATACCTAGAGAATGCCATGCTGAAGGTCCCAGATACAGATACGACCCAACGTAATTCTCGGCAACTCCTGTAACAGTAAGCGTACGTGGCTCGCCAGAAGCGTTTCCGATTCTGTCTTGAGCATAGACCTGAATGGTATCTCCCACGCCTACCCCAAGCCGTTTTGCAAGCTTTTCTGTAATGACAACCGAATCTTCTCCAAGCTCTATTGCTTGACCAGAAAGACGATTGCGCAGGGTAGCTAAGCCCGTGAGGTCTTGAAGAGAATTGCTGGTCATAATAGTTGTTCTTGTCAGTGAGCCTGCCTTTTGTGTAAAAGACTCAAGAAGAACGTTTTCTCTGGTTATGCGATGAATATTTGTTGCGCCCACCTGATTAAGCTCTGCATTAATTTGATCTGCTTCTTCCTCAGAAACATCAGAAGTCATTCCCACTATGTAGTCATAATGCGAGATAGCTGGCCATTGGTTATCAATGATGTCGCTAATGGAATCTCTAAGACCAAAAGCAACCAACAAAAGCGCAGTACATCCAGCAATTCCTACCAGCGTCATAATCAAGCGTCGCTTATAACGGACAAGGTTTCTGATTGTAACTTTCCACGAGAAAGACAATCTGGACCATAGAGGCTCAACACGCTCAAGAAAAATCTTTGAACCCGCTTTTGGAGCTTTTGGAAGCATGAGGCTAGATGGCTCTTCTTTCAATGAGGATAAAACGGCAGCCATGGTTGAAAGAAGCGTAATGCCTATACCGGAAAGTCCAGAGAGTAACGCACTATCAAGCTGAATAGGATAAGGAGCTCCCCCATTTGGGATGGTATAAATTGACCCGTATGCAGAGATAATAACGCCTGGCAACACTTGACTTAAACATGCTATGCCAATAACGGCACCCAAAAGTGAGGCGAGCAAGGCATATAACAGGTACTTTGCCGCAATCTGAGCGGTTGAATAACCAAGCGCCTTATGAACACCAATAAGCGTACGCTCTTCAGAAACCATACGCGTCATACTGGTAAGCGATACCAGTGCTGCAACTAAGAAGAACATCAGGGGAAATACATTAGCAATGTCGTTAATACGCTCTGAGTCGGCTTGGTAAGCTGCAACGCCAATCTCTTTTGTACGATCAAGTACATACACATCGGGCTCTTTAAGCTCATCAATCTTCTTCTGAGCTTCATCAAGCTCTTTCTGACCGTCAGCAAGTTGTTTCTCGACCTCAGTGCGTTGCTCCTCAAGACTCTGTCTTCCCTCGTTAGTCTGAGCTTCTGCACTTTGGAGGGCTGTTTGTCCTGCGCTCAGGCGACTAAGCGACGCAGCAAGTTTTTCTTGAGCCGCAGACAGCTGATCTGCAGTAGCACTTCTCGCCTCACTCAAATCCTGACGCGCCTGAGCTACTTGTGACTCTGCCTCATGTAGTTGAGCTGTGCGCTGATCAAGCTCTTCCCTCGCAGCCGCAAGAGTCTGCTGCTGGGTAGCCAATTCTGTCTCTGCAGCCGTAATCTGCGCTTGTGTGGCGAGAAGAGCGTCTACTTGCGTAGTTGACAGGCCTAAAGCACTGAGCCGTTGCTGCGCTTCTTCAAGACTTGAAGCGGTGATGCCTTGCGCAGCAAGCCCCGCAAGATACGCATCTCTACCCGCTTCAAACGCACTCTTTTGCTGTGTAAACGTTGCTTGTCCTGCATTATAGGCAGCAAGACCAGCCTGATACTGGGCCTCTCCTGCACTGAGCTCAGCTGTACCCTGAGCTATCTGAGCCTCTGAGGCAGTAATCTGAGCTTCCGCTTGTGCAAATTGCCGCTCAGCACTGTAGCGAGAAGCTGTAAGCTGCTGACGTCCCGCATCATATTGGCGCTGACCATCAGCCAGTTTTTGCTGTTGAGCGGAAATCTGTGCTTCCGCATCATCAAGCTTCTTTTGGGCATCCCCTAGTTTATCTGCGGCCTCTTGTCTTGATTGCTCCAGTTTTTGACGAGCCTCATCAACCTGAGTTTGAGCGTCATCTTTGAGCTCTTGCAAACGAAGTGAAGCAAGTGACGGATTCATTTGTGTAATTCGTTCTGCAACGCTATCAACTGCACTCTGATACGCCGATGAGCCGCTCTTATACCTGGTAGCACCCTGAACCGTCAGATACACTTCGGTATAAGGGTCATCGTCTGCAAAAGCATCTTCAGTGACATACACAAATTGCTGCACAATGCCATTGCCTAACGATGTGGTGCCAAAATTGCTGACATACGGATAGGTTGGCGCATTTACAAAACCAACAACCGTGTACGAGCCGCCCTTTAAATGAACGCCGTTTGAAGTATCTGGTAGCTCAATCTGTTGACCAAGGCTGATATCAGCGCGTTTCTTGGGATCAGCGCTCATCACGCACTCATAAGGCCCTTGAGGAAGCCTTCCCTCAACAACTATTGGCTGGTTAAGCTCACCGGATCTAAAAGAACTCACGCGAGCAGTAGATTGCGATGACGTCAACGTAGCCATAACGTCTACCGTCCGAGAAGGCATAACCGTTTCAACACCTTCAACTGACGCCAGGGCGGAAACGTCCTTCTCGCTTAACCCAAGTGTTGAGATGACGCGAAGGTCATAGAGATGCTGGTTTGCGTAAAACGTATGAGCCGCCTCTTGCATGTCAGGGCTTGCCATTTTGAGGCCTGCAAAGAAGCCGCAGCCTAAAGCAACAATTCCTGCAATTGCAAGAAATCTGGCGAGAGACCCTTTGATGGTCCGAGTAATCTCGGTAAAAAGAGCGTGTGGCATAACTACCACTCGACAGTAAGCGCGTCAGCTGGGTGCTGATTAATTTCTACCGATTGAGCCTGGCCTTCTTTAACGTGGATAACCCTATGAGCAATTTGAGTAAACGCAAAGTTATGCGTGACAATAGCCACGGTCTTATGCTGCTCTTTGCACATATCTTGCAGGAGCTTAAGAATTTGCTTTCCTGTTTTATAATCCAGCGCACCTGTTGGCTCATCGCAAAGCAAAAGGCGTGGATTTTTTGCCAAAGCGCGCGCAATAGAGACGCGCTGCTGCTCTCCACCAGAAAGTTGAGCTGGGAAGTTATCCATACGATGCTCAAGACCAACAGCGCGAAGCGCGTCTTCTGGCTGCATGGGGTCAAGACAAATCTGCGACGCAAGCTCAACGTTCTCTTTTGCAGTGAGGTTAGGAACTAGATTGTAAAACTGGAAAACAAAGCCAATATCATGACGACGATAGAGCGTTCTTTCTTTTTCTGAAAGCCCACCAATTTCTTTTCCGTCTAAATAAATAGACCCGGAGGTACAGGTATCCATACCTCCGAGCATATTTAAGACAGTTGTTTTACCAGCACCTGATGGGCCTACAATTACGCAAAGCTCTCCTTCTTCTATGGAGAAGTTCATGTCATGGACAGCATGTACCTTGACGGAGCCCATGGTATACGTCTTTGTTACCTCTTTAAATTCAACAAAAGACATACGTTTCTCCTATGAGAAAAATTCTCCTGAACAAGAGGAGGTGTGCGTGAGGAGCTACTCCTGTGGAGCCTCTGGTGCCGCAGGAGCTTCTGGAGCTGCAGGAGCCTCTGGTGCGACGGTTGTGACGGTTGCTTCTGGAGCAGGTGCTGCTGTAGCCTCTGTAGTTACAGGGACAACAGGAGCAACCTCTGCGCCCTCAGTAGCAAGAGGCATTGGAGCAACAACAACCTCTTCCTCCTCAAGATCAGCCTGACGCTGGTCAAACTCTTTCTTGGCACGAACCCAAATGAGAAGCGCAAGAAGAGCGGTAAGGAGCAGGAAGGCAACAATCATGATGTTAAGAATAAGGGTGGTGAAGTTCACTGCCTGGCTGATAGAAATCATCACAGAGAGCTCTGTAAGTGCGGAAGTTAAACCAACTACAGAGAGAATGGAAAGACCCCATCTAAGACGAGGACGGAAGCCCCTCAAAAGATTTGAAACTGCAGCAAAAAGGTAGCTCAGGAAAATAATGTAGGTAATACGTGCAAGTATCAGAGAGATAGGGCTTGTCTGACGAGTTGCAAAGTTAAATACCGTGTGGAAATAGCTGAGATACTGAACAGGTGCAACAAAATCAATGACGATAAAAATGAGAGCCGCAATTGCTGGGATGGCAATTTTTGCTTTGGGGTTCATGAAACCTCCTCGATTTCTTTATACGACCTGTCTATTTTATCGTATAAACCTATGACCAGTGCGGTAAGTCATGAAAGTCTTTTATATGGTCTTGAGCTTCTTGTTCTCTTTCTGCTAAAGCCTCTCTTAAACCCTTCAATGCATCAAAGGGCATGAATATTTTTGCCCTGTTTGCTCGTGACATGCGGGGGTGTCCGTAGTGCATCTGTGCTGCAAACACGTCCTCTTTTGCACTATCTTCCGCTGGCGAGAAACCCTGTCTAGGCTTCATTGGTTTCTTCTCCACTACGGTGTCCTCCAATCTGAGCATTTCTCTGCCGTGCAGTTGCTTCGGGAAGTAGGTCCATAGCTTTGAGCAAAGAGTTCTTTCCAAACTTCTTCTTTATGGCGTTGATAGTGTCTTGGCGCTGGCGCTCTTTCTCTAAAACGGTATTGTCCTGGAAAAGCGATGTCTGAATACCTGAGCCCGTTTCTTCTTGAGTGTTTCCAAAGGTAAGGCCAACGCGATGCACGCTTTCTGAAGGTATTACTCGCTCGTCAAAGAAAGACAAAACCTCTGCCATAAGCTCATCTCTAGAGTTAGTGGGGTAAGAGAGCTTCTTAGTGCCACTACTGGAGGGAATATGTCTTCTCCAACTTCTATAATCTCCTGTTTGCCTCAGCTCTTCCATCTGGCTCTCTGTTGCCGAGTAGCCAATATAGATACCAATAGAAGAGCAAACCAGCTTTTGCGTTACAAGCTCTAACGTCAACGCCTCGACCATCTCTTTAAAGATGAGGCGTGCACCTTCTGTATCTCTGTTGTGATCAAAGACCTGTGCTGTTGAAACTGAATGGCTTTGAGACTTATAGGACTTAATATCTGCAATGGTAGTTGGCTCAATGCCCCATGCATGATCAATAAGAATTTCTGCATCAACGCCAAATTCTTTATATAGAGGTTCCGTAGGAGCCATGGCAAGCTGCCCCATGGTGTGAATATTCATTGCCGCAAGACGCTTTTGAATACCTGCACCAATATGCCAAAAATCAGTCAAAGGTTTATGGTTCCAAAGTTTAAGTTTGTACGACTCTTCATCAAGCTCACCAAAGAAATTTGGGCTGTGCTTTGCCGTAATATCAAGCGCAATTTTTGCCAGATACAAATTTGGGCCCAAACCACAAGTAGCAGGGATACCAGTAGTTTTTGCTACGTCTGCACGGATCTTCTCGCCTAGCTCTCTTGCTGTGCATCCGTAAAGCGATAAGTACGGTGTTACATCGATAAATGCCTCGTCAATGGAGTAAACGTGGATGTCTTCTGGGGCAATGTATTTGAGGTACACCGAATAAACGTCTGCAGAGCGCTCCACATACAAAGCCATGCGAGGAGGTGCTACCTCGTAAGTAAGGTTTTTGGGAATCTCAAAAACGCGACAACGCCCAGGAACACCCAACGCACGAAGCGCCGGTGAAACCGCCAAACAAATTGTCTTTTCTGTCCTGGTAAGATCTGCCACAACAAGCTTGGCCTTCATGGGATCAAGACCTCGCTCAACACATTCAACCGATGCGTAGAAACTCTTTAAATCAATGACCAGGTACTGTTTTTGAGAAGGTGTCATGGCTTAGATAAGCACAATACCTTGAGAAACTTTTTCTGCCACGTCATTGCCTACAAGATAACGGACAATCTCTAGGCCAAACTTAAGAGCGGTTCCTGCACCTTGGCTGGTAATGAAAGAGCCATCAACACAAACCGCATCTTGCGAAAGATTGGCGCCATTCTCTGAGAGAAAATGCTGGAAACCTGGATTAGACGTAGCCTTCTTACCCGTAAGTAATCCACGCTTTGCATAAATTGAAGGAGCTGCACAAATTGCAGCAAGCGCACGACCATCTGCGGCAAACGCATCAACTGCCTGCATAAGTGGCTCACAAGCCTCAAGATTAGTGGTTCCGGGAAGACCACCAGGAAGCACCAACATGCTGTAATCATCAAACGAGACCTGACTGAGCAGCTTGTCTGTTAAAAAAGTAACCTGGTGAGAAGAAGTCACGCTCAAAGAATCAGATATAGACACTTTGTCACAGGGAACACCTGCACGATACAGGACGTCAACAACGCTCAGTCCCTCAATCTCTTCACAACCATCAGCAAAAAAGACAGCAACGCGCTTGTCAGTACATGGTGTAAACATCTGACTCCCTTCTCGACTAAAACTAGTACAAGTGTACGCCTTTTTACACAAAAAAGGACACTCAAGTTTGTGCTTGAGTGTCCAAAATTTTACCCAGTTAAACTGTTACAGAAAGTACCCTTCAAGCCCCCTATAGCCTGGCGAGAAACCCTACTCCTCGCTAATGCCCTCGTTAATAGCCTGAGCAATAACTTCCTGATCATTAGAACCACGGAGCAAAGACTTAAACTCATCTCTCATCAGAAGAACAGCGGTCTTAGAAAGAAGCTTGATGTGAGTGGTGCCAGCCTCTCCATCTGGAACAAGCAGTGCAATAGCAACATCAACGGGTTTCTCGTCAAAAGAAGGCCACTCAAGAGGGGCGTTGTTCTTGAAGACAAAGACAGCTGCATCCTTGATGGCAGCATCTTTTGCGTGAGGAACTGCAAAGCCGTCAGTCATGCCGGTCTCGCCCATTTCCTCTCGAGCTAGGAAAGCATTGTAAACAGCGTCTGCATTATCAGTTACGCCAGCCTCCTGAGCCTTATTGGCAATAAAACGCAGGACATCATTACGGCTCGCTGCGTTCTGATTAACAAAAACGTTGTCTGCTTTAACAAAACCGCTCATGAATCTTCCTTCCGTATGTTTGAGCTTTGTGGCTCAGTAACTTCGTATGTAGTAATAATACCCGCAATGAAACAAAATTTACCTTGAGAAACTTTACTTTAGAGCCATCCTCAAAATCTGTTGAACATCTGCTGTTTTAAGCTGCATAAAGTTACCTGCATGATCTCCGCCGCGAGCGTCAATAGTGCCCTCAGCCATCTGAAGAATATCCTCTTCAGAAGGGGCAACTCCAAGCTCTGCAAGGGAGGTTGGCATACCAATTGCATGACACCACTGGTTCCAAGCTTCAATTCCTGCAAGGCCTGTAGCTGTTGCGTTGTGGAAGTTGTTTTGAACTCCAAAAACATTGACGGCAAACTGTGCAAAGCGCTCTGGATCTTGACTCATAACGTATTTTGCCCAACTTGCCCAAATAGCCGTGAGGCCAGCACCGTGAGCTACGTCGTACTTTGCACTGAGCTCATGTTCAATTGCGTGAGAAGCAAAATCACTCACGCGACCGGTTCCGGTAAGTCCGCAGTGAGAAAGCGACGAGGCCCAGAGCAAATCTGCTCGTGCAGCGTAGTTCTCTGGTTCTTTGACAGCAACCAGAACAGCTTCTTTTACGGTACGCAAGAGTCCCTCGGCAAGCTCGTCGGTGAGTGCCACGTCCTTCTCGAGCGTAAAGTAGCGCTCCATGGTGTGCATCATGATATCTGCGCCTGTTGACGCCGTCTGATAAGCGCTTACAGAATAGGTGAGCTCTGGATTCATGATGGCAAAACAAGGACGACCGCTCTGATGGTGATAAGAACGTTTAAGCACGTGACCGTCGGCCAGCGTAATGTTCATGACAGAAGAATCTGAGGTCTCAGAGCCAGTTCCTGCGATAGTAGAAATGACACCAATAGGAGCTGCCTTTGAAACACTAACCTTATGCAAATAGAGGTCTTCAAGAGAGACGTCATTGGCTAAGCCATATGCAATAGCCTTAGCGGAATCCATGACAGATCCGCCGCCAATAGCCAAAATGAAGTCAACACCCTCGCGTTTACCCAGCCCTACAGCTTCTTCTGCAAGCTCTAAACGAGGGTTAGGAACAACTCCACCACAGTCGACATAAGCAATTCCAGCATCGCTTAAAAGCTGGTGAATCTGGTCAAGCAAGCCGCTCTTTACCACATGATTGCCACCAAAATGCACCAGCACCTTGTTGCCTCTGTGAGCAGAGATAAGCTCTGCCGCACGAAGTTGAGTATCTTTTCCAAAAACCACCTGAGTAGGTACAACGTACTCAAAATTAACCATAACTAAAGACCTTTCTTACCTACTCGAGCAACATCTTAAGCGCGAGGCTCTTCTCCCCACCAGAATGTTGCAACAGTTCCAGGACCAGTATGAACACCAATTGTTGCACCAATAGTAAAGATGTTGATATCGCCTGTCTGAGGAAGTTTTTCTTGAATAAGCTCTTTAACAGCCTGAGCATCAGAAGCGCACTCGGAGTTAGAGATAAACACCTTACGCGCATAAGCGTTTCCCCGCTCAGCAGTCTGAGTCATAATCTCAACAACGCGAGCAGTTGCCTTCTTTTTGCCACGTGCCTTCTCTTTAACAGCCAAAGAGCCGTCGGCCTCGACATCCATAACAGGACAAATGTTAAGCATGCCGCCAAGCAGGCCAGCTGTCTTAGAAATGCGACCGCCGCGAACAAAGAAGGTCAAATCTGTAGAGAAGAACCAGCCATACACACGATGACGTGCTTCTTTAGCCCATGCAACTGCCTCGTCAAAAGACAGGCCTTCATCGCGTTTATCGGCAAGACCATCTACCAAGAGACCATAACCAGAAGATGCCTGCAGAGAGTCAACAACCTCAATCTTTCTGTCAGGGAACTCCTGCTCAATCTCTACCTTTGCCTGGCAAGCAGACTCGTATGTTCCAGAAACGCCCGAACTCAACGAAACATGAAGAACATCTTTGCCCTCTTCCAGGAAAGGACGCCAGAAGGCCATGTACTCACCAATTGATACCTGTGAAGTGCGGCACTCAGCACCTGCAAGCATCTTTTTAAAGAGATCAGCTGGTGCATTAGTGCGACCAAAGTCATCCTTGCACTGAACACCATCAAGTTCGTAGTTGAAATATACGTATTTCACATCTCGTGACTGAAGGTACTTCTCACTTACATCGGCCGTAGAACAACAGGTCAAAACGTAGTTGGACATACAAGTCTCCTTGAAATATCTTCTTGCATAAAACAATCGCACACACTTATTTTTCTTGCAGATGTGAGTATACTTCTAATCTCATTTTTATGCTGCTTGTGGGGCGTTCCAAGTGCAAAATCACGTATACTTGCACGCGTTTGATTTTCTCAGAACACTACCTATACCTTAACTTTTATCTTCGACGGGAATGGATAGCGCGTGGCATTATCAGATCTTTCTACTAGAAACTCTTCCAGACTCACACTAGATACTTCTTCTACGCTTGTATGGAAGTTTGCTCTTCTTGTCTGCGCACTTATCTGGGGCGGATCTTTTGTCGTTATCAAAGATGCAATTAGTTACATCTCGGCAGCTTGGCTTATGACCTTACGTTTTGTCTTTGCCGTAGGTATTGTTGCCATCATCTTTAGAAAAAACCTTAAAGAACACTTGGATGCCACACATATCAAATACGGCGTGCTTTTAGGCGTTCTTAACGGTTTAGGATATCTTTTCCAAAATGGAGCTCTTGCTTATACCACTGCAGGTAAAGCCGCTTTTATTGCATCAATTTATTGCGCGATGATTCCGTTTGTAAACTGGCTCATTGCAAAGAAAAAACCTCATGGAACCAGTATTTTTGCAGCCTTTTTATGCGTAGCTGGCATTGGTCTTATCTCACTGGGCACTGATTTTTCGTTCTCGTTTGGCTTGGGCGAGCAGATGACATTGCTCTCAGCCATTATTTTTGCCTTCGTTTTTGTGCTTACTGCCGAGCTTGCTCACAAATACGACATCATCACACTTACGGTGGTGCAGCTTGGCGTGAGCGCCCTTCCCTGCCTTGCCTACGCGCTTTGCTTTGAAACGGTTCCCAATTTTGCAGCACTGCCCATAAATGCCTGGGTTGCCCTCGCCTACATCACTCTTATTGCAACCGCACTGACTGGTGTTTTGCAGAACCGCGCACAGAAGTCAGTTACTCCTGTTCAGGCCTCACTAATAATTTCTCTGGACAGTATTTTTGCAGCAGTTTTTGGCGTGATCTTCCTTGCTGAGGTTATTACCCCCACAATCTTCCTTGGCTTTATTGTTATCTTTGTTGCAATCTTTATCAGCGAGCTTGGCGAGAAACCCGCAGAGCCCCAAACCCCTTCAGAAAGCTAAGGCTCACTCCATAAAATGTACTTAAGAAAAAGCCCGCAGACGCGGGCTTTTTAATGCGATAAGCAGCTTTTACATCTCTCGAGAGCTCAGCATTGGTCCGTCGGACCAAAGGGTAACCTCTCCTGAGGCCAGTGTTTTAGGGACATCAATAAGACGCTGGTTGGAAGAGCCTCTAAAGCGCAGCGTAATATCGTGAAGACTCTGAACCCATGGACCATCTACCAGAACATCAATACAAGACAGAATGCGATCAGTGTACTCTGTGTGCCACTTTCCCTCGGTCAGCTGATCCCAGGTGTGACCCGAATACATCCAAATGCTCTTTTGTGGATAGGTAGCTCTGACCTTCTCGACAAACTCAACAAGACCTTCTTGGTTTTCCGGCTCAAAAGGCTCTCCACCAAGGATGGAAAGACCGTTGATATAGACAGGTGCAAGAGAGTCAATAATCTCTTGCTCAACTTCTGGAGTAAACTCTCCGCCGCTCTTGAAGTCCCACGCCTCGTAATTAAAGCAGCCTTCACAGTGCAGACGGCAGCCTGAAACAAACAGAGTTGTTCTTACGCCAACACCATTTGCAATATCTGAAAACTTAATATTTGAATAGTTCATACATAACCTTTGATGGGTAACTTCCACATATTGTGGATGTTACCTGATAGAGATAATAAAAACGAGCAGAAGGGCCAAGGCGCTCTTCTGCTCGTTTGTCTAGCACATAAATCTTAGAGGTGAAGGACGCGGTCCTTGATCTCCTGGGTACGGCCCTGGTTCCAGAACTGGGTACCAATGTAGCCGCAGGTACGACGAGCAACATTCATCTTGGTCTGGTCACGGTTGCCGCAGTGTGGGCACTCCCAAACCAGCTTACCGTCCTCCTCGACAATATGAATCTCACCGTCATAACCGCACTCCTGGCAGAAGTCAGACTTGGTGTTGAGCTCTGCATACATGATGTGGTCATAGATGAACTGCATGACGCTGAGAACAGCCTCGATGTTGTCCTGCATGTTAGGAACCTCAACGTAAGAGATTGCTCCACCTGGGGAAAGACGCTGGAACTCAGACTCAAACTGGAGCTTCTGGAATGCGTCAATCTCTTCTGCAACGTGGACGTGGTAGCTGTTGGTGATGTAGCCCTTGTCGGTAATGCCTGGGATAACACCAAAGCGACGCTGAAGTGCCTTAGCAAACTTGTAGGTAGTGGACTCAAGAGGAGTTCCGTAGAGGGAGTAATCGATATCCTCTGCTTCCTTCCACTCGGTGCACTTATCGTTCATGTGCTGCATAACCTGGAGTGCAAATGGAGTTGCCTCTTTGTCAGTGTGGCTGTGACCAGTCATAGCCTTAACGCACTCGTATAGGCCTGCATAACCAAGGGAGATAGTGGAATATCCGCCGTAAAGCAAAGGATCGATAACCTCACCCTTGTCCAGGCGAGCAAGTGCGCCGTACTGCCAAAGGATAGGAGCAGCATCGGACAGGGTGCCCTTCAGGCGATCGTGACGAGCACGGAGTGCACGGTGGCAAAGCTCAAGACGCTCATCAAAGATCTTCCAGAACTTGTCCATATCGCGACCAGCAGAAAGAGCAACGTCAGGAAGGTTGATGGTTACAACACCCTGGTTGAAGCGGCCGTAATACTTAGGCTTGTTTGGCTCATAGTTCTTTGCGCGAGCAACGTTGTCGAAGCCATTACCAGAACGGTCTGGAGTCAGGAAGGAACGGCAGCCCATGCAAGTGAAGGTATCGCCCTCGCCTTCCTTCTCGCCCTTAGAAAGCTTGTACTCCTTCATCTTCTTCTCAGAGATGTAGTCAGGAACAAGGCGGCGAGCGGTGCACTTTGCAGCCATCTGAGTGAGGTAGTAGTACTTGGAATCCTCGTAAACGTTGTCCTCTTCAAGAACGTAAATGAGCTTAGGGAATGCAGGAGTAATCCAGACACCCTCCTCGTTCTTTACGCCCTGGTAACGCTGACGGAGCATCTCCTCAATGATGAGTGCAAGGTCCTGCTTCTCCTGCTCATTCTTTGCCTCGTTGAGGTACATAAAGACGGTAATGAAAGGAGCCTGGCCGTTGGTGGTCATCAAAGTGACAACCTGGTACTGAATGGTCTGAACACCACGAGAAACCTCATCGCGAAGGCGCTTCTCAACCATCTCGTTGAGCTGCTCAGCAGAGAGCTCAACACCGACGGAGTTCATCTCCTCCATAACGGTCTTGCGAATCTTCTTACGAGAGACATCAACAAAAGGAGCAAGGTGAGCCAAGGAGATGGACTGACCACCGTACTGGCAGGATGCTACCTGAGCAATGATCTGAGTTGCAATGTTGCATGCAGTGGAGAAGCTGTGTGGACGCTCAATCAGAGTACCAGAGATAACAGTGCCGTTCTGCAGCATGTCATCAAGGTTGATGAGGTCACAGTTGTGCATGTGCTGTGCAAAGTAATCAGAATCGTGGAAGTGGATGAGACCCTCGTTGTGAGCAGCAACAATATCCTCTGGAAGAAGCTCACGCTGAACGAGGTCCTTAGAAACCTCACCAGCCATGTAGTCACGCTGAACAGAAACAACAGTAGGATTCTTGTTGGAGTTCTCCTGCTTGACTTCCTCGTTGTTGCACTCAATCAGAGACAGAATCTTGTCATCGGTGGTGTTCTTGTGACGCTTCTGGTTCTGGATGTAGCGGTAAATGATGTACTTACGAGCAACCTCAAAGCGGTCAAGAGCCATGAGCTGATCCTCGACAAGGTCCTGGACCTCCTCGACGGTGACGGTGTGTCCAGCCTTCTCGCACTCATCGGTAACGTTGAGAGAAGCAAACTGAATCTCACGCTCAGTCAGGCGCTGATCCTCAGGGACCTCTGCGTTAGCCTTAGCAATTGCGTTAACAATCTTCTCAACCTCGAAGGTGACCTCTGAGCCATTGCGCTTGATAATCTTCATGTGCAAACTCCTTGAACAAACGTTGGTGAAAGCAACGCTTTCATGCGTGTTTAATTGGATTATCACTGCGGTTTCTAAGCTTTTGCCTAAGCGAAGTAGTTGGGAACCCGCTTGTGTGATGGAAACTACTATGCCACAAGTTATAGTGTTTGGGTTCGAGAACTATAACAATATATTGTGAAATTTCCACACGAATACAAAATTATGTATTGACACGTTGCGGCAGCCAATATCTCTGCAGGTAGAAAATTAGCTAGAAACTTCGCTAATTACAAAATTTATTAATGGTCATAAAATAATTCGATTTTTTGTAAGTAGGCATTCGTCGCCTTTCACAAATGCGCCACAATTCGTCCCTCAGTGCTCACTTGTGTTAAGCATTTGGGGACTAAAAAAGCCGACACAAAATGCCGGCTTTGATGGCTAGTCTAGTGGAGGCTGTGGGCGCCAGGTTGCGTCTTTATAGATAAGGCGTGCATCCTTCCAGCCCTTTATAAGGCGAGAAAGGCCAGACGAGAAGTGCGCTCTGTCTACCAAAATGAGTCGAATAATCTCTTTTGCAAAGGTCAGAGCGGTACCAACACCAAAGAGCACAGGGTTGTAATCACCGTGAACCTGGAAGTAACGGGCAATATAGCCGCGGTTACGTGTGATGTAATAGCGCGTCATATCAGAGGTTGAATTAAGCTGGCGCACAGAACCAATACTCTGACCAGGAACTTCTCGACATCTTGAAAGAACAAAGTCTGGAATCAAAATAGGCTGCGTTACCTTGCTGGCCAAATAGCCATATAAGGCGTCATCCCAATAGATAAAGAAGCGCGCGTCAGGTAGACCAATCTTCTGCACTACAGAGCGCTTAAAGCAGGCGCCCTCAAAGCACATCACATTGCACTCGCGATAAGGCACACCGTCAAAGCCAGCCTTTGCCAGCGGATTGTAGATGCCCAGGGCGGTGCTAAAGCGATACTGCCAGAAGAAAGGACCACCATCAAAGTCGTAGCGCTGACCTTGGATAACCTCAGCCTTATCTGACCATGCGTCAAGCTTATCAAGACCATCAGGCAGCACAGCTACGTCATCGTCCATAACCCAGAACCACTCGGCACCCAGCTCATAACCTACGCGCACACCCTCAGAGAAGCCGCCGGAGCCTCCAGTGTTTTGCTCCATAGGGACGTAACACACGCGATTAGTGCCACCATGAGCGTCGGGATCATCAGTGGTTTCTCCCCACGTGGTTTTGACCTTCTCCGAAAACTCCGACACAAGAGAGGCTGTCTCAGAGGAGTTTTCGTTGTCCACAACAATGATGCGCCATGGAGCCTGCGTGAGCTGCGTAATGGAATTGAGCAGGTTGGAAAGCAATTCCTGGCGTTTAAAGGTGACTATGACAAGGGCGGTGCGCTTCATATTTCCTCAAAATGTGACTTCGTGAGTGAGTTGATGCCTATATAGTATAAAGCAGCAATCAAAAGGAGTTTAGATGAGTCACGCTCAAAACCACCAACCTTTGGTTTCTCTTGTTGTGCCCATATACAACGTTGCAGACTATCTGGAGCAATGCCTGGCAAGTATTCAATCACAGAGCTACACAAACCTGGAGATTATCTGCCTCAACGATGGCTCAACTGACTCGTCTCTAGCTCTTTTGGAAGCATACGCTGCCCGTGATGGTCGCATTGTCATCATCGACAAAGAAAATGAGGGTTACGGAGCAACGTGCAATCGTGGCATTGCCGCAGCTCACGGCTCATGGGTGGGTATTGTTGAGCCTGACGATTACCTTGAGCCAACCATGGTTCAAGAGCTTGTTGATCTTATCCAGGCAAACGGCGGAGAAGACAAGGTAGATATTGCCCGCTCTGCCTATTGGCGCGTATTTGGCAATCAGAAAAATGGTCGAGCAGGAGCAAAGTCGCAGTTTAGAGCTGCTGCCGGCGCTGCCGAGTACAGAGTTCCCTGCGCATATAAGGGCCGCGTCAAACCCAAGCAGCAGCCTTGTCCAATTGATCAAATGGCACAGCTTCTGCTGCACCATCCTGCCATTTGGACGGCGCTCTATCGCAAGGAATTCTTGACCCAAAACCACATCAACTTCAAAGAAGTCCCAGGTGCAGGCTGGGTGGACAATCCCTTCCTCATTGCCTCGCATTGCTGCGGAGCTCGCATAGTGTACGCAGACTCTGCGCTCTACAACTATCGCGAGAATGGCTATGCAGAAGCCGCTACCTTTGCGCAGCGTCAGCCTAAAATCCCACTTGAGCGCTGGAACGACATGATGGATGTTGTGGACGAGCGCAACATTACCTCAGACGTGGTACTCAACGCGCTCACGCTACGCGGCATCAACTACGCGCTGCTTACAAAAGACGCGCTTACCTGGCGAGAAGAACATGATGCTGCAGGTGAGACTGACTCAGAAGTGCACGATCTTCTCGCCAAGAGCTTTGAGCGCATGGACGCAAAGCGCGTGTTTGAAAACCCAGCAATCTCAGGCTCTGGAAAAGCTTTCTTTGCGCAGGTGAGAGGTATTGCTCTGCCAAAAGATAACAAGTTTGCACGCTATGCATATCTAGCCAAAGAGGGATTTTTCCGTGTCAAAAATGACGGCATAGCACAGACGTTTAAAGCGCTCATGGACAGGCGTTAAGACTGGCCCTAAAGACTGGCTCTAAAGACTGGCTCTAAACACAAATCGCCAGGCTACTCTAGAATCGCACACTTTAAATATTGATGCTGCTTATGTATCGCTGCAGCTTATACAAGTGGAATGCGCATAAAACGTGCATACCATACGGCTCTGCGTACATAGGCATAACGAGCTCGTGTTGTAGTAGACAAAATAGCACCAAGCAAGGCATGAGCTACCAGTCGCGGAGAAGTTGCTTCAGTGACAATAAGGTGCGCTACAGGATTAGAAAGAATCTTGACAATAAAGTTTTCTTTTTCCTCATGGCTGAGCTGGGATTCTTCGTTGAATACAGGATACATATTCATAAGAAGTTTGCTAATCAGGTAGCGGCTAATCAACTTTTGAACTTTTTTAGAGTTTGCAAAGCCAAGATGTTTGGCAAGGGCCATGAGCGCCTGACGCTCCTGAGTAAGCTTGTCCATAGAAGCAGCAATAGTTTTTTCTTCCTCAGAAGATTCCGCTGGTACATCAACAAAAATTGCTTCTGGGGCGTACGTAACATGTTTTGCAATCTCAAAACAGTAGCCAACAAAATTGCACTCGCCATCAGTCTCTGGCTCATGCTTAATCTCGGTCAGAATACGCGTTGAACACAGCTTTCCGCTCATAGACGTCAAATAAGGAAGCTGCGACTCCTCAAATACCTGCAACAATGAAGAAGCTTTTGAGCCAAAAACCTTTTTGCATTCCATAGGTGAATTGGCAGTTTTCATATGCGCAATAACAATATCAGCCGCTTTAGGTGAACCAACAGGACCCAAAGCGGTAGCTGCAGAATAAAGCTCCTGCAAAAGGTGGGAGTTAAACCTATAAGAAGGCTCAGTGGTAAGCGTATAGGCTCCGCGAGCACGACCCTGAGCAATCTCAAGTGCAACAAAATGGCTAATGCCCGATTGGCACAAGACATCTAGACGAGGCTCTTGATTGGCAAGGTTATCTAACATGCGAGCAATCTGGGGATCGGAGCTATTGTCAACGATGATGAGCTCCCAATGAGGGTATGTCTGCTCTTGAAGTTGCCTAATTACCGTTCTAATAGCATCAGCATCATTATCAGCGGCCATGAGAACCGAAATCATATGTGGATTGTATGAGCGCTCGTGCATTCCACATCCCCCAAACTGGTCCTAAATTTTAGATACCAGTTTACCCATAAAAAGTGAATTAAAAAGACATTTTTATTCTATCAAAATCTCTCCACATATCGTGTTTAACTGCTGTTATGTGGACATCTGACCTGTTTTGTAGGAGCGGCGCTACACACAACGCCCATAACGTCTATACGAGCATACCAACAAGCTTTCCTAAGGCCGTAGGGTCAACGGTAGTGCCACTTGAACCTTCAACAACAGGAGCTTCATCATGCTCAAGATTAGACACGCCAATTGGCTGCACAATCTCTACAAGCTCAAGAAGCTGATTGGGCTTCATATCGGTAATCATTGAAGACAACAAACTAGAAGCATTGCTTACCAGTGAACGAGCGCCCGAACCAGAAAGTGCCGAGATTTTCTCCCACACATCATCTGTGGCAATGATAACGTGTGTAATCTTAATGTTGGTGACAGAAGCAAGTGCGCTAACAAAAGCGATCTGACCGTCATCTTTGTAAATATCTGCCAGTGTTTTAGCGTTTGAGTCTACTTCTGCATACACATCAGTAGGAATAGACACTATATGGCCGGTTCCCTGCGTGCGATCAATGACCAAAAGCCGTACAGACTGAAGCGTCGACTCCCCTGCCTTAAGCGAATTTGTGCTGATAACGGCATAGGTAAGAAAGTCATCATCAGATTGTGTAGTGCCATCCGGATTGCCTGAAACACTTTGGCTCTTTACAGCCTTGTTAAGCCCATGATCTCCCAAGTGAGACTCAAGCTGCGCGCGATCCCAAAGAGTTACAACAACAATGCCTACAAGAACTGCAACAATGGCAATTACGGCAAGGCCAATCACGTTGGTATAGGGATTCTCACGCGGAACATCACTGCGCTCGAATCTTTCTCTTTTCCTAAACATAGCGGCTCCCTGCCTCACTGTTCATCAGTTCTGCAAGAGCTCCTAAAAAAGACGCTCTCTTCTATGATGCTATTTCTTTGCGAGGGAAACCACCGCACACAATACAAGTGGTAGAAAAGACTTCGTAAACGGCGCGAGAAGACCGATGGAGCTGGATTGGCACACAGAAACTACGACGCAATCAAGGAACCGAAAGCGCTACCAGGGTTGCAAAACACCCTCTGGATAGCGAACGCTCTCAAACGTGAGGCCCTGAGCAGGTGCACAACTGCCAGCAGCAATTCTATTCTGAGCAGCTAGAACCTCGTCGATCCACTCAACAGGCCTGTGACCTCGGCCAATCTCAACCAGTGTGCCCACAATCGTGCGCACCATGTTATGCAAGAAGGCGTTACCCGTAATATCAACTGCAATGAGTTTCTCGCCAGCCTCTTCAATTTCTTCAACGGTAAGGCGCTCCACAAAACGATGCGTTGGCTTGCCCTCGGCAGAAATTGCCTTGCAGAAGCTCTTGAAATCGTGCTCTCCCACCAGCGCCTGCGCCGCCTTGTCCATAAGCTCTGCATCCAAGTGACCGTTGTACCACCACACGTGGTCCCAGCCCAGCACGGGACGAGCGCTATCTGCACAAATGCGATAGCGGTACGAGCGAGCCTGGGCATCAAAGCGTGCCGAGAAACCCTGTGGGGCGCGGAAGAGTTGTCGGATAGAGATGTCATCGTCGGTCAGAGCGGTGAGCGAGCGGACGAGTTTCTCGCCAGACAGCGCCAGCTCAGCGCCGTATACGGGAAGGCTCACGTACTGAGCCTGGGCGTGCACGCCGGCGTCGGTTCTGCCCGCGCAGGTGAGCTCGACCTCTCTGCGCAAAACGGTCTGAAGCGCGCGACGAAGGTCTCCTGCCACGGTGCGCTGGGTTGGCTGCTCGGCAAAGCCGCAGAATGCAGCGCCGCGGTAGCCCAGCTGGATAACAAGCGTAGCTTCAGGCTCAGAAGGAGCTTCAGCGAGAGTCTCAGGAGCTGAAGGCTCAGCCGAAGACTCCTCGCATGCATCAAAACTGCAATTTGATGCAATATTTTGTGATGTTTCTGAGTTCATGAAGCTCCCTGAAATGACTTGTGCCCACTAGAGTGATTGTATCGTAGGCTCAAAGTTGACGCACTCATTGCAGCTGCTGGACACAAGACCGCTACAGCAATGCAAGGTTGTTTAGCAATGCAAGATCACTACAGCGTTGTAAGACCAAAGCACAGTGCAACCCACAGCAGCAACACTACCCAGTCAACAAGCTGCATTTTCGCGGAGATACGCGTACGTTTTGCTGCACCAAGACAGCGATCTGTCATTGTTTGCGCCATCTGATCTGCGCGCTGAAAGAGCGAGACGGTCAGCGGTACCAAAAGCGTAAACCACTTTTTAATGCGCTCAACAATACCGCCCGATTCAAAATTGAATCCACGTGCCCTCTGAGCAGCTCTAATTCTGTCGAGTTCTTCTAAGGTAAGCGGAATTGCCCTCAGGGCAATTGAGAGCACAATGCTCAAACCATCAACGTCAACACGAATAAGACGCAACGGCAGCAATAGTACAGAAAAGCCATCAGCAAGCTGCGTAGGTGTAGTTGTTGACGCAACCGATAAAACCAGCGCCAAAGCAAGCAACACGCGGGCAATAGCTACGGTGCTTCTGTAAAAACCCGCCACAGAAAGACCGACTGATCCGGAGAAAATAATATCGGGATGTCCAATAAATACCAGCGTATTAGCCACAAATGATATAAGCAAAATGAACGCTGCAGGCTTTGCTACGCGCAAAAACTCCGGCAAGCTTACACGAGCACTCCACAAAAGGCTCACGCAAATCAAGGCGAACACCGCAAAGGCAAGTGGCTGTTGAACTGAGAAAAGAGTAACAATGCCCACAAAAGTGGCAACGATTTTTGTCTGCGCTGTCAATGAAGCAAGCGAGAAGTGCTTAAGCAGAGCACAGGGGCACTTAGACATAGCAGGCCTCCAAAAGCTCATGCAATACGCTTACAAACAGCGGGCAATCAAGCTGCGCAGCCTCGTATATCTCTGGGGTTGTCTGTGCTTCTTGCACATTGACGTCTGCAACAACACAGCCCTTCTCGAGAAACACTACTCTGTCAGCAAAAGGAAGCCATTCGCTTACATCATGGGTAATTGCAAGAACCGCCTTACCTTCGTTTGCCAGCTCACGAGCAAGATGCAGCACCTGCGAGCGCGCCTCGCCATCAAGTCCAGACGTTGCCTCATCAAACACTACCGCGTACGTTGCGCAGGCCAGCGTTCCTGCAAGCGCCGCGCGACGAGCCTGGCCACCAGAAAGCGTCAGCGGAGACGCGTTCATGACCTGCTGGTCAAGCCCCACACGTGCTACCGCATACGCGACAAGCGACTCAACATCGTCTGGCGAGAATCCCTTGTTAGTTGGACCAAACGCGATATCTTCAGCAACACTTTGGGCAAAGAGTTGATCCTGAGGGCGCTGAAAACACATGCCAACATCTCCAGGGCACACCAGTCGCGCATCGATTGTTGCGTGCCCGGTATCAGCCTCTATGAGGCCAGCAGCTATGCGGGCGCAGGTTGTTTTTCCAGAGCCAGAAGCGCCTACCATAACAACAAGCTCTCCCGTAGAGGAAATAGTTACGTCATGCAGAACGGGCCTGTCAAACGCGTGAGACACGCCACAAACTGCCAGCTCGTGTTCCTCGCCAAGCGCTTGGATTCCGTCATAGTTGTTTGCTCGCACCACCTCAAGGGCACGCTGATACACAAGGGTATCCAAAGCATCAAACGCAAGGTTGTTCTCAACAAGAAACGCAACAAACTCTGATGCGTTAAAAGACACATCAAACTTATAGCCAGCCTGTGCAGCTATATGCGCTGTTGCTGTGAGTGCATCATCAAAACCAGCGTTTGCGATTGCATTTGCATCCAAGAGAAACTCTGTGGGAGTTCCCGACCAAACTAGCTGGCCTTTCTCCAAAACAAGTACCTGGTCAGCCCCGGGAAGAGACTCAAACGAATGAGAAATCTCAAGCATACCCATTCCGTTTGTAACAAGGGTATTTACCAGCTTAGAAAGGTGATTTCTGAATCGAGTATCAAGCTGAGCAAACGCCTCATCAAGCACCAGATAACGTGGATGCACTGAAAGCGCTGCTGCAATAGAAACAAGCTGCTGTTGGCCTCCAGAAAGCGTATGGGTAGACGCATCAATCAAATCGGGAATGCCACAAAGCTCCAGTGTTTGAGTAACGCGAGAAACTATCTCTTCTTTTGGCAAACCAAGATTAGCAGGGCCAAAGGCAACTTCATCAAAGACAGTTGCACAAACAAGCTGCGCTGTTGGATCTTGACGAACCATTCCCACAACAGAAGAAATCTGAGTAGACGGCACTACGGTCACTAAATTGCCGTCTACTAAAACCTCTCCAGATAGAGGAAAAAGTGATGCATTACAAAGATTTGCAAGCGTTGACTTGCCTGAACCATTGTGGCCAAGCACAACCGTTCTAGAGCCCGGCCTTAGGGTAAATGAAACGTTATCAAGGGTTAGTACCATTGGGTGCGGAGATTGGCTCTCAGTGGCTCCCATGGAGTCTTTAGAAGCAGAGTCGGTCATAGATTGTGTAGCAGCTGAAGAACCGTATGCAAATGAAACGTTTTTGAACTCAATCATGACAACCCTCCTTCATTTGAAAAAGAGGTCCCAGCAAAAAGCCAGGACCTCTTTAGATTCACTTTGACAGAAGTTACTCTGCAGCCTCTTCGGTCTGCTCGGTCTCCTCTGCTGGAGCCTCGGTCTCCTCTTCCTTTACAGGAGCAGGAGCAACCTTGGTTGCCTTAGCCTTCTTGTTAGAAGCCTTTGGCTGAACTGGCTCGGTAACAAGCTCAAGGATAACAACCTCAGAAGCGTCGCCCTTACGAGGACCAAGCTTCATGATACGGGTGTAACCGCCGTTGCGGTCAGCCCACATACCCTGAGCAGCCTTGTCAAATACCTCACGGACAAGCTCTGCGTTACCAACCTTGGCCATAGCAAGACGACGAGCGTGAAGGTCGCCGCGCTTTGCCCAAGTGATGACCTTGTCGACCTCGCCGCGAACTGCCTTAGCGCGGACGTCAAGAGTCTTAATACGATCGTTAGTGAAAAGGGCTTGGATCAGGCTCTTCTTGATGGCCTTGGTGTGGCTAGCATCAGTACCAAGCTTCATGCCCCTCTTCTTATTGTGCCTCATAATTTACATTCTCCTATGCGTGACAAGGCGCGACTAAGCCTTAAGGGACAGGCCCATGCTCTCGAGCTTTTCCTTGACTTCTTCAATAGACTTAACACCAAAGTTTCTGATGTTGAGAAGATCGTTCTCAGAGAAATCAACGAGCTGACGGACAGAGTGAATTCCTGCACGCTTGAGGCAGTTGTAAGAACGGACGGAAAGGTCCAGGTCCTCAACCTGCTTCTCAAGCTCGGAATCGTCCTCGACGTCTGCCTTAGCAAAAATCGAAGCCTCTTCCTGAGTCTCGTCAAAATCAGTAAGTCCCATGAATGCGCTCATGTGCTGGTTAATGATGTTTGCAGCCTCAACGACAGCCTCGCGAGGGCTGATTGCACCATTGGTCTCAACCTCAAGCACCAGACGATCATAGTCGGTGTGACGGCCAACACGGCAAGGCTCAACAGCCTTAGCGCAGCGGCGAACTGGCGAGAAGATCGAGTCAACGTGAATAAATCCAATTGGATCGCTCTCGCGCTCGTTATCCTCACCGGAAACATAACCGCGACCATTACCAAGGCGAAGCCTCATGGAAAGATGAGCTCCCTCAGCAAGAGTGCAAATGTGCTGAGCTGGGTTAACCAGCTCGTAGCCCATAGGAACATCAAGATCAGCACCAGTAACTTTGCAAGGACCATCAACAGAGATGGAAGCCTCAGCCTCATCAGAGTTGTTGGTGTTGCGGAAAACTAGGCCCTTAACGTTCAGAACGATGTCAGTAACGTCCTCATAGACGCCTTCAACCGTAGTGAACTCATGCTGAACGCCATCAATCTGGATGGCCTCAACCGCAGCTCCCTCAAGAGAGGAAAGCAGTACGCGGCGGAGGGAGTTGCCAAGCGTGTCACCATAGCCACGCTCAAGCGGCTCTACGCTCACACGAGCGACGTTTGCGCCGATTTCATCTACCGACACGTTTGGTCGGATAAATTCGGACATTGCTACCTCCAAAACGGGTCGGGCTTACTTGGAGTAGAGCTCGACGATCAGCTGTGCGTCAATCTCAAGGTCGATCTGATCGCGGGTTGGAAGCTGAAGAACAGTGCCCTGCAGCTTCTCAATGTCAACCTCAAGCCATGCAGGAACTGCCATGTGCTCGGAGGAAATGAGAGCTTCCTTGATTGGAAGAAGATCCTTTGCCTTGGAAGCAACAGCGATAACATCGCCACTCTTTACACGATAAGAAGGAATGTCAACGCGCTGACCGTTAACGGTGATGTGACCGTGACGGACAGTCTGACGAGCCTCTTTACGTGTACGAGCAAAGCCAAGGCGGAAGATGACGTTGTCAAGACGAGTCTCAAGGATGCTCATCAGGTTGTCACCAGTAATGCCTGGGTTCTTCTTAGCCATCTCATAGTAACCGTGGAACTGGTTCTCAAGGACGCCGTAAATGAACTTAGCCTTCTGCTTCTCACGGAGCTGCATACCGTACTCGCTCTCCTGGCGACGACGGCGACGTGGCTCACGGTTAGAAGTCTTATTGATCCCCATCACAACGGGATCGATGCCAAGCTGACGACATCTTTTAAGGACCGGGGTCCTATCAATTGCCATTTGCTTGTCCTTTCGTGCTAGTTGCGACGGCGCTTTTTAGGACGGCAGCCGTTGTGTGCAATAGGTGTCTTATCCTGAATACCCGAAACCTCGAGGCCTGCTGCCTGAAGGGAACGGATTGCGGTCTCGCGACCAGAGCCTGGGCCCTTAACAAAAACAGCTACCTTGTGGAGACCGTGCTCCATTGCTGCCTTTGCTGCTGCCTCTGCTGCAAGCTGTGCAGCAAAAGGAGTGGACTTACGAGAGCCCTTGAAGCCGACGGTACCACCGGACTGCCAGGAAATTACATTACCCTGGGGATCGGAAATAGAGACAATCGTGTTATTGAATGTGCTCTTGATGTGGGCCTGGCCCACTGCAATGTTTTTACGCTCGGAGCGGCGGACGCGTGTAGTGCGAGCGTTCTTTTTCTGTGCCATTAGCTACTCCTCGCCTACTTCTTCTTGCCGCCCACCTGACGCTTCTTACCCTTACGAGTACGAGCGTTAGTGTGGGTACGCTGACCGTGGACAGGGAGGCCCTTGCGGTGACGGAGGCCGCGGTAGCAGCCAATCTCCATCAGGCGGGCAACATTCTGACGCACCTCGCGGCGAAGATCGCCCTCGGTGGTGTAATTTGCGTCAATAAAGTCACGAATCTTGGTGACTTCTTCCTCTGTGAGGTCCTTGACGCGAGTATTTACATCGATACCAGTCTCGTTGCAAATCTTGGTTGCACGAGTCTGACCAATGCCGTAAAGATAGGTGAGTCCGACCTCAACACGCTTATCGCGTGGCAGGTCGACGCCGTTAATACGGGCCAACTTGGTGCTCCTTCCTTAGCCCTGACGCTGCTTGTGGCGCGGGTTCTCGCAAATCACGTAAACCTTACCGTGGCGACGGATGACTTTGCACTTGTCGCACATCTTCTTTACCGAAGGACGTACCTTCATGTGTCTTCCTTTCGGTTCTGCTGATACGAACTATATACTCGCCCAGCCGCTGGCGTGAAATACCGACTGTACTTGCGTACATATGTCCTTGCAACATGCGCAAAGACACAGATAGCCTCATGCATGGCACAAGGCTTTTGCGTTACTTACTTATATCGGTAAGTAATGCGACCCCTGGTAAGATCGTAAGGAGAAATCTCTACTACAACCTTGTCACCAGGGAGAATTCGAATGTAGTTCATTCGAATCTTACCTGAGATGGTGCAAAGGATGGTCTTGCCGTTCTCTAACTCAACGTTAAACATAGCGTTTGGCAGGGGTTCTAGTACCTTGCCTTCAAGCTCAATCGCGTCTTGTTTAGCCAACTTTCATCCTCTCGACACATCGACAGCGGTTATCAATAATACATAAAAATGTGCCACTCGTCTATCACTTATTTTTTCAACACAATTAGATAGCGAGAAGAACTATGTATTAGTTACTCTATGCCACCTTGCATCTCGCACCATGGACCAACTTCGTCTTCGGAGACGATAACAGGACCATCGGCAGTAATAGCAACGGTGTTCTCATAATGTGCTGATGGCAGGCCATCATCGGTAACAACGGTCCAACCATTTTCAAGAACGGTGCAATCGTAGGTGCCCATGGCAATCATTGGCTCGATTGCAATTACCATTCCCTCACGAAGAACAATACCATTACCTGCACGGCCATAGTTTCTGACCTCTGGATCCTCGTGAAGATTGCGACCAATACCATGGCCAACAAAATCACGAATGACACCGTAGCCATTATCCTCAGCAAGCTTCTGAACTGCATGTCCAACATCGCCAAGGCGAGCACCAGGAACTGCAGCTGCAATACCTGCCTTAAGGCAGTCGCGCGTAACCTCACAAAGTGCCTGGGTTTTCTCGTCAACTGTTCCGCAGTAAAACGTCCAAGCGTTGTCTCCTGCCCAACCGTTAACGGTAGCACCCGTATCAATGGTCAGAATATCGCCATCTTGCAAAATGACATTTGCTGATGGAATACCGTGAACAATCTGCTCGTTAATAGAAGAGCAAACAGATCCAGGGAATCCACCGTAGCCTTTAAAGGTAGGGGTTCCGCCATGAAGTCTAATAAAAGCTTCAACAGCGCGGTCAATCTCGAGCGTTGAAACACCAGGTCTAATCATAGATCCAGCACGGCGAAGAACTGCCTTTGAAAGGGCGCCCGACACCTTCATTGCCTCGATTTGTTCAGGTGTTTTTATCGTAATCATAGTGCGAGGAGTGTCTTTACGTCGGCGAATACCTCGTCAACAGGACGATCTCCGTTGACCTCCTTCAGAATTCCATGACCCTTGTAGTACTCGATCAAAGGAGAAGTCTGGTTCTCGTATACATCAAGACGCTTACGAATTGTCTCTGGCTTATCGTCATCACGCTGATACATCTCACCAGAGCAATTTGGGCAAGTCTCTGTACCAGCAGGTGCAGTATAACCACACTCTTTGCACGTACGGCGAGAAGAAAGACGCTCAACAATAACCTCTGGCTCAACAGCAACAAGTAGAGCTGCATCAAGCTTGAGGCCCATGTTCTGAAGCTCAGAATCAAGGGTTACTGCCTGAGCGGTGTTGCGTGGGAAGCCGTCAAGAATAAAGCCTGCTTTTGCGTCATCTGCAGAAAGACGCTCTTTTACCAGGTCAATGACAAGCTGATCTGGAACAAGCTGACCAGCATCCATATACTCTTTTGCCTTAATGCCAAGCTCAGACTGAGCTTTAACAGCAGCACGAAGAAGGTCACCGGTTGAGATGTGAGCAAGTCCATACTCTGCAACGAGCTTCTGAGCCTGTGTACCCTTGCCAGCGCCAGGTGCGCCGAGAAGAACAATGTTCATGCTTCGCCTTCCTTTCAAATAATAAAAGGGGCCTGTTTCCAGGCCCCTTTATGCTACGTATTAAGAACTACTTAAAGAAGCCCTCATAGTTGTGCATCTTAAGGTGGGACTCAATGGAAGAGAGTGTATCCATTGCAACACCGACCATAATCAGGACGGAAGTTCCACCAAACGCCTGTATCAACGAATCGCCTGTGAACCAGAAAATAATGGTTGGAACGATTGCAAGAACTGCCATAAAGATAGCACCGGGGAGGGTGACTCTGTCAATAACAGTCTTGATATACGTTGAAGTAGCAGTACCTGGACGAACACCAGGAATAAAACCACCCTGCTTCTTAAGCTGATCTGCTGTCTCCTCTGGATTGAACACCATTGAGGTGTAGAAGTATGCAAAGAAGACAATGAACATAACTGAGAGAACCCAGTTAACCCATCCAGAAGAAAGTGAAGTAGCAAGATTTTGAATCCACTCTACTCCTGGGAAGAACACAGCAACCTGAGCAGGAAGGTACAGGATTGCAGATGCAAAGATGATTGGTACAACGCCTGCAGTGTTTACCTTAATTGGAAGGTACGTTGACTGACCACCCATCATACGACGACCAACAACGCGCTTGGCATAGTTGATAGGAATACGACGCTGACCACGCTCAATGTAAACAATGAGCGGAATAATAGCGAGCATAACCACAACAGTAACAACGGTAAGAACAATGTTTCCACGAGTAGCTACTGAAGAAATAAGGGCTGTTGGAAGTCCAGCCATGATGTTTGCAAAGATGATAAGACTCATTCCGTTGCCAACACCCTGCTGGGTAATAACCTCACCGAGCCACATAATAATGATGGCACCAACTAGCATGGTAAAGACTACCAGGAAGTTTTCAAGTGCCTCAGGCACGCCCTCCATAGATGCAAAAGATACACCATAGCTCTTAAACAAGAACAGGTAACCAACTGCATTGAGCAGAGCTAAGCCAACCGTAAGATAACGCGTGTACTGCGTAATCTTACGCTGGCCGCTCTCACCATCTTTAGCAAGCTCGCCAAGAGATGGAATAACGGACTGCATCATCTGGAAGATGATCTGAGCCGTAATGTAAGGCATGATGCCCAGACTGAAAACAGACATGCGAGAAAGAGCGCCACCCGAAAATAGGTTAAGCACGGCCATTGCGCCATTCTGAGAAAGACCATTCTGATAAACAGAAAGCATCTGCTGGAATGGAGCACCGGGCACAGGAAGATACGCACCAAAACGGTACAGAAGAAGAATCAGTACCGTAAGGAGAATCTTTCCCCTTAGTTCCGGAACACGAAATGCGTTGGCGATTCCTTTACTCACTACTCGGCCTCAACCTTTCCACCGGCCGCCTCGATCTTAGCCTTTGCGGAGGCGGAAACCTTGTCGACCTTAACAGTGAGCTTCTTAGAAAGCTCGCCATCACCCAGAACCTTGACTGGGATGAAGTTGTACTTAATAACTCCCTTAGCAACCAGAGCCTCTGCGTCTACGGTCTCGCCATCTGCAAAGAGTGCATTCAGACGAGCAACGTTGACTGGAGCGTACTCAACACGGTTGTGGTTAGTGAAACCAGGAAGCTTAGGAAGACGCATAGCCAGTGGCTGCTGTCCACCCTCGAAGCCAGCGCCCTTACCGCCACCAGAGCGGGAGAGCTGACCATTCATACCGCGGCCGGCAAAAGTACCATTGCCTGAAGAATTACCGCGACCTACGCGCTTACGATTTTTGCGCGAACCCACTGCGGGGCGAAGATCATTGAGCTGCATTATTACTACCTCTAGTTCTCTTCAACCTCGACAAGGTGCTTAACCTTGAAGATCATTCCACGAATGCTTGGGTTGTCAGGCTGCTCGACGGTATCGCCGATCTTGTGGAGGCCGAGGGCCTTCACCGTAGCAGTCTGGTCCTTCTTGACGCCTGCAACGGCGCCACGGACAAGCTTGATGCTAAGGTTCTTAGCCATCGTTAGTTCTCCTTTCCGACGAACATATCGCCGACGGTTAGGCCACGACGCTCAGCTGCTTCTTCTGGGCTGGAAAGCTCCTTCAGACCCTCAGCTGCTGCCTTAATCATGTTCAGAGCGTTGTCGGTACCAAGGGACTTAGAAAGTACATTGGTGATACCTGCAAGCTCGAAGAGTGGACGAATAGGACCGCCAGCAATAACACCAGTACCCTCGAATGCAGGCTTAATAAGAACAGAACCTGCACCATAGTGACCAGTGACTGCGTGTGGTACGGAACCAGTCTCGGTCAGTGGGACCTTGAACATGTTTCTCTTTGCGTCCTCGACGCCCTTCTGAATTGCCAGAGGTACCTCAGCGGAACGACCCTGGCCAATACCAACGTTACCCTTACCGTCGCCAACGACTACCAGAGCAACGAGTGACATACGGCGGCCACCCTTAACGGTCTTGGAAACGCGGTGAATATAAACGACGCGCTCCTGAAGATCCGTATCCTGCTGGCGCTTACGATCACGTGCCATTGAATCCTCCTAGAACTTCAGGCCCGCGTTGCGGGCGCCATCTGCCAAAGCCTTGACGCGGCCGTGATAGAGACGGCCACCACGGTCAAAAGTGACCTCAGTGACGTTCTTCTCGGCAGCGCGCTTACCGATAAGCTCACCTACGAACTCAGCTGCCTCCTTGTTGGAGCCAACCTTGCCAGTAGAACGGAACTCTGGGTCAAGCGTAGAGGCAGAGCAGAGAGTTCTTCCAGAAGCGTCGTCAATAAGCTGTGCATAAATGTTTGCGTTTGTGCGGTGAACTGCAAGACGCGGACGCTCAGGTGTACCAAAGACCTTGGCACGTACGCGGCGCTTGCGGCGTTCAAGACCCGCCTTTTTCGCCTGCTGCTTGTTCATTCCTTCTCCTTAGAGACATGCCATCACCTAACGGGGTGATGGTCTTTTAGCCTAAAAGTAGGGTTGCTTTACTTAGCAGCCTTACCGAGCTTCCTGCGGATGTGCTCACCTTCGTAGTGAATGCCCTTGCCCTTGTAAGGCTCTGGTGGACGCTTCATACGAATCTCAGCTGCAACCTGGCCAACCTTCTCCTTAGAAATACCCTTAACAGTAAGGTGAGTGTTATCAGGTACCTCAAAGCTAATGCCCTCAGGTGCAACATAGAGAACTGGGTGAGAATAACCAAGGGAAAGGTCAAGATCCTTGCCCTTAAGTGCTACACGGTAACCAACGCCGGTGAGCTCAAGCTTCTTCTCGAAGCCCTCAGAGACACCAACAACCATGTTGTGAATAAGGGTACGGACAAGACCCTGCTGAGCATTGGACTCAGAGGACTCGTCAACGCGAGTAACGAGAATCTCCTCGCCCTCCTGAGCGATAGCAACCAGCTCAGAGAAAGTACGAGTCAGCTCGCCCTTAGAACCCTTAACGGTAACGGTGGTGTTATCAACTGTCACAGTGACTCCAGCAGGAATCTGGACAGGCTTCTTACCAATACGAGACACGGCTGTCTCCTTTCATTCCTGTCAGATTTACCAAACGTAAGCGATGACCTCGCCGCCAACGCCGTTCTTACGAGCGTCGCGGTCGCACATCATGCCCTTAGAAGTGGAAACCACTGCAGTACCAAGACCACCAAGAACGCGTGGAAGCTTCTCAGCGGTGGAGTAAATGCGCAGACCAGGCTTGGAAATGCGACGGATGCCGCGAATAACCTTAGCGCGCTTCTTACCATACTTAAGGGTGATGTGAAGAGTCTTCTGAGGCTTAGTATCCTCAACGGTGTAACCCTCGACATAGCCCTCTTCGGTGATGACGCGAGCAATCTCAACGAGCACCTTGCTCGATGGCATGGATACGGAATCCTTGCCAGCTGAGTTTGCGTTACGAATACGCGTCAGCATGTCTGAAATGGGATCGGTAATTTTCATTTGATCCTTCTCCTTCGTTAATGATGAAACTGCGTGTCTGGTTCATCTACACCCATGGCGCAGATGCCTTGACGCCAGAGCCCTGAGTCCTACCAGCTTGCCTTGCGGACACCAGGAAGCTCGCCCTTGCTCGCTAGCTCACGGAAGCACACACGGCACAGACCAAACTTGCGGTAAACGGAGTGGGGACGTCCACAACGCTGGCAACGGTTCTGTGTGCGCGTAGAGTACTTCGGCTCACGCGAGGCTTTGACGATCATCGAAGTCTTAGCCACAAATCCTCCTTCAAAATGCAACTTGGCGAACGCCAAGATGACTTCAAACAATAGTGCTGGTGACTATGTCACCCGGCATCAATGATGCCAACAGGAATGCGCTTAACTTAAAGCGCAGGTAAAAGTTAGTCCTGCTTGAATGGGAAGTGGAAGGCGTCGAGAAGTGCCTTGCCCTCCTCATTGGTCTTAGCAGTGGTGACAATGGTGATGTCCATACCGCGGGTGTGGTCCATCTTGTCAAAGTCAATCTCTGGGAAGATGAGCTGCTCGGTTACGCCCATGGAGAAGTTACCACGGCCGTCGAAGCTCTTAGCAGAGATACCACGGAAGTCGCGGATACGAGGAATTGCAACTGCGATCAGACGATCCAGGAACTCCCACATACGATCGCCACGAAGGGTTACTTTAGCGCCGATTGGCATACCCTGGCGAAGCTTAAAGGTTGCGATAGATTTGCGAGCGTGTGTAACAAGTGGCTGCTGACCAGTAATGGTACGGAGGTCATTTACAGCGCCGTCAATTGCCTTAGCGTCTGTAGCTGCCTCGCCAACACCCATGTTGACAACAATCTTCTCAAACTTAGGAATCTGGTTAACGTTGGTGTAACCAAATTTCTCCTTCAGAGCATCACGCACAGATGCGTAGTAAAGCTCTTTAAGGCGAGGTGTGTACTTCTCGTCTGCCATGGTTTCTCCTTAACTCTTGGGGTTTTAAGTGCGGGGATCGCCTCGCACCTCCTAGTTTGGCGAACTAGGAGCCATCTGCGTCCTCGAGACATACGTATCCCATAGAAAGACGCAATGAACAATATTAGACCTTATTGAGCAAAAATGGGACGAGAATTTCAAGCTAGCTGATATTTTTTCGTGTCATCACACGACTTCCACATGACACCGCACTTCTCGCCCAAAAAGAAAACCCCGCTATCTGATGATAACGGGGTTTGAAGTAGCTCTGAGATGCTTCTACAAAGCGAGAAACACGTATAACTTAGAGCTCAGCGCCTGACTTCTTGGAGACGCGGACCTTGGTGCCGTCCTCCTTGATCAGGTAGCCAACACGAGTTGGCTTGTCGGTCTTAGGGTCGATAAGAGCAACATTGGAAGCGTCGATTGCTGCCTCTGCCTCAACGATGCCACCCTGCTGGTTAGCTGCGTTTGGCTTGACATGGCGCTTTGCAATTGCAACGCCCTCAACGACAACCTTGTTCTTCTCTGGATATACGCGAAGTACCTCGCCGCGCTTACCCTTGTCCTTACCAGTGAGGACCTCGACCTTGTCGCCCTTCTTGATCTTCATCTTAGGCATGTCGTTCCTCCTTAAAGGGTCTCAGGTGCAAGTGAGACAATCTTCATGTACTTGTGGTCGCGCAGCTCGCGAGCGACTGGTCCAAAGATACGAGTACCCTTGGGCTCACCCTCTTTGTTAACAAGAACGCATGCGTTCTGGTCAAAGCGGATGTAGCTACCGTCCTTGCGACGGGTGTCCTTAGCGGTACGAACGATGACGCAGCGAACAATGTCGCCCTTCTTCACCGAACCACCTGGAGTAGCCTCCTGGACAGCGCCAATGATGACGTCGGCAAGGCCGGCGTAACGACGCTTGGAGCCACCAAGGACCTTGACGCACTTTACGCGCCTTGCGCCGCTGTTGTCAGCGACGTTGAGAATGGTCTCCATCTGAATCATGTGACGTTCCTCCGGAACCTAATTTCTCAGAGGTGCGCGTATTTGCGCACATGAGAAATAATGATAGATACAAAACTAGGTTGAGCTAAAAGCTGTTTCCTAGGTGCTAATTACTTAGCGCGCTCAACAATCTCTGCGAGACGCCAACGCTTGGTCTTGGAAAGAGGACGAGTCTCCATGACGCGGACGGTATCGCCCAGACCAGCCTCGTTGTTCTCATCGTGAACGTGAAGCTTCTTGCCGATGGTCATCATCTTGCCATACTTAGGGTGGTGCTTACGGTACGTAATCTCTACCGTAATCGTCTTCTCGCCAGAGATGGAGACGACGAGTCCGGTACGAACCTTACGCGCATTTCTGCTTTCGGTCTCTGCCATAACTTATCTCCTGCGATCTAGTTCTGCTCTGCGGAAGCTTCCGCAGCAATTTGACGGGTGCGCATCTCGGTCTGAACGCGAGCAATGTCACGCTTAACAGCCTTGACACGAGCGGTGTTGTCCAGCTGGCTGGTTGCCATCTGGAAACGAAGATTAAAGAGCTCTGCGCGGCCTTCCTCGAGTTTCTTAGCGAGGTCTGCATCGCTCATAGCCTTGATTTCGGTGTACTTCATTAGTTCTCACCGTCCTGATCGGCCTTGGAGACAATCTTGGTCTTGATTGGAAGCTTGTGCTGAGCAAGACGGAGAGCCTCACGAGCAACTTCCTCTGGTACGCCATCAATCTCGAACATGATACGACCAGGCTTAACAACTGCTACCCACTCTTCTGGGTTACCCTTACCGGAACCCATGCGAGTCTCTGCAGGCTTCTTGGTGATTGGCTTATCTGGGAAGATAGTAATCCAAACCTTACCGCCACGCTTCATCTCACGGGTGAGAGCAATACGAGCAGCCTCAATCTGGCGGTTAGTAATCCAGTGAGCCTCCTCTGCACGGATGCCCCAGGAACCAAAATGCAGCTGGGTATTACCCTTTGCCTGGCCCTTCATGGAACCGCGCTGTACCTTACGGTGCAATACACGCTTTGGAGCAAGCATTAACGGCCCCTCCTCTCATTGCGAGCACGACGAGGACGAGCGGAGCCCTCAAGAGCTGGGTTAGGTGTTGGCTGTCCAGGCATCTTCTCGCCGTAATAAATCCAAACCTTGATACCAACAGCGCCCATGGTGGTGCGACCTGTAGCGGTACCATAGCCGATTGCAGCACGAAGGGTGTGCAGAGGCACGCGACCCTCACGGTACCACTCACGGCGGCCCATCTCAGCACCGTTCAGACGACCGGAGCACTGGATACGAATACCCTTAGCGCCAGCCTTACGAGCGGACTGAACAGCCTTACGCATAGCGCGACGGAAAGCGACACGCTGCTCAAGCTGCTCTGCGATGGACTGAGCAACAAGGTTTGCGTCAAGCTCAGGACGCTTAACCTCGACGACATCTACGTTGACCTGACCCTTGCCGACCTTAGCAACACGCTCAAGATCTGCACGGAGGCCGTCAATCTCTGCACCCTTCTTGCCAATGACAATACCAGGACGTGCGGAGAAAATAGTTACCTTGACCTTATCGCCAGCGCGCTCGATATCAATACGAGCAACAGCTGCCTTCTCAAGGCGCTTCTCGAGATACTTGCGGATAGCAAGATCGTTGCCGAGCTGCTCGGCGTAGTCCTTATCGGCGTACCAACGAGAACGCCAGCTCTCGGTTACACCAAGACGGAAGCCTGTAGGCTGTACTTTCTGACCCATTCCTACGCCTCCTTTCGAGGTGCAACGACAACGGTAATGTGGCTCATGCGCTTGTTAATGCGGGAAGCCGAACCCTTTGCACGAGGGCGAATACGCTTAAGCGTTGGGCCTTCGTCAACAAAAGCGGTCTTGACTACCAGGTTGTTAGCGCGGAGTCCATTGTTGTTCTCAGCGTTAGCAACTGCAGAACGCAGAACCTTAGCAACATCAGTAGCGGCAGCGCGAGTCGAGAACTGAAGAACCTCAAGGGCCTTCTCGACAGACTTACCGCGGACAAGCGCGACAACTGCGCGAGCCTTACGAGGAGCAACGCGAACATACTTAGCTGTTGCGCGAACCTCAATAGAATCGGTGTTCTTAGCCATTTACTACACTCCCCCTATTTGGCCTTGTGACCGCGGAAGGTACGGGATGGGGAGAACTCGCCCAACTTGTGACCAACCATGGACTCGGTGACGTACACAGGTACATGCTTACGACCATCGTGAACAGCGATGGTGTGACCGACCATCTCAGGGAAGATGGTTGAGGAACGTGACCAAGTCTTGATAACGTCCTTCTTGCCAGCCTCGTTCATTGCAGCGACACGCGCAAGGAGGCGAGTCTCCACAAAGGGGCCTTTTTTGAGACTTCTGCTCATTTATCTACTCCTACTCGTGTCTTACTTGGACTTACGACGGCGAATGATCAGGCGGTTAGAAGCCTTCTTCGGGTCGCGGGTCTTATAACCCTTGGTTGGCTTACCCCATGGGGTGACGGAAGGACGACCAGAAGTGTGGTTCTTACCTTCACCACCGCCGTGTGGGTGGTCAACAGGGTTCATGACAGTACCACGGACGGTAGGACGGACGCCTGCCCAACGGGAACGACCAGCCTTACCAACAACAATGTTGGAGTGCTCAGCGTTACCAACCTCGCCAATGGTTGCACGGCAGGTCAGAAGAACACGACGGAGCTCGGAGGAAGGCATACGCAGAACTGCATAGCCGTTGTCCTTACCCATGAGCTGGACGGAAGTACCAGCAGCACGTGCCATTGCAGCACCCTTGCCAGGCTGGAACTCAACTGCGTGAACAAGAGTACCTACTGGAATCTGCTCAAGAGTGGTGCAGTTACCAGGCTTGATGTCGATGTCCTTGGTACCAGAAAGAACGGTGTCACCGACGCTCAGGCCCTCTGGGCAAAGGATGTATGCCTTTGCGCCGTCTGCATAGTGCAGAAGAGCAATACGAGCGGAACGGTTAGGATCGTACTCAACAGTAGCGACCTTAGCTGGGATATCATCCTTGCGACGCTTGAAGTCGATACGACGGTACTGGCGCTTGTGGCCACCACCCTGGTGACGGGTAGTGATGCGGCCATTGTTGTTGCGGCCAGCCTTCTTTGGCAGAGGCTCGAGAAGGGACTTCTCGGGCTTATCAGTTGTAATCTCAGCAAAGTCTGAGATTGTCTGGAAGCGCCTGCCTGCGCTTGTTGGCTTTAGATGCCTAACTGCCATAAACAGTATCCCTTTCTTCTCCGTTGGCTAGCCCGCTTAAGGGAAAGTCGAGCTAACACCGGATTACCACGGTACCGCGCGTATCTACTATGCGCGGCATACGAACCCGTACCTCAAAAGAGGCACGGGAGAAAAACCTTACTCAGCAGAGTTATTACCGAAGATCTCGATAGTCTCACCAGCAGCGAGGGTAACAATAGCCTTCTTCCACTGGCGGGTCTTGCCTGCCTGCTGATAACGTACACGCTTGTTCTTTGGCTTAACAGAAAGTGTGTTTACCTTGGTGACGTGTACAGAGAAGAGCTTCTCTACAGCTGCAGCAATCTCTTCTTTACCTGCGTTACGAGCAACCTCAAAAGTGTACTTGCCCTGCTCCATCAGATCGAAAGCACGCTCTGAAACGATAGGACGAATGATGACCTCATAAGGAGAGTTCATTATGCGAGCACCTCCCCAAGCTGCTTAGCGACATCAGCGGACATAACAAGTGCGCCGTTGTCGATCAGGAAACGAGTAGTAACCTCAGAAACACCAAAGATCGAAACCTTAGGAAGGTTGCGGAAAGAGAGGTAGGTGTTGACGTCGTCGTCTGGGACGATGACGGTAACGCGCTTACCCTCAATACCGAGGTTCTGAAGTGCAGCCTTTGCCTGCTTGGTGGAAGGCTGAGCAAACTCGAGAGAGTCAACGAGGACAAGCTCGGAGTCTGCAACCTTGCCGGAGAGGACGGACCTCATAGCAAGCTTGACCATCTTGTTGTTAATACGACGTGCGTGGGAACGAGGGGTAGGTCCAAAGATGACGCCACCACCAGTCCACTGACCAGCACGAATAGAACCCTGGCGAGCACGACCAGTACCCTTCTGACGGTAAGGCTTAACGCCACCGCCGGATACCTCGTGACGGTTCTTTGTAGAGTGGGTACCCTGACGTGCGGATGCGTCCTGGCAGACTACAACCTGGTGCACAACAGGGATGTTTGGCTCAATGCCATAGACGTCAGAGGAGAGCTCGGCGTCGCCGACCTTCTTTCCCTCTACGTTCTTAATCTCATACTTGGACATGTTGTCTCCTTGTTAGCCTAAGTGTTTGCCTAAAGGCCCTTAGGCCATGCGGACCTGGACGAGGGCATTCTTGCCGCCAGGAACAGCACCCTTGATAAGCATGAGGTTCTGCTCAGCATCAACGCGGACAAGCTTAAGGTTCTTGACCGTAACGCGCTCTGCGCCCATGTGACCATACATGTGAAGGCCCTTACGAACGCGTGCAGGGTATGCGCACTGACCAATGGAACCTGGACGACGCTGGTTACGAGAACCGTGAGTCATTGGACCGCGAGAGAAGTTCCAGCGCTTAACGGTACCCTGGAAACCCTTACCCTTAGAAGTGCCTGTTACGTCAACAGCGGTGACCTCAGAGAAGTCAGCAACTGTGACAACATCGCCGGTCTTGTGCTCAGAAGCATCCTCAACGCGAACCTCGCGGAGGTAACGCATTGGCTCGACGCCCTGTGCCTTGAAGTGACCAGCCATTGGCTTGTTGACATGCTTCTCGGAGATGTCGCCGAAGCCAATCTGTACGGCATTGTAGCCGTCCGTCTCAACAGTCTTTACCTGTGAAACGGTGCAGGGGCCAGCAAGAACGACGGTAACAGGAACGACGTTGTCGTTCTCGTCCCATACCTGGGTCATGCCCAGCTTGCGGCCGAGGATGGTATTAACCATGCTCTTTCCTAACCTTCGGTGGTCATGGGACCTTGAGAGCACATCGGGTACTCTTCCCCAGCGGACCACGTCCTGTACATACTGCCTTTAGACATAATTGTCCTGTTTGAGCAGCCCGTCTACTTTACACTCATTTTTGACAAGAAACAAGCCTAAAATCTCTAAAAGATGAACGCTTTGTGAAGAGCGTTTGATACCTTCTAGCTGCGAGATCTTTCTTCTCGCCTATTTTGCGAGGTCAAACCGCTGACCCGGGCGTATCCATTGGCAAGAAACCCAAGGAATTTTGAAAAGTTTTTTCAAAAATTTTGTAAAAACAATCCACGATAATAACTTTGTAAAATCATGCCGCCAAAATTACCTTGCCAAAAGTTTCTTGAGCAATGCTTCGCAACCTTCAGTAACATCCTCATACGTCAGATCAAAATTACCTGAGTACCATGGGTCCGCAATGTCGCGAGGCTTCTCTGTCCTATCAAGAAGCAACGAAACCTTTCCAAGCGAATCATCCTTAAGTATGCGCATCATGTTGCGCAGGTTATTATGGTCCATGCCTATGAGGTAATCAAAGTTATCGTAATCTGCACGAGTCATCTGCCTCGCACGATGATTGCCGCAATGAATTCCCTCTTGCTGTAACTTTCGGCGCGTGCGAGGATCAACTGGATTGCCAATCTCCTCTGTAGAGGTTGCGGCTGAGTCGATGACAAACGAGTCTGCCAGACCGTTTTTCTCGACAAGATCTTGCATGACGTACTGTGCCATTGTTGACCTGCAGATATTTCCGTGGCAGACGAAGAGTATTTTTATCATGCGGGAGTAATTTGGGCGAGCGTTTACCGAGCAGCCGATATTTAGCTGGTTACTTGCATTCTGCTGGATATGTTTCATCATTTCTCCTGCGCTTTGTGCGAGTATTCGCTTTCTAATTCTACGGGTTTCTCGCCAAGTGTAGATGTGAGTTACGTCTAGAAAAGTCTGCCTGAAAAGTACAAAGAATCTGTATTTGCGCCACCGATTCTTTAACAAAATCAGGCAAATCCACAGATTCTTTGATGTATTTAGGCAAAAGTTACAGATTCTTTGAAGAAATCAGGCGCACGTCAGGCTCGCGCCGCCCACCTGGCGAGAAACCCGTCCACTTCCAGCATATGCGCACAAGAAACCCGGTATCCAAACGAAATGGATGCCGAGTTGAACTCGCTTGCGACCCGTGTTCGCACGGTCTTCGCACGTGGCCCTACGCTCGTGGTCCTTCGTACGTGGTCCTTCGCACGTGGTTCAACGCCATCCACGCAAAAACCCTCCCGCGCGAAGATGCGCAGGAGGGTTTCAAAGTTGGATTAAGCCGTATGCTTAGAGCTTGATCTCGATATCGACACCAGCTGGAAGGTCGAGACGCATAAGCGAATCAACGGTAGAAGCGCTTGGGTCGAGAATATCGATGAGACGCTTGTGGGTGCGCATCTCAAACTGATCACGGGAATCCTTATCCTTGTGTGGTGAGCGGATAACGGTGTAAAGGTTGCGCTCGGTTGGCAGAGGGATAGGACCGGAAACACGCGCACCTGTCTTCTGTGCGGTGTCAACAATCAGCTTAGCGGACTGATCAATGACCTCGTGATCATAGCCCTTGAGGCGAATCCTGATCTTCTGGCTTGACACTTTGGGTACCTCCATAAATGAGCTAGAGCTCGTGGTCGTTTACTTAGGATGCAGAGCCGCCGTTTTTGGCGACAATCTCTTCGCGTACAGCGTTAGGAACGGGCTCGTAAGAATCGAACTGCATGGTGTAGCTCGCACGGCCCTGGGTCTGGGAACGAAGGTCGGTTGCGTAACCGAACATCTCACCAAGAGGCACCTTAGCGCGGATGACCTTGGCGTCCATACGATCGTCCATGCCCTCAATCTTGCCACGACGGGAAGAAAGGTTGCCCATAACGTCGCCCATGTACTGCTCAGGTGTCTCAACCTCAACAGACTCAACAGGCTCGAGAAGGACTGGGTTGGACTTCTTGAGAGCATCCTTAATTGCCATAGAACCAGCAATCTTGAATGCTGCCTCAGAAGAGTCGACCTCGTGGTAAGAACCATCAACAAGAGTGACCTTGATGTCGACTACTGGGTAACCAGCAATAACGCCGTTCTCAAGAGCCTCACGAATGCCCTTATCGATAGATGGGATGTACTCCTTAGGAATAACACCACCGACGATAGCGTTGACAAACTCGTAACCCTTGCCCTCTTCCTGTGGCTCAAGGTCGATGACTGCGTGGCCATACTGACCCTTACCACCGGACTGACGGACAAACTTGCCCTCAGCGTGGCTTACTGCCTTACCAGCAGTCTCGCGGTAAGCAACCTGTGGCTTACCAACGTTGCAGTCAACCTTAAACTCACGACGGAGACGGTCAACAATAATCTCAAGGTGAAGCTCGCCCATACCAGCAATGATGGTCTGGCCAGTCTCGTGATCAGTGTGAACCTGGAAGGTTGGGTCCTCTTCAGCCAGCTTAGAAAGGCCGATGGACATCTTCTCCTGCTCAGCCTTGGTCTTAGGCTCAACAGCAACGTCGATAACAGGATCTGCGAAGCTGATGGACTCAAGGATGATTGGGTTCTTCTCGTCACAAAGGGTGTCACCAGTAGTGGTGTTCTTCAGACCAACGCATGCAACGATGTCGCCTGCGGAGCACTCTTCACGGTCAACACGGTCGTTTGCGTTCATCTCGAGGATGCGGCCAAAGCGCTCACGGTTGTCCTTGACGGAGTTGTAGACGTAAGAACCTGCCTCAGCCTGACCAGAGTAAACACGAATGTAGGTAAGCTTACCAACATAAGGGTCAGTCATGATCTTGAATGCAAGAGCGGAGAATGGCTCCTTAACGTCTGCGTGACGGACAGCCTCGTCACCCTTAGGAGTGACGCCATCAATCTCTGGAACATCCAGAGGGCTTGGAAGGAAGTCGATAACTGCGTCCAAAAGCTCCTGGATACCCTTGTTCTTGTAAGCGGAACCAACAAAGACAGGGTTAATCTGACCAGCAAGAACGCCAGCACGAAGAGCACCCTTAAGGGTCTCAACGTCAACCTCTTCACCCTCGAGAACAGCCATCATGACGTCCTCAGAGAAGTCAGAAGCTGCCTCAAGAAGCTCTTCACGCTTCTCAGCTGCAATCTCTACAAACTCTGCAGGAATCTCATCGAGTGGCTCAGGGTAAATCATGCCCTTAGCATCCTCTTTGAAGTCCCATGCAGTGTTGGTGACAAGGTCGATAAGACCCCAGAAGTTGGACTCAGCGCCCATTGGGACCTGAGCTGCAATTGCGTTTGCGCCAAGGCGGTCACGCATGGTCTGGATTGCACGGAAGAAGTCTGCGCCTACGCGGTCAAACTTGTTGATGAATGCAATACGAGGTACGCCGTACTTGGTTGCCTGACGCCAAACGGTCTCGGACTGTGGCTGAACGCCTGCAACTGCGTCGAAGACTGCAACTGCGCCGTCCAGAACACGAAGAGAACGCTCAACCTCAGCGGTAAAGTCAACGTGACCTGGGGTGTCAATGATCTGGATGACGTGGTCTTTCCAGAAGCAAGTGGTAGCTGCGGAAGTAATGGTTACGCCGCGCTCCTGCTCCTGAACCATCCAGTCCATAGTTGCTGCACCGTCGTGGACCTCACCAATCTTGTGGGTCTTACCGGTGTAGTAAAGAATACGCTCCGTAGTGGTGGTCTTACCAGCATCGATGTGAGCCATGATGCCGATGTTGCGGAGGTCTTTAAGATTGTACTTAGTCTTAGCCATTTGTTTGCTACTCCTGAATTCCGACTAGAAGCGGTAGTGGGAGAAGGCGCGGTTGGCCTCAGCCATCTTGTACAGGTCCTCACGGCGCTTGACGGATGCACCTACGCCATTAGTTGCGTCGATGATCTCGTTTGCAAGACGCTCTGCCATGGTCTTCTCTTTACGGCTACGGCTGAAAGTGACCATCCAGCGGATAGCAAGAGTAGTTGCACGGCGGGAGTTGACCTCCATTGGGACCTGGTAAGTAGCGCCACCAACACGCTTAGGCTTAACCTCAAGTGTTGGGCGAATGTTATCCATAGCCTTCTTGAAGACAGTGAGAGCATCCTCGCCAGTCTTCTCTGCGACGATGTCAAATGCACCGTAGACAATGCGCTCTGCGGTTGCTTTCTTGCCGTCGAGAAGGACCTTGTTAATAAGCTGGGTTACCAGACGATTGTTGTAGACGGCGTCAGGCATAACCTCACGACGTACTGCTGCTGCGCGACGCGGCATATTAATCTCCTAAGAACTAGTTCGAGTAGTGGACGTGATTACTTAGCACGCTTAGTGCCGTAACGGGAACGGCCCTGAGCACGATTCTGAACTGCTGCGCAGTCGAATGCACCGCGAACAACCTTGTAACGAACACCAGGAAGGTCACGGACACGGCCGCCACGAACCAGAACAATGGAGTGCTCCTGGAGGTTGTGGCCCTCACCAGGAATGTAAGCGGTTACCTCAATGCCGTTAACAAGACGAACACGAGCAACCTTACGGAGTGCTGAGTTAGGCTTCTTTGGCGTAGTGGTGAAAACGCGGGTGCAAACACCACGCTTCTGTGGGTTGTGCTGAAGAGCGGCGTTCTTAGACTTTGACTTGACGCTCACGCGGCCCTTACGTACGAGCTGGTTAATAGTAGGCAAGATCTTCTCCTTCTTATACCTATCTACCTGCAGTTTTACATATTCGAAAGGCGACACAGCACTGTCCCCTTGGAATTACGCAGGGAAGTACTTTACGCTGATGAAAGCCACATGTCAACAAGCCACTGTGCCGGGCGTATCTATACTTCATAGAAAATACAAATGCTAGGTAGCCTCAATTTCAGCAAGCTCAATTTCTAAGCCTTGGATGAGTTCTGTTTTCTCGCTAGAACAGTAAGGGCATGTGCGACCATACGTTACCGTAGCGTACGTTTTATTGCACGATAAACACTGTGTTAGAGCTGGTACTTCTTCAATTTCTAGCTGAGCTCCGTGTAGCAGCTCCGTGCGATCAGCTGCCCAGCGCCAAACATCCAACAAATACGTTGGAACAACTCCAGATACCTCCCCTAGCTGCAACTTTACGCGTGCAACAGAGGTGAGGTTGTTCTGTTTTCCCAGGTCCTCAACCATATCTATGAGGTAAAACGCAATTCCCAGCTCATGCATGTCAATTGATTTCTGTGAGCACGCTAGCTTGAAATACCAGTACTACCCGCAGAAACGGGATTACCAAGCTCATCGGTTGTTACGTGTGACTGAGGCTTAGGAGTCTTTGTTTTTCTCGCGGGGTTCTTAATAATCTTTACCGCACGTTTTCCAACATACGAGAGAATCTTTCCTGCCTTATGCTCTGCGGCAACCATATCTGAACAGTGAGGATTGTCGCGGAACAGGTGAATTGCATCAAACTCACAGCGTGTAGTACAGAGACCACAACCAATACACTTATTTGCATCAACAATTGAAGCGCCGCACTTCAAGCAGCGAGCGGTCTCGATTCTGATTTGCTCTGGCGTAAAGGTATGGCTAGGGTCTGTCCAGTTGTGTCTAATGTTTTTGACCGTATCGCATGCGGGACACTGACGACCTGCGTGATCGTATCCACAAGACTCAACTGCTGCGTCAGATTTATCAAGCTCAACATAATGGCGCTGGTTGCGACCAATAGTCAAAGAAGAGCCCTTTTGCACAAAACGATGCAAGGAAACAGCAGCTTCATGACCTGCGGCAATAGCATCGATAACAAAGCGAGGACCCGTGTACACGTCTCCACCCACAAAGACATCGGGCTGAGCAGTCTGATACGTCTGGGAATCAGCGCACGCAAGATTGCCTCGCGTAAGCTCAACCGCCTCTCCCTCCAAAAGACTTCCCCACTCAACGGTTTGTCCAATAGACAAGACCACTGCATCTGCCTCAAGATACATTGTTTGCTCGTCATCAAAACAAGGCGAGAAACGCTTGTCATTGTCGAAAACACGAGTACAGCGTTTAAACGTCACGCCGCAAACGTGTCCTTGCTCATCTGTGGCAATAAAAGCAGGTCCCCAACCATTCTTGATTGACACACCATCTTCCTGCGCTTCTGTGATTTCTTCTGGTAGTGCAGGCATCTCTTCTGGCTGCTCTAGGCACACCATAGTAACTGACTCTGAGCCACAACGCGCAGAAACTCGAGCCGCATCAATAGCAACATTACCGCCGCCAATGACCACTGTCTTACCAGGTACTTCATGCAGAGGATGTTCGGTTACAAAATGCAAGAAATCAACAGCAGAAATAACCCCATCGGCGTCTTCTCCAGCAATATTGGCCTTTCTACCGCCCTGGCAACCAATGGCAACATAAAAACCAATAAAGCCTTGAGCACGCAGTTCATCAAGGGTTATGTCTTTTCCTACCTCAACACCACAGCGAATCTCAACGCCCATTTCTTTAAGAACGTCAATCTCTGCGGCAACAACGTTTTTCTCGAGCTTGTAAGAAGGGATGCCATATACCATCATTCCGCCAGGAAGAAGGTTCTTCTCAAAAACAACGGGGTTGTAACCGCGTTCTGCCAGGTAATATGCACAGGACAGGCCGGCTGGACCTGCACCAATAATGGCAATTTTCTGGTTGAATCGGCCTCTATTTGACGGGATAACTGGCTCTGGAATAAAGCGATGTTCTGCCTCAAGATCTTTTTGAGCAATAAATTTCTTAACGTCATCAATGGCTACTGCCTGGTCAATAGTTCCTCGCGTACACGCTGCCTCGCAACGTTTATTGCAAACGCGACCACAAACAGCAGGGAATGGATTTTCTTTTTTGATGAGCTCAAGCGCATCTCGATAGCGACCTTCAGCAGCCATACGCAGATAACCCTGAACAGAAATATGCGCTGGACAGGCAACCTTACAAGGAGCGGTACCGGTATCGTGGCACTCAATACGGTTGTTATTTTTATAATTCCAATCCCAGTCAGGCTCTCCCCAGAACTTATCATCTGGAAGATCCTGAGTTGGGTAGGAAATTTTGCCCTTCCTAGTAGGAAGTTTCTGACCCAATTGAGGGGCTCCAGCTGGGCAAACCTCAACACATCCACCACAAGCAACACATTTTTCTTCATCAACGTGAGCCACAAAAGCGGAACGAGACAAATTAGGCGTATTAAACAGCTGAGAAGTTCTGAGTGCATAGCAAACATTTACGTTGCAGTTGCAAATAGCAAAGATCTTATCTTCACCGTCAATGTTGGTAATCTGATGAACAAAACCGTTTTTCTCGGCCTTTGTACAGATATCGATAACCTCATCGTAGGTGATGTAGTGGCCTTTTCCTGTTTCTACGCAGTAATCAGCCATATCTCCAATGGCAAGACACCAATCTTCTGGATCGTCAGCACAGCCGTCGCCACGAACTCGCTCAGCAAGGCGACAAGAACAGGGAGTTGCAGCATATCTATCGTATTTCTTGAGCCAATGCGAAATATGCTCAACGGTAACTGTATGATTTACCTGCTCAATAGAACGTTCAACAGGAATGACATGCATACCAACGCCCGCGCCACCTTCAGGAACTAACTTGGTGACATTTTTGAGCGGTAGGTAGGTCATACGCTCAAACAAAGAACCCATCTCGGGATGTTCTTCGAGTTGACGCTCATTCATCACGGTAAACTCTGCGGAGCCAGGAACAAACATAGGAAGAACATACTGCTTTTGCTTGCTCTTATTTTCCCAGTTGTACTCAATCATGCCCTTTACAGACAGGGTGTCTAGGATAGGTTGAAGCTCCCCCGCAGTTTTACCAGTACGCTTGCAAAGCTCCTCTAAAGTAACTGGCTGGCGAACCTTCATGTATTTGGTTACCGCAGCTTCTTCCTCAGTCATAATTGCTGCTATGCCCCAATATTCTGGGTCATCTTTTACAATTTTGTGACCGAGGCGGCTCGTAATTTTTTGAACTTCATCTCTTACAAGAGGCTTAAATTGCTCAGAAGAAGCTGGTCCAGGCTCATTTGGATCTACAGTTTTGTAATGAACTACCTCGTCATTTTCAGTAATGTGATTTTGAGCGAGTATGTGAATAGGGCCGCCAGCAGGGTTAGTAGTTGGCAATACATTTCTGCGTGCAATTTCTTCATCAGTAAGACTACCGCGCATGGCATTTTCACCTTTTGGAGTCTTACGTGCTGGTACTTCCTCTGCCATGACCTCTCCTATCAGGCATAAGACATTCTTTAAGAGCTAGCCATTGGTTACTGACTGCTTTTCCACTCAGCAACTTTGCAAGAAAGCCATTCAGTCCAAGCGTCTAATCCTTCCCCAGTTTTGGCAGAGAAAGGAATAACAACAGCCTTTGGATTTCTAAGGGCCACATTTTTCTTGAGTTTTTCCAGGTCAAAATCAAAATACGGTGCTACGTCTATTTTGTTAACAAGCACCACATCACAGACCTGATACATCAAAGGGTATTTCAACGGCTTATCGTCGCCTTCGGGAACAGAAAGAATAGTGACGTTTACGCCGGCACCGGTGTCAAACTCTGCCGGACATACCAAGTTTCCAACGTTCTCCAAAAAGATAAGGTCCACATCACCTGCATTAAGACCTTCAAGACCCTGAGCGCACATATGCGCATCGAGGTGGCACATACCGCCAGTGTGCAGCTGAATGGCTTTCACGCCCGTTTCAGAAATAGCAGCTGCATCAACATCTGAATCAATATCAGCTTCCATAACAGCAATGGAAACCTTATCTTTCAGGGCAGCAATGGTCTTTTTAAGAGTGGTAGTTTTGCCCGAACCTGGAGAAGACATAAGGTTTACCAGCAGAGTTCCCTTTTTCTTCATTTCTTCTCTTAGTTGATCGGCGCTTTTCTCGTTAGCTGCAAAAACACTCTGCTTAACTTCAATGATGCGATACTCACCCATAAGTTCTCTCCACAGTTCCGATACGTATGTTAATGACCCAACAGATGAGCTGCATGTGCAAGGCCAACGCGGATTAGCGTTGTGACGTGCTCATCTGCAAGTGAATAGATAACTTTTCTGCCATCTCTTTTTGCATTGACAAGACCGCGGTCGCGCAAAAGACGCAACTGGTGAGAGGTTGCTGACTGAGATACCGAAAGCATTTCTTGCAGCTCTGTTACGCTTTTCTCGCCATTTACTAGAGCACCCAAAATCTGGAATCGAGTGAAATCAGACAGTGCATCAAAAATCTGGGTTGCATCGTAGATAATGTCATCGTTTACCAGGTATTCATTCAGCTTCTGATCAGAAACATAATCGCACGTAGAATGAGTATGCTCGCATTTTTCGGAATCGTGGGAGTGACTATCCATTTGCTATTCCTATCCTTTAAGAGCCGCAAAATAAATGGCTTACCAAACGTAATTCATAAAAGATTAGTATATACCGATACTCGCTTCTGTAAGCGTAACTAAAAGAGGACTCCAGCTAACGGCTGAAGTCCTCTTCTGTATCGGAGTCAATCTCCGAAAAAGTTTGATGTATCAGGCGAGATTACTTACTCGTCTTCGCCGTCTGCCTCAGCGTCCATGCGGACAACCTGATTGAGAAGGTCATCCAGAGAACCAAGGTCCTCGTTAATTACATCAGGGCTAACCTCGTCGGAAGAAGAACCGATGAGTGTCTCAGTGTAATCAGAGTGCGTGGATGGAGCTGCAGAGCCCAGCATCAAGCCGCCATCGCCTTCTGGCGAGAAGACCATGTTGAGCAGCTGAGAAAGATCCTCAGAATCTGCCTCATCCTCTTCTGGCTCAAGGATGTAGAGGAGGTTACGAGCCTCAAGGCCATCGCGGAGCTCCTCGATTGCCTTTGCACCAATACCATCGATGCGAAGCAGGTCTTCCTCGGTCTTACCGATAAGATCGCCTACGGTCTCAATGCCAACCTCGCTGAACTTATTGGTCCAACGCTGTGATACGCCAAGATCGTCAAAGAGGTACAGCTTTGCGTCCTCGCTTGAAAGCGTGCGGCCATTCTTGGAATAAACGCCACCGTTGTAATCCTCGTTGACCCAGTCAAGCTGCTTAGGAAGCTGCTCCTCGATATCCTTAAGCTCTGCTGGTGCCCAGTCTGGAAGAGACTTAGCAAGAGAAGAGGTTGGGCCATCAATCTTGGTGCCGTGGTAGGTAAGCTCAACATCGTTGTATGCGGAGAGACCAGTACCTGCAGGAATCTGCTTACCAACAATAACGTTGGACTTGAGGTCAAGCAGGTGGTCAACGTCGCCCTCGATAGCTGCAGAGGTAAGAACGCCTGCAGTACGGATGAACGATGCGCTGGAGAGCCAAGAATCGATAGAGCTTGCAACCTTCAGAGTACCAAGGATTGCTGGCTCTGCCTCTGGTGGAGTACCACCAGCAAGGGCAATGTTCTGGACAGTCTCTGCAAAGACATAGCGGTCCACATACTGACCAAGCAGGTACGAAGAGTCACCTGGGTTGGTAACCTGAACACGACGAAGCATCTGACGTGCGATAACCTCGATGTGCTTATCGTTGAGTTCTACACCCTGGGAGGTATAGACGTCCTTAACGGACTCAACGAAGGTGTGCATAGTGGACTCAATGTCAGTGAGTCGACGGAGCATACGGAAGTTGACGAAGCCGCGGGTAATCTGGTCACCAGCACGGACAACAACGCCATCCTCAATGCCAGGCATGAAGCGGACAGATGCAGGTACACGCCACTCCTCGATGACACGGGAAGCATCGTCTGCATCAACAATACGCAGCAGGTACTCGGTGGTCTCTGGGGTAATGTGAAGAACACCAGAAACAGGAGCCAGGTCAGCCTCGCGACCAAGAATCTTCTCGTTGACGTTGCCGACGACGTCGAACATACGGGCAACGGTAGGAAGACCCTGCGTAATATCGTCTGCGCCTGCAACACCACCGGAGTGAATGGTACGCATAGTCAACTGAGTACCAGGCTCACCAATGGACTGAGCTGCGATAATACCAACTGCAGTACCAATGTTGACAGGACGACGGGTGGAAAGATCCCAGCCGTAGCACTTCTGGCAGACGCCGTACTTAGACTTACAGGTCAGAAGTGCGCGGAGCTGAACCTTAGCAAGGCCGTGCTCAACAAGACGCTCAAGATCCTGCTTGGACTCAACATAGCCACCAGCAGGGATAAGAACCTCGCCAGTGTTTGGATCGCAGACATCCTCAAGGGTGCAGCGGCCAATCAGGTCAGTATCAACAGAAGTCTGACCAGGCTTAATCAGAGGATAGGTAACTGCCTCATCAGTGCCGCAGTCCTCCTCGCGGACAATGACGTCCTGTGCAACGTCGACGAGTCGACGAGTCAGGTAACCAGAGTCGGAGGTGTGGGATGCGGTATCTACCAGACCCTTACGAGCGCCGTAGGTAGAAATGAAGTACTCGAGAGGCTCAAGACCCTCGCGGAAGTTTGCCTTAATTGGAAGGTCGATGGTTTCACCGGACATATCCGCCATCAGGCCTCGCATACCAGCAAGCTGGCGAAGCTGTGTCTTAGAACCACGAGCTCCAGAGTCAGCCATCATGTAAATTGGGTTGTTCTCTGCAAAGCCTGTAAGCATCTCAGAGCCGAGAAGATCGGTGCACTCGGTCCATGCGTTAACAACCTCAACGTGACGCTCTCGCTCGGAGAGGAAGCCATCCTCGTAGTACTCGTTGATCTGGTCAACGCGGTCCTGTGCCTCCTGAAGCAGCTGTGGCTTGTGTGGAGGAATGACAGCGTCCCAAACAGAAACAGTCAGACCAGCAAGAGTTGCGTAGTGGAAACCAGTCTTCTTGATGTTGTCCAGAATTGGTTCAACATCAGCCATTGGATAACGGTCGCAGCAATCGTTGACCAGAACACCAATGTCGGACTTAACCATCTTGTAGTTGATGTATGGGTAATCCTCTGGCAGGCACTGACGGTTGAAGATAATGCGACCAACAGTGGTCTCAAAACGCTTAGTACCCTCAGTAACGTCCAGATCCTCATACTGACCGCGGCCAGTCATAACGCGGAAGATAGCACGATCGCTATCAGCAACGTTTGCATCCTTGGAGCTTACGCGGACAACAACCTTTGCCTGAAGATCAAGGTCACGGTTAGCCTCAATAGCCAGAAGAGCATCCTCAAAGCTTGCAAAGGTAAGAGTCTTAGCGTCTTCACCGGTCTTCTCGGAAGTGAGGTAGTAGACACCAAAGACCATATCCTGAGAAGGAACGGTCAGAACCTTACCAGAAGCAGGGCTTCTGAGGTTGTTGCTGGAGAGCATCAGAATGCGAGCCTCTGTCTGTGCCTGAGTAGAAAGTGGCACGTGGACAGACATCTGGTCGCCGTCGAAGTCTGCGTTGAATGGTGCGCAGACCAGAGGGTGCAGGTGGATTGCCTTACCCTCGATAAGGACTGGCTCAAATGCCTGGATAGACAGACGGTGAAGGGTAGGTGCGCGGTTGAGAAGAACGAGGCGGTCCTGAATGACCTCATCCAGAACGTCCCAAACAACTGGAGTACCACGGTCAATAGCGCGCTTTGCGCCCTTAATGTTTTCAACCTTGCGGAGCTCAACCAAACGACGCATGACAAAAGGCTTGAAGAGCTCAAGTGCCATAGCAGATGGAAGGCCGCACTGGTGCAGCTTCAGGTGTGGGTCAACAACAATGACGGAACGGCCAGAGTAGTCAACACGCTTACCCAGAAGGTTCTGACGGAAGCGACCCTGCTTACCCTTAAGGGCCTCAGCAAGAGACTTCAGAGGACGTCCACCACGACCAGTGACTGGACGACCACGGCGACCGTTGTCAAACAGAGCGTCAACGGACTCCTGAAGCATGCGCTTCTCGTTGTTAACAATGATGGAAGGTGCCTCAAGGTCAAGCAGGCGCTTAAGACGATTGTTACGGTTAATAACACGACGATACAAATCGTTTAAGTCGGAAGCTGCAAAACGGCCACCATCAAGCTGAACCATAGGACGAAGATCAGGTGGAATAACTGGTACAACGTCAAGGATCATGTTAGCTGGATCGTTGCCGCCCTTAAGGAAAGCGTCAACAATCTCAAGGCGCTTAATGGCCTTCTCGCGCTTCTGCTTCTGAGCATCCTCATTGGCAATAATAGCGCGGAGCTCCTTAGCCTCTTTCTCAAGGTCAATGTTGGAGAGAAGGTCACGTACTGCCTCTGCGCCCATGCCACCCTTGAAGTAGATGCCATAGTAGCGCTTAAGCTCGGAGAACAGACCCTCATCGGAGATGAGCTCTCTGGTCTCAAGCTGCATGAACTTCTCGAAAGCCTCACGACGAAGCGTCTTCTCTTCCTCGTACTCTTCCTCAAGATCAGCGACGCCTGCACGAATCTCGTCCTCAGATAGAGGCTCAAAATCGCCAAACTCGTCATCCTGTGGCTGGCCCTGCTCGCGAAGACGTGCAATCTGATCGTCACGCTCTGCGTCAAGCTCTTCGAGGTCTGCTGCAAGCTCCTCACGAAGATCGTCTACGTCAGCCTCACGTGCCTCAGTGTCAACACTGGTGATTACGTAAGATGCAAAGTAGAGGACTTTCTCGAGGTCCTTGCTCTTGATATCAAGAAGACGTGCCAGAGGGAAGCTGGTTGGGCTCTTGAAGTACCAGATGTGGCTTACAGGAGCAGCAAGCTCGATGTGGCCCATGCGGTCACGACGAACCTTTGCGGTGGTTACTTCAACACCGCAGCGCTCGCAGGTAATGCCCTTGAAGCGAATGCCTTTGTACTTACCGCAGGCGCACTCCCAGTCCCTTACAGGTCCAAAGATCTTCTCGCAGAAAAGACCGTCCTTTTCTGGCTTAAGGGTACGGTAGTTGATGGTCTCAGGCTTCTTTACCTCGCCATAGGACCAACCGCGGATATCATCAGCAGACGCTAGAGAAATTTTAATAGCGTCAAATTCAGTGGAATCGAAATCTGCCACAGTCGCTACTCCTTATCGGTGGTCGCGTCGCCTACAAGTGCGGATGCACCCTCAGCGTCTTGGGACAGGTCGGAAGCGGTTACCTCAGTGAAGCCAAGGTCGTTGAGGATCTCAACAGCGTTCTTCTCCTCAGGATCTGTGACCTTTGCGGTATTTGCACGCTTACGATAGGAGATTGGCTCAATGTCAAGTGCCAGGGAGCGAATCTCTTTGACCAGAACCTTGAAGGACTCAGGAATTCCTGCAGTAGGAATGTTCTCGCCCTTAACAATGGACTCGTAGGTCTTAACACGGCCGTTGGTATCGTCAGACTTAACGGTGAGGATCTCCTGGAGGACGTTAGCAGCACCGTATGCATACAGTGCCCAAACCTCCATCTCACCAAAGCGCTGACCGCCGAACTGTGCCTTACCACCCAGAGGCTGCTGGGTAACAAGAGAGTAAGGACCAGTTGAACGTGCGTGAATCTTATCGTCAACCATGTGGCCGAGCTTCAGGATGTAAGAAACACCAACGGTAATTGGGCTCTTGAATGCCTCGCCGGTACGACCATCGTAGAGGGTAGTCTTACCACGCTCGTTGAGCTGTGGAACAAACTCCTCACGCATGTCCTCGCCGTACTCCTTGAGAGCCTTGTTGATCATGTTGATGTTGGTGCGGCGAACAATCTCTGCAACGGACTCATCAGTAGCACCGTCAAAGAGTGGTGTTGCAACAGGAATTGGGCCCTCAACGTAACGCTTAGAATCTGCGTCATCGTCATCCCAACCGTGTGCAGCGCCCCAACCAAGGTGGCACTCAAGCAGCTGACCAACGTTCATACGAGAAGGAACGCCCAGTGGGTCGAGAATAACGTCTACTGGGGTACCGTCTGCCATGTAAGGCATGTCCTCAACAGGAAGAACCTTACAAATAACACCCTTGTTACCGTGACGACCAGCGATCTTATCGCCCTGCTGGATCTTTCTGCGCTGAGCAACAAAGACGCGGACCAGGTCGTTTACTCCTGGAGGCAGGTCGTCTCCAGCCTCACGGCTGAAGCGGACAACGTCAACAACGCGGCCATAGGAGCCGTGTGGCATCTTAAGGGACGTATCACGAACATCGTGTGCCTTAGCACCGAAGATTGCGCGAAGCAGGCGCTCTTCTGCGGTCAGAGCAGTCTCGCCCTTAGGAGTGACCTTACCAACCAGAATATCGCCAGGGCCAACCTCAGCGCCGATGCGGATGATACCGTCATCGTCGAGGTTTGCAAGCATGTCCTCACCAAGGTTTGGAATCTCGCGGGTAATCTCCTCAGCACCAAGCTTGGTGTCACGAGCATCAATCTCGTGGCGGGAAATGTTAACGGAGGTCAGAAGGTCTTCCTGAACAACACGTTCGGAGACGATAATACCGTCCTCGTAGTTGTAGCCTTCCCATGGCATGTAAGCAACGGTAAGGTTTGCACCAAGTGCCAGCTCAGAGTGGTCAACAGATGGACCGTCTGCGATTGGCTGGCCTTTCTCGACCTGCTGTCCAACGGTGACGATTGGACGGTGGTTAATGCAAGTGGACTGGTTGGAGCGCTCGTACTTAGGAAGATCGTAGCGCTGAGAACCGTGCTCATCGGAGTAGATGACAACGTGAGCTGCGTCTACCTCGGTGACCTCGCCGGCAAACTCTGCACAAATAAGCTCACCAGAGTCCTGAGCTGCGCGACCCTCCATGCCAGTTCCAACAAATGGAGCGTGGGACTGGATCAGAGGTACTGCCTGACGCTGCATGTTTGCACCCATGAGGGTACGCTTTGCGTCGTCGTGCTCAAGGAATGGAATGAGGTTAGCTGCAACGGAGAGAAGCTGACGTGGAGAAACGTCCATGTAGTCAACGTCCTCAACAGGAACCTGTGCAGGTGCGCCGAAGGAACCGTCGAAGTCGCGGGTACGTGCGATAACGCGGTCTGCATCAACAATCTTGCCGTCTGCGTCAACCTCAACAAACTTCTTAGACTTAGGGTCGATTGGGGTGTTAGCAGGAGCAATAATGTGATTCTCCTCCTCGTCTGCAGTCATCCAGACAATGTCATCAGAGACAACACCGCCTGTGACCTTACGATAAGGAGCCTCGATAAAGCCGTACTCATTTACGTGAGCATACAGTGCCAAGGAGCCGATAAGACCAATGTTTGGTCCCTCAGGAGTCTCGATTGGGCACATACGGGAGTAGTGCGAGTTGTGAACGTCGCGGACTGCGGTAGGAACGTTGGTACGACGGCTGGAGCCGGACTTGTGTCCTGCAAGACCGCCAGGTCCCAGAGCAGAAAGACGACGCTTGTGGGTCAAACCAGCAAGTGGGTTTGCCTGGTCCATGAACTGCGAAAGCTGAGAAGAACCGAAGAACTCCTTGATTGCAGCAACAATTGGACGGATGTTAATCAGAGACTGTGGGGTGATGTCGTCTGCGTCCTGAGATGCCATGCGCTCACGAACAACGCGCTCCATGCGGCTCATACCAATGCGGAACTGGTTCTGGACCAGCTCGCCTACGGTACGGACGCGGCGGTTGCCAAAGTGGTCAATGTCATCAAGGTGCTTAGACTCATCACCTGCATGCACTGCAAGAAGGTACTGAAGAGCTGCGACAATGTCCTCTTTGGTAAGGACACGAACATCTGCAGGAATCTCTTCCTCAAGCTTCTTGTTGATCTTGTAACGACCAACGCGAGCAAGGTCATAGCGTTGCTCGTTGAAGAAGAGGCCGTCAAGCAGAGAACGGGCGGAGTCAACAGTTGGTGGCTCGCCTGGACGCTGACGACGATAAATCTCGATAAGAGCATCCTCACGTGTGGTTGCAACGTCACGCTCAAGTGTGTTGCGAACAACATCGGAATCACCAAGGAGCGAGAGGATCTCGTCATCGGTAACAGCAATGCCAAGTGCACGGAGGAAGACGGTAGCGCTCTGGCGACGCTTGCGGTCAATGGAGACGACCAGGTGGCCGCGCTTATCAACCTCAAACTCAAGCCATGCACCACGTGCAGGAATGAACTGAGACTTGTGGACCAGAACACCGTTGTCCATCTCTGACGAGAAGTACACGCCAGGTGAACGAACGAGCTGTGAAACCACAACGCGCTCAGAACCGTTGATGATGAAGGTACCGCGCTCAGTCATCAGTGGGAAATCACCCATGAAGACAAGCTGCTCCTTCATCTCACCAGTCTCTTTGTTGACAAAACGGACGTCAACAAAAAGAGGTGCTTGATATGAAATGTCTTTTGCACGACACTCAGCCATTGAATTGGCAGGGTCGCCGAACTGATGGTCACCAAAGGTGACCTGCATGGTTCCAGCGCTGTTCTCAATTGGCGAGAACTCAGCGAAGGACTCTGCAAGGCCCTCTCCCATAAAGCGCTCAAATGATTCCTTCTGTACAGAAATCAGATTTGGCAGCTCCATAGCTGCGGGAATCTTACTGAACGTCCTGCGTCCAGTATGCGCCTGAGGCGTGGTGAGGGAAGTCTTTTTAGCGGTAGACACCAGGTTGTCCTCCTTCAAAAGGGTGGAAGGTGGCAATTGTCGCAACCTAGTAATTTAGTCAAGATTTTAATGCGCGTCAACAGAAAAACACTTGATTTTTTAAGACGTTTTGACTATATTATCGCGTTTATGTTTTTCAACTGCACAAACGTTATGTTGCAGGTAAATCCTTAACTAACTCGTCTTTTCTAGTTGTGAAGATTTTGTGGAGAAGGTCCACGGAGGCAGAAATAGCTTTCGGTGAGCGGCGCTCCCCCGCCACGTCACTTCGCATGGCGCCCCATGCGGGGTCCATGCACTCCAAGCACGCGGGTTTCTCGCCAGGCGCGAGTGCGAGCGTGGCTGCAAGCGCGCGGGTTTCTCGCCGGGCGCGGGTACGAGCGCGGCTGCGAGCGCACGGGTTTCTCGCCAGGTACGCCGGCTTTTTGCTGCACGCGCCTAAAAAGTGCAAAGAATCTGTATTTGAGCCACCGATTCTTTTGCAAAATCAGGCAAATCCACAGATTCTTTTGCAATTTTAGGCAAAAGTTACAGATTCTTTGTAGAAATCAGGCGCGAGGAAGCTGGGGTAAGTCACGCAGAAAGATAGAGCAATCACACCGGATTTATAAGCCTGAAATGCATACCAAGTCTGAGCAAAAGCACTCAGATAAGGCAAGAAGAACAGGCAAATCACTCAGACATGGCGAGAAAATCCGGCAAATCACTCAGACTTGATGCACTTTTCAGGCTGCTGCAAAAGCGCCATGCTTGATGCACTTTTCAGGCTGCAGCAAACGCACCCAAGCTCCATGCACTCCAAGCACGCCGGGTTTCTCGCCAGGCAAATAAAAAGAGGTCAGACCGAAGTCTGACCTCTCCAGTAAGCAATGTAGGATGGACTTACTTAAGGGTGACGGTAGCGCCAGCCTCCTCGAGCTGAGCCTTAGCAGCCTCAGCGTCCTCCTTCTTAGCGCCCTCGAGGACTGCCTTAGGAGCACCCTCGACGACCTCCTTTGCCTCCTTGAGGCCAAGGTTGGTAAGAGCGCGGACAACCTTGATGACGCCGATCTTGTTGTCGCCGAAGCCCTCGAGGACAACGTCAAAGTTGGTCTTCTCCTCTGCCTCCTCAGCAGCGCCACCAGCTGCAGGAGCAGCAGCGACAGCTACAGGAGCAGCAGCGGAAACGCCAAAGACGTCCTCAAGCTCGTGAACGAGCTCAGAAAGCTCGAGTGCTGGCATCTCTTTAAGGGCCTCAATGATCTCATCTTTAGTGACAGCCATGTCAATTCTCCTTTTTAAACGATGCAGCCTTTGTACTGCATCTGGGCAAAAGCCCGGCTTGTATGTGTGCGTTTAAGTGCGTCTACACTCTCGCGCGGTTTGCGCCAATGCGCGGGTACAACAAAACGTTGCTTATGCAGCGTTCTTCTGATCTGCGACTGCAGAAAGAGCGGTTGCGAGTCCACGAGCTGGACCAGCGCAAACCTGTGCAATACCGGTAAGTGGGCTTGCAACAACGAAGACGAGCTTTGCAATGAGCTCCTCGCGAGAAGGAAGATCTGCGTAAGCCTTTGCCTCGTCAGCAGTAAGTGCCTGACCATCAGCGATACCACCAATGAACTCAACTTTCTTGAGCTTCTTGGCCTGATCCTTGATGACCTTAGCGGCCTCGACAGGATCATTCTCATAGAAAACGTATGCGCAGGTACCGGCGAGCATCTCGTCAATCTCTGGCATACCAGCATTCTTAAGAGCAATCTTGACGATGTTGTTCTTATAGACCTTCATGTGAGCGCCTGCTGCGGTAAGTGCGCGGCGAAGCTCCTGAGTCTCCTTTACGGAGAGACCACGATAGTCGATAACAAACAGGCCCTTGGAGTTGTCGAGAGAAGCGGAAACCTTCTCGAGCAAATCAAGTTTAGACTGAGCTGGCATGTAGTACACCTCCTTTATCATGTCTCGGGCACGAGCGCCAACAGGTGCGGCCCTCACATGAAAAGACCCCACTTTGGCAACCAAAGCGGGGTCTGGATGTACTAATCTCAAGACCACCTCGGCAGGCGGGAATTCCCATTAAGCCTTGGATTCAAGGCGCCGGCTGTCTTTGGCAGCGAACGTGCAACTACAAGACGTCTGTCTTGCGTTGGATATTGTGCAGCAAAAATCAACGCGAGTCAAGGTTGAGTGCACAATTTCTTTCTCTTCACAAAAATTTGACGAGAAGGGCGGCCGAGCTGCTACGTATAAGCCGCATGCACACCGTGTGCTGCCGCACGCTCGCCACAAGAAAAATCCGGTACCTGCAAGCAGATACCGGATTAAACATGCTAGGTACTTCTAAGTGATTAGCTTAGTCCTCCATGAGGTTACGAACCTTGGTTGGATCAACCTTGATGCCAGGGCCCATAGTAGAGGAAATAGAAACGGTCTTGACGTACTTACCCTTAGCGCTGGATGGCTTGACGCGAATAATCTCGGAGATCAGTGCGCCATAGTTCTCAACAAGCTGCTGGACCTCAAAAGAAGCCTTGCCGATTGCAACGTGGCAGATACCAAAACGGTCTGCACGATACTCAACACGACCAGCCTTGAGCTCGTTAACCATCTTTGCAACATCCATGGTAACGGTGCCGAGCTTAGGGTTAGGCATAAGGCCACGAGGACCAAGAACACGACCAAGACGGCCAACCTTACCCATCATCTGAGGGGTTGCGATTGCTGCGTCAAAGTCAAGCATGCCCTTCTCGACCTCTGCGATGAGCTCGTCGCCACCGACGATGTCAGCGCCAGCTGCCTCAGCCTCGCGGGCCTTCTCGCCCTCTGCGAAGACTGCAACGCGAACGGTCTTACCAGTGCCGTGAGGCAGAGAGATAGAACCGCGAACGTTCTGGTCAGCCTTACGAGTATCGACACCAAGGCGAATTGCTACCTCAATGGTCTCGTCAAACTTAGCAGTTGCAAGCTCCTTAGACAGGGTTACTGCCTCTTTTGGGCTGTAGAGGTTTGCACCGTCTACCTTGGCAACTGCATTCTTGTAGTTCTTTCCGTGCTTAGGCATTATGTACCTCCTGTGGTTAGCGGGCGTCTGCCCTCCCACTCCTGCATCTTCCGTCCATAGTTACGCCCTCTTGGCGAGAAACCCAACTATGTGCACTAACGTCGGATGCTCTGACAAAACAACCGTCAGCCACACAAATGGCTGACGGGAGTAAACACTACTCGGCGATGGTTACACCCATGGAACGAGCGGTACCAGCGACGATCTTCTTTGCAGCCTCAATGTCGTTTGCGTTGAGGTCAGGCATCTTGATCTCAGCAATCTTGGTGAGCTGCTCCTGGGAGAGCTGGCCAACCTTATCGCGCTGAGGAACACCGGAACCACCCTTGAGGTGAAGCTCCTTCTTGATGAGCTGAGCTGCTGGAGGAGTCTTGGTTACGAAGTCAAAGGAACGATCCTCGTAAACAGAAATCTCGACTGGGATGATGTCGCCAGCCTTGTCCTGAGTTGCAGCGTTGAATGCCTGGCAGAACTGCATAATGTTGACCTGTGCAGCACCCAGAGCTGGTCCTACTGGAGGAGCTGGGTTTGCCTGGCCTGCAGGAATCTGCAGCTTAATAAAGTTAACAACCTTCTTTGCGGGCATGTTAAGCCTCCTGTTTGAATACGTTTGAGTCTATTCTCGCGCACTCCCGAGAAGCAATCCACAAGGGACGAGAAGTGCGGGATAAGCCGTTAGTTACTAGTCTATCAGGGAAATCTGATCCATGGTGAGCTCAACCGGAGTCTCGCGACCAAAGATGGTGAGCATAACCTTGATCTTGCCGGACTCTGCGTTGACCTCAGAAACAGTTCCGTCGAAGTCAGCGAGAGGACCAGAAAGAACGTGAATTGCCTGACCGACCTCAATATTGGTTGCTGTACGCTTAGGTACAGGGCTACCCGTCTTCATACCGCCGCGACGCATGATCTTATCGAACTCATCACGACGCAGAGGAACTGGCTTGCCGTCAATGCCAACAAAACCAGTTACGCCTGGGGTGTTGCGAACAACAGCCCAAGTATTGTCATCCAGCTCCATGCGAACAAGAACGTAACCTGGAAAAACCTTAGACTCTTTGGTCTCGCGCTTGCCGCCGTCCTTGACCTCAGTAACTTCCTCAGTAGGAATCTGAATATCAACAACAGCACGCTCAAGGCCATAGGTCTCAATACGGTGCTCAAGGTCTGTCTTTACCTTGTTCTCATAACCTGAATAGGTGTGAACTACATACCAGCGCTTAGCCATTGATTATCCCCTCAGTCCAGTAAAGGCGACGAGACCAGCAACAATGCCAGTATCAACCAGCCAAGTTACCAAGCCAAAGAAAATGATTGTTGCAATTACGGCTACAGAGAAACCAGCAAGCTCAGAGCTTGAAGGCCACACAACGCGGTGCATTTCTGTACGAACGCCTGCAAAATAAGCACCCAGGCGGCCAAAGAAGCCAGGGTTAGCGTTACGCTGAATGGACTTCTCCTGCTTCTTTGCCTCGACCTTAGTGGCCTTAGCAGAAGCTTCAGGAGTAGCTTCAGCCTGAAGGGCCTCACGCTGGGCGCGCTCTTCTGCGCGAGCCTTACGTGCGCTCCTCTTATTGCGCTCCTTATTTGCCATCCTACGCTCCCTTGGATGTTATACCTACATACAAACCGGCCAACCCTTATGGGAAGGCCGGTGAAGTTATCTGGCAGGCCAGGAAGGACTCGAACCCTCAACAAACGGTTTTGGAGACCGCCGCTCTACCATTGGAGCTACTGGCCTAGAACGAACCCACCTAGCCTAGCGGGTCTCGCGATGTACCGTGTGCTTGTGGCACCATGGGCAGTACTTCTTCAACTCCATACGATCTGGGTTGTTGGACTTATTCTTGTCCGTAGTGTAATTACGACGCTTGCACTCAGTGCAGGCGAGAGTAACGAGTGTACGCATTGATCCTCCTGAACACGGTCACGAGATGTATTCTCGAAATGTGACGCGGTTGCTTAGGTTAGCACCCACTACCCAGAGATGTCAATACTTTTCTCTAATTACTCTAGGCGTTCACATATTTTTTCTCGACAAAAAACCCGGCGCGCAAAAAGCACGCCGGGCAAGTTAGCAACTTTAAAAGAAGTTACTCGATGACGGTGGAAACACGGCCATCGCCGACGGTGTGGCCACCCTCGCGGATAGCGAACTTCAGACCCTGCTCAAGAGCGATTGGGTGAATGAGCTCGCAACCAACGGTGATGTGGTCGCCAGGCATAGCCATCTCTACCTTGCCACCGTTTGCATCGGTGAGCTCGTAGATGTCGCCGGTTACGTCAGTTGTACGGAAGTAGAACTGTGGACGGTAACCAGAGAAGAATGGGGTGTGACGGCCGCCCTCTTCCTTAGTAAGAACGTAAACCTCACCGGTGAACTTCTTGTGTGGAGTAACGGTACCAGGCTTGCAGAGAACCTGACCGCGCTCGATGTCCTCGCGCTTAACACCACGAAGAAGAATACCAACGTTGTCGCCAGCCTCGCAGAAGTCCATGGTCTTACGGAACATCTCAATGCCAGTAGCAACAGAGTTCTGAGTTGGCTTAATACCAACGATCTCGACTGGATCGTTGAGCTTGAGCTCACCACGCTCAACACGGCCGGTAGCAACGGTACCACGACCAGAAATGGTCATGACGTCCTCGATTGCCATCAGGAATGGCTTCTCGTTGTCACGAGCTGGTGTTGGGATGTAGGAGTCAACAGTGTGCATGAGCTCACGGATGGACTCAACCCACTTCTCCTCGCCGTTAAGAGCGCCGAGAGCGGAACCACGGATGATTGGAAGGTCATCGCCTGGGAAGTCGTACTCAGAGAGAAGGTCACGGGTCTCCATCTCGACGAGGTCGATGAGCTCGTCATCGTCGACCATGTCGCACTTGTTCAGGAAGACGACGATGTAAGGAACGCCGACCTGACGTGCAAGAAGGATGTGCTCACGAGTCTGAGCCATAGGACCATCGGTTGCAGCAATAACGAGGATTGCGCCGTCCATCTGAGCTGCACCAGAAATCATGTTCTTGATGTAGTCTGCGTGGCCAGGGCAGTCGACGTGAGCGTAATGGCGCTCCCAAGTCTCGTACTCAACGTGAGCAACGGAAATGGTAATACCACGCTGACGCTCCTCTGGTGCCTTATCGATGTTCTCGAAGGCGGTATAGTCTGCCTTGCAGCCCTCGGTCTCAGAGAGAACCTTGGTGATTGCTGCGGTAAGGGTAGTCTTACCGTGGTCGACGTGACCAATGGTACCGATGTTTACGTGTGGCTTTGTGCGGTCAAACTTTTCCTTGGCCATTGCCAATCCTCCTTCTGGAACTAACCCTCGGGCTAGACCGTGGTGAAAAAACGTCTGTTTATACTCAACGGCGCAAATGTCTAGGACATGTACGCCGTAAAGAGTCTGGTACCGGCGACTGGATTCGAACCAGTGACGTCACGGGTATGAGCCGTGTGCTCTAACCAGCTGAGCTACGCCGGCATAAATGCCGCTTGAAAAATGGAGCCCGCGACCGGATTTGAACCGGTGACCTCTTCGTTACCAACGAAGTGCTCTACCTACTGAGCTACACGGGCGTGGTGGGGATACTTGGACTCGAACCAAGGAACCCAGAGGGAGCGGATTTACAGTCCGCCGCAGTTGCCGCTGTGCCATATCCCCAAATACCGTTTTCAAGCACTCTTGAAGCAATTGTGTACGCTGTTTACCTTGCGGTTTAACGTACGCAGGAAGTCTAGTTGAACTTCTGTATTACCTCGTAAGCGGGAAAATATTACGATTGAATAAAAATCTTGTCAACGTAATCCACCCAACCGGGCGTATCTTATCAAATATTTTCCACAATTCCAAGCGATTTTCTCGCCACAACTTCAAGCGGGTTTCTTGCCACAACTCCACCGATTTTCTCGTCACACTCCAAGCGGGTTTCTTGCCAGACGCATACGGGCTTTTACGGTTGTCTATAGGAGCCGTACGCGATACGTCGCGAATGCCCTAAAATTTGCACGAAAAAAGCCAGGCAATGCCTGGCTGAAAATTCAAGTGGTGCCGCCACCAGGCTTCGAACCCGGGACCTACTGATTACAAGTCAGTTGCTCTACCAGCTGAGCTATAGCGGCATCAAGTGCAGAGGCTATTCTATAGACTTTTCTGACTTTGGTCTAGTCTCAATTTTCGAGAAATTTTTCTCCACAAACTGGTCGATGCAGCATGTAGGAGCACTTCCCTTTTGTGGGGTGAACTTTGCGCAAATATGCTGTCTGGTCAAGTTTGTTCAGCCTGAAAACCACATCATGTCTGAGTGAAACAGCTCAGACATGGCGAGAAAATAAGGCAAATAACTCAGACTTGGTGCGCTTTTCCGGCAAATCATTCAGATATGGCGAGAAAATCAGGCTCCATGGAGGGGCAATCTCGCGCGCGCTTCAAAGTCCGCCTGAAAAGTGCAAAGAATCTGTATTTGAGCCACCGATTCTTTGATGAAATCAGGCAAATCCACCGATTCTTTGCTGTTATCAGGCAAATTTTACAGATTCTTTGCAGAAATCAGGCGCGCTGATTGCGCCCAGGCGCGCCGGACGTATTGGTGCGGTCGAGCACGTTAGCGCATCGCGTGCGTGAGACGCTGACCTGGTCACCTATTTGCCCAGAAGCTTCCAGAGTTTCTCACGTTGTTCTGGAGAAATGCGGTCTTCAAGCGTCATGCGCGTACTGACCTGATCGCGACGCATCTCTTCGACAACGTTATCTGCCTGGGAAATCTCGTGGACCAGAGATGCGCTTGCAATGCGCGTGACCTCGCCGGGGCCAAAGCCGGCTGTGGCACGAATGTCCCTGTCCGACGTGACCAGAAACACCTTGCGACCAGCCTCTCGCGCGTCCGTGACCAGGCGCTCGATGACGCTATCCGCGGACTCCCCCGTCTCGGAAAAAACCAGCTGCACGCCAGCGTGGGTGCGCTCCGGGCGCTCGTCGTTTACGTTTCCCTTTCCGTCGAACACAATAACGGCCTCGTAAGTGCCCTGCGCAAACGTGGCAACGTCAGAAATGAGCGCCAAACGGGCGCGATAAAACGGATCGGTGTTGAGGTGATAGGCTCTCTCAGCAGCGGTTTCTTGTGCAGAAGAGCCACGCTCATCCAGCAACGCCTCATAGCGAGGAGTTGCCAACATGACGTTATAGCCATCGACTACAAGCAGCGATTTTTTCTGAGCCATACCTTACGCTTCCTGGGCTTCCTGGGCTTACGCTTCCTAGGCTTCCTGGGCTTACGCTTCCTGAGTCCTGCGGAGCCACTCGTAGCACATGACCGTCGTCGCCTGAGCAACGTTCAGGGACTCTACCTGGCCAAACTGAGGAAGTTTGCACGTAAAATCGCACTTCTCGAGCATAAGGCGAGAAATTCCTGAACCTTCAGAGCCCATGACAAGTGCAAGGCGACCTCCCATAGGAGCCTCCCACACGGACTGAGTGGCATGCTCGGTAGAACCACATGTCCAAAAACCTGCAGCTTTGAGCTCTTCAAGAGCGCGTGGCAGATTAGAAACCTGAGCAATTGGCAGGTGAAGCACGGCTCCTGCGGATGTCTTATATGCTCCAACGCCGACTCGGGCAGCGCGAGCGTTTGCAATGACAACGCCGGCCGCGCCAACTACCTCGGCACTTCTTACAATTGCACCAAAGTTTCCCTCGTCAGTGACGTGATCCAAGACCACAACCAGAGCGTTTTCTGAACCAGCGCGCTGGATGATTTCAGAGAGGTCAGCGTAAGCAAACGGCTGCGTACGGACAATAACGCCCTGGTGAGCGCCGTGGCTTGAAAGCGAGTCAAGTACGGGCTTTGCAACACGCTCGACAGGAATACCCTCCTGCTCAAGCTGACGTGCAAGCGCCTCAATTTCTTGGTCTTTCTGTCCACTTGCAGCCTGTACCAGCGCATTCTTCAAAGGGATACCAACGGTCAGCGCCTCTGCTACTGCGCGACGACCTTCGATAAGATCGGTTGCAGGCTTCTTGTTGCCGGGACGTCCAGCGCCAGCGCCTCGCTGTCCACCAGCACCAGCACCTCGTTGACCGCGAGTGCCTTGAGCTGCACGTGTGCCTTGTGCGGAGCGGCCGCCCTTTGAGCTCTGGCCATTCTTGGTGCCGAAATAACCGCCCCAGTCGGCAGCCTTCTTGGAGCCGCGACCTGTGCCGCTGCGACCTGCGCCGCTGCGTCCCGAAGCTCCACCGCGACCTGCAGCTCCACCGCGACCAGTAGCGCCCTCGGAGCGTATATTTTTAGAGGTAGAACGCTGATTTCTTGCCATAGTTAGTCTGCCTTACGCTTGAGTCGAGCGCCAGCGGCGGTATCTTCAATCAAAAGTCCAAGCTCGGCAATGCCGTCTCTAATTTGATCAGCAACTGCCCAGTTTTTCTGGGAACGAGCCTCCTGACGAGCAGCAAGCAAAGCCTCTGCAGCCTCGTCAGCTGACGCGCCCTCATAGCCTGCCACCTGGGCGGCAAGCGTCACAAGCTCTTCTGGTAAATCAGAGGTAGAGGCTGCCTGAGTCAAATCAATTCCCAAAGCTCCCGTGAGCTCGCACAACATATCTGCTGCACGGAGAACAGGACTTGCACCAACGTTCTGGCCAACCTCTGCAAGATACGTATTTGCAGCAGTTACCAGGGCAAAGATAGCAGCGAGTGCTCCTGCGGTGTTGAAATCATCATCCATCTGAGCGTCAAACTCGCTCTGAGCTGTATTGATTGCCTCGGCAAGCGTGCTATCAGCGTCGGAGAGTTCGTGCTGAGCAGAAGACTGCTTGAAAGCCCAGCGGAGATTTGCAACGCAGGTCTTCATACGCTCAAGCGTACCAACGGTGCCCTCAAGGCGCTCAAACGAGAAATCAAGTGGTGCACGATAGTGCGTTTGAAGCATCAAAAGTCTTACTGCATCTGCAGGGTACTTGTCCAAAACTTCCTTGAGTGTGTAGAAGTTGCCCAACGACTTGGACATCTTCTCACCGTCAACGCGAAGCATTCCGGTGTGCATCCAATAATTGGCGAGAGGAGCGTGCCAAGCGCAAGATGCCTGAGCGGTCTCGTTCTCATGGTGAGGGAATACCAGGTCAGAGCCACCGCCGTGAATGTCAATTGGAGTGCCCAGGTAGCGATGAATCATCGCACAGCACTCACTGTGCCAACCTGGACGACCTTCTCCCCAAGGGCTTGGCCAGCTAGGCTCACCAGGCTTAGCAGCCTTCCAGAGTGCAAAGTCAAATGGGTCGCGTTTCTCGTCATTAACCTCAACGCGCTCACCTGCACGAAGCTGATCAAGATCGCGGCCAGAAAGTACGCCATAACCATGGTCAGAACGAACCGAGAAATACACGTCGCCCGAAGGCACCGCGTAAGCATGGCCCTGCTCAATCAAAGATTGAATCATCTGTAGCATGGCTTCAATCTCGTGCGTTGCACGAGGACGAATATCTGGATCTAGAATATTGAAGCGATGCATCTGCTCGATAAACGCCTGAGAAAACTCTTCAGAAACCTCTTGAGCAGTCCTTCCCTGCTCAATGGCGCGCTGAATAATCTTGTCGTCAACATCGGTCAGATTCTGGGCGAAAGTAACCTCAAAACCCTTATGCATCAGATAACGGCGAATAACGTCAAACGAGAGGAAGGTACGGGCGTTTCCGATGTGAATCTGATCGTAAACCGTAGGACCGCACACGTACATGCGGATTTTACCCTCGTCGATTGGCTTGAACTCTTCTTTTTTATGCGTCTGAGTGTTATAGACAAGCATGCATACTCCTCGCAACCATTGTGTATTGGTGTAAGTATAAACGGTTTATGGAAAACCTTTAAGTTCCATACCTTACTAATCAAGATTCAATTTTGTTACCGTTCACGGATTAGTACTGGATTGTTTTTTTTGTTTTATTAAACTTGATGAACAAAAAATTTAAAGAATTTATATTTGAATCAAAACTGCAAAGAACTAGAAGGCAAAAAAATCTTGCTCTTAACAACTTCAGAAGGTGATTCGAATGAGTAAGTTTTTTAACATTACCCGCTACTGTATATCTACCATTCTGGATAAGGGCAGTCTTGCGATTTATCTCTTTCTGGCATTTTTTTCACAGCGCTTACGGTGATTCAACCGCTTCTTGTTGGATTTGTGATTAATCTATTTATTGCAGGAACAACTTGGAACGAAATACTTTTCTATTGCGCTGTAGTTGCCGCACTAGGAATCCTTATTGCCGGCTGTTCCTATCTTGCTAAAACACGCTATTGTCAGTTACAAATTGATTCTTCGTTTACTATTGAGCGACAGCTGATTGACAAGATTCAACATGCAGATTCATCATTTTTCTCGTCATATGATTCTGGACATTACCGCCAGACAGTAAATAACGATTCTAATGACGTTTCGATTTTTATACTTACACAATGTGTGAGCTTTGTAACAACTATGGTCTCTGTCTTAGGCACACTGGCAATTATTTTATATTTGAACCCATTAACCGCTCTTGTAACAGTTGTTCTGTTGTTGGTGAGTTTTATTATCTATAAGCAAATCCAAGATGCGGCTTATAAAAGATACAAAGAATCCAAAGAACTGAAATCACAGTATGGATCTATTGAGCTTTCCCAATTCACAGACGTAGATTTTATCAGGCGTCATTCTCTCTTTGAGCGTTTCTTTAATCAGCACTATGCCGTCAATCAAAAACTTCGTAGTGCTATTCATGAGCAGTACAAATTGGAAATTGGCGTACAAGAATTAAACAATGCTGTGATTGCCGTATTTCAAGCCATTGTGTTTATTACCTGTGCATATCAAATTTTCCTTGGAGCACTGCAGCCTGGCTATATTGCAACCATTTCAAGCTATTTTGTATCGCTTTTGGGCTCTATTACGCTTCTTATGGAATTTGGCATGGCTTATCAGAGTATTACGGTAAGTCTTGATCGAATTGAGCAGATTCTTGATTTACCTCAAGAATCCGTTGGTAACATCGTTCCATCAGAGGACGTCAATCAAATTACCTGCACAAATGTATCTTTCTCTTATCCACATTCAAATAAAGTGCTGATGAACAACTTGTCTTGTAGTTTTGCAAAAGGAAATATATATGCCATCACCGGTGGAAACGGTACAGGCAAATCAACATTTCTGAAGCTCATTAATGGAGAGTGGTCTTCTCACTTATCGGGCACTATTGCTATTAACGAGGACTTACTAGCTCAAATTAATCAATATGAACTCCGAAAAAATACTCTTGGATTTACCGAACAAGAGCCAAGCATTGTTGACGATACGGTAAGAAATAATCTGACCCTACTCTGCAAAAAGCAGCCAACAGATGAAGAGATAATCAGCTATATCAAGCTGTTCAATTTGGAAAAATTGCTGCTTGGAGACGATCAAAATCTTGATGTCCGCCTTGTTGAACGAAGCTCTGCTATCTCTGGTGGAGAAAAGCAAAAGATTGCAATTATCCGCATGATGCTTATGAATCCAAGTGTTATGTTGCTTGACGAGCCAACTTCTGCATTAGATCAAAACAGTGTTGATGTTCTTCTTAATCTTCTCAAGAAGGTCAAGCAGGACCACATAATACTTCTCATATCTCATGACCCTAAAGTGGTGGAGGCAGCCGACCATATCGTAGAGCTATAACTTATTGCGCGCTACGTCCCAGCAGTACAACTGCCCAGGCAGCAATGCCTTCTTGAGTGCCCACAAAGCCAAGGCCTTCGGTGGTGGTTGCTTTTACACCAACTTTATCTGGCGAGACACCCATGACCTCAGCCATGCGGTTTCTCATAGCGTCGCGATGAGGAAGCAACTTAGGTGCTTGAGCTGCAACAGTGCAGTCACAATCCAGAAGCTCAAAGCCCTCATTACGAACAAGATGCATAACATGGGACAGGAGCACCATAGAATCAGCACCCTCATAAGCAGGGTCTGTATCGGGGAAAAGCTGGCCAATGTCGCCGGCACGCACGGCTCCTAACAGGGCATCCATAAGTGCATGAGCCAAAACATCGGCATCGGAGTGGCCGAGAAGACCTTTGGTGTGCTCAATTTTGATGCCACCTAAGATAAGATCTCTACCCTCTACCAGGCGATGAACATCGTATCCGTGGCCAATTTTAAGCTCTGGTATGCTCACTCTACAGCCCCACTTCCGGTTGCGCCTTCTACCAGGCGACGGCTGAGCGTAGCCTCAACAATTGCAAGGTCAGACGGGTACGTGACCTTCACGTTTTCTCGTTGTGACTCAACGCACAACACCGTAAGACCAAGTCGCTCAACTAACGACGAGTCATCGGTTCCCTGGTAGCCTTCCTGACGAGCTACCTCGTGGGCTTCAAGAAGCGTGCGTGTCTTGAACACCTGAGGGGTTTGAGCAGCCCAGAACGTTGAGCGGTCAGGCGTATCTACAATGGTTGCACCATCTACGCGCTTTAGCGTATCAGTTGCGCGGTGAGCCAAAATTGCTCCCGCAATCTTAGGCGACTTGCGAACTGTACCAATGACCTGCTCAATAGTCTCTACCTCAATGAGCGGACGAACCGCGTCATGAACAGAAACAAAATCATATCCGGCAGGCACTACCTGGAGCGCATTGTAAACCGATTCCTGTCTGGTGGCACCAGACGTTGCAAAGTGAACAGGCTTGTGGAGTACAAGCTTGCCCAAAACACCCTCTTGAACTGCAGCGCGTTTCTCGTCAGAGCAAGCAATCACAATGTGAGCCACGCTGGGTGCGTGATCAAACGCAAGGATTGACCAGCTCATCAGCGGAAGTCCGCAGACAGAAATAAACTGCTTGCCGTCAGGATACCCAAAGCGCTCGCCAATGCCGCCGGCCACAATGACGGCAACGGTATCGGATTTTGCTCCATGAGTTGTGAGGCGAGAAGGACGTGGCTTTGACACGACCTTTGCACAGGTGCTGCTTGCAGCCATTATTCTGACTTACCCCACATTCTGCGGAGACTGTTAGCAAGTGCACCGGGGTTCTCGACACCCAGAGATTTGAGGCTTGATGTATCGTTTTCTGCAACGTGAAGCAGCTGCTGCAGGTTGTCGTAGGCGTCAACAATTCTGGCCGCAATCTCATCGTTGACCACATGAACGCGGGAAAGCGTGCGCAGGCCCAGAGGCTCCATGGACGCATCTTCTCCGCGGCCATCGGAGTAGCCAAGAATCTGGCCAACGCTTTCTGCGGAGCGGAGCTCGGTGTTGGCCGTCTCGTGGAAGCGGCGGCGAATAGCACGCGCTTCTTCAGCGGAAGAATCTACAGCGTAGTCGCGAATCATCAGGTTGTAAGCCTCGTCGATACCGCCCAAATATTCCTCACGCTGCATAGCGGTGGTTTTTCCCTCGCTACCTAGCTCCAAAAGACAAGAATCAAGCTGGTCAGCGGCACTCAAAAGCACCTCAAACAGGTAGAAGATGCCTGCTACATCGCCTAGGGTGACATAGTTATCAAGCTCAAGAGCAGTCAGGCGCAGAAGCGCACGATCAAGCTGCTGGCGTGTATTTTGCATAGCAACCGAAAGCTGGTTGACGGTAGACATAATGGCTGGTACTGACTTCAGCGGAATAACGTGACCATTAACGTAGACCGTAATCAACGAACGGCGAGAAGACACTGCAATCACAATAGACTTGGTGAGCAAGCTCATGCGAGCAGCAGTACGGTGACGAGTGCCTGTCTCTGCAGTTGGAAGCGTTGCATCAGGATTGAGGTGGAAGTTGGCACGCAAAATTCTGGTGAGGTCTTTGTCCACCACCACAGCGCCGTCCATCTTGCAGAGCTCAAACAATCGATTTGCCGTGAAGGAAACATCAAGTTTGAAACCATCTCCGCCCGCAGCAAGGACGTTTTCTGTATCTCCCACACAAATGAGGGCGCCCAAGCGGCCAGCGATAATCATGTCCAGTGCAACGCGGAGCGCTGTACCAGGGGCAGTCATCTTCAGAGCGGTGGCAATACGGTCCTCGTTTTCTGTTGCGCTTGGATCAAGTTGCGTTGGCTCCATGGCTCTCCCTCAATTACTTGCAGCTTACGAGCTGCGTTTTGCGATCTGGTACGTTTACGGCTTCAGTTTGTTTCAACATTTCAAGTATACGGTTTTGTTGCCGGCGCGTGTAGTGACGGTTTGGAGAAGACGGGTTTCTCGCCGGGCGACTGGGTGAGCTGCTCGACGGGTTTCTCGACAAGAGAACTGAGCGTTTTAGCTGCGATACAAAAAGACCCGAGGCAGAACCTCGGGTCGGAGTGTCTTACTCGGCGGAGGACATCAGGTCGGACGAACCGCCTGCACTACCTTGTGGCAGCGAGGATGGGCCCATGCTGACATCCATCTGGTCAAGCTGTGCCATGGTCTCTTTCTTGCGAGGCTCAGGAATGACGCCCGTGGTCTTGGTGAACACAAGCTTCTTACCCTCAGCATCAACATCAACAGCAACAATGTCGCCTGCGTTCCACTGGCCAGAGAGAAGCTCCTCAGACAGTGGATCTTCAATCATCGACTGAATGGTGCGGCGCAGCGGACGAGCACCGTAGACAGGGTCGGTTCCGTCTTTGGCAATCAGATCCTTTGCGGCCTCGGTGAGCTCAATGGACATGCCGTTGGCAATCAAGCGATCGCGCAGCTCAAGAACCATGAGGTCAACAATGCCACGAAGCTGCTCGGTAGAGAGCGACTTGAAGACAACAATCTCGTCCACGCGGTTCAAGAACTCTGGACGGAATCCGCGCTTGAGCTCGGACATAACACGGCTGGTAATCTCTTTGTCGGAGAGTCCCTTAGAGCCTTCTGACGAGAAGCCCATGGTATTGGTACGGGCAATCTCGCGAGCACCAATGTTGGATGTCATGATGACAACCGTATTAGAGAAGTCCACGTGACGACCTTGACCGTCAGTCAGGCGGCCCTCGTCCAGAATCTGCAACAAGATGTTGAAGACGTCTGGATGTGCCTTCTCAATCTCATCAAAGAGCAGGACAGAATATGGACGCCTGCGGACAGCCTTGGTGAGCTCGCCACCCTCATCGTAGCCCACGTATCCTGGAGGTGCGCCAACCAGCTTAGCTACGGTGTGACGCTCCATGTACTCGGACATGTCGTATGAAAGCAGGGCATCTTCAGAGCCAAACAGGAACTCTGCCAGGGCTTTTGCAAGCTCAGTCTTACCTACACCGGAAGGGCCTAGGAAGATAAAGGAGCCGCCAGGGCGCTTAGGGTCTTTGAGAGGACTACGGCTTCTGCGGATTGCCTTTGCAACCTTAACAACAGCCTCATCCTGACCAACAACGCGCTGGTGAAGGATGTCTTCTGTACGAAGCAGCCTTGAAGCCTCAGTCTCGGTGAGGTTAGAAACAGGAACGCCGGTGATGCCAGAGACAACCTTTGCAATATCGTCCTCGTCAACGGTAACAATGTTCTTGTCCAGCTGCTCACGCCACTCAGTCTCCAGGCGATCCCTCTCTGCTACCAAGGATTTCTCCTGGTCACGAAGACGAGCTGCCTGCTCAAACTCCTGAGCGCTTGCTGCCTCGGATTTCTGGGTACGAACGCGGAGAAGATCTGCGTCTACCTGGGCAATCTCTGGTGGAAGGCTCATCTTGTGGATGCGTGCGCGGGCGCCAGCTTCATCGAGGACGTCAATTGCCTTGTCTGGCAGGAAGCGATCCTGGATATAGCGGCTCGAAAGCACAACAGCAGCCTTAATAGCAGCCTCGGTGTAGTGGACGTGGTGGTGCTTCTCGTAGCGGTCCTGAAGTCCGTGAATAATAGAAATGGTGTCGTCGTTGTTTGGCTCGCCGATGTTGACAGGCTGGAAACGCCTCTCAAATGCAGCGTCCTTCTCGACATGTTTACGGTACTCTTCTGCCGTAGTTGCGCCGATGACCTGGATTTCTCCACGAGACAGCGGCGGCTTAAGGATGGACGCAGCGTCAATGGAGCCCTCTGCGGAGCCGGCGCCAATGACGGTGTGAATCTCGTCAATGAAGAGGATGTCATTCTTGGATTTCTCCAGCTCAGCAACAACCTTCTTCATGCGGTCCTCAAACTCACCGCGATACTTGGAACCAGCTACCAGACTTGCCAGGTCAAGCGTCCAAACCTGCTTTCCGCGCAGGATGTCAGGGACGTTGCCGGATGCAATGAGCTGAGCCAAGCCCTCAACAATGGCGGTCTTACCAACGCCGGGATCGCCCAGGATAAGTGGGTTGTTCTTCTGGCGGCGGGCAAGAACCTGCATGACACGCTCAATCTCGCGGTCACGACCGATGACAGGGTCAAGCTTTTTATCTGCGGCAAGCTTAGTAAGGTTGCGGCCAAACTGCTCCAACATGGAAGCGTCGTCATTTGCATTAGGACGCATCTGACCAGCGCCAACAGGCATGCCAAAGATGCCACCCTCAATACGAGGCTCTGCCATACGAGGACCAGCAGGTGCATCTTCTGGAGTCTGGGCAACCAGCTCATCAACGGCGTTTCTTACGGCGTCGCCCGAGACACCCATGGTACGCAGGGCATCCATAGCACGACCGTTACCCTCGGATACAATACCCAAAAGTAGGTGCTCAGTTGCAATATAGCTCTGACCGTGGGTCATGGTTTCTCTATACGCGTCCTCTAGCACGCGTTTTGCGCGCGGAGTAAACGGAATGTGGCCGCCAGGAATAGGGTCTCCTGCGCCCGTGGTGAGCTCTTTTACGGTTGCCAGAGCCTCGTCATACGAGACCTCTAGCTTAGCCAAAGCCTGAGCAGCAATGCCCTCCCCCTCTTTGATGAGAGCAAGTAGCAGGTGCTCGGTACCGACATACATCTGGCCAAGACCGCGAGCCTCGTCCTGAGCCAAGCTCATGACTTTACGCGCTCTGTCAGTGAATTTATCAAACATGTGCTGAAACCTCTCAAAACTCTCTATATATTTCTGATTTATACCCATCAGAAGGCTCTGCAAACATACGACTCGCGTTGGATTTTTCTCCTTCGTACGAACCACACAAAAAGCCCGGTACCTGCAACGAGCGGATACCGGGCTGATGTGTTTGTGTGCTGCGTGGGGCAGCTAAAGTTCCAAGCTCTTAGCGTTTCTCGGGCTTGAGCTGTGGGAAGAGAAGGACGTCGCGGATAGAAGGCTGATCGCAGAAGAGCATCATCATGCGGTCGATACCGTAGCCGATACCGCCCGCTGGTGGCATGCCGTACTCAAGTGCGCGGATGAAGTCGTAATCGTACTCCATGGCCTCCTCGTCACCCTGACGCTTAGCCTCCATCTGAGCAGCAAAGCGCTCCTCTTGGTCAACAGGGTCGTTGAGCTCGGAGTATGCGTTTGCGTACTCTGCGCCGCAGATAATGAGCTCAAAGCGGTCGGTCAGGCGAGGATCGTCTGCCTTGCGTTTGGTGAGCGGAGAAACCTCTGCAGGATAATCGCAGACAAAGGTTGGGTTTACGATGCTCTTCTCGCCAAGCTCATCGTAGATCTCAAACAACAGCTTGCCGGCCTGCCACTCTGGGTTCCACTCAATCTCATAGCGGTCCAGGACTGCACGGAGTTTCTCGACAGGGGTGTCAATGGAGAGCTCCTCGCCGGTGACCTCGGACGCAATCTCTGCCAGGGACGCAACGCGCCAGTTGCCGGAGAGGTCAACCTCGGTGCCCTGGTAGGTGATGACCTCGTGGCCCTCCTCGCAGCCGCAAGCCTTGCGAGCAATCTCCTGGAAGAGGTTCTGGGAAAGCTCGCGCATGCCGGCCAGGTCAGAGTAGGCGGCGTATGCCTCCATAGAGGTGAACTCTGGGTTGTGCGTGAGGTCGGTGCCCTCGTTTCTGAACTGACGACCAAGCTCGTAAACGCGCTCAAGTCCGCCAACAAGCAGGCGCTTCAGCGGAAGCTCGGTTGCAATACGCAGGTAGTTCTCGGTGTTCAGCGCGTTGTAATGCGTAATGAACGGCTTTGCGTTTGCGCCGCCAAGAATCTCCTGGAGAACAGGGGTCTCAACCTCCATGTAACCGTCTGCCTCCATGAACTGGCGGATGATGGAGATGATCTGGGAGCGCTTGCGGAATACGTCGCGGACCTCGGGGTTCATAATGAGGTCAACGTAGCGCTGGCGATAACGAACCTCGCGGTCGGTGAGGCCGTGGAACTTCTCAGGCAGAGGACGCAGCGACTTGGAGAGGACCTCCAGCGAGGTGACTGCCAGGGAAAGCTGGCCACGGCGCGTACGCATGATAGCGCCGGTTGCGCCAATGATGTCGCCAAGGTCGAGAAGACCCAGGAGCTCCCAGTTCTTCTCGTCAAGGTTGTTGATGCGGCAGAAGAGCTGAATCTGGCCGGTATAGTCCTCTACCACGACAAACGCGATCTTGCCCTGGTTGCGGATGGCGCGGACGCGGCCGGCGACGGAATAGACTTCCTCGCCAGTCTGGCCATCCTCGAGGTCAGCGTAGCGCTCCTCCAGCTCAGCGACGTGAGCGGTGACGGTGGACTTGATTGGGTATGGGTCAACGCCGGCGTCAAGCAGTGCCTGGCGGCGGGCTTTGCGCTGGGCGCGCTCGTCGTTGATGGAAGCCTCTGGGGTGACCTCGGTTGCGTCGACGTTCTCGGCGGCGGTTACGTCAGCGGCGGCCGAGCTACCAGCGATGTTGTTCTCTACTTCGGACATGTATCCTCCACGTAAAAACGCCCCGCGCCAGACGGACACGGGGCGACCAAAATCTTTTGTGCCAGTCTAGCGAGTAATAGAGGTAATGGTGTACTTCTTCACCTTGCCGTTTGGCGTGGTGAACTCAACCTCGTCGCCCTTCTTATGACCAATAAGAGCCTCGCCAGCTGGGGACTCGTTAGAGATCTTGTGCTCAAGGGAGTTAGTCTCAGTAGTACCAACAATTACATATTTAGTTGTCTTGCCTTTTGCATCAGCAAGCTCGACGGTTGTGCCGATTGCAACGGTGACGTTGCGCTTGCTGCCGCCCTCGACAACCTTTGCGACGGAGAGAATCTGGCGAATTTCGTTGATGCGGGACTCGTTGTGAGACTGCTCTTCTTTTGCAGCGTCATACTCGGAGTTCTCAGAAAGGTCACCAAAACCACGGGCCTCTTTGATGCGCTCAACAATCTCGTCGTGTTTCTCGCCCTCACGATAAGCCAGCTCATCGACAAGCTTCTGACGGCCTTCTGGGGTAAGTACAATCTCTTTAGTAGTGTCCATCGTGTTCTTTCTGTTGATGGGTCAAGTAGGTCTATACGTGTGAGATGGGGTTACTCAGCCTTTTTGGACTCTTCGTCCTCAACGAGCTCAGCCTCTGGCTCCTTGGCTTCTTCCTTGGTCTCAGACTCCATGCCCTCACGAACGCTCTTGACGGTCTCGCCGACAGCCTTGCCGAGCTTTGGAAGGTTCTTAGGTCCAAAGAGAACCATGACGATAACAACAATAATCAGAAGCTCAGGAATACCAAGTCCTAAAATCATATAAACCCCCAGAAAATCTTTTCCTGTAAAAGCGTTCAGAAAAAACGCCGTATCGGCTAGTATAACCGAGGGAAACCTTACTAACAAGGAATTAACATGGTCTTACATGATTTTTGGACATTTTTTATCTGGTCGACCGTAGCGGGGCTTGCCGTTATTGGCATTTACCAGCTATTTCTGTTAATTCTACGCGCTCGAGGCGTTTTTGTGACTCGTACCAAATTTGGCCTCACGATGATCTTTGACTCCGAGGACGCCGACGGTACGCCCATTAGGCTGCTCAACGTTAATGGCACCTTCCAGTCCGTGAGCTACATTGCACCTGAGCTGCGCTTTGAGCCCTGCGTCCACTATCACCGCATGATGGCGAAGGTTATCCAGCAGGTGGCACCAGAGGGTCACGTTGTAGTTATGGGAGGCGGAGGTTTCTCGCTGCCAAAGTACCTGGCTACGCACATGAGCGGCGCTACCATTGAGGCGATTGAGATTGATCCAAAGATTGTTTCGCTTGCGCGCGAGCATTTCTTTTTGGACGAAGCTCAAGCTGCGGCTTCAAGTGAACTGTGTATTGTCGAGGACGACGCATGGAAGGTTCTGCAGAATGCAGAAGCCGGCAGTATTGCCGTGCTGGTAAACGAGGTGTTTGCTGGTCGGAAGTCGCTTGGACCCCTGGGAACAGCGGCTGGCGCGCAAGTGGTTAAGGAAAAGCTTGCGTCTGGCGGAGTTTATCTGGCCGATGTTCGCTGTCCGCTGGAAGGCCGCGGATCTGCGCTACTTCCCCAGGTTGCGGACGTGTTCGCACACGAATTTGCGCATGTCGCGTATGTGCCCGAGTGGCCCGATACTCCTAAAACCCCAGGTAACAATCTCTTAATTGCAACCGATGCGAACATTGCGCTGCCCGAAGGCGCTGTTGTAGTGAAATAGCATCACTTTGAGGGCTGACCGCTCTCCAGTTGACCGAGCAACTTCCAATCACCCGAGGAAATCGCATATTCCGCCTTGTTTATGCGGAGTTTTGTATCAAAATTTCAACCCACAAAATCTGACCCCCTCTTTTGGGTAAAAAATCCGTTTAGTTGGAAGTCAAATCACGATTGTGGAAATTCTTGACTTGCGTTTGCGCAGGTGGCAAAAAGTGTCCAGATTTCACTATTTTTGTCCAACGAAAAACCGCAGGTAAATGGTGTGCATAAAAATCAACCGCCGCTGCATATTCCAACTAAACGCATTTTTTACCACTTGCACCTCGAGCGCTCAACAAAACCGCAGTTGGCGTTAATTCTGTCTTACTTTTCTCCGTTAAAACGATCCTCACAAAAGAATTTGAAAGTACGGCCTTGGGATTTGAAAACGTCGCCTTGTCGGATTAGCAAAATTTATATATGCACAGGTGAACATATATGTTCTACAAGAAAATTTTTTCTAAAAAGAAGGAAATTTCTTCTAATTCTCGTAAATACATAACAGGATATGGGTATTGTTATCACAAATAGAGCAGAACACAATCCACACGAATTGCTCTCGAGCTTATTTCATAGCTGCTGTTTTGCTACAGGAATATGTGCTTCCTATGCCTCGAGTCCTCAAGTGTTAAGCACTTCCACGCCAACCTCTGTGCTGTGTTTCAACTCTAAAGTAAATCGATGCACTAAGGAGGCATCATGAAGACAGGTTTTGAACTACTGAATGATCCGTTTTTGAACAAGGGAACCGCTTTTACGCAGGAGGAGCGCCAAAAATATGGCCTGGTAGGCCTTCTTCCTCCTAACATCCAGACCATTGAGGAGCAGGCAGAGCAGGCATACGTACTCTTCCAGCAGTACCCTGACCTCGAAACTAAGCGTCACTACCTGATGAGGCTTTTCTCCGAGAACCGCACGTTGTTCTATAACCTGTTCTCAAAGCATGTCGAAGAGTTCATGCCTATCGTCTACGATCCAACCATCGCGCCTGACATTGAGCAGTACTCCCAGCGCTACGTTGACTCGCAGTACGCATGCTTCCTATCCGCCGATCGTCCTGAGGACCTTGAGACCTCACTGAAGAACGCAGCCGCAGGTAGAGACATTGACCTGATTGTTGTTACCGACGCAGAAGCCATTTTGGGCATCGGCGACTGGGGCACTAACGGCGTTGAGATTTCCGTCGGTAAGCTCATGGTCTACACCGCTGCAGCTGGCGTTGATCCAAACCGCATCATGCCTGTTGTTATCGACGCCGGTACCAACCGCCAGGAGTTGCTCGATGACCCACTGTACCTGGGCGAGCGCCACAAGCGTGTCGACGAGGACCACTACAACGCCTTCATTGACAACTTTGTATCCACCGTCGAGAAGCTCTTCCCTAACCTCTACCTGCACTTCGAGGACTTCGGCCGCTCGCATGCCGCCGCAATCCTGGACCGCTACAAGAACACCTACCCCGTCTTCAACGACGACGTTGAGGGCACTGGCATTGTCACCCTCGCAGGCATCCTCGGTGGCCTCAACATTTCTGGCGAGAAACTCGTCGACCAGGTATACCTCTGCTTTGGTGCAGGAACTGCTGGTTGCGGCATTGCTGAGCGTGTACTGCAGGAGTTTGTTGACCAGGGAATGGATCGCGAGGAGGCTCGCAAGCGCTTCTACCTGGTAGATCGCCAGGGCCTGCTCTTTGACGACATGGACAACCTCACTCCACAGCAAAAGCCTTTTGCGCGCAAGCGTTCTGAGTTCGCAAACGCTGATGAGCTCACTAACCTGGCAGCGGTTGTAAAAACAGTCCACCCAACAATCATGGTTGGTACCTCTACCGTTCACGGTGCCTTCACCGAGGAGATTATCCGCGAAATGGCAGCTCATTGTAAGCGTCCAATGGTCTTCCCTCTGTCCAACCCAACTAAGCTTGCGGAGGCAACCGCCCAGGACCTGCTTACCTGGACTGATGGTCGTGCACTTGTGGCCTGCGGCGTTCCATCCGATGACGTGGAGCTGAACGGCGTAACCTACCAGATTGGTCAGGCTAACAACGCTCTGATCTACCCAGGTCTTGGTCTAGGCACTCTCGCATCAAAGGCTCGCCTGCTCACGGACCAGATGATTTCCCTCGCAGCTCACTCGCTTGGCGGAATCGTCGACACCACAAAGCCTGGAGCTGCAATTCTTCCTCCAGTCTCCAAGATTACCGAGTTCTCCGAGCGTATTGCTGTTGGCGTTGCAGAGGAGGCAATTAGGCAGGGTCTGAACCGCGAGCCAATTGCCGATGCAAAAGAGGCAGTTGACGCCCTTAAGTGGTTCCCTGTCTACAAGGAGTTAGAGGCATAGTATGTCTGTCTTTTTGACATCATTACAGAATGTGCTGCCTATCATTTTGATTATTGTGCTTGGCTATATTCTTAGGAAGATTAACTGGCTCAATGAAACATTTGCTGGTCAGGCGTCAAAGCTCATCATGAATGTGGCACTTCCTGCATCAATTTTTGTAGCGGTCCTAAAAAACTTGTCCCTCAACCAGCTACTCCAGCTTGGTCCATCAGTGCTCATTGCTGCTGTTAGTTTTGCTTTGTCATATGTTGCAGGATTTTTGGTTATCAACGTTTTCCGCGTCCAGCCAGGTCGCCGAGGCTTGATGCTCAATACCTTTGCAAATGCCAACACCATCTTCATTGGTATGCCACTGAATCTTGCGCTTTTTGGCGAGCACGCTGTGCCGTACTTTTTGGTGTACTACATCATGAACACCATTTCTACCTGGGCAATTGGAATCTTCTTCATTTACGGTGATCCACTGCCAACAGAAAATGACGGCGAGAAAAACAGTGCAGTGGAGCACAAATTTAACATCAGCAAATTGTTGCCACCACCATTGATTGGTTTCTTGGTTGCCCTCGTTTTTCTCGTGTTCAGCATTCCTGTTCCAGCAGTTCTAAACACTGGCCTCACCTATTTAGGCAATCTGGTAACGCCACTTTCGCTGATTTACATTGGCATTATTTTGCAGGAGACAGGACTTTCAAGCATTCGAATTGATCGTGACACAGCAGTCACGCTCATTGGTAAATTTGTCATTGCCCCACTTATTATGGTCGGCGTAATTACAGCATTTACCGGCGTATTTGGTGCACAGAACGTTCTTGAAACGAGGACGTTTATCATCCAAGCTGCAGTTCCAGCACTGACCGTCCTGCCAATTTTGGCAAACGAAGGTAAGGCTGACGTCAAATTTGCAACTAACGTTGTTGCAACTTCAACAGTGCTTTTTGCGATTGTCATCCCTATCGTAATGACTATCATCGGCTAACTGGCGCTGTAAACAGCACTTTTACGCACAACAAAGCCTCTTCTCAATGGCGAGAAGAGGCTTTTTTCTTGTGAGTTTTGATGCAGCGCGCTACCCCGGCGGCAAATTGGTGCAACGGCACCTTAGTCCAGCAGCACGCCTTCAACTGCAGAGGCAGAGCCGTCGAGGACGTTGCACTTTTGGATCTGGTGAACAAACCAAGTACGGAATGCCTTTTGGTCGACGCCCACACAGACGGTTGCGTTGGGTTTCTCGCCAAGATATCCGGCCAGGTCAACAACGGTGCAACCACTTGTCAGAGCACCGGCGCACTCGACATCCACAAACACATCCTTGGTCTCAAACATCTGGGGCGCCAGCAGGTAGGCCACGGCCGTTGGGTCGTACATGCTGAAGCCCTCCTCCTGGTAATGAACGCGGTAGTTGAGCAGCAGCTTGACCAGCATGTCGCCGCTCTTGCCTGAGTTCTGGATGTTCTCGATGTCCTCGGGCATAACACGAGCAGCGTCACCCACCTCAAGGCCAACCATGGCCACGTGAACGCCAGATGCGAAGACAATTTTTGCTGCCTCGGGATCAACGCCCACGTTAAACTCGGACATGACGCCAAGATTTCCGCGGGTCAGAGCGCCGCCCATCATAACAATGCGCTCGATATGCTCTTTGACCTGTGGATATGCTTTCAGCAACAGTGCGATGTTAGTCAGAGGACCAAGCGTCACCAGCGTGGTTTTCTCGCCAGCGGAAGCGCCTTCCATAATGACGCGACGCTGTGCCTCAAGTGCGGTTTCTTCAAGAAGACAGTCCGGCTGAATGCCGTCGAACTCGTAGCCCCTCATGCCAGACGCACCGTGGACGTCGCTTGCGTCCATAGGCTTTCTGAGCAGCGGCTCGGCAGCACCGCGCGCAACAGGCACGTGCTGGTTCCAGAATTTGAGCAGCTTGAGGGTATTGTTGGTGACGTTCTCGATGCCAACATTTCCGCTGACAGTAGTAATAAGCTTGATATCCAGCGCCTTTGCGGCCAGGGCAAAACCCAGGGCGATAGCGTCGTCGATGCCTGGATCTGTGTCGATGATGACGCGCGTCTTAGTTGAAAGCGTTGTCATAAGTCTCCTTTGTACGTTTGAGCTGCGTGTGGACTGCGAGTTATGAAACAACAATCACGGTAATTTTAACCTAAAACTCAACTACCTGCTGATACGTTGGAATTGATTGCTGAGCGCCAACCTTTGTAGTAGCGAGCGCCGCGGCCTTCGCAGCCACGTCGAGCGCCTGCTTGATATCGTGGCCCTCCAGCTGCCCCGATGCCTGGAAGGCGGCGAGCGTGCCCATGAATGTGTCACCCGCGCAGGTAGTGTCCACAGTGTCCACGCGATAGCATTCCTGCTGGTAGATGCCGTGTGTGTCGGCGGCAATCGAACCCTTAGACCCCAGCGTTAACACCGCAGTAGCCACGCCGCTTTCAAGCACCTTCTGTACTGCGGCCTCGGGATCTGCCAGCGGGCTAATCTTGCCCTCGCCAAACAGGTCCGCAAACTCAATCTCGTTCAGGCAGAGCAAGTCCACGCTGGCGAGAAGACCGGTGGTCATAGTTGCCGCTGGCGATGGGTTCACCATCGTATAGAGCCCCAGCTCATGCGCGTACCTGATAAGCTCAAACGTGGTCGACAACTCGCACTCGAACTGCGTCAAGAACACATCTCCTGGCTTTGCAATGCAATCGAGCACCGCTTTTACGTCGTTAGCTGTACGTGCATGATTAGCGCCGTGGTCCAAAATGATACGGTTATCGCCGCCAACGCGCACGATCACAGCAACACCAGTGGAGACTCCAGACAGCTCATTTACCTGCTCTGCATTGACTCCGTAGCCAATAAGCGACTGCTTGAGGTCCTGTCCGAACGAGTCAGCGCCAACCGCGCCAATCATGTGAACGTCCGCGCCCATTTGAGCTGCGGCGACTGCTTGATTGGCACCCTTTCCACCTGGGCTGGTGACAAGATTTTTGCCGCCGATGGTCTCACCCTGCTGAGGCATCTTATCTGCCTCGATGGATATATCCATGTTCAGGCTTCCAAATACAATCACTTTGCCCATGTGAGGTCCCTTCTTTGCAAGAGTACCGCGCTCGGCGTTGCTGCTCGACGTTGCTGGTCAACAGTTCGGTTCGGCACTCACCGCGATGTGCAACAGTCTTCTCGACGTTGCAGCCCAACGTTCTTCTCGACAGTATGTATTAAATAAATGTCCTGTTTATAGGGTATATAGTAATTACTTGACCAATCTCGTCAACCCAACTACTCTTAGAGTGCTTGAGGACGGACATTCATTTTTTAAGTGACGTTGCTCTTGCAAAACACCTAATTTTAAGGAGGTGCTTTATATGCCTGGTCGAAGTAGCGGCTTACGTATGACAGCCGACGATGATTCTGTTCATGTGCGTATGGGATATAAAGAAACCTCTCATAAAAAGTTTTAGATTTGATTTCAACTGAATTGAAACTAAAAGAGCTCTTATAAGCTTATACATTTACAGATTTACCTGCTCGTTTGTAACTATTTCGATTCTGTAGATATATGAACCTATGCCCCGGTTTCAGACCATTTGGTTTCAAATCTCGCACATAACAGAACGCTTTCAGCTTGCGTCATACACCAACCAATTAGTCATTCGTCCCCACTAATCATCGGAGGTGCACATGGCAATCATGAAGCGCACAGACCAACCAAAGACAACTCAGACCACCTCGGGAGAGCTTGGGCAGTCCTTGACCTTTGCCGCAACTCACTCGGTGAAGAGCGTCTGTAGAAAATTCCATACCACTCCGGACGGTCTTGCCCTTGACATTGCGCAGGCAAAATACGACCTCGATGGGCCAAACGTCATTACCAGCGCCGCCGAAGAGCCCTCTATCATCCGCTTGCTCAAGAGCTTTGCAAGCCCTTTCACCTTCATTTTGATTGCCCTCGCTGGCATTTCTTACATCACTAATGTGGCTCTTGCCGCGGATGGCGAGAAGGACCCGTCAACCGTCGTCATCATTACCGCAATGGTGCTCATCTCCGGCATCATTGACTTTGTCCAGAGCTCCAAGGGAGCTTCAGCAGCGGCTGCGCTCTCAAAAATGGTAACCTCCACCACAAGAGTTATCCGCCGTCCTATCGACTTTGATGACACGGGTGTGGACCAGGGCGGCGACCAGGACTTCGACCAGAACTCGGATGGCGCCGTAAACGCCGCCGTGGACTTCGAGGACGAATACGCCGCAGATGAAGCCGCCGACGAAGTCGAAGACGCCGCCGACGAAGCCGCGACCGACGCTCCAGAAGAGCCCAAACTTGCCTCAGCGCTGGGTCAAGAAATCCCCTTTGAACAGGTAGTTATTGGCGACATCATCCGCCTTGCCTCGGGCGACATGATCCCCGCGGACTGCCGCGTTCTGGACGCCAAGGACCTCTTTGTTAACGAAACAGCACTCACCGGAGAATCAGAGCCTGTCGAGAAAACCGCTGGTGTAGTCCACGCCCGCCGCCGCGCCGATGGAACGCGCTACCCTCTCTCGCTCTCCGAGTGCACAAACCTGCTGTTCGCAGGCACTACGGTTCAGTCCGGAAGTGCAACGGTAGTGGTAGTTGCAACCGGCAACAAATCCTACGTAGGCACCATGTCTGAACTGCTCCAGCAGCCCGCTGGCGAGACCAGCTTTGACGAGGGCCTTAAATCCGTCTCCAAAGTACTTGTCTCATTTATGCTGATCATGTGCCCTATCGTGTTCTTTGCAAACGGTTTCCTCAAGGGTGACTGGTTTGACGCTCTGCTCTTCAGCGTTTCTGTTGCCGTCGGCATTACCCCTCAGATGCTGCCTGTTATTGTGACCACTTGCCTTTCTCGCGGTGGAACGCAAATGGCCAAGCAGGACGTCATTGTTAAGAATCCGGCCGCAATCCAAAACCTGGGCGCCATGGACATCCTGTGCACCGACAAAACCGGTACCATCACCGCAGACGAGGTTGTTCTTGAGCGTCACCTCAACATTCTGGGCGAAGAGGATCCTCGCGTGCTCCGTCACGCGTATCTGAACAGCTACTTCCAGACCGGCCTTCGCAACCTCATTGACAACGCAATTATCAAGACCTCAAACGACGAACTGCCCACCAACCTGCTGAGCATTGAGTACGAGAAGATCGACGAGGTTCCGTTTGACTTTGAACGTCGTCGCATGAGTGTTGTGGTGAGAAACACAAAAACTGACAAAACGCAGATGATCACCAAGGGCGCCGTCGAGGAAGTTCTGAACGCATGCTCCTTTGTTGACCTGGACTCTGAGATTAAGCCGCTCACTCCCGCCCAGCGTAAGAGCGTTATGGACCGCGTCTACCAGCTCAATCAGGAGGGTATGCGCGTGGTTGGCGTTGCTCAGAAGAGCGACCCTCGTGGCGTCGGCGAGTTTGGCGTAGACGATGAGCGCGACATGGTGCTTATTGGCTACCTGGCCTTCTTGGATCCGCCAAAAGAGAGCGCTCGCGAGGCAATTGCCAAGCTCAACCAGAGAGGCGTGCAGGTCAAAGTGCTCACCGGTGACAACGAGGGCGTTGCTGCTGCCGTCTGCAAGAAGGTGGGCATCCACGTTGACGAGCTCTTACTTGGAAGCGACGTAGAGAATCTCAACGATGAGCAGCTCAAAGAGCGTGTCGAGAAGACCCAGCTTTTTGCAAAGCTTTCCCCTATGCAAAAGGCTCGCGTTGTCTCTGCGCTCAGGTCCAACAACCACGTGGTCGGCTTCATGGGCGACGGCATTAACGACGCTGCCGCCATGCGCTCTTCCGACGTAGGAATCTCCGTCGATACCGCCGTTGACGTGGCAAAAGAGTCCGCAGACATCATCTTGCTGCAGAAAGATCTGCTGGTACTTGAACACGGTGTCGAAGAGGGTCGCAGAACCTACGGCAACACCATCAAGTACATCAAGGCAACCGCAAGCTCCAACTTTGGTAACGTGCTGTCCGTTTTGGTGGCCAGCTTCTTCCTGCCGTTCTTGCCTATGAGCGCCCTCCAGCTGCTCCTTTTGGGATTGGCATATACCGTTACCTGCATCGCAATTCCATGGGACAACGTTGATGATTCGTTCCTTTCAAGCCCTCGCTCTTGGGATGCTCATTCGATTACAAACTTTATGCTTTGGATTGGACCAGTCAGTTCAATCTTTGATGTACTGACCTTTGCGCTTATGTTCTTTGTGGTCTCTCCCGCCCTTGCCGGAGGAACCTGGGCAGAACTTGTCGCAGCCGGAAATACCGCAGCTCAGGCACTCTTTATCCTGTCTTTCCAAACAGGCTGGTTCATCGAATCCATGTGGACCCAGACCTTTGTTCTTCACGCACTTAGAACCAACAAGATTCCGTTTGTTCAGAGCATGCCTTCTACCTCACTGTTTGCCCTCACAACCGCGGGAATCATTGTGGTTAGCGCTCTTCCGTATCTGCCCATGTTTGCCCAGCCTTTAAGCCTTGTTGCTCTGCCTTTGTCGTTCTTTGGGTGGTTAGTGGCACTCATGAGCGGGTATATGGTTCTTATCACCATAATCAAGAGCCTCTACGTTAAGCGATTTGGCTCTCTGCTCTAACCTTGCTCCAGGAAGGACCACGATGGACGTAAAAGAAGCCATGGACCAGCGCATTTCTCTGCGCGCCTACGACCAAAAGCCTATTGAGCAAGAGAAACTCTCTCAGCTTCAGGAAGCTATTGACGTCACAAATGCCCAGATGGCAGAGGTTGCACCCGATCACCCCGCAATCCTTACCATCGAAGGTCCTCACCTCGAGGACGGCACCTCCGTCCACATGAAGAACAGGTCTATTGTCGGCCCCATTTACCACTACGTAGCAGGTTATTGTGAAGACGCAATTGCCCGTGAGCTCATCGGTTACTGTGGCGAGAAGATCGTTCTTCTCGCCACACAGCTGGGCATTGGCTCGTGCTGGATTGCCGAGACCATGGACTGGAAGACCCTGGCTCGCGACGAGTATAACGGCCTTAAGCTGGGCATTATTATCTCCATCGGATACGCTCCGGAGAAGATTCCGCTCAAGCAGGAGGGCATTCGTACTGCAATTCGCCTGCGCACCAAGAAGCCTACGCAGATTATGACTGCGAACGGCCAGCCAACTGAACCAGAGAAGATGCCCGAGTGGTTTAACCGCGGCATTAATGCGGTTTTGGCATGTCCAACCGCTATTAACAAACTTCCCGTTGTATTTGACCTGACAGATGGCGTGGTAAGCGCATCTATGCCTAACCAGCGCCACCTCGTCCAAGACTATGACCTGGGTATCTCCAAGCTACACTTTGAGCTTGCCGCTGACCTCAAAGGTACGTGGGAGCTTGGACAGCCTGGTCGCTTTATCGTTTCTGAGTAGCGCGCTCTCCGAGTAACGACTCAGCTCACCGCAGCATCTCTGCTCACAGCCGCCCAACAGCGCACTTCCCAGCTCACCGCAGCACCACCAACAAGAAAGGACCACATATGGCCTGTTCCGCACAACACGTTGCAAACAAAGTTCTCTCGTCCTACCAGTGGAGACTTGCAACCAAAAAGTACGACCCTACCAAAAACGTCTCTGACGAGGACCTTGAGGCAATTCTCGAGGCTGGTCGTCTGGCACCAAGCTCCTACGGCCTGGAACCCTGGCGCTTCCTAGTTGTTAATCTGCGAGAGAATCAGGCCTCTGAGCAGTCACTTCGCCTTAAAGAAAAACTTTACGAGCCATGCTATGGTGCTCGCGCGTCCCTTAACGGTGCTCACTACCTGGTTATTCTTCTTGCTCGCAAGAACGTCAACGCAGAGTCAGCTTACGTCAAGCACATGATGCACGACATCAAGCAACTTCCTGCAGACTTTGAACCAACCTATGCGGCTGCTTTCAAAAACTTCCAGGAAAACATGTTTAACCTGGTAGGCAACGAGCGTGCGACCTTTGACTGGGCTTGCAAGCAGACCTACATTGCGCTTTCAAACATGCTTACCATGGCCGCTATGATTGGTGTTGATAGCTGCCCAATCGAGGGCTTTAACCGCGAGGCTGTCGATAAGATTTTGAAAGAAGAGGGTCTTCTCGACGGCGGTCAGTACAACGACTTTGGCGTTTCCTGCATGCTTAGCCTCGGCTATCGTGATATGGATCCTGTCCAGAAGCGTCGCCAACCAGCTGAGGATGTTATCGTCAAGCTGTAAAGCGTTGTTACACTAACTTTTGAGCTGCCTCTTATTTCCCAGCACCGGGAGATAGGAGGCAGTTTGTTTAGCAGGCAATTCTTTGCTGAGAGAGAAAGTCTTTGCTTTGTAAGAGTTTATTGCTCATGCGAAACTCAGTCATACATAGCTTGATCGCACACCATTTTGTCGCCAACTGGTCTTTTGTGGTGTGAAGTGACTTTCTCTGATCCAAAAATGGCCCATTTCAGTGCGAAGTGGTAAAAAATGCGTTTAGTTGGAAAATACAGGATTGACTAATTTCTATGCAAGCGATTTACCAGCGCTTTTTATTGGACGAATTTTTCATGAACATTCACATTATTTCTGAACTGCTCAAACGTAAATGCCAAAACGACAAAACACAAAAATTACTTCCAACTAAACGGGTTTTTTACCCAAAACAGTACCCTCTGAATGACATATCAATTTCTTGATTAATTTTCGTGCATATTAGACAGTCTTTATGCACGCCGAGGTGTCCTCGTGCGCCTCGTGCACCCCGTGCTCCAGCGCGCCATCCATGTCGTCGCATAACCACGACGCATATGGCGCGCTCGCACGAGCAGCTCAACCAGCAGAAAACGCCTAATTACCTGCGGATAAACCTAAAGCCGCGGCCGGAGTGAATGTACGGCAAGAAAGCTCGATCCTCTTCGCAGATACTTCCTGCAACGTTGTCGCGAGCATCAAGCTCCAAAAGGCCTCGAGCAATCGAAAGCTCCCCTGCATAACGGCCATAAGCCTTGCTACTCACCAAGATGGCGCCAGTTGCAACAGTTTCCCAGGTAGAAGGCTTTGCGTCGTACACTGGAGTGTCTTTCCAGAGCCTGGACTCCTGCGAGCGAATAATGTACGAGCTGGAATCAGGTCGATCGGTCTGCAAGCGATCATACAGATACTCAAAATCAGGCTTGAGCTCCGTCTTTAGCTCAATGCAGTTTTGCTCAAGCTGACCAATGCGCTTCCACGTAGACTCAGTAACATCTGGGTCGCCAATAAGCACCACGTCAGAGTCAGCGTCGTAGAGAGCAAGCATCGCCTGAATAAGCGCATCGCTCGAAAGTCCACGGTGTTCCTCGACAGTTGGCAGTCCCTCGTAGAGAGGACCGCGGAAAATCTCGCCAGGAACAAACGAGAAAATCTGGAATCCAAGCGCCGAAAGGCGTGCGTTAATCTGTGCGACGCGCTCCAGCGAAAGGCCCGTGTAGCTCTTGGGATAATAATTGTGGCAGGCGGCAAAACGAGTGAAGTCGGCACCAGCTGCTCGCCATGCTGAAATGTCGTCCTTAGTGATGGTCGAAGCGTTAAAGACCACGTGGAACTTGCGAGAGAGCTCTACGGTCTCCGCCGCGTCAAACCCAAAGTCAAGACGCACATACGTAATGCCCAGCTCAGCAAGCTCGTCAAACTTCTGAACGCCAAGTTTGGAAAGAGTAGCAGGAGAAACATCTGCAATAAGGTTAATCTCCGCCTTCCTGCAAAGTTCCAAGAGCTTACGAGCCTCGGTGCGATAATCAATCCCCTCTTCCTCTGGAATCTGGAGAGAAGTAAAGGCGTAGTGGCATCCGGCTGCCTGCGCTTTTGCTACAACCTCAGCATTAGCTTCATATCCACTGGCAAAATACAGTGAAATTCCGGTGCGCATAAATCCTCCAAGTAAATTGCAAACGCTTCTAGAAGACGGGTTTCTCGCCAGGCGAGAAGACCGACGAGCAGCCAGTCGGGCGACAGTCGGGCGGCCAGCCGAGCGCCGGGCGAGAAGACCGACGAGCAGCCAGGCGGTCGGTCTTTCGGACGGCCAGTCGGGCGTCGGGCGAGAAGAAAAATCCCTCTTCCTAGGATACCTAAGAAGAGGGATAAACGTTTCTAGAACGTACGGTTTTTACTCGCCGAAAACGTCGTTAATACGATCCTCGTCAACGCCGAAGAACCAAGTAAGTGCAAAGCCTGCAGCGTAAGCAAGAAGCATTGCAAGCAGGTAGAAGACCTGGTTACCAGGCTGGACAATCAGCAAACCAAAGAGGCCGGAGACGCCCTGGGAAACGGTACCAAGGTGGAAGAGGTAAGCAACTACGGAGCCAATACCGGAGCCAAGGCATGCGGTGATGAATGGCTTACCAAGAGGCAGGGTAACTGCGTACATAAGAGGCTCGCCGATGCCAAGCATACCAACTGGGATGGACTCGGTCAGGTACTTCTTGACACGCTTGTTCTTGGTCTTGAAGAGGATTGCAAGACCAGCACCAACCTGGCCGCCGCCTGCCATCATCAGCAGAGGAAGCAGGTAGTTGATGCCCTGAGTTGGGCCCTCTGGGTTGTTAAGCATAACGTGGATTGGGGTAAGTGCCTGGTGAAGACCAACGGAAACCAGTGGCAGGAAGGTAGAACCAAGCAGGTAAGCACCAAAGACGCCAAGCTTGTCATAGAAGAACTGAAGGACAAAGAAGATTGCCTGAGTGAGCCATGCGCCTGCAGGCTGAAGAATCAGGACAGAACCAATAACACCGATGATAACGGTGCAAAGTGGAGTCAGGAAGGTGTCAAGAACGCTTGGCATAACCTTGTGCAGGTTCTTCTCCAGGAATGCGAAGAAGATTGCGCAGATGATTGCACCAATCATGCCGCCTGCTGCTGCGTTAAATAGATCAGAGGAAGCGACGATAAATGCGCCCTCCTTGAAAGCAACAGTTGGGAGGCTGAATGGAAGGTGAACCAGACGAGTTGCAACGCCGTCAACAGTCTTGGAAGCAAGAAGAGGCATACCAGCGTTAGCAATGGAGAGTGCACCAGCCATAGCACCAAGAACGCGAGAACCGCCAAACTCCTTGGCAGCGTTCTCGCCAGCAAGAACTGGCAAGTAAGCGAAAAGTGCCCAGCCCATGGTCCAGATAGCTGCGAACCACCACTCGTTAGCAAAAGCCTTACCAGTGGAGAAGTTGATAACGTTGATGATACCGTTAATCAGACCTGCAGAAATGATGCCAGGAAGCAGTGGAACAAAGATGTTAGCAATCTTCTTGAGGAAGCGCTGAACAGGCTTGTTCTCGTACTTAGCCTTCTGAGCTGCCTTGTTATCCTTAGCTGCGGATACAACGTCGTCCTCAGATGCGTCACCAGCAGCAACGCCGGTAAGCTTGGAGAACTCAACAATAACCTTGTTGACAACGCCAGGACCAAGAACAACCTCAAGGTACTCTGCATCCTCGACCAGACCCATGACACCGTCGATAGCCTTGATGGCCTCGGAGTCAACCTTTGCAGGATCTGCGGTCTTAATGCGGAGCCTGGTCATGCAGACCATGTTGCTCTGAACATTTTCTTTGCCACCGACGGCAGCAAGAATCTGCTCTGAAAGCTTGGTGTAATCCATACTTTCCTTCTTTCTCTCGTTGCGATGTTGCAACAAATACTTATCAAGAATACATAAAAAATGAACTTATCGGTACAAGAATCCATACCTGTGGTTCATTGTTTCATGTTTTGACCTAATTTGAACACCCTGTTACTGCAGGTAAACTGAGTGTTTTTCAAAACTTACCCTACGCTTACGCGTCATACTGATACCACTGACCGATGTAACTGAAACAAAATGCTCACGCGTGTGTCATTTGTTGCAACTGTAATTACTACAGTGCACCTCTGACATGACCATGAGCTGCCTCGAGCTTAGCTTTAGCCTCGTCAACAGGCATCTGAGTCAGCAGCATGACAATAGCAAGTTTTGCGTTACCGTCAGCCTGCTCAAGCGCCTGAGCTGCCTCTTCACGGGTGCAACCAGTTGCTGCCATGGTGATATTTTGCGCGCGAACTATCAGCTTCTTATTGGTCTGCTGCACGTCAACCATAAGATTCTGATATGCCTTGCCCACGCCAACCATAGAACCGGTTGAAATCATGTTCAGAATCATCTTCTGAGCGGTACCAGACTTAAGGCGTGTGGAACCTGTAAGAACCTCAGGACCACAGGAAGGCTCAATAGCAAGCTCTGCCTCTTTGCCCACTTCAGAACCCTTATTGCAGGCAATAGCAACGGTCTTGCAGCCCAACGAACGAGCATAGCGCAGGCCGCCAATAACGTAAGGTGTGCGACCACTAGCTGCAATTCCAATAGCAATGTCGTTCTTGTTCAGGCCAATCTTCTTGAACTCTTCTTCGCAAAGCTCAAGAGAATCTTCCGCGCCTTCAACTGCACGTACAAAGGCCTTCTCGCCACCAGCGATAAGACCAACAACCACGTCAGGAGAAACGCCAAAAGTAGGCGGACACTCAACCGCGTCCAAAACGCCCAGGCGGCCGGAGGTTCCAGCGCCAAAGTAGACAATCCTGCCGCCAGCTTCTAGCGAGGAAACTGCCCACTCAACTGCCTGTGCTACCTGGGGAAGAACCTCTTTTACGCCAGCTACCACGTTGAGATCTTCCTGGTTCATAACGCTAACCAGCTCAAGCGGGGTCATCTGATCCAGGTCCATGGTGTTGGGGTTTCTTGTCTCGGTGACAAGCTTTGTTAAATCAATCACGTTTTCACCTTCTGTGTTGTGATTTTTACGCAATATTACGCAATAACGTCGTTGGCTGTACCAGGCAAATCTTGGTCAGAAGAAAGCGTGTTGACACGTTCAGCTGAATCCAACTTACCAATATAGTTTGTCGAGAAACGCTTAACGCTCTTCTCGTAATTTCTGTTTACATATGCTGCAAAGAGTGCATCTACAACGTTGAGCTGGGCAATTCTTGAAGACATGGCGCCGCTTCTCATGATGTGCTCTGTTTCTGCAACGCCTAAAACGTAGTCGGAACGGTGAATGAGCTCTGAATCAATGCCGCCGCGGGTAATGGCAACCACCTTGGCGCCGTTTGCCTTTGCAATCCAGGCACACTCAATGGCTTCTCGCGTAAGGCCTGAGTAGCTGACCACAATAGCAAGATCTTCTCGCCCCATGTTTTTGGCGTAGAGCATCTGAGAGTGGTAATCGTCACTCAAATTGCAGTTGATGTTAAGGCGCATGAGTTTGAGCTGCAGGTCTCTTGCAACCAGAAGAGAAGCTCCCATGCCAAAGAGGCAGATGGAATGAGCCTGCATCATAAGTGAAACTACTGAGTCAACAACCTGAGCATCAAGCAATTGCCTGGTAAGCTCCAGCGAAGAAATGTTCTTTGCCGTAACTTTTTCGATGATCACATCAGTGGTGTCACCTGCGATAACGCCGCCGACAGCAATATCGTTGCTTTTGTTGCTTACTGCCAGCTCGTAAATGAGCGCCTGCTGGAACTCTTTATAGCCACCGCAGCCAAGCTTCTTGCAAAGCCTGACAACCGTTGATGCAGATGTATACGTTTGAGCTGCTAGTTTATGGATTGATTGACCAACTGCCGCCTCTGGATCCGACAGAATATAGTCGACAATATCGCGTTCAGCCGAACTAGCATTCTTGCGATACTCTTCCAGACGTAGACGAACACCTCTCACGCAATCACCTCCGGCCGTCCAGTTGACTAAAACGTTTGACTATATTGTTTCACGATGCCATAAAAATTTCATCTGTAAAGTAGGCAGTGCCGTAAACGGTAGTATTGCATGCGCAAGTGTAAGCGCGCTCAATGCGCGTTGCATGCGCGACTGCTCATGTTTTCCCAGCGTAATGCGGGGACAATTATCACAAAAACTGAGCCCTATTTTGGGTACGTTACTATCACTTCATAAAAACTTTTACTACTGAGTAGACATTTGACCACGTAAAACCTGATTAAAATATTTCATCTTTGCCTAAAAAATTCAAATTTAGATACCATTGACAGCTTTTTTGATACCACTCGCAGTACGTTAACGTACCCATTATTTCATCTTGGACAAACTAGCTGCAATTTTGATGAAACGCACGTCATCATAAGCGCAAATTATCTCAGCCAATTGAGATAGCAGGTGTTTCACCTAAGGCAAAACCGAAGGAGACGATATGCGCACCAACGAAGATTTGCACCAGAATCAAAACGCTCACTCTGAGCACTCATCTAACGCAGGCTCCCCTGCCGGACAGACCAGAAGGCAATTTTTGAGCAGAAGCGCTCTTGGTCTAGCCGCTCTAGCAGGTCTTGGCCTTACCGCCTGCCAGACAAAGGGTGGCGCAACTGCTGCTAAGGGAACCGCAAAGAAAGTTGACTCCGTAGACGGAACCTTCCAGTACGAGAAGGTCTTCCCTGTTCTAAACGACAACGAGGCATTTGACGACTCTCTTGTTACCAACCAGCTCAACAGCTTTGTTTGCTTTGCTGGTCAGGGCACCGTCTATGTAAAGAGCTCCGAGCCTCAGAGCTTTGCGCTCTTTGTAAACGGTCACCAGGTTCCAACCGACAAGCTTGACGGCTCCTCCTGGAACCAGATTGACATCTCTGATGTAACCGTCAACGGCGATAACCGCCTGCAGGTCAGCACCGTTAAAGAGACCCAGGCAACCTTTGAGGTCAAGATTGGCTACCCAACGCTTATTGACGGCACCAAAGATTACGCCGACAACGACAACTTCAAGCTGATTGACCAGATTATCAACGCAGAGATTGCCAACGGCTTCACCTCTGCCCAGCTGGTAGTTACCAGGTACGGCAAGGTTATCAAGAAGACCAACTACGGTAACGTCAATTCTTACAACAAAGACGGCTCTCGCATCAAAGATGGCAAGGCTGTTGACGACAATACCCTCTACGACCTGGCTTCTAACACAAAGATGTATGCCACTAACCTGGCAATTGAGAAGCTGGTTACCGACGGTCAGCTGGACGTTTCCAAGAAGGTTCAGGAGTACATTCCAGACTTCAAGGACCAGGAGGGCGATAAGATCCTGGGCAAGAACGAGCTCACCGTTCGTGAAATCCTAGAGCACCAGGCTGGATTCCCACCAGATCCTCAGTACCACAACCGCAACTACAACCCAGAGAAGCCTGACGATCCACAGCCAAACGCAAACCAGAAGCTGTACTCTCAGAATCGCGATGAGATTCTGCAGAAGATCATCGAGACCCCTCTGCAGTACGTCCCAGGTACCAAGACTGCCTATTCCGACGTAGACTACATGCTGCTTGGTTTTATCATCGAGAAGATCACCAACAAGCGCCTTGACCAGTACGTTAAAGAAGCTCTTTATGAGCCACTGGGACTCAAGAACGTCACGTTTAACCCACTGGACAACGGCTTTAAGGCTGACGGAATCGCAGCTACCGAGCTTAACGGCAATACTCGTGACGGCCTGATTACCTTTGACAACATGCGTACCGACACCATTCAGGGTACGGTCCATGACGAGAAGGCCTACTACGCCATGGGTGGCATCTCTGGTCACGCTGGTCTGTTTGCCAATGCTTCCGACCTGGCTGTTCTTGTCCAGACCGTTATGAACCGTGGTGGTTATGGCAACACCATGCTCTTCAGCGAGGACGTTCACGACCAGTTCATCAAGCCAAAGGACACCAACGTCACCTACGGTTTGGGCTGGAGGCGTAAAGGTCACATTGGCTACCAGTGGGCCTTCTCGCCAATTGCAAATGCTTCAACTGTTGGTCACACCGGCTGGACCGGCACACTTACCGTCATTGACGTCTACAACAACACCAGCTTGGTGCTGCTCACCAACACTAAGAATTCACCTGTCATTGACAACAAGGTCAACCCTAACGACTTTGTAGGCAACCACTTCCTGACCGGTGGCTACGGCGTTGTTTCTACGCTGGCATTTGATGGCCTCGACGACGCAAACGCCGAGGGCAACAACGCCAAGCTCATGGACATGGTCATTGCCAAGTACAAGCTCATTCAGGCCGAGGCAGATTATCAGACTGACCCCGATAAGGCTTCCCTGAAGGCATTGCTTGAGGTCTGCGACCAGAGGAAAGACTCCAAGGTTATCAAAGACTTCCAGGCAAGCGATTTGTATAAGACCATTTCGGAGTTTGTTGGTAAGTAGCACGCGGAAACCGCTTACCGACAGAGGTTTCGCTCAACAGTGAGAAGTGACTCCTTACGTAAAGCTCGTGTAAACAAGCTGCGAAGCGGGAATAAACGCAGTACACGAACAAGGTACGATACACATCTTGTCTAGCAACGGCCCTCTCCTCCGTCTAGACACACCAAAGCCCGGATGCTATTGCGCGGCATCCGGGCTCTTTTTGTGCGTGCGCGCACGCTGGGCTTTTGAGTGCGCGGGTCGGGCGCGCCGCGAGCCTGAAAAGTGCAAAGAATCTGTATTTGAGCCACCGATTCTTTGTCAAAATCAGGCAAATCCACAGTTTCTTTAACGTTTTCAGGCAGAATTTACAGATTCTTTGCAGAAATCAGGCACGCTTTGCGGTCACGAGCTTGCAGGTGCGTTCGCCGGACTCGCAACTTACAGTGCGGCGAGAAAATCCTCTGCTTGCTGAGCAATTGCCTCATGAACCTCGGGTTCTGGCTCCCAAGTTCCCTCAGTCCAAGCGGTAACAGGAAGCGAGAAGCCATTGAACGGCTCAACCGGCTTGGTGTGCAGGGCCAGGAACTGCTGCTTTACCACGGCGAGCGATCCTGCAGTCTTGTTTCGGCCGCCAACGCCACTTGCAGTGACAACCTTGCCAGCAATTGCGGTCTCGGACTTCTTCTCGTAATCGGAAGTGAGCGGACGGCTCAGCCAATCCAGGATATTCTTGACAGTACCGGGAATGCTGTAGTTGTACTCCGGAGTAAAGAGCCACACTCCGTCGGCAGCCATGACTGCGTCCCTAACCTTTTGGACACCTTCAGGAGCTGGGAATTCCTCGTCCTGGTTGAGCAGAGGGACGTCCAAAACGTCAACGACCTCAATCTCCGCCTTGCCTTCGAGTGCCTTTGCTGCAACCTGGCTCAGCGTCTTATTGAACGAATTCTTACGGCCAGAACCGATGATAAATACAATTTTCTTCATAAGCAGACCTCTCCGCGAATGCTGTGTAAATAAAAATCATGCACGAGCAAACCGGCCCGTACATGATTTGTGTACCCAAATGATAACTCTGTAGTCGTAGTTAACAGAAGTCCGAGAAATTCGCACAGCTCTCAAGCACTTTTACCACCTGCTCAAGACCTGCGAGGTCTTCCTGGGTGAATCGAGCCACGCTCGGACTATCAATATCCAGTACGCCAACTACCTGGTTATCCTTGACGATAGGAACGACCACCTCGGAGTTGGATGCAGAGTCGCACGCAATATGTCCTGGGAACTGATGCACGTCCTCTACCAGCTGGCTCGTCTTTGTTGCCGCAGCCGTACCGCACACTCCCCGACCAAACGGAATGCGCACACAGGCAACTTTGCCCTGGAACGGTCCTAGGCGCAGCTCAGGAGTGCGCGGCTCGTGGGCGCTTAGGGCTGCACCCGATTCCAAGTCTAAATCCGACTCCACGCCCAAACCCGCGTCCGGCTCCACTCCCGTCACCGTCACAGGATCTACCAGATAGAACCCTGCCCAGTTGATGTCGTCAAGCGCGTCCCATAGAAGAGCAGCAGCGTTGGACAACACCGGCAGCCAGTGAGCGTCAACCTCGGCAAGCGAGACAATCTGTTTTGCAAGTAAACCGTAGTCAATCATGCTTACTTCTCTGGCAGAATCTCAATCCAGCAGCCATCAGGGTCTGCGATAAAGTAGAGACCCATCTTTGGGTTCTCTTTAACAATGCAGCCCATCTCCTCGTGAAGCGCGTGGAACGCATCAAAATCGTCAACGCGGAACGCAATGTGAGTGTCTTTTCCGCCGTTGTCGTAGGGGTCTACCCAACCACGGTTCCACGTGAGCTCCAGCTCAAATGGAGACCAGTCGTTTACCAAAAACGTGTTGGTCCAAGAGCCGTCCTCTGGTCCCTTAACGCGGTCAACGCGAAATCCCAGAGCCTTCTTGTAGAACTCGACGGTTTTCTCGTTATCCAAAACGTGGGTGCAGCGGTGAACAAATCGTGCCTGCATAAATCCTCCTTTGATATCGAGAAACCCCGCTACTAGACGGGGTTTCTCGCCATATGAACTACGTGCTGGTAGATGGACTGCCAGCGGAAATCGCGTCCGACTGCGCGGTCGTACCCAATCGTGCCCGTAGCCGTCGCGCGCTAGTTGAGCTCCTGCTCAAGCTGATCGACAAGCTCGCCGAAGTACTTGAGCGCAGCGTTAACGGGGTCTGGAGTGGCCATGTCAACGCCAGCGCCGCGGAGCAGCTCAATTGGGGTCTTGGAGCAACCGCCGGACAGGTAGCCAATGTAGTCCTTGACCGCAGGCTCACCCTCGGAAAGGATGCGCTGGGACAGGGCAATAGCTGCCGAGAAACCAATGCAGTACTGGTAGACGTAGAAGTTATAGTAGAAGTGAGGGATGCGCGACCACTCCAGCTTGATCTCTTCGTCCAGCTCAATGCCAGGTCCAAAGTACTCGGCGCAGAGCTTGCCGTAGCGCTCGGAGAGAACCTCGGCGTTCAGAGCCACGCCATCAGCGTTCATCTGGCTGATGTCGCGCTCAAACTCGGCAAACATACACTGGCGATAGATGGTGCCACGGAAGCCCTCAAGGAAGTGGTTGAGGATGTATGCGTGGCGCGCAGGATCGGTCTCGTGCTCAAGCAGGTAGTGCGAGAGCAGCGCCTCGTTGCAGGTAGATGCAACCTCTGCAACAAAGATGGAGTAATCGGAGTAGGTAATCTCCTGGTTGTGGGACGAGAAGTACGTGTGCAGAGAATGGCCCATCTCGTGGATAAGGGTGTAAACATCGTCAAGACCGCCCTGGAAGTTGAGGAGCATGACAGGGTTCATACCCTTGCCACCTGCGGAATAAGCGCCGGAGCGCTTACCTGGAGTCTCGTACACGTCAACCCAGCGGCTCTCAAGACCCTTCTTGACCAGACCAACGTACTCCTCACCCATAGGTGCCAGCGCCTTAACAATAAGATCGCACGCCTCCTCGTAGGTAAACTTCATGTCAACGTCGTCAACAAGAGGAGTGTAGACGTCCCAGAAGTGCAGCTCATCCAAGCCCATAACGCGCTTACGCAGGTCAACGTACTTGTAGAACGCTGGGAAGTTCTGGTGAACGGCGTCAATCAGGTTGTTGTAGACCTTAACAGGAATCTCGTTCTCTGCAAGAGCGGCCTCAAGGGAGCTTGCATATTTTCTAGATGACGAGAAGAACTGCAGGTTCTTAACCTGGCTGGTCAGAATTGCAGCGGAAGTGTTGCGGAACTCACCAAAGCGGCTGTAGAGCTGCTTGAATGCAGACTCGCGCAGGACGCGGTCAGCATCCATCAGCAGAGGAACAAATGAGCCGCTGGTCAGCTTATGGGTCTTGCCCTCAGAGTCAACAGCGTCGTCAAAGGTAAGATCTGCATCATCAAACATGGAGAAGATATTGGTTGGCTGAACAGCAAGCTCTTCAGCACGTGCCAAAAGAGCCTCTTCCTCAGCAGAAAGGGTGTGCTCACGCTGGTTCAAGATCTTGTTGAGCTTACGACGATAAAACTCAAGAGCTGGAACCTCTGCATAGAACTTCTCGACAGATTCTGCTGGAATGGCCAGAAGCTCTGCGGCAAACCAAGAAGTTGCCTCACCAACCTGGGTATATGCGCTGGTAGCGTTTGCAACGTATGCCTGGTACTTGGCCACGCGAGTATCCTCGTCGCTCTTGCGCTCAGCGTAGTTGATAATCTTGTAGAGCAGAAGGTTCATCTGGTCCTCAAGCTGCAGAAACTCCAGAAGAGCCTGTGCTGAGGTGGAAATCTTGCCCTTAAACGCAAGCAGCTTTGGGCAATAAGCCTTGAGCTCCTCGAGCCCAGCCTCAAATGCCTCATCACTAGGGAACATTGAGGACAGGTCCCACTTATATTTGCTGTCAATTTCTTCGCGAGACTCGTATGCCATGAGCCTTCCTTTCTTGACCGGGTCAGTATTCACTGGTATTTAGTGTCCCACATACACGCTGATTTCATGCTGATAACAAGAAAAAATGAACCCATTTGATACAAATCGTCAATCGAGCAAAACCTTCACGTCTCCACCCATACCGTTCGCAGAAAATGTCAGCTTTGGTGAACAAACAGCAAATCCTTATATCCATCAGGGATATAATCGCAGGTGAACAACGGATGGAGGATTGTCATGAAGATGCACCTCATTGAGCCCGACGCTCACACCCAGACCACACCTACCGTGTTGCTAATTCATCCCATGCTCTCGTCAGCAGAGGGAATGAAAACAGTTCTTGTGAGTAATATAGGCAATGACCTGCGTTTTCTAGTCCCAGATCTTGCTGCCCACGGGGAAGAAGATGCAACGGAATATGTCTCAGCCTCTCAAGAAGCTGCGCAGATTCATGACTGGCTGCTGGAGCACGACATAACCCATCTCTCCCTGGGTTTTGGCGCGTCCCTTGGCGGAGTAGTTCTATCTGAGCTTCTCAAGTTCTCCGATTTAGTCTTTGACCACCTCTTCTTTGAAGGAACAAGCTTCTGGACAGGAGGATTTCTTGCCTCCGCGCTTGAGCTTGTGCTCAAGAAAGTGTTCCTTGCCAAGCACCGCAAAGCCATTGCAGACCCCGAACTTTCCGTACAAAAGATGGAACAACTTTACGGAAAAGTTGCAGCTAAACCTATGTCAGAGCACTTTATTGCGATGAGCGACCAAAGCATCCAAAACATCATTCATGACTGCAGCAACGTTGACCCGCCCGCTCTTAGTCCCGACGTACAACGCCGCTGCATCTTCACGTATGGCGAGAAGGACTTTGACTTGAAACGCGCAAGGAAGGTTCTGCCTAAGGTGTATCCCGAGGCCACGTTAACTATCTGGCAAGGCTATGATCACTGTGAACGCATGACCAGCGATTCAGCAGCGTATGGCCAGATGCTAAGGGAACTTGTGGTTTAATATTCTCCACTCGCATAGCGGGTGGTTTTGTGTTTCGCGCGTTGCACGCGCTCAACAGGCTAAAGCCTCGAAAAGAAAGCTTCCGAACCAGAGGGTTCGGAGGCTATTATTCCCGTTATTTCGCTGGTGGCTTTACTCTATGGCGATGTCGAAACAGCATCAGGCGGTACTCAGCAGCATCAAAACGCGAGTTCAGAAGCCAGTTTCCGCTATTCCCACTCAATAAATCAACTTTTTCACCTGGTTCATAGATTGCTCTAGTTTGTATCGCCATTTGGACGTGACGGCATATTATGGTACATGGCGACACGTTACTGGGACAACACTGGGACAAAAAAACGAAAGTCAAACTAAACTCAGCCAGATTGAGTTTCGTTTTTTCCATTTAGAAGGCGTGACAGGCAACGAATTTTCGCAACGTAGCTTGGAGGTGTGATTGCGCTTCCAAGCCACGTTATAAATCCTGAGCGAGGCAGGGTAGAACAGTCTCTACAAACCCTCCTCTACAGGCTATCAACCTAAGCTCTTTTTCAAAATGTTCTCCAGCTTAAGGTATGGTCTTCTTCTGTGACGATTGTCTACACCGTCCAAGATGTCGGCCACGTCCGCAGCTTCCCCCTCGGTCATTTCAACCGCAATGACCAGTTGAAACTTCGCTCTCGACGCGCCAGTGTAGAAAAGCAATCCTGGAGGAGCTTGATATTCGCTGTCTTGCTCCCAAACAGCCTTGTCGACGTCGATCAGGAACACTACATCAGCCTCGAGACCCTTGAACTCCCTGCAGGTATAGACGGGAACCTTGGAGGTTCCCCAGGCTTTCATTTGATTATCACTGCGGTCGACTCTGATCTTTGCTTTGTGCTTGGAATTGCGGATGGTTGAACACGTCAAGACGACCATGTCTTCGGCCTTGATGCCATCCTGCTTTGAGGATTGGATCATCTTGTCTATCTGGTCCTCAACTTTTTTTGGGTCAGTTTCAAATATGAATCTCGGAGGCTCTCCCGAGACGGCTTCGTCCCTGAGCCTATGTTTAATCTTTCTGTTAAGTCCATTGATGGAGCAGTCGGAGATGCTTCTGGTGTTCCTGCAGTTGACGTACAGGGTCATCTTGCAGTCAGCTTCGCGAATCAGATCGGGGAGGTCCACTCCCTGAATAAGCTGTCTTTCGTCATAGAACACGTAGAAGGAACCGTCTTCGTGCATGGAGTTCAGCAAGTACAGAGACTCAAGTACGCCGGCATCCGCAATCGCCCTCATGCCGAAGTCCTGTCCTTCATCGATGATGATATGCCTGCTTCGAATCTTTGACTCGTCCGGGCATGTGTCGAGCCATTTGGACAAGCCCCTGTAGTCATCGAAAGAGCCTGTTTTTGCCTTGGCAAGACCCGATACCGTCATGACGTCCACGTAGTCCGAAAGGCCCTTCTCTCGGATTCTCTTGGCTACATCCTCCTTGAGAAGCCTGTTGACGCACAAGAAGAGTGACTTTTTGCCTTCGGAGGCAAGTTGATTGGCTCGCTCGATCGCTAGCAAGGTCTTGCCGGTGCCGGCCGCTCCGTTAATGACAGCACTTCTTTGGTCGACAAGGAAATCAAGGATGCGTGCCTGGGAGTCCAGCAGCTGCAAGAACTTTCTCTCTGTCCTGTCAAACCTAACGGAAGGCATCTCCACGATGTTGAAGCTGGGAAGCAAGACTTTGTCCAGTATGGACTTTTCCTCAGCTTCGGAGAGTCTGGTGGAGCTTGCGGGACAATAGTCGTGTCGGTAAGAGTTCCATTTCCCATTAGAGCAGGCGCCGAAGATCTCCTTGATTTTCTTATCGGGATTGAGGGTGTCCTCGTGCGTGAGCGTGAAGTCCGCAAGCGCATGCGGAGGAAGATTGAGGGAACTCAGCTGCGAGCTGTTCATATCGGGGAACCAGACGGCAGAGAGGATGGAGCACTCTTTGATGCCGAGGCCGCCGTCCTTCTCTGAGTTGATTCGTTCCCTCATTCGGTACATTGCGTCAGCGGCCTGGTCGTATGGGTCGTGGTTGAACTTGGTTCTTCCACCATTGTAGAACCACTCGGAATCGCGATATACGATATTCCTGCCGGCCTTGGCCTCGATGCACAGAATTCCCAGTTCCCTGTGATAGACGACGAAATCGCTCTCCCTCTCTTCGAAGCCGCGGTTGAACTTCTTCCTGTATTTAAACGAATGGATGACGATGTAGTCTTCGGACAGCCTGTCCCTTAGCGCGTAGTAAATCTCGTCCTCGTGGCTGCTGTCCTCAAAATCCCTTGGACCGTCGGTTGGATATATCCTTGCGGTCATGTCTATCCTTCCTTAAGTATTTCAATCAGTTCGTTTGATGTCGTTTGCTCGGCCAGCGCGAGAGTCCATCCAGATATCTCTGCGGACTTTCTGCCAGTCACTTCGAGGATGTGGTCGAACTCCGACTGTTCGATTACCGCGACTCGACGGCCCTCCCAAGCGAGCAGTGCGACGAACTCGTCATCCAAGAAGCCGAAAACGACATTGGGCTCTGGAAGCTCCTCGAACTCGTCACCACAAATCTTGGCAAGCTCTGCCAGCAATCGCTGCCCGTCCTCGGATCCCGCTTGGGCATCTTCGCAGATGCGTTGCATTCCAGTAGAGGAGTAGTCGACGTTAGTGAACTCCGGGCACACTTCAATCCCTCGGCTCTCAATGACATCTAGAGATTTTTCCTCTGCGTCCGAGGGGCGTTCATCTTTGGTGCTTGCCTCTACTTGACCCCCTCGACTCGAAAGTAGTGTGCCGAGGATTTGCTTTGCAGCGCCGCGAGACAGGTCAGCCTGCTTCGATTGGTTGTAGTAGTTCGCGATACATCCGTAGCAGCAGGTCTCCTCTCCGCAACCGCAATGTCCGTCCACGACATCGTAAGCTGCTTGGATGAGCTTTTCGACCATCTCACTCAACTGCCTTGCATGGCCCGCTCCTCCCGGGACGTCATCGTAGATGAGCAGAGACATCGTTCCGTGGTCGTTCTCGTACAGGGTTCCGCCGAGCTCCGTCTGAGGAATGTCTAGCAGCTTGGCAGCAGCTGTGAAGATGGCCCACATGACTGACTCCCAGCCATATTCGTCGGCAGCAGGAGCGCCGTCGATGTCGAGCACCAGTTCAATCACATCGCTAACGAAAGCGGTTCCGAGGGCGTCTATGCGGTTATACGAAGGGACGGGATTGTCCTTCTTGCAATACGTCGCGTGTACGACGTCTTCCTTGAAACCTGCTGCTGCGCCGCAGTACTGGCAGATTTGGAATCCGGCTTTGCCATTACTGTTCACCGCACAAAGCTGTCCATTGCCTGAAAACCTGGCCTCGACGGTTCCGCCGGGGAAAGAGTAGCTTGAGGGTGAGACCTCGTTGATGGAGTGCTGGCTAAAATAGATCTTTGAGTAGCCCGTGAATCGAGGCTTCCTGAGTCCGATACCTTTCTCCATCTCCTCCCCTTCGAAGCCAAGCGAAGGGATGAGCATTTTCTTGCGCAATTGGACAGTCTTGTGGCATACGGGGCACTCGCCCTCGTAACTGAGGTTGTCGATTGGCCATACGAAAGCGCCGCATTCGCATTTTCCGAAGGAGCGCGTGATCAGCTCGTGCCCCTTCTTCTTGCGGATTCCGGTAGAACGCCAAAGCTTGCCGCCTGCGACGATCTCCGAACCAGGGGCGTACTCGCTAATCGCTTGCCTGAGACCCCTTTGAAGCCGGAGACTCTCCTCCTTTTTACTATGATCAAACTCTCCGAGGTGAAGCTCTACCAAATCGGTCGGAAAACCATATTTCGGGAGGATACCGTTCTCCGCGAGTATGGAGATGGTCTTCTCCTTCTCGAGAGCTCCCTTGGACTTTTCGAGCTTGCTGCGCTCGAAGCTGTCGGTGGATTTTCCAAGAGCATCCTCAATGCGCAAGAAGTCCGACCTTTTGATGCCGTGGGTCCTGGTTAGTCGGCCAAACTCGGCGGAGACGAGCTCCTTGATCCAACTCCAATCGTTGACGCCCAGGCTTTCGGAAACGCTTCCACCAGAAGGGAAGATGACTTCCAACTGGCGGGAGATGGTCTCCGGGTGGTCCTCCAGAAAGCTTGAGAGCTGCTTGAGACCGCGAGGCTCGTCATCCTTGAGGGACATAAAGTCATCGTAAACGAGAGAGTAGTCCTGACCCTCATCATCTCGCATGTGGCGGAAGAACTCGGACATGGCCACTGCGAAGATGTGCCTGATGGCGATCTCCGTGTTCTCCATGTAGCAGTACGGAACCCAGGTGTCTCCGGCGATGATTCTCCTCGGATCGTTGAAATGAGCGATGTCGTGCGGACGGAGCCTGCAGAAGGTGAGGGCGTAGCCTGGCATTCCCGCGCGACGTCCCACTCGACCGGCCCTCTGAGTGTAGTTCGCGGTAGACGGCGGAACGTTCCTCATGAAGATGGCCCTCAAGTCACCGACGTCGACGCCGAGTTCGAAAGTGGTAGTGCAGGAGAGAACGTTCACGTCGCCCTCGATGAACCTGCTCTGGACAAGCCTCGCTCTCTCGGACGAGAGCTGTGCAGTGTGCTCTTCAATCTCGATTGGAAGAGCTTCCTCGCAGTAGACCTCCTTGTAGAAACGGTCCTTTGCCTTAGCCTCGGCGAAAGTCATCCTCTCCAGGCGCCCTTCACACTTGTTCGTCATGCACACGCCGTTCGTGTCGAAATGCGACTCGCAGCCGCAGGTGTCGCATCGGAAAACCACGTCGCTGTCCTTGTGCGGATACATCTTCCAGATGTCCTTGTTCAGCTGGAATCGATCTTTGTTTCCGACCATGTATCCCTCTGCTTCGAAGTGTAAGGAGAGGTAATCGGTCAGGAAATCGAAGAGTTTCTTCAGTATCGTTCGAACCTGCTCTCTAGAGACTTCGACGCCATAGACCCTGCGCGCATACTTCCTGATGAAAGTCGCCCTCTTGTTGTCGATGGTGGCAGAGGTGCTTCCCACGAACTTGATGTCGTTTTTGCCGGCGCCTTCACCGCCGTAAACGACGTCGTTCGCGCGGGCGAGGTGGTTAGTGCGATACTTGTTGACTCCGACGGGCACCTCGATGGCACCCCTCTCGCGAAGCGTTTCCAGGCTCATGACCAGGAAAAGCCTGTAGTCGAAGATGGTGAGCCATGGGAACTCGCCGGAGAGATTGAAGACATCCTCCTCGAGTACTCCTGCAATGTTTTCATCCTCGAGGTCGTCGACAAAAGAGGTTGGCTCGACTCTCACGACGCCGAGGCCTTCCAGACTGTTCCTGGAATCCTCAGCCATCAGCTCGTCGATTACCCAGGCCAAGGCCTGGTCTTCCTTTGAGCCGACGCCCATGAAGCCGGAGTATCGCTTGAAGCCCGTTTCGGCAATCCAGTTGCACACCTGGGTAGGAGAGCAGCCCTCGCCAGACGGAGACTTGGCTTCGACGGCCTCGCGGATAAGCTGTCGGATGGTGATGTTTCCGTAAGTACGCTTCATAGCAGGCGCGAAGAACGCAGCGTCTTGGCGCTTGTCGGAGAAGCAGATGACGTTTCCGCCATGCTTCTTTTCGGCTTTGGCAAACCTTCCTTTCTGCTTGGGCTCGGATCCGGCCTTGAAGGACGGGATGTCTCTGACGAGGTCGTAGCACACGACGCTTCCAGCCGCTTCGGGCGACACTCTCATTGGCTGAATCGCGACACGGCTCGTGTAGCCGCAATGATTGCATCTCGCGTCATCTTCGCTGGCGCTGTTGTAAGCGATGGGGATTCGTTCGCATGCTTCGTGTTCGAACCTATGCCCGATATCGTCTTTTTCCATGCCGATGGAGCCGCAGGTAGGGCAGAGCCACTGGACGGTCTCGTCCGGGTCCGCCTCTTCGCCTTGTGGAATCAATCGATAGTAGTCACGGGGAATAAACTCATCGTCAGCGTTCGTCCCCTGATGCTTCGGATTGAGCCATGGGTTCGGGTTGGTATCGCTTATGGATGCCTCCTGTCCCAGGACGTAAGCCTGGCCACAATGACGGCATACCGACGTCTCGTAGACTGGGACCTCGTAGCCCTCGGGCGACCTTTCGACCGTCGTTTTATGTTCGATGAGCTTCCTGTCCCTCAGGTTCAGGAATATGCCCTCGGGCGCCCTCAGGAATGAGTGGTAGCGGCTTGTCAGAATGGGGACGTCTTCTGACCTTTGCGCCCAGGAGAGAACCTCCACCATCGAGGACAGGACCTCGATGTCGTCGTCCGACCCGTTCATCCCCTTAATCCCTATGCTTTTCATCTCGTCGATATCCGTAAGGTCGAGAAGGGCCTCGGACATAGTTCTTACGAGCGCCATGGTGGAGGCCTCGCCAAGGAGTATTTTGCCTAGGCCTAGCAGAGGTGACTCGAAGTCGGCCAAAATCTGCAGTTTCTCGGACGGGATGGCCGACTTCAACACGTCGGTAAGAAGGCTTCTCATTTCGTCAGGATTGTATCCTATGCATTCGCGGAGCTGCTTCCAGACTTGAAGGGGCAGGGCTCCCCACGGGGAGTCGTCGAGCGCGGACACGGGAGAGTCCTTCTCACTGGTAATGACATCAAGGTTGGACGGGTCCGACGAGAACGGCTCGCCGAACAGTTCTTGGGCGAATTTCGCCACGTTCGGCACATCCTCGTCGGAGCCGATGGTCGCAGATGTGGCGTAGCAATGGAGCTTCGGCATAGATCCAACCTCGGACGCAATTCGGGCTTTGAGCCTTCTGATAAGGTACGCGATCTCGGTACCAAGCGCGCCGGTGTAGATATGGGCCTCGTCGATTGCGATATGGCGCCAGTTGGCACCGAAAACGCTTCCGAACAGAGGGGCATCATCGGGACGCAGGAGCAAGTACTCGAGCATCGAGTAGTTGGTCAGGAGGATGTTGGGCGGGTTTTCACGAATTGACTCACGCGAGATGATCTCGTTGCGGAGCTTTTCCTGGCCAGGGTTCTCGCTCTCCCACTTCTTGATTGCCTTTTCCGGAGAGGTTTCCGTGTCTCCGGTGTAGCGACCGAAGGTGATGTCCGTACCGGCAAGAAGCTGCCTCAGTCGCTTGAGCTGGTCGTTTGCCAAGGCATTCATGGGATAGAGAATCATGGCCCTGATGCCGCTGGATGGTCCCTTTTCCTCGAACTCCGCTAAAATGTCGTTCACAATAGGAAACAGGAAGGACTCGGTCTTGCCTGAACCGGTACCGGTGACCACTGCATAGTTTCGACCGCTGACGGCCTTCCTGATCGCGCGCTCCTGATGTACGTAGAGAGGCCTGTCCGCGTCGAAGCCGCCGAGCTTTAGCATGCTCTCGCAAAGTACGCCTTCGTCGACGAGCTGTCTCACGCTAGACGCAAGCCTGTACGGAGGAGCGGCCTCGAGAAACGGGCCTTTGGCGAGAAATCTCCTTTTTCCGAGGATTGTCTCCAGCTGGGACTGAAGGTCAGGGTCTGCGAAATGGATCGTGGTCGCTATGTACTCGCGATACAGATCCTCTATGGTCCTCGCAGTTTTAATGGGATTGAACTGCTTCTTCTCTGACATGGCTAACCTTTCAGTGGAACTTCAAATGAATACTCATAGCGCGGTTTTCCCATTCTCGGCTTGGGAGCGAAGACCGCTGTGACTTCTTTTTGGGTGCGAATCAAATACGCGACTTCATCCGGAATCGTCAGCTCGGATGAGTCCTTGGCGAGCAGAACCTCAACCAAGTCCTTCGCACGACGCCCGGTGCGCTTAAACAGAACACTAGCATTGCTAAGGACCGGCTTGTCGAATCTGAGGTAGAGGGACCCGTCCCTGGACACCAGTTGGTAGTCCTTAACGCCTATGCCCTCCATGCACCTGAGCAACTGCGCGTCGGTCCAAGCCAACGCGACACCGCCGGGAGTCTCCTTGTCTCCGTAGCCTACTGAGAGCATCATGTTAATGTCCCTTGGTTCGGTGCTGTTAGGGACGAACATCTTTGGGGCAGCGAACAGGTTGAAGGAAATCACGGCTGGCTGCTTCAACTCCTTGATGCATATCGCATTGAGGCCGGCAAGAACGTAGATGACCCTGTTGTATCTCCATCCGGTAGCCCGAATGGTGATTTCCCCCTTGCTAGTTCCTAGCGAGATGGCGTCAGCAAGGCAGACGGGACGTTTCCGCGAGATTGCGGCAATTTCCTCGGGGATGCTCACGTCTAAAGCGGCGAGCGCGAGTTTTGCGTCTACGCGGCGCGATCCGTCCTCGGACTCAATCGTGAGGGGAAGGAACTCGTCTTTGAGCAGCATCCTCTTGGAGTAGTCCCCTCGAGCGCGAACTTCCGTCACTGTTCCATCGGGATCAGTGACCCTGATGTTGAGCCTTGAGTTGAAGGAGTAGCTAGCGACCACGATGCCATTTTCGGCATGCGCCTCAACGAGTCTGAACTGTTGTATCGGAACAATCGCGAAACGGTACCTAAATACGACCTTGCCGCCATCCGAGATTTGTCGGGCGACAATCTCAACCTCCTCCGAATGCCAGTTAATCCTTGAAGCGCGCTCAAGAGGCAGAGCAATCTTTCTAGTCCTCGAGGCGCCGAAGTCGTCTTCCCAAACCACTTCGCGTGGTACGTAGAAAGGTTCTCCGTTGCAAGTGCATATGATGTCAAGGTCCCTGAATGCAGTCTCGCCGTCGGCGGCCTCGATGGTGATTTTAGGCAAGCCGGCGTTGTCTCCGTCTCTGCAATACACGTAGCCGAACAGGTCGAGGCCTCCGAGCGTCTCGCCGATGATTCGGTGCTTGTTGATGTGGACGCGGTAGGACTCCTTCCAGACGGCGACCTCTTCGTCGTCCTTTGCGCACATCTTCTTGAAGATTGAGCCCGAAGCTCCCGGATCGACGTCGTAAACGAATACGGACGTTCCGCTCCAGTCTTCGCCAGACTCATACTTTTCAACCGGGGTCATTCCCGTTCCCGAGACGATGTAAAAGCCGTCTTTCAACACGTAGGCGATGCGCCTGCATCTCGTGATTTTGTCGTTTCGGCTTCGGAGGTGGTAAGTTCCATCGATGCCGCGGATGAACTCAAAGCATCCAGGCTTACTTTGCTGGAAGGACTGCTCAAGCGAGCTCTTCTGCTCGAAGGAGCACCCATCCCCCTCAGTTCGCTTCATGAGTCGCAGCTCGAGATCATATCTTGCCTGGGGCTGAACTACGATTTCCACGTCGTCGAGGATGCACTTGTTCAGCTTCATCTCGAAGCGCTGCTCGTGGAGCTTGACGCCGCCGATGTAGAAGTCGATTTTGTCTCCAAGGAAGGTGGGTGGGTATTGCTTCTTCGCCCACTTAACCGAGACGACACCTTGCTCGAGATTGAGGCAGAGGTCGGCGGAAGGCAGGCTGACATACTGTTTCAGAGTATTTGCTTGTCCTCTGCTGGCACCGCGAGCTGCACTTGAGCTGCTACTAGATTTCTTCTCTGCCACTTCGTGTAGCGTGACGATTGCGGCCTCTGGGAGGTTAAAGCTTTCCATGAGGACATATTCGCTCCTGGAGAGCCTGTTTGTCTCGATCTGCGCTGCCGCCTTAAGCGCGGCTTCAAAAAGAGGGGCGATTGTGAAGTCGGGAGCCTTCTGTAAGATTCTGATTACGGATTCTTTTTTCGGGGCGTACTTACCGCCATCACGCTTCAGCTCTTTTAAAATTGCGTTTCCGTCGATTTCACCACCGAACCCGACGGAGCCGCTCCTCAATTCTTTTGCCAGGGGCATGAGGGAACACTTCCACAGGTCTTCCCAAGACTCTCCAGAAAGACCGCCGTGCAGCAGTGCCGTGTAGAAGTAGTAGGCAGCAGCTTCTCCTTGGGCGTACAAGGGCATGCCTCGTTTTTTGAGTAAGTAGACAAATCGTCTCTTTAAGTCGTTTAGGATGTTTTGGCTCAAGGGCAAAGTTTTTGAGAAGTTGCCCCACAGGTTGTCATCAGCGAAGGAGTCCCTGGCGAGATCTGCCACAAAGATAAGGAAGAGATCGGGGAGGAACTGCTCGGAAATGTCGAGGACCTTTCCGGGATGGGCTTTGTAACCCGAAAAGAGCTTCAGGAATGATTCTCTAATATCCTCGAGCTCGACTGAGAATGCCGGGAACGCTTGGTGGACCAGTACTGTATCGTAGCGGTCGCATAAGTCGTCAAACACAGCCTTTGCTTTTTGCTGGTTCGACTTCAGAAATTCGCCATGAGGAGTACTTAAAGAAGACTCATGGACGTAGTTGTACCTGCAATCCCACGATTTTCTGTCAACCCGTTTAGGCGCTGTCTTGTTTGTTTTCTCCGGTGCGGATTGGATAGAGTGTTCTACAGGCTTTTGGCGTTCCTGAGACATGAGCGACACGAAGCGCATAGGATCGTCAAAGTAGGCATCGGCGAGTTTTGTGAACTCGCTGAAGGCCTTGCCAACAACGTCTTTAATTATAGACTCGTCTTCGTCGAAAGCCTCTTCAAGCGTCTTGTAGCCGGCTCTTGACAGGGACCGGGTGAGTCGGACGCTTATATTCGTGTCATCGAGCGGCATTTCTGCAAGCTGCTTCGCCTTGTTTCGCAAGTTTTCCATCGCTATCAGCTTCTTTTTGAGAGTTCTTTGATCATACAATTGCGAACAAACGCTGAAAAACTCATACCTCTCATGCTGGCGACATCAGAAGCAGCCTTTTTAGGTTTTTCGAAATACGAACCGTAAAGGCGATCTGCTCTCTATCTAAAAGAAATCGCTGAATCTCCGCCTCTGATGCATCCTGGGTGACGAGCTCGCTGTATTCCATGATCTACCCTTTCGGTAGGTATCAAAATGCAATATAAACATTTTACGACCAAAGCATCTCGCCGCCGATGTACTTCCATTGGAATGGTCGATAAATTAATGCATTTCAGCTGATGATTTTGACATTGGGCGCTTAAAAATGGAGTGGGTAGAGAGGTTGGAAACCTTCCCTTAATGCCGAAAACATGCAAGTCGCTTGCGACAATTCCAGAGGAGTTTCTATGAGTGACTAGTATGTGCGGTATGAAATTGTAGGTCGTATTATTGTCGTCTTATCACTTATGGAAAGAATAATTGTGCGTAGCTTTAGAAAACCTGAGGAGAGACCGGTGATCTTCGCGACAGTAATCTCGTCGTCACCCATATATCCTTCACCGAGTACTTCATATTCGTTATCTACCCAGATAATATTGCGACCGGTAGTACAATCTTGAAGAAGTGTCTCTAGAATCCGTGTTGGATACCGTAAGTCAAAGCTCTCGATAAAGCCAGAACATATAGTATGCTGTCCATTGGATTCCACTGTTAACTGCTCTTTCTTCTTAATTTTCTCGAGCATACTTATGTATATGACTCTAAGAACTCCAGCTTATATACCTAGTTTATGGGTAAATATAACTAAATATATATATAGATTTCACCATTAGAAAAACGATACATTAGCTCAGATGACAGGAGATGCTAAGGCAAATTGAAGAGTAGGGATTTTTCATCAGCACTTTGGATATTGAACAAAAACACCAGCTCTCCCGACGAAGGAGTTCAAGGAACCGCCCGCTTTACCGGAAAAAGGCTTGAACTCACTATTCCTATAGGATGCCTTCTTGAAAAACCTCCCGTTAATGGGGTGATCACATACGGAACTGATCCAATCGAGGCACCCGAGGCCTTTGGTCTTTGTCAAACGGGTGAACGAATTACCCTTACAGAATTATCAACACCTGGTCCCGGATTTTCATCACCAGGGACCAAACGGGAAAATCTGACAGCCACCTCTGCATTGGTATGTAAGACTGACTTTATTTCACCAAATCCAAATGTCCAGAGTTTAACACTTCAAGTCTCTGGTCTCTGGAACTGGACAGGAGCAGACTTTAACAACATCACAAGCACATTCGAAAATAATGAATGGATAAGCACCAGCGGAACTTGGTGCATCAATGATTTTGAGAAATTGCCCCTATTTAAAAACGAAAACGTAGACATATCCCTACAACCAGTACTGATCGAAAAAGGTGGTCATATCCCTTTACAGGAATTTAGTATAAGAAGTGATGTGTATCTGCACATTGAACTCGCTGATCACACAACACCACTTAATACCGCTATGAATCGGTGGGTTTATCCAGTGTGGCAAATGCTCACTTTTTGTATGGGATTTAGATGCTCTATCGACGAGATAGAAATTAAAACAGAGGATGGTTTAAATGCACTCTACTACCTCCCTTTGATAATAGGAGAGGAAAAACCTAGTGAAGCCCAATTGGATCACATGCCTCTACCCTATAGCTTTGTTTCACAATTGCATACAAACTTCTTAGAAAGTTGGCTACACCTAGATGGTGATGCAAAGCGTGCTGCGCTAACACTAATTGGCATCCACAACAATAGTAAAATCAACTGGCTTAATCCAATGTTTACTACGGTTTCAGGTGCCTTTGAAGCCATTTCCCGCGTAGGAGAAAAGACTCAAGATATAGCAAATAATCGGCTTCAAAGAATTAAAGCTCAGATAGAGAAGTGCTTTGAGGATGATGAAGATATCCGCTGGATTCTTCAAAAGGTTAATAACAACATCCCTCCAGCTAACTACTATGCAAACTCTCTCGTAAAAAAACTAGGTCCATTTGCCGACTACATTATTCCTGATAAAACTCGTTTCCTTAAAGATCTTCGCAGAAGTCGCAATGCCTATATACATCAAACATCAGAATTGGAAAAATCAAATATGATTTCTGATGAAGAACTTTATTCCCTTATCATGGCAACTAAGGTTCTTTGCTACGGCGCAATTATGCTGCACTTGGGTATAGCTCCAGAAACCATCCTCAAGTGCTTCCAAACATCTCTTTTCTGTCATACAGAAATTCATCAATATGCAAGAAAAATGTACTCGGTTAATCAAAACAAACCCAACTAAGTAAAAGAATTAAACGACTTTGCACCAAATAGGTACATACATAAAGTTAAACAGGAAAACGTCAAAATATCGAATTTGTTTTGTACAAAGCAGACCTTATATAAATAGTTGAGGGCGTAAAACTATTGACACAACGCTATTTATGGCAGCACACCAAAGTCTGATTACGCACAAATGCAAGTAAGCGTACAAGCACAACAATACAAAGTCCTGCTGCAAGTACCGTTTCAACAGTAGCTATTCCGTCGAGCCATTGAAGAGGCTGACCGAGTTCAGTCAGGTATGCTGACGTCTGCGTACGCGCAACGATACAAATTACAAAAGGGAAAGTAAACGCGGCATGACTGGGAAAGAATGGTTTTGTAAGACACCTGATGCACCACACAAAAGAAACTACATAAATAATTGAAGCGATTGCCAGCATAACCAAAAGAAACGGTACAGACTTTGGCGTAATAGATTGAATATATCCTGCAACACAAAGACTTGTTGGAGCTGCATAAATGCAAGCGAGTGACTCAACAGAATCAGGTACTGGTCCATATTTAACATACTTTATGCTTACAACTATCAAAAGCACCACAAGGCAGATAAATCCAAACCAAAATGCAACCGTGCCAACACTTGTTTCAAAGTTGAACGCCGGCGCTGTAACACTTGCAACAACAATGCCTACATACACAATGAACCAGCTGGCGTGCACATTCTCCCAATTAAATTTTGCAATATATCGAGAAGTAAAGAAAGCTATGCACAGTATATGCAACGCAATTCCTGCAAACCAAAATAATTGTGCTGCATCACCAATATCAGCCTTCAAATACACCGAAATCAGCATAACTGCCATCGGATATGTTGCAGCAACTGAAAGTCCAATTGGATCTGAAAGCTCTCGCAATACAACTTTGGTCGACACCATAAATTTGAGGGTATAGAGAGCCAAAAGAGCAATAGAGAGTATGCCGCAGGCGAGATAAAGACCTTCAAAAGAAGCCTTAAAAAGATTTCCAAGTGCCGCAAAACCTAATGCAACACCACAAATAGCAACGGGAACTTTTTGGACATAGTTCATAAGGACTCTTCTGTCTGTTTAGGAATTTCTTTTGCCGCTTTCAATAGTATATAGATAAGACCAAGCAGGAAACAAAATGATACATACATATATCTATCAAGAAATTATGAAGTATCAATTACTATGATTTATAAATAATTATGAATATATTATACTTTTAAAGAATCATAGTATTTTTAGAAGGTAGTGAAATGAAAGATTACGGATACCTAAAATACCTTGAACACCTACGGACACTTAACGATGACGACTTGCTGACTGAAGGGCGTAAAATACGTTCAGCAGATCGCACACTCGAAATGATTGCATCAAAACTCTATTGGTGGGTCTTTGTCACTTTAACCAGCGGTATTGTAGGCGGTTTATTGCAGTTCATGAATAGAGCTGTTGAATTTTTCGAAATATCAACTATTTGCACGATTGTCCTTACCATTCTTTTAGGCTATTTAATCATTGCCGTCGGAGTTTTTTTTATTCTTTGGGACGCCTATAACTCAGTTATCGAAAAACATATTATCTATGATGACTACTGTGAGAACAAAAAAACCCAGATGGATGTCAATGAGGAGAAACATGGAAAGTAAGCTCTCAGAAGTATCAGAAATACTGAAAGAACAGTGGGAAGATAATCAAGTAAAATTCGCAATAGGTGGTGTGATAGTATACGCAATCATTGCGATAATCTACCTGATAACCCTACGTACATTTAACCAAAGCGTAGTAGGACAGAAATACGTCGACATCCTATTACAAGGCGATTGGACTCAATACTTCATATGGTTTGTCATATTGACGATTCTCTGCGCTGTTATCTTATATGGAATCTTTCGCTTAATTTGGGGGACATATGAAGTCGAAAGATGTCATCGACTTCTAGTCTTTATTCTTCCTATAGTCTTGGTGCTTTTTCTTTTCGGATGTATTTGGATTGAGATCCAGGTTCCAGTTCTACGAATTGCAGGAATTGCAGCGGTTGGTGGTGCTTTAATCTTTAGTAACATATCAGGCAACTAAAACTTTGAAAAGACCAAGCAGGAAACAAAGTTCCTGCTTGGTCTCTGCAGTACGCATGTTCAAATGGTGCCGTATCTTTAAATACGTCTATTTCTGTGGATACAGAGCCTCAAGGATCTTCTCGGCAGAATCGAATGCGCGTGGCGAGTAATCGATGTACTCTGAGTATGGAATCTCTACGATGCTCTTGTTGGCAATAGCTGGGACGTTCTGCAGGGAGCTCTCGCCCAGGAGGGTGTCTTTAGCTGCGGCGTCAGTTGCCTTGTTGCGCTCTGCGGTGACGTAAATAATGACGTCAGGGTTGAACTTAATCAGATTCTCATACGTCAGGCCGTTTGCAGACTGGGTTGTAGCAGGAGTAGCTCCAAGCTGGTCGATGATAGTAAACTCAAGGCTCTTCTCGCTACCGCCAAAGAGACCAAACGTGCCGTCCTTGAGGTTAGCCATAACCAGCACGGTCTTCTTTGCGTCTTTCTCGTGTGCTTTAACGCGCTCGTTAATGGCATCAAGGCGCTTCTGCAGGTCAGCGGTATAGGTGTCGGCATTGCTCTGAACGTCAAAAATAGATCCGAGGTTCTTAATATCAGAGATAATTCCGGCAAGCGTTGGATCGCCCTGCTCAGAAGATGCCAGCTGTGTATAGACAGAAATTCCCAGGTCAGCGTAGTCCTTTGGAGAAGTCTGGTCCTTTGAAGTAAAGAGGCGTGAGCGTCCCACAATAAGGTTTGGATTAGCGGCAACAACAACCTCGCGCGAGAGGCTCTTCTTATCGCCCAGCTGCTTGATTTTCGCATACTCGTCAGCAATGTCTGAAGGCATTGGCGCATCAGGCTTGATAGTGCCAATAATCTTGGAACCAAGGCCCAGACGCAGCAGAATCTCGGCTGCGGAGTCTGTCAAGGTAACAACACTCTCAGGAGCCTTATCAAACTTTGCCTCAAACTCATTGCCGTCACCGTCATAGAGCTTGAACGATACGGGATAGCTTGTATTGGCTGATTTCTTTTCTTCTGTAGCAGGGGTAGATGGGCTAGACGGTGCATTGTTGCACGCAGTAAGACTCAGTCCAGCAGCAGTTGCAGCAAACCCTGCCGCAATGCTCAAAAAATTCCTTCTCGTAAAGAGATTTGAACTTACACGAGAATCCATCGGATATCCTTTCATTCATCTGTTGATACTCAACAGGCGATTAATACACGTAATCAATGCTGATACCGTTTCCAGCAGTTGATGGCCTCACTGCACCCTCAACGCCATACACATCAGCAAGCAGCTCAGGGGTCACAATGTCCTCAGGTGTTCCCTCAGAAACAATAGTCCCCTCTTTTAAGAAATACAGGCGGTCGACATAATGAGCTGCCATCACAATGTCATGCAAAACAGCCAGGCAGCTGATACCAAGATTGCGAACAAGGCGCAAAATATCAATCTGGTACGTAATATCCAGGTGATTAGTAGGCTCATCAAGCACCAGAAACTCTGGTTCTTGAGCCAACGCACGAGCCAACATGACACGTTGTTTCTCGCCACCTGAAAGCGTGGCAAAAGAGCGGTCTTCAAAGCGAGAAAGGCCAACTTTCTGAATAACGTCAGAAACGATTGACTCGTCGTGATCGGATTCTTTTGACAGCGCCGACTGATGAGGACTGCGTCCCAGCGACACAATCTCGCGAACGGTAAAGTCAAAGGACAGCGAGTTAAACTGGCTTACAACTGCAACTTTGCGGGCAAAGTCACGTCGCGATATCTCAGTGGCGTCTCGTCCGTCCCACAAAATCTGGCCATCATAGCTCCGACCAAGGCCGTAAATCGCACGCAAAAGCGTGGACTTGCCCGATCCATTGGGACCCAGAATGCCCACAAACTCGCCGTCTGCCACGTTAAGCGAGACGTCCTTTACAATCGGCTTGTTGTGAATGGTGACCGAAACATTTTGCACTTCAAGACGCATGTTACTCACCATCCCTAAAGCTGTAGTTGCGGGCAACCATGATGTAGACAAAGAATGGTGCGCCTACAACAGCGGTCAGAATGCCAATAGGAACTTCGGCGTTGCCTAGGACGGTACGAGCACAGGCATCTGCCCAGAGAATAAAAATAGCTCCCAGTACCAGCGCAGTTGGCACCAGTCTTCGGTGATCGGACCCAACAAACGAGCGCGCAATATGCGGAATGATAAGGCCAACAAAACCGATGGTTCCCACTGATGAAACAAGCGTGCCAACCATGAGTGCGGAAATGGTCAAGTATGCCCACCTGCACAAATTGGTGTTGAGACCAAGCGTTGTAGCGGCCTCGTCTCCCATCAACAACACGTTAAGGGAGCGGAACTGCGTGAGGAAAAACACGCTGACGAGAAGTACTACGACAACAGAAACGCCAACATTTCCCCAGCTTGCTCGTGCCAAGGAACCCATGGTCCAAAACTTCAGATCCATCATGCCCTCGGCGTTGGCTGCGATTGTAATGATGAAATTAGACAGCGCCGTGAACAGGGCGTTCAAAATCATGCCCGAGAGGACAAGCTTTGATGATGTCATATGTCCGCCGGTAGATGCCAGCAACAGAACGCCAATCGTGGCAATTGTTGAGCCAATAAACGAGAACAGCGGAACCGAAGAAAGTCCCACAATGTTTACCGCGCCAGCTCCAAGCATGATGGCACAGGTTGCTCCACACGAAGCTCCTGATGAAATGCCCAAAATATACGGTTCCGCCAAGGTGTTTTGAACTGATGCCTGCATGACAACGCCCGCAAGCGCAAGGCCAGCTCCGGCTACCACTCCCAAGATGATGCGAGGAAAACGTAGCGACCAGACGACCTTCTCGACAGGTCCTCCGGCTGCTAGAGCCTCCGGCAGTGGCATGTTAAAAAGATGATGCATCAAAACGGCGTATGCGTCTTGCAAAGACACGCCGATGGCACCCATCGTTGAAGTTATTACGATGCTCGCCGCCAGAATTGCGACGAGAACTCCCATGAAAAGACGGAACGGCCCGGCTTTTCTTATCATACGATACCCCTCTAAAGTGACGCTGCTTTTTGCGCGCAACGTACAACGTACAATGCACGTTACACAGAAGCAGCGGAATTTTTTTGAAAGTTAACTATATCTTACATTTTGAGTTGTGAGAAGACTGCGAGTTGAGAAATGCTTAAAATACCTACATCCCTCTGTGGGATGCTCTCCGCGAGGCGGCTACTGCGAGACGACGCCGGCACCAACAGGCAATAACAGACGAGGTCAGACGAGGAACTTCATGGATTTATCAGCTCTGCCAGACAATACAATCACTATCGGAGAACGCTCCGCGGTTCCTGGTCTCCTTGTTGTTCTCCATGGTTCCCTGCTGATGCCCAAGATAGCTGCGCTTCTTGCTTCCGGGAAACTTGACGCGACCAAGCTCCCCCAATGCCTTGTCATTACCGCGCCGTCTAATCAAGATTGCTATTCCCCTTGGCCAGCGGCAAGCGTGCGAACAGAAGCTCCTAATTTTGGAGGATTTGGAAGAGAATTTCTTTCTGACGTTGTACTTCCTGCTGTCGAGAAGTACGCTGCTCTTGCTACTCATACCGCAGAGGATACATGTCCTCTTACCTTGCTAGGCTACTCTTTGTCGGGTCTGTGCAGCCTCTTTGAGATGCAGACTACCTGCCGCTTTGACCAGTATCTTCTGGCAAGCCCAAGCACGTGGTTCCCTAATTTTGTTGAAACTTTTAATACAAGCCATGTGCGTTCGGACATTCGCTGGTGTATTGCTAGTGGTGAAAACGAAGGTAAAAACCATCCTGAGCCCCTGCGCTCAGTGAGGCAGACAACAGATGTGCTGGTAGAAAAGCTGGCTCCTACTGCCCCGAAGTATCAACGTATGCTGGATTCTTACGATCATCACAAGGGTCTTGAGCTGAGGTTGCAACGATTGCTGCAGTTTGGATTTGATGCGTAAAGGACCGTTTTCCTGTGCGGATGCAGCGTTGATGGCTTGCCCAACTGCCTGCTAAAACAGCCGTCTGAGCGGTGGTGATTGCTAACAAAAAACCCGCCGAGGGCGGGCTTGAAATTCTTATGGTCGCGGGGGCAGGATTTGAACCTACGACCTTCGGGTTATGAGCCCGACGAGCTACCAGACTGCTCCACCCCGCAATGCATGCGCTTATGCGCGAACAAGTACTATACCTCGCAGCACTCTCTACGTCAAGCAAGATTGACGATTTTCTCGCCATAAAGGTATAAGGCTTGCGTACAAAAGCCAAGAAAGTTGCACTGTCGCCAGCACAAGTGGGGTCAGACGGCTAAACTATTTATACTGTCTTTGGGGCGCTGTGCTTGCGCCAAACAGCTATAGAAGGACTTTTGAGGATGACATTACACGAGCTCCTGGCGCTCTTTACCAGCAAGAACATCGAGTACACCACCGCGAATCTTGACGCGGTGGATCAAAACGTACAGCTTACCGATGTTGCAAGCGATTCTCGTGAGGTCACCCCTGGCTCGCTGTTTGTCTGCAAGGGTGCGCACTTCTCGCCAGCGTATCTGGCAAGCGCGGTGGAGGCTGGGGCTGTTGCGTACCTCTGCCAGCAGTCGCTTGCGGAAGATCTGCAGTCAGTGGCGCCAAACGTAGCCGCTATTTGCGTGCATGACGTGCGCCTTGCCATGGCCTACGCGGCCGCAGGCGTTGCGGGACATCCCGACAAGAAGCTCACCACCATCGGCATTACGGGTACAAAAGGCAAGTCTACCTGCTCGTATATGCTGCGCGCTATTCTTGACGGCGACGAGCCGTACTCCAAGTGCGGCGTGATTGGCGGTATTGAGGTGTTTGACGGCAAAGACACTCAGCCGGCGCACAACACCACGCCCGAGGCTCCTGAGCTGTGGCGCCATCTCAAGCACGCCGCGGACGCTGGCCTCCCCTACGTTGACATGGAGATTTCCAGCCAGGGACTCAAGTACGACCGTACGGTTGGCCTCAATCTGAGCGTCGCGGTGTTCCTAAACATTGGAACCGATCACATTTCCCCTGTTGAACACCCTACTTTTGAAGATTACTTTGAGAGCAAGTTGAAGATTTTTGATCTTGCTCGCGTGGCCGTCATCAACAAGAACACCATGATGTTTGACCAGGTCATGAAGCGGGCACAGAGGTGCGAGAAGGTCTTAACTTTCTCTACAACCGATTCCGACGCTACCGTTTGGGCGGACGACATTACCCCTCACCAGGGCATGGTCACGTTTACCGTACACGCGCCAACCTGGACCAGCGCCGCCGCGCTGCCTATGTCCGGCCTCTTTAACGTGGAGAATGCTCTTGCGGCAATCACCGTTGCCGACTACCTGGGCATTCGCGAGAAGGACGCTGTGCTTCCTTTGATGAACGTTAAGGTGCCAGGTCGCATGGAGCTGCTGAGCTCGCCCGATAACAAGGTCACGGGCTTGGTCGACTACGCCCACAACAAGCTTTCCTACCAGAAGCTTTTCTCGTCAACGTCCAAGGAATTCCCTGGTTATGGCCGCTATGTAGTCATGGGAGCCGTAGGCGGTAAGGCGTACAACCGTCGCCAGGAGCTGCCTGAAGAAGCGGCCAAGTGGGCGGACCTGATGATTTACACCACCGAGGACTGCAACATGGAAGATCCTGCGGTGATTTGCGCGCAGATGGCCGAGGCCACGCCTGAGGGCGCCGCGCACAAGATTATCCTTGACCGCTATGACGCCATTTACGAGGCAGTTTCCGCAGCTTACGACGACCCTCGCCCGGTGCTGGTGTATCTGCTGGCTAAGGGAGACGAGCCGTTCAACATTATCGGCGGCAAGCACGTTCCGTGGATGACGGATGCTGCCGCGTTCAAGGCCGCTGTCCGCGCCAAGCTGGACGAGCGTGCTGGCCGTACGGACCGCGAGTAACGGCGGCGACGCGGGTGTCGCTGCAAAGGTTGACGGAGCGGGTCAGAAAAGCGCAGGTGAGTTGGTGGACGATGGTGCTTCGATCCAGATAATCCTTGAGCCGCGCATGATTGAGAAGAATAGTGTGCGTTCTTTAGTTCGCTAATCAGATTTCTGCATATTTGTGTAATAAAATGCATTCTTATGAATACGTAATTTTTGACCTCAAAATTATGTGCCGAAAAAGGTAAAAAATGCGTTTAGTTGGGGATGAAAACTTAAAATTGGTCGATTTATCCCCAACTAAGACGATTTTTTACCGCCTCAAAAACTTTTATCTGGGGAAACGTTGTATGCAGAAACCTGTATTCCCCAACTAAACGCATTTTTTACCACCTGGGTGCGCGGGCGCAGTTACGTCCCAAATTACTCAAACAAGGCGAGAGAATCAGGCTCCATGAGAGCTCTCATGAAGGGGCTTTCGAAATCAGCTTCGGACATACTTCAAAGCGCGCCTGAAAAGTGCAAAGAATCTGTATTTCAGATACAGATTCTTTGACGAAATCAGGCAAATCCACAGTTTCTTTTACGTTTTCAGGCAGAATTTACAGATTCTTTGCAGAAATCAGGCGCGCGTCGAGCGCATACCCGGGCGCATTGAACGCACACCGCGCGCGCCGCCCGCCTGGCGAGAAACCCCGTCTGCTAGCAGCGCTTTTGCACAAGAAAACCCGGTACCCACACGAAGTGGATACCGGGCGGAAGGCACGTTTGCGCAGCTAGCACGCGCGGCGCTCGCGGCTCGTACGTAGCACGCACGTCGCTCGCAGCTAGCGCGGTTGCGCCGTGCGGCGCTCGCGGTCGCGACGTGTTACTCGTTGTCGCCGGCGGTTGCCTGAGTTGCGGAGATAGCCTGATCAGCATCGGAAGCGTCTGGCCAAGACCAGTCGGTGAATGCTGGGTGATCATAGCCCTTCTCGACAGCAAACTCGAAGGCCTCGGTGCGGAACTTCTCCCACTCGTCAATCTGATCTGCCCACTTCTGAGCGTCAATCATGCGGAGAGCGTCAGCAGCAAGTGCCCAACGGTCCATGTTGTTCAGGCGCAGCATGTCGTAAGGAGTTGTGGTGGAACCCTGCTCCTCGTAGCCATGAACGTTGAAGTTGTCGTGGTTTGGACGGTCCCAAATCAGGCGGCGGACAGAACCAGCGTAAGCGTGGAACGCGAAGAGAACTGGCTTGTCTGCGGAGAAGAGCTTGGTGAACTCCTCATCGGAGAGAGCCTCGTCGTTCTCGGAAGCGTTCTGAATCTTGAGCAGGTCAACAACGTTGACGAAGCGGGCCTTGATGCCCAGCTTGCCAAGCATGTCAAGGGCTGCCAGGAGCTCCTGAGTTGGGACGTCGCCGCAGGACGCGAGAACAATGTCCTCCTCGCCAGCCTCAGCGTTGGAAGCCCACTTCCACTCCTTAGCACCAGCTGCAAGCTCCTCACGAGCCTCGTCGAGGGTTACCCACGTTGGAGCAGGCTGCTTACCAGCGAAGATTGCGTTGATGCAGTTTGTGGAGGTGTAGCACTTCTCGCCAACCGCAAGCAGGAGGTTAGCGTCTGCTGGGAAGTAGATGTTGGTGATGTGATCGTTGTTGAAGCTCTTGTTGAGCATGATGTCAACAAAACCAGGATCCTGGTGAGAGAATCCGTTGTGGTCCTGGCGCCAAACGTGGCTGGAAAGGACCAGGTTGAGAGCGGAGATAGGCTTGCGCCATGGAATGTGGCGGACGGTAGCCTCAAGCCACTTAGCGTGCTGGTTGATCATGGAGTCAATGATGTGAACGAATGACTCGTAGCTGGACCAGATACCGTGGCGGCCGGTCAGAGTGTAGCCCTCAAGCAGGCCCTCACACTGGTGCTCGGAAAGCTGCTCGATAACGTTACCAACTGGGGAGATGTGCTCGTCGTTCTCAAAGTCGTCGTTGAAGCCGCCGAACCACTGCTTGTCGGTTACCTGGAAGGAAGGCTGCAGACGGTTGGAAGCGGTCTCGTCAGGTCCAAAGATACGGAACTCGGAGCGGTTGCTGTTGATGAGCTCAGCGGTGTACTCGCCAAGAACGCGCGTTGCCTCAGTGGCACCAAAGCCGTGGCCCTTCTCGGCAACTGGGATCTCGTACTTCTTTGCGTCAGGAAGGACGAGGTTGCGGCGGATTGCGCCACCGTTTGCGTTAGGGTTAGCGCCGAGGCGGAGGTCACCCTTAGGCATGAAAGCGGTAACCTCTGGACGGATTGCGCCCTTCTCGGTGAAGAGAGTCTCTGGCTTGTAGGAGCCCATCCAGTCGCGAAGGACCTGGAAGTGAGCCTCGGTGTCGCGAGCGGATGCCAGTGGAACCTGGTGTGCGCGCCAAGAGCCCTCGGTCTTCTTGCCGTCAATGTAAGGAGGGCAAGTCCAACCCTTAGGGGTGCGGAAGATGATCATTGGGTAGTAAGGACGGGATGCGTCACCTGCGGCTGCGCGACTCTTGATAGCGCAGATCTCGTTGAAGACAGCCTCGAGAAGAGCTGCGAAACGACGGTGGATGGATGCGTGGTCCTCATCGTCAAAGCCTGCAACAAAGTTGTAAGGGTGGTAGCCCATGCCGCGGAAGAACTCGTCGCGCTCACCGTCGGAAATACGAGCAAGGATGGTTGGGTTAGCAATCTTGTAGCCGTTGAGGTGCAAGATTGGAAGAACGATACCATCGGTCAGTGGGTCCATGAACTTGTTGGTCTGCCAAGAAGTTGCAAGTGGGCCGGTCTCTGCCTCGCCGTCGCCGACAACAGCGACTGCCAGCAGGGATGGGTTGTCCAGGACAGCGCCGTAAGCGTGGGACAGAGTGTAGCCCAGCTCGCCGCCCTCATGGATGGAGCCTGGAGTCTCAGGTGCGTAGTGGGAAGGAATTCCGCCTGGGTAAGAGAAGCGGCGGAAGAACTTCTGGAGGCCCTCTTCATCGTCGGTGATGAATGGGTAGGTCTCGCGATAAGTGCCGTCGAGCAGGGACTGTGCGGTACCTGCAGGTCCACCGTGACCAGGGCCCATGAGGAAGATGGTGTTCTGGTTATGGTCGCGGATGAAGCGGTTGACGTGGCCAAACAGGAAGTTCAGGCCTGGGGTGGTTCCCCAGTGGCCAACCAGGCGATGCTTAACGTCCTCGCGAGAGAAACCGTCCTTCATAAGAGGGTTGCTGCGAAGATAAATCTGACCAACAGACAGGTAGTTAGCTGCGCGCCAATACCTATCGACGCCGGCAAGCTCGTCCTCAGATACAGGCTGATTCAGGGTCTGCCAAGGTGTGCCGTACACGGGCTGAGCCATGTGCTCCTCCTTTTCTTGGGCTGCCGCCTGCGCGTTTACGCAGGTTAGGCAACCTCGTTGCTTCCATCACCTGAGCGTTTGTTTTGTTCGCCGTCCGTGAAAGCGTACGTGTAGCCACATTTTGTGCTGTGCACGCAAAGTACGTGCGCATTTCTGCGCAGGTACACCGCTTTTAGAGCGGACATTCCCGCCTTGCGACGAGAGCTAGAGCGAACATAACAACACATACATAACAGTATGATGCTTCGGCTATGTTTCAAATACTACTCTAAGTGATAAAACGTTTTATCAAGATGAGATTTCTGGAAAATTCTTTCTGGGGAGGCTTTTAAGGCGTCTTTCGATCAGCAAAACGATCCCCCAACAGTACCCAACAGTACCCACGATGCCGAAATTTGCCCAAAATGGTGCCCAAGTGGTAAAAAATGCGTTTAGTTGGAGATTTCATTTTTCTGCATACAACGTTTGGCCAGATAAAAGTTTTTGGTGCGGTAAAAAATCGTCTTAGTTGGAGATAAATCAGCTAATTTTCATTTTTCATTTCCAACTAAACGGGTTTTTTACCTTTTTCGGCACATAATTTTGAGGCCAAAAATTACGTATTCATAGAAATGAATTTAATAGTGTAATTATGCAGAATTTTGATTAGCGACCCAAAACACGCACGCTATTCTTCTCAATCATGCGCGGCTCAAGGATTATTTGGATTGAAGTGCTATCGTCCACCGTATCATCTGCGTTTTTCTGACCTGCTTCGTCACCCTTCGCAGCAACATAACCTGCGGCGCCAACATCCGCCCCATGCTCGCCCAGACGACGAAACATAATCGAAAGCGCGGCGTCAGAAAGCTCATCAACATTTTGCTCAATCGAGGTCAGCGCTGGCTCAAACAGTGCGTCTGAAATGCTGTTATCGTATCCGACAACAGAATAGTCGCGGGGAACATGCAAGCCACGCTCGTAAAGATAGCGCAGCAAGCCCAACGCAATGTTGTCCGACGTCGCAACAACCGCGGTAGCTTTCACGCGAATCAGCTGCTGAGCTGCAAGATACGCATCAGGAATGTAATAATCACTGGTCAGTACAAGCGACTGATCCAGCTCCAGGCCCTTCTCGCCAAGAGCGCGAACGTAACCATTGAGGCGCGCGCAGCCGGTGTTGGAGGCGGTGTTGACCATGCACGCGATCCGGCGATGACCGTGATCTAGCAGGTATTTTGTGGCCAGATAGCCGCCAAGCTCGTTGTTGAACGTGACTTTGTCGCAGTCGAGCGCGTCGATGGTTCGGTCCACCATGACGTACGGCACGGGCAGCTGCTCCAAGTCGGCGATGAGCTGCTTTGAGGCTTCTACCTCGTCGGACGTGATGATAAAGATGCCGTCGGCGCCGCGATTGACCAGCAGTCGCACAAGGTCCGCATCGTTTGACGTGCTGTTATCCGAGTTAGTGATGAACAGCGCGTATCCGCGACGGCGGCACTTCATCTCCAGCATCTTTGCAAACGACGAGAAAAACCGGCTCTCGATATTCGGCACGATCAGCCCCAGCGTCTGCGTATGCTGCGTGACCAGGCTTCGTGCGATCTGGTTGGGAATGTAGTGCTCGCGACGGGCAACGTCGAGGATGCGACGGCGGTTCTCGTCGCTCACGCGCACCGGCCGGCCGTTCAGCACCAGCGAAACCGTGGCGGGCGACAGCCCCACCTCGCGCGCAATCGTTTTTAGGGTGACTTTTTCTGCCACGTTACCTCGCAACTTGCCCCGTTTGTCGTTGTTGCTTAAGTATAATAGTCGAGAAACCCCTGCGGCTGGTCGTCCGCCAAAAGCCAAGCCTTGTCTCCACACGACAACCGCACCTGGACCCCGATACCGCACGCAAGCTGCACCTGCGCCCCGGCGCTCGCACGACAACCGCATTCCGAGAGGACGCGCATGAACATTACTCCACAGGAAATCGCCGAAACCCTCGCCATGGTCAGCGAGCAAAACCTTGACCTGCGCACCATCACGATGGGCATCTCGCTCAATAGCTGCGCAGACGAGGACCTGGATCGCATGTGCCAGAAGGTCTACGACCGCATCACGCGCAAGGCCGAACACCTGGTGTCCGTGGCCGAGGACCTGGAGCGCGAGTACGGCATCCCTATTGCCAACAAGCGCGTTTCCGTCACGCCAATCGCACAGATTGCGGCATGTACCTCGGCGCAAGACCTGACCCCGCTGGCCCACACACTGGACCGTGCGGCCGAGACACTAGGTATCGACTTTTTGGGTGGCTTCTCGGCACTGGTCCACAAGGGCCTTGGCGACGCCGACCGCCGACTCATCGCATCCATCCCCGAGGCGTTGGCCACCACGTCGCGCGTCTGTTCCTCGGTAAACGTCGCTTCTACGCGCGCGGGCATCAACATGGACGCTGTCCTGCTCATGGCCAAAACCGTGCTCGAAGCCGCTCGTCGCACCACCGACATTCAGTGCTACGGTGCCGCTAAGCTGGTCGTTTTTGCCAACATGGTGGAGGACTCCCCCTTCATGGCCGGCGCGGTCCACGGCAGCGGAGAGGCAGACGCCGTCATTAACGTGGGTGTTTCTGGTCCTGGTGTCATGGCTGCAGCCCTCGCTGAACTTCCCGACTCCGCAAACCTCATGGACGTTGCCGAGAAGATCAAGCAGACCGCATTTAAGATTACCCGCGCAGGCGAGCTGATGAGCCGCGAGGCTTCAAGGCGTCTAGGTGTCGAGAAGGGCATCGTAGACCTGAGTCTTGCACCTACCCCTGCAGCTGGCGATTCCGTCGCTAAGATTCTGGAGCTCATCGGCGTTGGCGAATGCGGCGGCCCCGGAACCACCTGCGCACTTGCCCTGCTCAATGACGCTGTCAAAAAGGGCGGCGTCATGGCGTCGTCAAGCGTTGGCGGCCTGTCCGGCGCATTCATCCCGGTCTCCGAGGATGCAGGCATGATTCGCGCAGCTCAAGACGGTGCGCTCTCGCTCGAGAAACTCGAGGCAATGACCTCAGTGTGCTCCGTTGGCTTGGACATGATTGCTATTCCTGGCGATTCCTCCGTGGAAACCATTGCGGGCATCATCGCAGATGAGATGGCTATTGGCGTCATCAACACCAAGACCACGGCGGTCCGTGTTATCCCAGCTATCGGTTACAACGAGGGCGACGTCCTGGAGTTTGGTGGCCTCTTTGGATCCGCGCCCATCATGCCGGTCAACCAGTTTGCGGGTACGGTGCTTGCCCACCGAGGCGGTCGCTTTCCCGCTCCGCTTAATTCACTCAAGAACTAGAAAGAGAGCCTCCACTTCTGAACTGCCTCCCATTTCTTGGACACGAGAAATAGGAGGCAGTTCAAAACACACCTAAGTCGGATAATCTGTTAAAAAGACGTATACATGACGCAGAAAGCCACAAACATGCAGATTATCGTCATTAGGTGTGTAATATGCCCGCAATGAGCAGAATATCCGACTTAGGTGTGTTCCGTAGATACTAAATTTAT
>JDFH01000003.1 GCA_000564995.1 Atopobium sp. ICM42b
AAATCGTCATGCATAAAGACTAAAACTTCCAACTAAACGGCTTTTTTACCTTTTTGGGGCCACAATCGTCTTAAAAACATCGATTCCATAACTTTCAGTCAAATTAACGTGCAAATCATTCGCCACGCCACCATTTTGAGGCGGGCCGACCTCCCGATAAGTCTCTTCCAGCAGCACAAGTAAAAGAGCCGCTGACTTCAGCGGCTCTTTTACTCTTTTGCTTTGTTGCTTGCAGGTCCGTAGACTACTTAGTGCCTGAAGAACTGTCGCTTGTACCTGTGGTGTTAGTGGTACCAGTGGTTCCTGTTGTTCCAGTTGTGGTGTTCTTCTTTGTTGAAGAATCTCCACCAACGATGCCGCCAAGCACGCGAACCGGCGTAAATGACGTGGCAATCTGGTCTCGCAGCTCTTTCTGAATAGTATCGTTTGCACCAGTAATGACCATGGTGATATTTACTCCATCAGAAGACTGCGTCTTTGAGAACGTAAAGGTAAAGATAGGTGTTGCATCTCCGCCGGGTTTAAGGAATCCAAAGAGCTGAGATTTCTGAAGCTCGCCCTGATCATTCCTGTGAACACTGACGTGATAGACAACGGTATTAATTCGTGGGTTGAGCAGTGCGTTAATAGCAAACGCCTGAGCCTGAACACTTGATCCGGCGTAGCATTCAAGCACGTCTTTTGAGGTGGTGTCGGTAACCGTTACCTCAACGCGACCAGTGTTCTCGTCAGCTTCCTGAACCGAGAAATCTTCGGGGAACTGCGTGAATCCATTACCCCACTCAACGCCTCCACGCAATGCGGATGCAACAGATCGTACCGTAACAGATTCAGTTAGATTTGCTGTGTTGGCTCGGCGAATAACACCGCAAGAAACCTGCATGAGAACAACAATTACCAGGAAAATCAGAACAAAAAGGACTGCTGTCTTTGTAATGACCTTCTCGATATTTGATCCCGAAGGATCAGATCCCGAGAGCGGGTCAACGTCTACCGCCGCAGCTCCGCCCTGCCTGCGAGCACGCTCTTGAGCTGCGCGCTCCTCGTTAGGATGACCTGTCTCGTCTACCTTGGTAAACAACTCTTCAGCTGCGTCAGCGTCAAGCGCGCCCTTCTGGCGACGCGCGAAGCGTGAACGTTCTGCATCATCTTTAGCCATGTAGCTCTCTCATTCAACCTGCATAAACACGCTTTCAAAGCATGCAATGCGTTGACTTTTGATCTTTGGTTACGAGCCGTCGGTTTGCAAACTGCAAACTGCAAACCGCGTTTCGCAAAGCACCTAATGCTCTATTTTACCGCCTTGCGAGATTTGGCGCACCACCAAACTGCATTTGATAGTAATGAGCGTAGATTCCGCCCTTTTCTAGCAACTCATCGTGGGTTCCACGCTCAACTGCACGGCCGTGGTCGATGGTAATAATCTCATCAGCGCCCATAATTGTCGAAAGTCGATGAGCAATGACCAGCGTGGTTCTATTCTTTGCCAGCTCAGAAAGGGATTCCTGAACCGCACGTTCGGACTCGTTGTCCAAAGCAGAAGTAGCCTCGTCTAGGATGAGCAGTGGAGGGTTCTTGAGGAACACGCGCGCAATGGAAATGCGCTGCTTTTGTCCGCCAGAAAGCCTTGTTCCGCGCTGTCCTACCTGCGTGTCATATCCGTCAGGCAACGACTCGATAAACTCAGCGATGTTCGCACGCTTTGCGGCAAGCGCAATGTCGGCTGCGGAAGCCTCAGGGCAACCGTATGCAATGTTCTCCGCAATGGTGCCGTCAAAAAGGTACACGTCCTGTTGGACCATACCAATTGCCGAGCGCAAACTGTGCTGCGTAACGGAGCGAATGTCCTGCCCGTCAATGGTGATGCTTCCGCTTGTAACATCATAGAAGCGTGGCAATAAAGCGCAGGTAGTTGACTTACCTCCGCCTGAAGGTCCAACCAGCGCAACGGTTTTTCCGCTCTCAATATGAAGGTTCAAGCCATCAATAACCTCTTCGGCGTTGTTGTAAGAAAAATGAACGTCCTGGTAGATGATATCGCCAGCAGTAATCTGAATATCGTGAGCATCAGGCGCATCTTGAATATCTGGCTGAGTCTCAAGAATTTCCGAGAAACGCTTAAAGCCCGCAAGGCCCTTCTGGAACGTCTCAGTAAAGTTCAGAATGTTCATGATTGGCGTGGTGAACAGCGAGATGTAGAGCGCATAAGTTGCCAGGTCAATGGCCTGCATCTGACCCTGAGCAATCATCCAACCACCCAAAACCAACACGACAGTGTTCAAAACGCCCATCATGCCAGAAATAGCAGCCTGATATCTGCCCATTGCGTGGTACATGTTGGCTTTGGAGTCCAAATATGCGGAGTTGCTTGCCCTAAATTTCTTACGTTCGTGATCTTCTGCCGCAAAGCCCTTAACCACGCGAATACCAGAAAGTGAGTCTTCTAGCTGGGTATTTACGTCGGAAATACGCATACGATTCTCTTTAAAAATACCGCGCATGTGCATGTTGGCAAAGAAATTGAACACCACTAACGCGGCGGCAATTCCAGCAAGCACCAGCGTAAGAGGCACATTGATAAACGTCAGAATAACAAAAGAGCCAGCAATCTCAAGCAAGCCAATAATCAGATACTCGGGACCGTGGTGCGCCGTCTCAGAAATGTCGAACAAGTCAGATACCAGGCGACTCATCAGGTCGCCCGTCTTGTGGCGATCATAATACGAGAAACTCATGCGCTCGTACGCGTCAAACAGATCTTCTCGCATCTTACTTTCCATGCGGGCGCCCATGATGTGTCCCCAACTAATAACAAAGTAGCGGCACAGAAAGTGGACAAAATACATCACGACAAGACCAACAGCAATGAATACCAAGCTGCCGAGAATGACATCTTTACCCTGCGTAAACAGTCCCCTTGTGAGCGATCGCAGAATTTGAGGGAATGCCAGCTCGATGCAAGCCAAAATGATGGCGCAGATAGTGTCCAGAATGAACAGGTGCTTTTGCGGGGCGTAATAAGAAAGAAAACTGGCAAACAGCGATTTTCGATGTTTGCCAGGGGCGTTGTTACCAGGTACAGGGCGAGAAGAACGGTCAAGCATGCGTAATTACTCCATAGGCAATCGGTGTGAAATTGAATCGCAGATAAGAGCTCCAATGATAGTCTTTGCGTCCTCGATTTTGCCATCGAGAACAGCATCTACCAGCTCAGATAGTGGAACAAGATCCACGTTAATAAATTCGTCGGCATCTGGGTCTGATCCCTCAAAGGTCAACTCAGTTGCCATATAAAGGTGAATGAGCTCGTCAGTAAATCCATCAGAAGTGGCGGTAGTGGTGAGAAAAGCCATCTTTCCCGCCTTCATTCCGGTCTCTTCCAGCAACTCACGGTGAGCGCAATCAAGAGGATCCTCGCCTGGATCAAGCTTTCCTGCAGGCAGCTCAACTGTTACGCGACCAAGCGCAGTTCGGTACTGACGAACCAGGCAAATTCTACCCTCATCAGTCAATGCAACAATAGCTACAGCACCGGGATGACGCACAACATCACGAAGAGCAGTGCGTCCATCAGGAAGAGAGACACGCAGACGATTCACGTCAAAAATGCGACCAACCCAAACGGTATCTTCAGAAAGTGGCTTCTCTTCTAGAGAGGCATCACGCGCATCCTCTGTACCTGCAACAAAGCTGCGCTTTTGTGGCTCCCCAGAATGATGGTAGGCAGCATCGCCCACAGCAACACGCTCACCGTCGTAGGTAAGCGAATCAACTGCCGAGTGCAAATCATTGCGAGCAGAATCAAACACCTCTGGAGTTACCTGCATGTCAGCATCAAGAATCTCTGGCTCAGCAGACTGCATATCATCAAACACATCACTAAACTGAGAACTGCTTTGATCGCTGGTCCAAGCACCATCCTGTACGTTGGTTTTCTCGTCATTTTGATTTGCCATAAGCGCTAACCTAACTATTTTTCTGGACGACCTTGAAGAGCCTTAAGTCCAATATCGTGCCTGAGCTGCTTGCCTTCAAAGTTGATAAGGTCGCAAGCCTCATATGCACGAGCGCGAGCTTCCTCAAAAGTTGGTGCAAGCGCAGTGACGTTAAGCACGCGGCCGCCTGCTGTGACAATCTTTCCGTCCTCGGTCTGAGCAGTTCCGGCGTGATACACAGAAACGCCCTCAAGCTGCTGAGCAGCCTCAATACCGGTAATCTCCTTGCCCTTTTCGTAAGAACCAGGATATCCAGCACTTGCCAGAACAACAGAAACAGCTACCGTATCAGACCAGGAAACCTGCTGATGACGGAGGGTGCCGTTATCGCAAGCCATCAAAATTGAAACCAAATCGCCCTGGAGGCGAGGCAGTACAACCTGAGTTTCTGGATCGCCAAAGCGAGCATTAAATTCAAGAACCTTAGGGCCGTCTTTGGTCAGCATAAATCCGCCGTAAAGGCAGCCAGAATAGTTGATACCCTCTTTTTTGAGCTGGTCAACAACGCGCTGCTCAATGGCTATCATCTGGGAAAGTTCTTCATTGGTCACAAAAGGAACAGGAGAATAGCCGCCCATTCCACCGGTGTTAGGTCCCTTATCGTCGTCGTAAGCGCGCTTGTGATCCTGGGCTGTTGCCAGCGGAACAACGTACGTTCCATCAGTGAGCGCAAGCAGCGAACACTCTGGCCCCTCAAGGAACTCCTCAACAACAACGGTTGCTCCTGCATCGCCAAAGTGACCGGAAAAACACTCGCGAACACCTTCGAGGGCCTGTTCAAGCTCAGTTGCAACAATAACGCCCTTACCTGCAGCAAGACCGTCTGCCTTAACAACAACAGGTGCACCGATATGGCGAACATACGCCTCGCAAGACGCCTGGTCTGTGAAAGACTTCCATGCAGCAGTTGGAACGTTTGCTCGCTCCATAACGCCCTTGGCAAACGCCTTTGAGCCCTCCATCTGCGCTGCATTCTGATTAGGGCCAAAGCATGCAATACCGACCTGACGAACAGCGTCTGCAACACCCACAACAAGAGGTGCTTCAGGGCCAATAACTACCAGGTTAATGCCTTTTTCCTTGGCAAAAGCAACAACCTCGTCAGGGTTATTTTGATCAATAGGAGCAATCTCTGCCTGGGCAGCCATGCCGCCATTACCTGGAGCAACGTAAATTTTTCCTGCACGAGGCGATTCCTGCAGCTTAGTTAAGAGAGCGTGCTCACGACCACCTGCGCCGAGCAACAAAATATCAACGGTGTCATTCATAAGTACTCCAGCCTTCTGATACAACGCCTTTGGGATACAAGCAACGCCAACAGCGCCTTCTCCAAGATGTTTTTTAAACTCAGGGGAAGCAAGTCTTTCTGCAATACATTCTGCATCATATTCGTTGGTTTTAAGCGGCTTTTTGAGATGCTTTTCTATGCGTTTCTCGCCACTTGAAATCACTACATATTTGAGCTCGCCGCGCTTTACAAAACAAGCACTCATAAGACGAGAAATTCTTGCTGCTAGATCGGTAAAATCCGATGAACGAGCCACCTCTGTACATTTTCCGCCAACCAAACGATACAAATACATATCGTTTGAGATGCGCCTATGCAAACGCTCAAGTCGAAGTCTTAAAGAAAGCCTCGGATGCTTGTCCTTGCTTTTATGAAGGACGACCTTGTTCATTGCAATGTACATTGTGGCAACTACCTCAGCCAGCTCTTGTGCATACGCGCAAGCAGCTTCAAATGAAGCTCCAGACTTTCTTGCCGCACTTAAGCGCTCAAGCATGATCCCCATAGCAGTGGGCATATTTCCGCTATCTACCAGGAAAATTGAGCTTGAGATGTCAGGATTGTTCTGACAAGCCTTTTTTGCCGTAAGAAGCGAGTCAGAAAAATCTGCATACACATGAAGCGAGAGAATCTTTTGAACTCCTGACTCAAAAATACCTCGGTAAAACTCGCCCACCTGATCAGCATCTGAATTTAGAGCTCCAGGTATTACAGAAACCCCCAGGGCTTCAAGCTGGGAAGCTTCAAGCCCACAGGGGTTATCGCAAACTATTGCAAAAGTTGAGCAGTCCGAAGACGCCACGGGTTACCTCCAGTAGCGGTCGATTGTCTGCTCGCGATCTGGACCAACGGTGATGATAGAAACGCGTACACCAGCAAGTTGCTCCAGGAAATCAATGTAGTCCTTAGCCTCACGAGGCAGCTGGTAGAAGTTACGAACGTTAGAGATGTCGCACTTCCAACCAGGAAGAGTCTCGTACACAGGCTTTGCGTGATAGAAGACGCTCTGGTGCTCTGGGACGGTCTTGTAAATCTTGCCGTCGCACTCATAAGCAACGCATACCTTAATCTCATCCAGGCAGCCAAGAACGTCAAGCTTGGTAATTGCCAGGTCAGTGAGGCCATTGATACGAGCCGCGTAGTTAACAACTACTGCGTCGTACCAGCCGCAGCGACGTTTACGGCCAGTAGTTACACCATACTCATGGCCAACTTCGCCGAGAAGATCGCCCGTCTCGTCAAAGAGCTCTGTTGGGAATGGACCAGAGCCAACGCGTGTGAGGTATGCCTTTGCAATGCCCAGGACGCGGTCAATGTTGGTTGGACCAACGCCAGAACCAGTTACTGCGCCACCAGCAGTGCAGCTAGAAGAGGTAACAAATGGATAGGTGCCGTGGTCAATATCAAGCATGGTTGCCTGAGCACCCTCGAAGAGAATGTTCTTACCAGCCTCAAGCTCTTCGTTGAGGAAGAGAGAAGACTCAACAATGTAAGGACGAATGCGATCTGCATAAGGCAGATAGGTCTCGCAAATTTGGTCAACGGTATAGGTTGGAAGGCCATACACAAGGCTCAAGATTGGATTGGTGTACTCAAGTGCAGCTTCAAGCTTCTTGCGGAAGATCTTCTCGTCAAGCATGTCCTGAATACGCAGGCCAGTGCGGTTCATCTTGTCCATATACGTTGGACCGACACCGCGCTTAGTGGTACCAATAAGGTTCTTACCCAGCTTTTTCTCGTGGACGCCGTCAAGATCTTTGTGATAAGGCATAACAATGTGAGCGTTGCCGGAAATCTTAAGCAGGTCGCAAGAAATACCCTTGCTCTCTAGCATATCAATCTCGCCGAGAAGAACCTCTGGGTCAACAATGCAGCCATTGCCAATAACTGGATAGGTGTTCTCGTACATAACGCCAGATGGAACCTGGTGAAGTGCAAGCTTTGTGTCTCCAGCAATTACCGTGTGGCCTGCATTTGCACCACCAGCGTAACGGCAAACAACGTCAAAATCTCCGGAAATGAGGTCGGTAACTTTACCCTTACCCTCGTCTCCCCACTGAGCACCAACAAGTACGGAAGCTGGCATAAGTTCTCCCCTATCGCAGCTATCTACAAACACGACCATTACATGACGGTTGCAACCTCTTTAGGGGTTGCTTCATAAGTATATCTAATACCGCTCGCAAAAGCACAGAAGCGCAGAGGTTTTGTCACACATAAGAAACGATTAATGCGCGGGGTTTGCCATCGCAGCGTACTGAGCGGCTTCACTTTCTGAGTAATTATTTCCCTGGTAGATCTCAACAAACTTGGTGGATGTTGGCATAAACATAACAGGAACATCCCTCAGAGCACCTGCACGGTTCTTTGCAACAATGATGTTGGTAACGTCTTTATCAGGACGGTCATCGCGTGCGGCTTCTTCATCGCTCAGTGAGCGGTCAAGCAGCAAAACAATATCTGCATCCTGCTCGATTGCGCCGGACTCACGCAGGTCAGAGAGCTGTGGACGCTTGCCGTTTCTGTTCTCAAGCGTACGGTTAAGCTGAGAGAGTGCAATAACAGGTGCCTTGAGGTCTTTAGCCATAATCTTAATGCCACGAGACATCTCGGAAACCTCAGTTGCACGACTGTCCGCACGGCCCTTCTCGGCTGGTGGAGAAAGCAGCTGAAGGTAGTCGATGATAATGACGCCCTTCTCGGCCTTATTAAGCATTCTGCGGGCTTTTGCGCGGATTTCTGTGACTGTTGTGCCCGGAGTATCGTCAACGATGATTTTAAGGCGAGAAATGCGCTCTGCTGCCTCCAGAAGGGTAGGCCACTGCTCATTTCTGATGTTGGAAGAACGGATGGTCTGCAAATCAACCTTTGATTCAGAAGCCAACAGCCTCTGCGCAATCTCAATCTTGCTCATCTCAAGCGAGAAGAGCGCAACAGTTGCACCGGAAACTGCAGCGTTATAAGCCATGCTGAGAGCAAAAGAAGTCTTACCAACACCAGGACGAGCGCCGATAACAACCATCTGACCAGGACGAAGACCTTGGAAAAGGTTATCTAGGGTTGCAAATCCAGTTTGGACACCCAACTCCGACGCATCTTTACCAGCATTTTGCTGAAGCTCTTCAAAGAGATCAGTCATGATGTCTTCAATGCCCTGCTCAGACTGCTGAACATCTCTGTTGGTTACATCAAAAATGAGCTTCTCTGCCTGGTCAACTACTTCTTTTGTATCTTCTGGAGCGTTGTAGGCAAGCGCAGAAATCTTTGCAGAAGCACTAATCATCTTTCTGAGCGTAGTATCACGGTGCAGCATAACGGCGTGGTTTTCCCAACCAACCATAGCAAGTGGGTTGTTTCCAAGCTCTGCTAAACGGACAGCTCCTCCAGCGCGCTCAAACTTGCCGTTACTCTTAAGGTGGTCTGCAAGCGAAATGACATCTACTGGCTTGTTATTGTCAAACAGAGACTTAATTGCTTCAAAAATAATTTGATTGGATGGAATATAGAAATCCTCGGAAGAAAGCCTAATGAGGCACTCTCCTCTGATTTCTTCCGAAAGAATCATTGCAGAAAGAATGGAAAACTCGGCATCAGAATCTTGTGGCATAGAGGCGTTCTCTAGGGCCGTCAATTGCGTAGGATTCATCTCAAACGAGTCTTGTGCCATCGTCTTTTCCAATCATATTTTTTGGGAATGAATCTGAATAGTAGTGTACTTTTCAAAAAAATAAAGAGTCATTTTGGCTTGCAAAATTCGAAAAGTTAAGTCTTCAACACGATTTTCCAAAACTCGCATACCCTGAGCGGGATTTCCTTGAGTTTTCAACGTTTTCAACATTTTTTGGACTTTTTTCGACACGTGGTATTTTCTACACAATTGCTTATCTGCAGTTATACAAATCAAATTACAATTCCGCAGGTTAAGTGAATATGTTTTACATAACATTTTGAATAACCGCAGGTAGAGTATAAGAAAATATACCGTTCAGTCTACACATAAAAAGACCACCCCTTTGTTATGTTTCACAAAGGGGTGGTTCGAACAAACATTCCATTCTTTTAAGATGGCCTTGCTTTTTATAAAAGCTTACAAATCTGTAGAAAACTGCAGAAATTGTATAAACCACCAAAAAATGCAGGAGAACAGTGTTTTATGCATGCATAAAACTACTCTGCGGACTCAACCTCAACCTCGACGGTTGCCTCAGCGGCGACCTCCTCGGTCTCCTCCTCTGCAGGAGCAGCATCGTCCTCGCCAACAAGAACAACGACGGTTGCGGTAATGTCACGGTAAAGCTCAATGGTGACATTGTGGCGACCAGCGGTCTTGATAGCAGCGCTACGAGCAATGCGCTTACGATCAACGGTGACGTTGAGCTGTGCCTCGATTGCGTCAGCAATCTGAGCGGTGGTGACGGAGCCAAAGAGCTGGCCCTCCTCGCCAATGCGAGCGTCAACAGTTACGAGCTTGCCATCAAGAGCTGCCTTGGTAGCATTTGCGTCAGCAATACGCTGCTCTTCGCGCTTAGCGATATTGTGACGACGCTCCTCAAGCTGCTTGATGTTACCCGGTGTAGCAGGCTGGGCAATCTTGTTGGGGAACAGGAAGTTCTCCGCATAACCCTGTGCGACCTCTACGATGTCGCCTTCGCCGCCCTTACCGCGAAGCTCGCCCAAGAGAATAACTTTCATGGGAAACTCCTTTGATGAGTCGATGGTATCGACTAGTTGTTGTTTATCGTGGACTCTGAATCCTGGCTTCCTAAGCGATTAAGCTTTCGGAAGTTTGCCCAGACGTCAATAAGTCCTACGAGAGCCATAACGCCTAACTGAACTTCTAACATGCCTGCCAATACAAACAGTGACAGAGAAAGTGCTGGCGAGAAGTGCTTCTCGCGCACAAACCATGTGAGCACCGCAAGGCCCTGAAGAGCAAACACAACCCTAAGAGCCATAAACACATTCAACGTAATAAGCTGAAGTATGTCTTGTGCAGGCAAAATGGTGCTTGAAAGTGCATACACAAACAAGTTGGCCACGGTAAGAACACACATCCAAAATGGAACGTCCATCAGTTGGAACTGTGGTAATTTCTGTGGGTCTCTTGTCAGTGCTTTATACACTGTTCGAGCTCCAAAACGCGCAATTACAAAATATAAAAGCGCCATGCCGGTATAGCTGGTTGGCCAAAAGAGCATAAAGAGTGCCTTTGCTGTTGAAAGACCTTCTTGGATCTCTGGAGAAGCACCTGAGACCTGCGAGGCGTATTGATTAAATACGTTCTGAGCAAGCTCGGGAAGAGTTGTTCCTGCCATTGCGGCAAAGAACGCGTCGTATCCCAGAAGTGCCAAAGCCGTTGCTCCTACAAGAAGAGATCCAACACCAACGGTGAGTTTCTCTGTTGCAAAAGCGTAGCCAACTCCAAGAGCAAGTGCACAAGCGGTAACTGAAGTAGCCGCCTCCGTTGGTCCCGAGAGCAAATAAGCTGCTACACCCGTAACAAGTACTGAAGTAATAGCAGGACCAAACCATCCGTGCCCTTTTTTGCAATAGACAGCAATTACCATGCCATACGCAACCAAAGCTGCTCCAATAAAAGAAAGGAGTCCGGTAATTACTCCGCCAACAACGCAAAGAACAAAGCCTTGCTTGTAGGTTGGAGCTTCAAACGGACGCGGCTTGCCTCCGTTTTGGTTGCTTGGACCAGCAAAATTCTGTGGGCTACTCTCTGGGCGAGAATACCCTTCAGGTGCCTGAGGAATATTTGAATTCGGTCTATCCATTGCTAACCAACTCTACCTGAAGAACAGATAGGTTATCCGCGACTACGGCCACCGCGGCTGGAAACCACAGGGACAGTGTAGGGCAGAAGTGCCATCTCGCGTGCGCGCTTGATAGCAAGTGCAATGTCGTGCTGGTGCTGCGTGCAGGTGCCAGTGACGCGACGAGGCTTAATCTTGCCACGGTCGGTCATGTACTTACGAAGAAGCTGAGTATCTTTGTAATCGATGAACTCAGTCTCCTCCTTGCAGAACTGGCAATACTTGCGACGCGGCTGGCGCTGGAAATCTTGTTTCTGCTGAGCCATGTCTTTTACCTTTCAGATGACAGTAACGTCTGTGTTGCTGTCTGACGTTTAAAACGGAATATCAGCATCGTAGAACTCCTCGTCTGGCGGAGCCGGAACGGGAGCGGGTGCCTGTGGAGTTGGAGCTGCATAAGATGGTGCACCCTGTGACATAGGGGCTCCACCCTGCTGATTCCTAGAAAGGAACTCGACCTCATCAACAACAACCTCAAGCTTGCTGCGACGCTGTCCTTCCTTCGTCTCCCAGGAGCTGAATCGAAGTTTGCCTTCAATAGCAACCTTCGAACCCTTGGAGAGGAAGCGGGAAAGTGCTTCAGCACGCTGTCCAAATACTACGCAGTCAACGAAATTGGGAACATCTTCCCACTCACCGGTCTGCTGGTTCCTGCGACGATCGTTAACCGCAACGCCGAAGGATAGAATCTGGGTACCGCCTGCTGTGGAGCGAAGCTCCGGGTCACGGGTCAGGTTGCCCGAAATGTTAACCCTGTTAATACTCATAAATCTCACTACCTCTCATCGTGGAATAATTCCACTTTTCCATTACAAGGACTTAGTCCTTATCGACTCGACGCACGATCATGTGACGCTTAACAGCATCATTGATTCGCAGGACTCGATCGAGCTCTGCAATCTGCGTTGGATCTGCATGGAAATTGATGAGGGTATAGTCACCCTCGGTAAGATCGTCGATCTCAAAAGCAAGCTTACGCTTACCCCAATCCTCGACGCTGTCGACTACTCCGCCGTCAGTGGTGATAGCAACGTCAATACGCTTCATTACACCAGCGCGGACTTCCTCGGTGGAAGCTGGGTCAACAAAAAACAGCAGTTCATAGGCCTTCATATTGTCACCTCCTCTGGGCTAATGGCTTCGGGAAGTGAAGGTGCACCCGAAGCAGGAAAGTTCGACCAAGCATCATACCACATAAATGCTCAAATACGAAACTGACCCACAAACTTTCTCACATGCAGTCCACATATAAAGCTTAAATTGGCAATTTGTCAGTAATTTGCCTCTAGTCTTGCAACTATCTGACGCGAATCTTTCCAAGGCATGGTCACTCGCACAATTTTAAAAACATGGGATTGAAAAAGAAAAACGACCATCACACAATCTGCATGATGGCCGTCTCTTTTATATGTGCTCTACTTTACTGAGCTGCAGGTCCCTCAGGATTCTGAGTTGGTGCGTCTGCTGGAGCAGCTGGTGCCTCAGGAGCCTCTGGAGTTGTTGGGATAATTGGCTCAACAACAACAGTCGAAGCAGGTGCAGGCTCTGGAGCTGCGGGAGCGACAGGAACCTCTGGAGCCACAGGTGCTGCTGGAGCAACAGGTGCGACTGGTGCCGCAGGTGCAACAGGTGCTGCAGGTGCTGCTGGAGCAGCAGGAGCCACTGGTGCAGCAGGTGCAGCTGGAGCGACAGGAGCCACTGGTGCAGCAGGTGCAGCTGGAGCGACAGGAGCCACTGGTGCAGCAGGTGCTACTGGAGCCGCAACAGGCTCAGCTGGAGCAGCAGGAGCTGCAGGTGCTGCAGGAGCTGCAGGTGCTGCAGGAGCTGGGGTTGCTACTGGTGCTGCAACAGGAACAGCAACTGGTGCTACTGCAGGAGCGGCTGCTGCTGGAGCGGTTGGAGCCACTGGTGCTGGAGCAGCATACGTAGCAGCTGCGCCATCACGTGGATCGTTAATGAATGGTGGCAGTGGATCATTGCTCTGTCCCCATGCAGGAACGTTGAACTGACGCATCCAAAGAGCGATTGCGTTCTGCATAAGAAGCATAACGATAAGACCAACAACGTGACCAATATAGCCAATAACCAGGAAGATTGGTCCCATCTGAATGAAGCCGCGTGCAAGAAGAGCAAGCACGACAAGACCAAGCTGGTTCTGGCTGGAAATATTCTGAGTTCTTGCAATGGCCATAGCCTGAGCACCAATGTTAACGAACATACTAATTGCAGCGCTACCACCAATGATTCCCATAATGATAGAGGTAACAATGCCAAGTACAATGCCCATACCAAAGATACGGAACAGACCGCCCATGTCGTGCTTGATCATCTCAAAGATGTTCTTAAAAGCAAAACCTGCAGAGATGCGACCATAAACTGATGCGCGGACCTGAACAACATTGATGCACAGTGGATAAACAAATGCTGCAACAATGAAGACTGGAATAAGAATCAGATTGATAACTGGAATGAAAGAAAGAATTCCCGTTGCAATGCTGTATGCCAGACCAAATGCAAGTGCAATAACAACTGCCTTGAAGCCGGTAACGATATAGGTACCAAACTTAAGGTCTTTCTGCTTTGGACCAGCATTGATGCCCCATGCAGTTACGCGTGCAGTCTCAAGTGCATAGCCAACAAGTGCAAGAATTCCGACAACTGGAATAAGACCAAACAGAGCCATAATAAGGACAGGCTTCCACCAACCCTTTTCCAGAGTCAGAAGTGCCCAGGAGCGTGCAAAGTAGCGATCGCGCCTGTAGCCATTCAACTCATCTGCTGAAACAGCCATTTAACTCTCCCCTCGTGTCAAAAAAGATGACATCGAATTACTAAGCCTAAACATTCTATATAAAATCGAAAAATAAATATATCTTTATTGGTAACAATTAATCAAATAAAAATGTTAAATGGCGGAGGAGGAGGGATTCGAACCCTCGTACCCCTAGAAGGGGTAAACGGTTTTCGAGACCGCCGCATTCAACCACTCTGCCACCCCTCCGAAGGGTGAAACGGCGCCCGTAGGCGCCGTGAAAATTCTGGCGGAGAGTCAGGGATTTGAACCCTGGAGACGCTTTAGACGCCTACACGATTTCCAATCGTGCTCCTTCGGCCACTCGGACAACTCTCCATATAAAACCGCACGGGACAGTATAGCGGATTTCTCACCAATATAGAACGAGAAGTTCTGTGTATTTTTAATACTTGTGTAGTATTGTCATACTCATAAAAAGTAAAACACCAGTAGGAGGTATGGATGCCACCGATTTTCTCGCCGTATGGCACAGATGCAATTTCTGTGAGCATCCCCTACTGGCTAGACCTTCTAACAGTAATTATTGGTGCAATCTCGGGAATCCTGGTTGCAAGAGATCGTCACTTGGACCTTGTGGGCTTTGTGGGTCTTGGCCTTTTGGGTGGTCTGGGCGGCGGACTTATCAGAGACGTCATGATGCAAGAAGGCGGCGTCTACATGCTCAACTCGCCTTACGCCATTCCGGCAGCCGTTTTTACCGCTGTCTTGCTGTTTATGTTCCCCGAACCGCTTGATAGATTCCCTCGCATGCTCGAGTGGACCGACATTATTTCCGTTGGCCTCTTTGCTGTCGTTGGTACCGATAAAGCCCTGGTATATCACTTGCTTCCCTTCTCGGTTGTTTTGATGGGAAGCATTACGGGCGTTGGTGGCGGTATGCTTCGCGATGTATTTCTTGGCAACATCCCTCGTATTTTCCAGCGAAGCAATCTCTACGCGTTTTGCGCGGTTGCTGGCGCTACCTCCTACTGGGCGCTTGTCTCTTATGTAGGCGTCACCAAAATCTGGGCAGCCGTTGTCTGCGTTGCTGTTACCGTTGGCCTGAGGCGTTGGTCGCTCAAATACAACGTGCTTTCTCCGGCCGACGTTGACCTTACGCCGCACGTAATGCGCAGTGTTAACAAGCTTCGTCACAAAGCTCAGAAGCCAGGTAAGCAACCTGAGCAGAACAGCTCAGCAAAGTAGCATTCGCTCACAATCGGACGGTTTTGGGCGGTTTTGCATCGCCCTCACATACCGTTTACCAGCACTTTATTTAAAATCTGCCTAAAACAAAACTGGCGAGAAACCCTTGCAGCCGCAAGTTCTTCTCGCCAGATTGGCTATCTGTAAACGACGCTGTTACTTCTTGACCATACCATTACGGACTGCCCACTTACGGCGCTCAGTCTCGGAAAGAATACGCTTACGCATGCGGATGTTTTGTGGCGTGATCTCAACAAGCTCGTCGTCCATGATGTACTCCAGAGCCTCTTCCAGCGTAAACAGGCGTGGAGGAGTCAACTGAACTGAAATATCTGCAGTTGAAGACCTCTGGTTGCCCAAAGACTTGGTGCGTGCAATGTTAACAACCATGTCGCCTGGCCTTGAACGCTCGCCAACCAGCATGCCCTCGTAGCACTCAACACCTGGAGAAACAAAGAGCTGGCCGCGCTCTTGAAGGGTACCAAGCGCATATGCAACAGCCTTCTCGGTGGACATGGAAATCATGGCGCCGTTCTGGCGGCTACCAATATCACCTGCAAAAGGACCGTACTCAAGGAAGGTGTGGTAGAAGACAGCGTCACCGTGAGTAACGTTCATGACGCGCGTCTTGAGACCCATGATGCCGCGGGTTGGAATCTTGAACTCAAGGTGCGTCTGAGTCTCGCCAGTGTCCATGATGGACATGGTGCCACCAACGTTACCAAAGACCTCTATGACCTTGCCAGCATACTCTGGGTTGCACTCAACAACAGCCTGCTCAATAGGCTCAAGCGTGTGGCCCTGAGCATCCTTCTTGAACAGAACGCGAGGACGACCAACCTGGAATTCGAAGCCCTCACGGCGCATGCTCTCCATAAGAACAGAGAGGTGCAAAATACCACGACCAGAAACCTCAATACCCGTCTTATCAGGAAGCTCCTCGATGCGCATGGTGACGTTATTCTCGCGCTCTGTCATCAAGCGCTCTTTAAGCTGACGGCCACCAACAATGTCTCCCTCACGGCCAACAAGTGGCGAGGTAGAAGGCTCAAAAATAATGGAAAGAGTTGGTGGATCAATCTCAATTGGGTCCAGCTCAACAGGGTTCTCTGGATCAGTGTAGACGTCACCAATATCAGTGTTATCAACGCCAACGATTGCTGCAATATCACCTGCGTCAACCTCGCTGCACTCCTTACGGCCAAGGTAGTCAAAGGTGAACAGCTGCTTGACCTGGCTCATAGCGCGGGAACCGTCGTTTTTGACAACAAGAATCTTATCGCCGGTATGAACAGTTCCGGAATAGACACGACCAATTCCAATGCGGCCCAGGTAATCAGAGTGGTCGATGGTGACGCACTGCATAGCAAGAGGTCCTTCAATATCAACATCTGGAGCTGGCAGACCTTCGATAATCATGTCGAGAAGTGGGAACATGTTGTCGTTGTCATCATTTGGATCAAGGCGAGCGTAACCATTAACGCCAGAAGCAAAGATGACGTGCTCCATGGTGAACTCAAGCTGCTCATCAGTTGCGCCGAGGTCCATCATCAGATCAAGAGAATCGTTAACAACAGCCTCTGGACGAGCGCCGTCACGGTCAATCTTGTTGACAACCATCATGATAGAAAGGCCTGCGTCGATGGCGTGACGCAGAACAAAGCGAGTCTGTGGCATAGGGCCCTCGGCTGCGTCAACCAACAGAAGTGCACCGTCAGCCATCTTCAAAACGCGCTCTACCTCGCCGCCGAAGTCGGCATGGCCAGGGGTATCAATAACGTTGATCTTGACGCCCTTGTACTCAATAGAGATATTCTTTGCCAGAATAGTAATTCCGCGCTCACGCTCCTGATCGTTGGAGTCCAGAATTCTCTCTTGAACCTGCTGGTTCTCGCGGAATGCATCGGTTGCCTTAAGCATCTGGTCAACCATGGTGGTTTTACCGTGGTCAACGTGGGCGATGATAGCAATATTTCTGATGTTGTCTTGACGCATAAGTCTCTATCTCTCGAAGGTATGTGTTTGGACTTGCTACTTCAGGTCCAATTTTTATCAGCTTTAGAACTTTAGTGCAATTGCGTGCCTAGAGCGCCCAGAAATTTCAATGAACGCAGCTTTTTCATTACAGAAGTGGCTCAAGCTCCCCTGCTGGAGCGGGATCAGACCACACAAACTGGTCACCTTGGCCTTTTCCGTGAACTAAAGAATATGCCGAGAAACTCTTATAGCCCTTCTCGCCAAACTCAAGAAGCACAGCATCTTCGTAACCGCCCTCTTTGATCAGTTGAATGGCTCCCTCATATACAAGCGCATAGCGAACAGGCTCTTCGAGCCCTGCTTCTTTATCGCCCTTCTGTTTTGCCAGGTCAAGCACGCGCTTATGGGCGCCCTCAAGCAGCTCCTCTGGGCCGTCATCGGAGAACTCATAGCTTGCAACCGTGCCTGCTGCATCCTCAACTACAAGCAAAACGTTGAGTGATTGGCCATCTGCAAGCAGGTCAAACGCATCTCCAAGCAGCTCAGTTGAGAGCATATCAAGCTGGGGAGAAACTCCATCTTTGCGCTCGTTGTTTTCGGCCATGCCGCTCCTTAGCGTCGTTTTTGTAACTATTGTTCTCTATGATACATCGCACAAGAAAAGAGGTCGAAAGCAAAAAGCCTTCGACCTCTTAGGTTTGTCAGCTATCTGTCCAAAATTGGGCAGCAAAGGCGTTACAACGGTAAGAGCACGAGCGCTTACTCTGCCAGTGCCTCACGGATGCGTGTAGTAACTCCCTCAAGCCTATAGCACTCAACATACTGGCGAAGAGGGCGCTTGATGTGGTCAACAACAAAACGCTGTCCATCAATGTTGAACTGAGCAAGGTTCTTGTACAGGTGTTCAGTTGCGGCCTTGACCTCGTCATCATTGAATGCGTAGTGACCAGAAATATCAAGAATATCCAGCGACAGTTTATGATCAGCAAGAATCTGCTCAACAGTCAGATTGACCTGGTCACCCACCATCCACTTGCGCCAACGCTCAGTCTCAATTGCCTTGACCAACAGGGTGTTTCTCAAGCCAGAGACCTCGTCTGCTTTCAGGAGACCTTCTTTAACCAGAAGATCCTCTACATCGCAAAGCTTCAGATATGCGCGAGTCTCCTCTGTTCCATACTGTGGAGCTACGTTTGAAGCGGTGACATTTGCAGGAGTATGCTCAAGCAGCGTCACGTCATCAAGGTAGTCTGCATTGTGCTCCTTAAGACCAACACCGTAGCTCTTGGCCATCTCGGCAAGGCTAATAGCAGCCTCAAAATCGTAGTGACCAACCTGCTCAGTAAGGCGGGTAAGCGTTCCGGTTTGTCCAACAATAAAGGTTGGCATAGGCAGACCCTTAGCGGTCAGCTCGCTCTTAAGCTGCTCAATGAAGGTGTGATACTTGTCGGTAGAGGTCAAGCCACCATTTGTTTCCTCGGTACCAACCTCATAACCAATCTCGGGAAGACCGCGAGAAACACGCTCCTTCTCGCACCACTCAATCAAATCAACTGTACGGCGAAGAACCACATCAAGCGGAATAACCTTGCCAATCTCAAAAGGATCTTTTGTTGGGTCAATCATCAGCAGGTCAAAACCGTTAAGCATGTCGGCAAGATAAGACTTCTTGGCAAGCTCCATAGCCTCATCTTCTGGAAGGTGAGCGTTGCGTTCCTCGTCACGCTGCCAAGGACCGCCGTGGTCGCGGCAGAGGTAATACAGACCGTCAAAGCCAACCTTCTGAGCTGCTTCAGCAATATCATCCGAGAAACGCTTCTGATCCCAAGAATTTACGTATCCCCCACCAAGTTCATCAAGGTCAACCTGGTTTCGAGATGCAATAAACATCAGAGGAAAATCGCAGTCCCTACCAAGTTCAAAAGCTGCCTGGAGCAGGTTGGGCGACATTGGTCCAATTCCTAACAGCGTGGCGGACTTTCCTGTGTCTTGAAGTTTAAGCAACCCTTCAACAGCTTTTTTGATTGGTAGCTTTTCCATAATTACCCCTTCCCAAGAGTGTTTCTTGGTAATAAGAAGGGCGTGGGGGTTGAATCCCTACGCCCCTCTCCTTTTAACTTCAATTTTTAAGGTCTAAGACTAAAAGGTACATGCGTTTCTCGCCGTGTGTTCCTTGTTGTCCTCAAGCTTTGGCTTGGTAAGAACAAGGATTGCAACACCCACTGCAACGCCAATTGCCATATCAAGGGTGTAGAGGGCAATGTTATTTGTAGCTGCAGCAACAATCATGCCACCGTGAGGAACAAAGCACTCAATACCGTGCCAAGCAGCAAGACCAGCACCAACTGCAGAACCAATCATGATTGCAGGAAGGGTGTGTGCAAGATCCTTAACAGCAAAGGGAATTGCGCCCTCAGTAATACCAATGAGTCCCATGAAGACAGCAGAGATACCCATCTGCCTATCAGTGTCGTCAAACTTGCTGCGAGCAATAAGAGAAGCAACACCGCAGACCAGTGGAGGAATAGCAACTGCAACACGGAATGCGCCGTTAGGACCATAAACACCTGCGGTCATAAGAGCCATGGTAAAGGTAGAAGCAGTCTTGTTAACTGGGCCACCCATATCAAATGCGGTCATGAGGCCAATTACGATGCCGAGTACGACTGCAGAACCACCCTGAAGGCTTGAAAGCAGGCTGGTCAGCCAGTCCATGAATGCACCAAGTGGAGCTGCCAAAACGTAGATGTAGAGCATACCAAGAGCCAGTGAAGACAAACTTGGGATAATCAGAATTGGCATGATGGTGCGGATGGTGCTATTGACCTTCCAGGACTTCATCCACTGAACAAGGTAACCAGCGGCAACGCCGAGGACCATTGCGCCCAAGAAGCCAGTAGAAACCTGAACCCCACCTACAGGAACAGGATTGCTTGCCAGGTAACCAAGGACAAAGCCAGGTGCCAGAGCAGGCTTTCCGCCCAAAGAATAGGCAATGTAAGCAGCAAGGACAGGAATCATCATCTTGATGCCAGCCATACCAATAAGGTTGAGACTCTGCATCAAAGGATTGGTGACTTCAATACCATCTTTTCCTGCAGTTCCTGTAGCTAGCGAGAAGGCCAGGAAGACTCCGCCAACTACGACAATAGGAATAAAGTACGAAACACCAGTGTTAAACGCCTTTAGAAGGTCTTTGCCGACCTTGCCCAAAACTGAGGGACTCTTTTCCTCTGCCATGGGTTTCTCCTCTCTTCTTCCTTGCGTTATCACTTACGCGCTTGCTACTCAGCTAGCGCAACTACCTGATCAATAACCTTTGCTGGATCTGCAATAGCCAGCGATGGGTCCAGCGTAAGAACACGACCCTCATCGCGTTTCTCGTCAAAACGCTCGTCGCCTTCGATGCCAATTGCAATGGCGAGAAGAACAACGTCGGCAGCGTCAACTTCGTCCTGCTCAAGCTCGTTCTCAATGCCATAACCGCCTTGAGCCTCTACCTTGAATTCATAGCCGCGACGCTCACATTCTTTCTCAATGGCCTCTTTTGCCATCCAGGTGTGAGCAATTCCAACCGTGCAAGCGCATACAGCAACGACGTTCATGGTTATGTCCTCTCGCAAAGTAAGTTGTGAGCCCCTATGCGGGGCGCACGAGCACGTCTTTTGACGACGTACGTTTCCAACTCATACTTTGCATTGTTTCAATCTTTTTTAAAAGAGGATTTCGGTAAACGTCTAATCTACCTTGTGTTATGATGAATTTTGTTAAACGTTTAACCAACGTAGAATCCAGCACACTCACTAACGTTGGTATTTTGCAAGTACATTGTAAAAATTTCGGTGAAATGAGCGCCAATGTCTAAGACCACTATCATTGACCTTGCAAAATTAGCAGATGTTTCTATTGCCACCGTTTCAAATTACCTTAACGGACACTTTGAAAAGATGTCCGAAGCAACTAAGCAACGTATCAAAAAAGCAATCGAAAATACGGGATATATTCCAAGCGCCCAAGCTCAAGCCATGGTTAAAAAGAGCTCTGGAATTATTGCTGTTCTCATCCTAGACAACACTAATGCCTGGGCAGCTCAAATGACTAACGGTATTGAAGATGCGGCTCTTGAGGCTGGCTATCAGACAATTATTTGCAACTCTCGTTTTGACCCCACGCTTGAAGCTGACTGGGTTGAGAAAATGCTTTCAATTGGAGCAGATGGCATGCTTATTCAGCCCACCAATCAGTTCAGAGCGGTAGATAGACGAATTGCTAAAGTTGGAAAGCCCGTTGTCTATTTTGACTGCGACCTTCTTGCCCTTAATACTTCCTGGATAAAAAGTAACCTCTACGACGGCGTTTATTCTGCAGCGACGCATTGTGTTGAACGCGGATACGAAAACTTTTTAATCATTGGTGGAGAGCCAAAAGGTCGTACCAGAATTGAACGAGAATCTGGCTTCACTGATGCTTTAGAGGCCTTAAATAAACCTCATGAGCGTCTCACCATGGAGCAAAGCACGCTGTCTATCTCTGACATCACGCAATGGCTCAATAATCACATTCTTCCGTCAAAGAAAACACTGGTATTTGTGCCAAATCAATGGGCTCTTAAAAGTGTTTATAATGCCTTGCAATCCTACGAGACAGTAATTCCAAAGCAAGTTGGCCTGTTGGGATTCAATAACACCGATTGGACTGACCTGCCCGTTAAAAGCATCTCAACCATTGTCGAGCCTGTCTATGAAGAGGGCTACGCCGCTTGCAAGATGCTCCTTAAAAGAATCAAGAATCCCTCTCTTGAGCCCGATCACAAGCTGCTCACCTGCAAACTAAATTGGCTCAAATCAACCATCTAACAAAAAAATGGCGAGAAGACCAACGGATCTTCTCGCCATACGTTACTGCTTTAACCGAAATACTTACAGAACGTGGACCTCATCTTTGGTGAAATCAACAAAGGCGTGGTCACCAACGTTGTAAATCTTATGAGTGCGAGGGTTGAAGTCCGTGATCTTAATGAGCGTATCTCCCACCATAACGTGGTAATTCTGGTAGTGGCCCATGAAGCGAGAAAGAACTACCTCACAGGCAAGCGTTCCCTCGTCAGCAAGGCGTGCAGACTCTGGACGAAGAACAATGCAGCATTCCTTACCCTTGTCCAGGTGAGAACATCCGCTGGCCTCAAACTCATGACCCTCAAAGCGGCAAAGTGCAGTCTCAGAATCAAGCTTGTCTGCAATGGTTGCATACAGGAAGTTTGACTCACCAATAAAGTCTGCAACAAACTCGTCTGCTGGGTGATAGTAAACCGTCTGAGGATCGCCAACCTGATCCACAACACCCTTTTTCATAATGATGATGTTGTCAGAAAGCGCCATTGCCTCTGACTGGTCATGTGTAACGTAGATGGCGGTAATACCAGCCTCCTGCTGAATGCGGCGAATTTCGTTACGCATGTCAACGCGGAGCTTTGCGTCAAGGTTTGAAAGAGGCTCATCAAAGAGAAGAACGCTTGGCTCAATAACCAGAGCACGCGCCAAAGCAACACGCTGCTGCTGACCACCAGAAAGCTGGTTGGTCATGCGTTCTTCCATACCCTCAAGTCCAACAAGACCCAGGATATGAAGGACCTTCTCGCGAATTACTGCCTTATCCATTTTGCGGAGCTTAAGGCCATAGGCAACATTGTCAAAGATGTTGTAGTGAGGAAGCAGCGCATAGCTCTGGAACACCATTGCCGTGTCGCGCTTGTTTGGAGTGAGCTCATCAATCTGCTCGTCGCCGAGAAAAATCTTTCCCTCATCAGGGCTCTCAAAACCAGCAATCATGCGCAGAATAGTGGTCTTTCCGCAGCCAGAAGGGCCAAGAAGCGTTACAAACTCGCCAGGAGCAATAGTGATGTTAGCGTCTTGAACTGCGTAGAAGTCTTTTCCAGTCTTCTGATCCTGATAAATTTTGGAAATGTGCTCAAGGCGAACGCCTTTTTTCTCTGTAGCCATGTGTTACTCCTCCTTGAGTGCTCGGCTGGTGCCAAAGTGTTTGATGGCCCAATTCATAAGCAATACCGAGCCATAGGTAATAACAATCAGAATTGTTGCAAAGGCGCAGGCCATACCATATGAACCCTTACCAGCAAACTCATTAATCTGAACGGTAATAAGCAGGAACTCTGGTGTGACCAAGAGGATAACTGCAGAAATTGCGGTGATGGAGCGGACAAACGCCGTTACCAAGCCAGACAAGAACGAATCTTTAATCAGCGGCAACGTAACGGTCATAAACACCGTAAAGCTGTCGGCGCCCATGTCGTATGCGGACTCCTCAATTGATTTATCAATCTGTCGAAGTGCCGAGATGCCCGAGCGTGTTCCTGTAGGAAGCGATCGCACGACAAAGACAATGATCAGGATAAGTCCTGTACCATACAGGCCTTGTAAAAATCCTGTGTGCATGACACCGCTTGAGAAACCGCGAATATAACCAACGCCCAAGACCGTACCAGGAACTGCCATGGCAAGCATGGATACAGCCTCGATAAAACCACGGCCACGGAAGCGACGTTTTACTACCAGATAAGAAATAATCATCGAAAGCAGAGCCGTGATTGGTGCTGCAATAAGCGAAAGCATAAACGAGTCGCTAAACGCCTGCAAGCCGTGGTACTTGGTAAATACCTGCTCAAACCACTTTGTTGTTAACTCGTAATTGGAGCCCCAGGAACGAACAAACGAACCATAAGGAACGCAGAGGTACATGCCAATAACAAAGAGTGCGACTAGTGCGCAAAGAATGGTAAGTGGGACGCGAACAGAATTGTCTGTAATAAGCATCCTAGCTCGCGTTGCTTTGCCCGAAAGTGTAGATGTACTCTTTGCTTCCAACACAAACTTCTGAACAACAAACATAAGCAGCGTAATGGAAAGAAGAACAACAGCCATTGCAGCTGCGCCTTGCTTGTCGTACGCACCTGTAATCTGCAGGTAGATAGTTGTTGCTAAGGTATCGTAGGAGCCACCAATAATCATTGGATTTGCAAAGTCTGCAATTGACTCAATAAATGAGACAAGAAAAGCGTTGCCTAAACCAGGCAAAATAAGAGGAAGTGTAACGCTGGTAAATACTTTCCAGCGGCTTGCACCCATGTCACGTGCTGCTTCTTCAAGGGATGGGTCAATGTTTTTAAGCAGGCCCTTAAGCATCATGTAACACACAGGGAAGAACGACATAGTCTGGACAATAAAAATACCCCAGAAACCATAGATGTTGTTGTCAAAAATACCCAAAAGACCGCGGGTAATCAGGCCTTTCTTGCCAAACATCATAATCATGGAAAGCGAGAGAACAAATGGTGGAGAAACAACAGGAAGCATGGAAACCACGCGGAAAAGGCCTGTCATAAATTTTGTACGAAGCTTTACGTACACTTCAACGTAGGCAAAAAGAAGGCCAATAAGTGCTGATAAAATGCCTACCGCAAAACCAACTCTGAGGGTATTGGTAATTGCGCGATCAAACGAAGGCATAGCTAAGATGCGCGTAAATACATCAAACGAAATCCCATTATCGGAGACTACAGAGTCAACCATAAGAATGGCAAGTGGATACAAAATAAAAAGGGTTAAGAAGGCGATAAGAACGACAATGGTCGTTATCAAAATTGGATCGCCAAGGAGCTTTTTTCGCTCAAGTTGAGCGCTCTGGGATTTTGCCATGCTGGTCCTAACTCTGAAACACTAAACCTATACGCAAAGCTCTATGTGGAACTGGGTAGGCAGAGATCTGCCTACCCAGTATAATCTGCCACTCAGATCTTGAGCAACAGCATTGTTTATCCGCTTACCGGCGTGGTGTTTTACTCTGTCTTGAAACGGCTGTCTCCGCCACCAAGAGCTTCCATAACGTCCTTGACATACTGCTCGGTATGCTTCTTAGCATCCTCGAAGTTGTAGTCCATGACATTGTTTGGATCTAGGCCGTACTCAGTAGCAATCTCGGGCTGCTTTGCGTTGTCAATTACCAAGAACTGATAAGAGCCGTTCTTCTGAGCAAGATCGACGCATGCTGGTGAAAGTGCATACTCAACCCAGAGTTTAGCTGCGTTTGGATGTGCAGCACCCTTGAAGATTGCGGTTGCACCAACCTCATATGATGCACCAGAGCTTGGAATCTGAAGACCAACATTCTCATGCTCTTGGTCAACAATTTGATAAATGCCGTCGTGGAGCATACCAATTCCGATGGTGCACTCGCCTGTTCCGATAGCCTTGGAAGGACCAGAACCACTCTTGGTGTACTGAGCAATGTTCTTATCAAGGTCAACAAGATACTGAATGCCCTGATCGTGACCATACTTCTGAATAACGGTGTTGATGATCAGCTTTGCAGTACCGGCAGTGTTGTAGTTAGAAGACCAAATAAGACCCTTATATTTAGGATCGATAAGATCCTTGTAGTCCTGAGGCACGTCGAGCTTAAGACGCTGTAGCTCTTCCTTATCGTACAGAATTCCCAAAATACCCTTATAAATTCCGTACCAGTCCTTATTTGTACTCTTGAACTTATCGGAAATAAGGTGTGATGCATTCTTTGGCTCGTACTGCTCAAGAAGACCCTTTGAGGAGGAGACATTGTAAGGATCGGTTGTTCCGCCAAACCATACATCTGCTGATGGATGACCGTTCTCTTCCTCAATCTTTGCAGCAACTTCTCCGGTTGAGAGACGCTGTGCCTGAACATCAATGCCATACAGACTCTTGAAATTAGCGCAAACTGCGTTTAGATACTCTTCCTCACAAGAGCCGTAAACAATCAGCTTACCCTCTTCTTTTGCTGCCTTTACCAGCTCTTCTGGTGCTCCAACCGCGTCTGTAGAGTTGGTGTCAGATTCTTTCTTCTCACCAGCGTCTGAATCAGACTTTTTGCAGGCAGTGATACCAAGGCCTGCTACAACTGCGCTGACTCCAAAAAAGTTACGACGAGTAAGGTTTGACATAAGAACTCTTTTCTCTCCTTGTGGTCACCCACAGCTCCAATGAAAAGAACATACTCCTGTGTAAATCGTACTCAACTTTTTCGAAAATATTTCAACTATTCGATAAGTGGCTGATATTGGCGGCTATCGGTATGTTTTTGCATATCTAAGCAAAAAGGCCAGGGACAAAATCCCTAGCCTTGAACATTTGGTGGAGAATAGGGGGATCGAACCCCTGACCTCAGGCTTGCAAAGCCCGCGCTCTCCCAGCTGAGCTAATTCCCCGTACTGACTTCTGGTTGGGCCCAGAAGGTTTTAATAATCACCCCAACGGCGACTCGGCTAACGTTGGGGTGACTATTGTCACATAAAGTGGTGGGCCTGACAAGGTTTGAACTTGTGACCTCCCGGTTATCAGCCGGACGCTCTGACCAACTGAGCTACAGGCCCAACGCAGGGAAAAATAATACCTCCATACTTCTCGTAGGTCAACACTTTTTTTGTTTTGTTTTAAAGTTTCTTGAAATTGGGTATGAAAGCAGAGCAGAGAGTCGTAGACTATCTGCCCAAAGATTGATAAATGGCGTGCTATTTGGAGTATTTGTGTCACTAAAGCGGATGGACATACAGACGGTTGTTGTCGGAGGAGGACCCATCTCTTCCGTTATTGTCCTGCGTCTTCATGACCCACGCGGGGTCTCCACACTCAGCCTACCTATTAAGATTGGCAACATTGAGGCATCTGCTATCAGCCTTGGTATAGACCAAGAGTCTACTCAGAGACCGCTCACGCACGATCTTCTCCGCTCCGTTCTTGATTCTCTGGATGCAGACATTAAAAGTGTGCGCATTGTAGGTGTCCATGGCACCACGTTCTTCTCGCAAATTGAGCTTATCTCTAAAGAGGGAGAACATATTTACGTGGATGCTCGTCCGTCAGACGCAATTGCGCTGGCAGTAAGAACAAACGCTCCCATCTTTGCTGACGAGAGCGTTCTAGAAATTGCTGCTGCTCCAGATTTTACTGATGTCGAGAAGGACGTTCAGGCCCAAGAGCTTGAGGAGTTCCACCAGTTTATTGAGGATGTCTCTCCTGAGGATTTCTCATAAGTCCTGCTCTATGGTTTACTTTTAAACAATTGACGTATCTTTTATATAAAAAACATTACCGTTAGCGTGTTGTTTTTCTCGGTAAACGAAAAAAGCTCAGGAGAATTACCTCCTGAGCTCTTCAAATTACGTATTGCTGAAATGCTTATTCGTCATCATCCAGCAATGAATCGTCTAGTACTTCCTCTTCATCTCCGAGGTCAACAGACTCTGCCTCGTCAGCATCGCGAGCGCCTGCTGCCATCAGATCAAGCATGCCTTGGTTCTCTGCGTGCTTAGGAGCCTTCTTTTTGTTGGCAACCATACGGGCAACTGCAGAAACAACGTCAGTACCAGAAAGGTTCATAACCTTGACACCCTGAGTAGAGCGGCCAAGCTTGGAGATGTCGCCAGCCTTGACGCGGATTACAACGCCCTCCTCGGACATGATCATAATCTCGTGCTGAGGACCAACAACGCGGCAGGCAACCAGGTTACCCTTCTTCTCCGTCATTGTGATGGTAAAGACACCCTGTCCACCACGCTTGTGAACTGGATACTCAGAAATTGCCGTACGCTTTCCGTAGCCCTTCTCGGTAATAACGAAAAGGTCACCGTTGCCGTTGGTAATCTCCATGCCAAGCATAGTTGCATCGCCCTTGAGCGTGATACCACGAACGCCCGAGGTACCGCGTCCCATGCTTCTTGCCTCTGCCTCGTCAAACAGAATTGCCTTACCGTCAGAGGAGCACAGAACAACCTTGTCACCTGGGTGGACACGACGGACGTTAACAAGCTCGTCGCCATCCTTAAGGTTGATTGCAATGAGGCCGTCCTTACGGGTACGGTCGTACTCAGACATTGCTGTCTTCTTGACCATTCCCTGCTTAGTAGCAAACATCAGGTAGTTATCTTCTGGGAAGTCGCGGGTAGTAATGACTGCCTTGACCTTCTCGCCCTCTGCAAGTGTCTCGATGACATTGATGATAGCGCTGCCCTTTGTAGTTCTACTACCAACAGGAAGTTCGTGGACCTTGAGGCGATACACCTTACCAAGGTTGGTAAAGAACAGCACGTAATCGTGGGTAGAAGCAACAAAGAGGTTCTCGACAAAATCGTTCTCTTTGAGAGAGACTCCCTGAACACCCTTGCCGCCGCGCTTCTGAGAACGATAAATCTCAACAGGAACGCGCTTTACGTAACCTGCGTGAGTAACGGTAACAACCATGTCCTCTTCAGCAATAAGATCCTCGACGTCCAGGTTCTGAATGTCCTGGTCAGAGATTTGCGTACGACGCTTATCAGCATAGCGGTTGGAAATCTCTCGGAGCTCATCGGCAATAACAGCCAGAATCTTTTCCTCGTGAGCGAGAAGATCCTCGTAGTAGGCAATATCAAGTCTGAGCTGGGAAATCTCGTCAACAAGATCCTGACGAGCAAGACCGGTAAGGCGGCGCAGACGCATCTGAAGGATTGCCTCGCCCTGAATCTCATCCAGGCCAAAACGCTCGTTCATGCGCTTCTTTGCCTCAGCGTCATCCTGCGAGCTGCGGATGATGTGAACAATCTCGTCAATGTTATCAACTGCTGTCAGAAGGCCTTCCAAAATGTGGACACGCTTCTGTGCCTTGTCCAGGTCAAACTCAGTACGACGGCGTACAACATCAATCTGGTGATCAATGTAGTGACGAAGAATCTCGCGAAGAGAAAGGGTACGAGGAACACCGTCAACCAAGGCCAGGTCAATGATGCCAAAGTTGGACTGGAGCTGAGTCTTCTTGTACAGGTTATTCAGAACAACCTGTGGAACAGCATCACGTTTGAGATCCAAGACGATGCGCATACCCTTACGGTTGGACTCATCGCGCATGTCAGAGATGCCTTCGATTTTCTTCTCGTTGACTGCCTGAGCAATCTTCTCCTGAAGAAGACCTTTGTTAACCTGGTAAGGAATCTCGGTAACAACAAGGCGCTGGCGACCGCTCTTGACCTGCTCAACGTGAACCTTTGCGCGGACCGTAATAGAACCGCGACCAGTCTCGTAGGCATCCTTGATGCCCTGAGTGCCCATGATGATGCCGCCTGTTGGGAAGTCAGGACCAGGTAGAACGGTCATGAGCTCCTCAGTGGTAACGTCAGGGTTCTCAATCATCATGCAGACAGCGTTAGTAACCTCACCAAGGTTGTGAGGAGGAATGTTGGTGGCCATACCAACTGCAATACCTGAAGAACCGTTAACCAAAAGATTTGGGAAACGAGCAGGAAGAACAGCTGGCTCTGTCAGAGACTCATCATAGTTTGACTGAAGATCAACGGTGTTCTTGTTAAGCTCTGCCAGCATCTCCATAGCACTTCTGGTTAGACGTGCCTCGGTATAACGCATTGCTGCTGGTGGATCGCCGTCGATAGAACCAAAGTTTCCGTGACCATCAATCAGAGGAAGTCTCATTGAGAAGTCCTGAGACATACGGACCATGGAGTCATAAATAGCGGAGTCACCGTGTGGGTGGTACTTACCCATGACTTCACCGACTGCCCATGCAGACTTCTTATGTGGACGGTTTGGCGTAATGCCAGCCTCGCTCATTGCGTACAAAATACGGCGGTGAACAGGCTTAAGACCGTCTCGAACATCTGGAAGTGCACGAGCAACAATAACGGACATGGAATACTCGAGGAAGGAAGTCTTCATCTCTGAGGACAAATCGGTTGGCTTAAGCGTGCCACCGTGGATGTCTGAGAGGTCAAGACGAGTACCAGCTTCATCAGAGATAATGTGTGAAGTTTCTCCCGTTATGAGATTTTCCCCAGTCTCTGGGTCAAACTCGTCAGAGTCTTCTTCTACCTCGTCATCTTCGTATTCTTCATCCATATCGTTTTGTGCATCAAGGCCTTGATCCTCGTCTGCGCCAAAAAGATCATCATTCATATTTTTATCGTCTGCCACAAGTTACCCTTTCATTTTCTGTCTAATGATTTAGCGAGAAACCATTAAATGTCCAGGAAGCGGACGTCTTTTGCATGTGTTTGGATGAAGTCTTTACGCTTCTCAACCTGATTGCCCATAAGGTCAGAGACCGCGCGATCAGCTGCAAGAGCATCATCGATGGTTACCTTAAGGAGAATGCGGTTCTTTGGCTCCATAGTGGTTGCCCAAAGCTGCTCTGGATCCATCTCACCAAGACCCTTGTAGCGCTGAATGGTGTACTTGGTGTTGTCCTCATACTTCTTTGTCTCAAGAGCAAGTTCTTCATCGGTATAGATGTATTTACCGTTCTTTTTACCCTTTGGCTTAATCTGATACAGAGGAGGCTGAGCAACGTAGATATAACCTGCGTCAATCATTGGCTTCATATAACGATAGAAGAAGGTAAGCAGAAGAATTCTAATGTGAGAGCCGTCAACATCGGCATCGGTCATGATGACAATCTTGTGATAACGAGCCTTCTCAATATTAAACTCATCTCCAACGCCCGTACCAATAGCGGTAATCAGCGAAGTAATAGTGTCAGAAGAAAGTGCGCGGTGAGCCTGTACGCGCTCAACGTTCAAAATCTTTCCGCGAAGTGGAAGAACTGCCTGGATAGAACGGTCACGTGCCATCTTTGCAGAACCACCTGCGGAGTCACCCTCGACGATGAAGAGCTCGGTCATCTCTGCATCGCGAACGGAGCAGTCTGCAAGCTTTCCAGGAAGAGCAGCTGACTCAAGAAGTCCCTTACGGCGTGTTGCTTCACGAGCTTTACGAGCAGCAAGACGGCCTTTTGCAGCCTGAGATGCTTTCTTGAGAATCTCTTTTGCCTGATTTGGATGCTCTTCCAGGTACTCTGAGAGACCCTGAGTAACAATCTTGTTGGTGAGAGTTCTCATGTAAGAACTACCAAGCTTTGCCTTTGTCTGTCCTTCAAACTGAGGATCTGGCAGCTTAACTGAAATAACAGCAGTTAAGCCCTCACGAATATCGCCGCCCTCAAGCTTAGGATCTTTCTCTTTAAGAATTCCCTGCCTGGTGCCGTAATCATTTACTACTTTAGTAAGAGCAGTACGGAAGCCCTCGAGGTGCATTCCGCCTTCCTCAGTGAAAATGTCGTTTGCAAAAGAAAGAGTTCTGTCACTGAAGTCAGTATTCCACTGAATAGCAACCTCTACCTCACCCATCTGAGACATTGGAGCGTCAGGGTCTGACTTACCTTCAATATAGATAGGGCGAGAAAGTCCTGGTAAAACGGTTTTCTCGTCATTAAGATACTTAACAAAATCTATGATACCGCCAGCATACTGGAAATCAACCTGACGAGGAGTAAGCTCACGCTCATCAACAAGAGTAATTTTAAGGTTCTTGTTAAGAAATGCGGTTTCCTGGAGACGATCACGAAGCGTATCAAAGTTATACGTAGTGGTCTCAAAGATCATGTCGTCTGGCCAGAAGGTAATGGTAGTACCGTTAGATTTTGAGGTGCCAATTTCCTTCATCTTCTGAACAGTTTTACCGCGCTCAAAGACCATCTCGTAGATTTTGCCATCGCGCTTAACCTGTGCAACAAGTTTCTTTGAAAGAGCGTTTACAACAGAAACACCAACGCCGTGAAGACCACCGGAGACTTTATAAGCGTTGTTATCAAACTTACCACCTGCGTGAAGGATAGTAAGAACAACCTCAAGAGTTGGAATCTTTTTCTGGGGGTGAAGGTCTACAGGAATACCACGACCATTATCTTCAACAGAAATAGAGTTATCTGGATGGACGGTGACCTTGATTTTGGAGCAATAACCAGCCATTGCCTCATCGACTGAGTTATCTACAATCTCCCAAACAAGGTGATGCAGACCAGAAGCTGAAGTTGTACCAATATACATACCTGGGCGCTTACGAACCGCCTCAAGGCCTTCAAGGATCTTAATCTCTGTACCGTCATACTTATTTTCTTTTGCCACGTAAGTCCTCTCTTCAATTGTGAGCGGAATGATATAGGTATTTTACTATGAAATCGCCAAAATCAACTCGGCACAGAGAAATTTCATTGTTTAAACAGTAATATTTGGTATCTGAGAGGCTCTGTAAAGAGATTTAAGGACAGATTAGTGACAGATTAGACTAAAGACTCTTTTTTTGTCTAAAACTTGCTTCAATCGCTTTATAAGCCGTTGACTTAAGTGGCTCAGAAAGACCAGAAACTAACTCAGAAATTTGCGATTTTTCTTCCGCAGTAAGTTCTGGAAGAACTTTCTTCTCAGCTTTTTGGCCCTGAAGTTGCTCTTTTGAGGAACCGTCTTCTTTACCAGCATGTCTGTTGTATTTGTCCAACTTAAATTCAAGGTCTGAGAACTCCAGGCCTTGCTCTGAGAGCCTGGCTCTATAAATTTCTCTCTGTGCAAGAAAATCAATCATGCACATACGATTATCTACATAGACGGTAAGTACAGGGTACTCTCTACCAGCAACTTCTCTAACAAATACGCCGGTTGTATGTTCTGTCTCTCTTTCACCATTTGCTTCAACCCACGCAAGATAGGCGCGACGATTTTTTGACATACTCTTAGAATCTCTGAAGGTTCCAAGCAGAGAACTCATTAAATCTTTTGCATATTTATTGCCACCGCGCGCAGGTGTTTCTTGTTGATTATTCATCGCTAAACCTAACTATCTGCGCTTTCTCTAAAATCTCTTCAGAGAAATAACCAAGGTTGGTAGTTGTAATTACGGTTTGGATGTCGTGGAATGCAAACTCCATAATGGCTTTTCTGCGATTTTCATCCAACTCACTCATCACATCGTCTAAAAGCAGCAGGGGTTTCTCGCCAAGTATTTCTTCTGAGAGTAAAACTTCTGCCATTTTAAGTGCTAAGACCACCGTTCTAATTTGACCTTGAGAACCAAAATTTCTAGCGTCTTTACCCTCAATTAAAAACTCAACGTCGTCTCGATGAGGTCCTTTTGTACTTTGCTGACGACGAATATCATCCGTGCGAGCTTTACTTAAAGCCTTCAAGAATTGATCAGTAATTTCTTCTCTAGAAGCTTCAAGAGATACCTCTCCAATTGAAGAAATATAGTTCATTTCTAGGTGTTCTCCACCAGAGAGTTCCTGGTAGATCTCACATGTCTTCTTTGCCAGGCGATCAAACAAATGAATTCGTGCATGAAGAAGCGTAGCCCCTCCTCTTGCAAGTGAAAGATCCCACGCATCAAGCAAGTTTTCATCTGGCCAATCAGATTTAAGCAGCTTATTTCTTTGTTCAACTGTCTTGGTATATGCCGAGAAGACCTTGAAGTAGCTTTTATTTGCCTGGCGACCAAAGTCATCAAATTCTTCTCGACGATACGATGCACCACCTTTAATCATTGAAAGGTCATCGGGATTAAAAAGTACCGACATCAGTGTTCCGGAAATATCTGCAGCCTGACATTTCTTACCATTCTTTAAAAATTGACGGCGGCGTTCTGTAATGATGCAGGTATTTTCTAGCTTTCTTCCATCTCCTGTAAGAGAAATTTCTATCTTTGCCTCAGAAGTACCTGTAAGAAGGAGCTGTGATGGTGTGGGCTTTCTAAATGAATACCCAGCAGTAAGGAGTTGTAGTGCTTCAACAGTATTTGTCTTACCTGCAGCATTCTTTCCTACAAAAATAGTAGTTTGTGCAGATAAATCTATTTCTTTCGAAGAAAAACAACGAAAGTTATACAGCGAAACATGTTCAACTTTAAGTCCCACACAACCCCTATCAAATTAGAGGCGAACAGGCATCAGAAGATACAAGTAGTTAACCTTGCCGTTTGATTTAAAAATAGCTGGCTGAGAAGGACCTTGAAGCTCAAGACGTAAAAGATCCTTAGAAGGGGCAGCATTTACACAATCAAAGACATAGTGATAGTTCAAAGCGATTGAAAGTGAATCTCCTTCAATTTGAGCCTCGATATGCTCGGAAGACTCACCTTGATCTGGTGAGGATGCAGAGAGCTTAACTTCTTTACCATCGGCATCAACATCAAAACGAACTGAAGGATTTGCGAGTGCAATAACAGAGACGCGTTTCAGGGCTGCGGAAAAATCTTCAACGTTGATATCAACTGACGCAGTGCAAGACGTAGGAAGTAGCTGCTTATAGTCAGGGAAATGACCTTCAATCTTACGAGAGATGTGAGTGGTGTTTCCAAACTGGAAGACTACCTGATTGTCTGTAGTACCAATCAAAACCTTCTCAGTCATGCTACGCATGGAAAGAACATCATGGAACACTTCACCAGAGATAATTGCAGTAAAAGACTCCCCTGCTGGAGTATCTGTGTTGGAATCACAAACGGCAAGACGGAATGAGTCAGTAGCAACAAGACGAATAGTGTTGTCCTCAACAGTGAGAGAAATTCCCTGAAGAATAGGACGAGAAGCTTCCTTAGAAGTTACGCGATACACTTTATCAACCATAGTTGATAGAAGCTGACTTGGGAGCTCACAGGTTTTCTCAAGATCAAACTCTGGGAATTGAGCCCAGTCGTGAGCAGAAAGAGTATTAAGTCTAAAAGACGAACGCTGGCATATCACAGAAAGCGTACGCTCTCCACCCTCAAAAGTAATTGCAGCATCAGGAAGATTTTTAACAATGTTCTGGATAACTTTTCCAGAAACAACTGTTTCTCCTTCTTCTTCTACGTTTGCTGCAATTTGATGCTTAATAGAAATAGTTAAGTCGCTGGATTGTAACTCAAGCATGCCATTGAATGCTTTGAGGTAAATGCCAGAGAGAATAGGAAGTGTTGTATTAGAACCAATGCCTTTAGAAACAATATCAAGTGCCGTCTGGAGAGCGGATTGACTTACGGTAAATTTCATGACGACCCTTTCTATTATTTCTTAGATAAGAATAAAAATATCGTAGTAATAATAAGCTATGTTGAAAAGAAGAAAGCTTTACATTTCTAGAGGTAGAAATGTGTTTCTAGAGGGCAGATTTGTTTGCTTATTTTTGACATTCATAAACAAAGTAAAACTCCCCCTCTTAAACTCTCAACAACAAACCATTACTTCTCTTCATCAATTAACACCTTACTAACAGGTTTTAAACACTAACTTTGTTCAAGGATAGTCTTCTTAAGTTGAGAAATTTGATCATAGAAACTTTTGTCTTCTTTGATTCTTTCTTCTATTACCTCGATGCTGTGCAAAATAGTTGCGTGTTTTCTTCCACCAAAATGTTTACCAATATTTACCAGTGTGTATTGGCAAAGGTCGTGAGCAAGATAAATTGCAACGTGACGAGGTTCTGCAATCTCTTTATTTCTCTTGTTACCAACAATATCTCGATGACTAATGCCATAGATATTTTCTACAACTTCTTGGACCTTCTCGATATTTACGGTCTTTGAAACGCGGCGCCAGAGCGTGTCTGCAATCTTATCGATTTCTTCCTGTTTAATATTTGTGCCAGATTCTTTTGCCTTAATCTGACCAGTTACACAACGATTACAGAAGCCTTCAAGTGTTCTAATACTTTGACCGGCTTTGTCAGCCATGTAGCGACGGATGTCCTCTGGTAAATCATCTGCAGTAAGAGAAGAATTTCTCTCTTTAAAAGCTCGGTCGCAGAAGACATGAATAAGATTGAGTTTCATCTCGTAGCTTGGAGACTCAATACCAATAACAATGCCACCACTCATACGAGAAGTAATACGATCATCAAAGCCGTCAGATCCCATACCAAGCTGAGCAGGTGTTCTATCTGCGGCAAGAATAATTTGCTTACCCCTATCAATAAGAGAGTTAAAAATATTAAAGAAGAAGTTAATAGTACCTGCTTTACCAGCAAGTTTTTGGACGTCATCGATGATAAGAACATCAATGTTTTGATAGTTGTTACTAAGTTCTGTCGCCGCGTTTCCTGATGCGTTTTTACGAACTGCATTTACGTAGTCATCAACAAAGGCATCTGCATCTTTGTAAACACAAACGCGTTCGATATCTTCAGAGTTGATGTAGTTTTGGACCGCACGTAGAAGGTGAGTTTTTCCAAGACCACTTGCACCGTAAATAAACAGCGGGTTTGCCTTACCTTTTGCGTCGTTTGCAACATTTAATGCATGTTGATGTGCAAGCTCATTCTCGTCACCAACAACAAAGCGATCAAACGTGAGGTTTGAATTGAAAGATGTCTCCTCATAAAGAGGATTGCTCTTACGACGCTTTAAGGTCTGCTGCTTTAATTCTTCAAGGCTTTGTTCCTGGGATTCAAAATCTTGAATCTGCTCTGGAACAACTGCTTGTATAGGAGCAGTTTTTTGCTTCCAAACATTGAACTCTTGAGGAGTCATTGTGGAAGTAGTGGTAACAGGAGTAGAAGACTTTGTAAGAGTAAGGCTTAAAATAATGTCTTCAAAGGCTGCTGCCGAAAGACATCTCTCAACAATCGGAAGATTCTTAAGAATACGGTTATATGCCAAGCGCATTGGTGTCTCAGCACACAGTGAGTTATCTTCAACTTTAATTGGAGTGCAGGTTCTCAACATAGCGATAAAAGCCTCTGGTTGATTCTCTTCAACCAAGAGGTCAATCGCGTCTTGCCACAGAGCTACTGCGTCTGAATCAATTGATGCATCCATACGTGTCCAATCAAAATGTTGAAAATTGGGACACCTAGTATAGAGGAATGTTGATAACTTTCAGCGAATAATGTTGAGAAACTCTATGAAAGGAGCGTTTCTCCAATAGTAGTGAGCTTATATTTCTGCCCAACTTTTCCGATTATTCCTATGTTTACCAGCGATTTTAATTCTCTTGACCACGTTGGTGTTGAAAGTCCATAGGTACTTGTTAACTCTGTTGCTCCAACCCATTCATGTTCAGAGAGATATTGAAGAACTTGTTTTGCTCGATCTGTAAGTACCAGATTAGGAAGCTGTGTAGCTGGCTGTGCAGCTGGCTGTTGAGATACAGCCTGCGGAGCATCTGAAACTGTCTGTTGATTCTGATTTACAGGTAATTCCTCAGCTTCTTCTTGAGTTGGAAGCGTCTGAATGTGCGCATCTTTAGAGCGGCGTGTTGACAAGGTAACAATGGTTCCGCCAGAGATATTGTCTTCGAGGGTAAGACTTCCACCCTTCTCAACCATGTATTGTTGAGCATAAGGAAGGCCAAAACCAACGCCTCTAATAAACGATTTCATCTCTTCTGTTGCAGAAGAAGTACCAAACTCAAGAGCTCGATTTTTCTCTTTAATACCAGGTCCCTGGTCTGAAAACCTAATGGTATTTCCGTTATCCATGATTGAAATTGTAGGCGCTACAAATCGAGCGTGAATGAAATTTTCCACAATCTCACGCATAACCATAAAAGGAATTTTTCCACCCTGCTCGTGAGCAAGCTGGTTAACGGTTGCTGCAATCTCGTCAAGATACGAACGAACATCTTTAGGTTCTACAAGAACAACGCGAGGTGCTGCGGCTTTATCGTCATACACTGCAATACGCGCAGCATAACGGACGGTGAGAGAATTATCAGAACCAGCGTCTTTTTCATTCTGGTTTGTGTTTTCCTCAACAAAAGGAAAAAAATCTCTTGCCATGACACCCCCTTTTCAACAATTGTTAAACAAATGAAGAAAACTTTTCGGTTTCTTTCACGATGAATGAAAGTTTTCAACAAGTGTAAAATATCTGTAGATAACTTTATATCTTTGTGAAAGACGTACTGAATGATAGTAGCATTTAACGGATATATTTCAGCTTACAGAAATATTCCTTTCAACAAATTTCTTCACTTATTACAAGTGAAATTTTCAATTTGTGCGATTTTCTCGCTAGGTTTTTGAATAAAAAAGAGAAAAAGTTGAGGTATTTGCGTAGAAAATTTGACAGGTACCCATAAACGCGAGTACAATCTGTAGGCTTTTTAATCGATACCGTACCCGTTCGGGAGGAAATAGCTATGAAGCGTACCTACCAGCCAAATAAGCGCAAGCGCGCAACTACCCACGGTTTCCGTGCACGTATGGCAACTAAGAATGGTCGTGCCGTTCTCGCTCGTCGTCGCCTTAAGGGCCGTAAGCGCCTCACCGTCTAAGGAATGTTTCTGTGAAGACCATTAAATCTCATTCAGAGTTTGAAAGGGTCTTCTCTGCGGGGAAGAGGGCTCAAAGTTCTGTTCTTCGTATACGAGTAGCACCATCCACTGAGGCACATCCTTCCGAGGTAGCCTTTGTAGCTCCAAAAAGATTAGGTAACGCCGTATTTAGAAACAGGTGTAAACGCGTTCTGCGCGAAGCAGCTCGAAAGAGCGGTTTACCTGTGGAGGGATACGGCATTATTCTCTTTGCGACTAAAGATACACACAGCACTAATCCTGCTGATATAAGTGTTTCTTTGGATGCTTTGTTAAGAAAGACAGGGGTCAAATGAGCGAGAAAAGACAAGACTCTTTTCTCGCAAACTTGTTCCTAGGTGCTATTCGTTTCTATCAAAGAAACATCTCTCCCCTTTTTAAGCCGCACTGTATTTATCGGCCCACTTGCTCCGAATATGCAGTTCAGGCCATACAAAAGTATGGTGTTAAAAAGGGAAGTTGGCTTGCTCTTAAGCGTATTGCTCGCTGTCACCCTTTTCATAAGGGAGGATACGATCCCGTTCCGTAAAGGAACGCACCGGAGGAAATATGTGGGATTGGATTGTTAACTTTCTATACACAGTCTTAGCGGGACTTCAATCATTCTCGGGAGACTGGGGTATGGCAGTTATCCTGCTTACCATCATTATCCGTATTATCCTGGTTCCAATGACCAACAAGCAGACGGCCTCTATGGCTCGTATGAGCGTTGTTCAGCCAAAGCTCAAAGAAATCCAGGAGCGCTATGCTGATGATCCAGTAAGACAGAACGAAGAAATGCGTAAGCTTTACGCAGAGATTAACTTCAACCCACTTGGTGGTTGTCTTCCTTTGCTTCTGCAGTCCCCTATCTTTATTGCACTCTTTACCGTTGCAAAGATGGTTCCAGTAGACTCTCGTTTCTACAACATTCTTCCTTCTATCGCACGAGCAACGTCTGACATTTTTGCTGTTGATGGCCTTGTTGCTGCTATCCCTTACATAATTTTTGTTCTTCTATTTGGTCTTACTACCTTCCTTTCCATGGCAGTAAACGCTCGTACAAGTTCCGGTGAGCAGCGTACTCAGCAATACATGATGGGTGGCATGATGACCCTCATGATGCTCTGGTTTGGTTGGACTGTGCCAGCAGCTGTTCTTCTCTACTACGTTACTTCTGGTATTTGGCAGCTTGCTCAGCAGCAGCTTATTACCAAGCGCATTATGGAAAAAGAGAAGCTTAAGGCTGAGGCTCAGATGGCTAATAAGCCAATCGAGGTTGACGTGGTGAGAAAAGAAAAGAAGCCACGCCCTCACAAAAAGGCTTAGTAGCTGGGCTTAAACAAAATAACTTTTGTTTACAGAATTTGTTACCGTAGATTATAGTTAAATTTTTTATATTGACTGGAGGACGACATGGAGGATGAGACTTTCGTTTCTGAGCCAAACGCTCTTAATGAGTCTCCTGTCGTTGATTCACAAGACGAGTTTGTTTCAATTCGAGAGCATTTTGAAGCAGGAATTCAGCTTACTGATGCTGAGATGAATAAGATTGCTGATACCGCTGTCTTTTATCTAAGAGAGCTTCTCTCCTTCTTTGGCGAGAATAGCTGTGCAATTGACGAGTATGACGGTGAAGACGGTGAACTCATTCTTGATGTAACCGGTGGAGATCTTGCAATTCTTATTGGCCGTCACGGCAATACGCTTGAGGCTCTCCAGATGGTTCTTTCATCTTTGATGAGCGCTAAGCTTCACTTCCACTATCCAGTATCTGTTGATGTTGAAAGCTACAAGAGCCGTCGTCGCAATAAGCTTCAAGAGATGGCACTCTCTGCTGCTGCTCGTGCCAAGAAGACTGGTAAGGTTTCTCTTGCTCCAATGAGTGGCTATGAGCGTCGTATTATCCACATTGCACTTCGAGATAATCTTGAAGTTACAACACACTCTGAGGGTGATGATCCATACCGTCGTGTTGTTGTTACAGCTATTAACAGCTAAGAATTCTCACAAGCTTTACTAATTTGATGAGGAAGGTTTACGCCTTCCTCTTTTTTTGTGACAATTCTTCTTGTAACAAGAAGTTTTGTCACAGGAGAAGCAATGTCTGAATCAGAGAAGTCGTTATTCGATTCAAAAGAGAATGTACTTAAAGAACTTCTCCTTACCTATGGGATCGATTCAACTGAGACCCAAAGAAGACAACATCTCAAGCACATTGAATTGCTAATCGAGATTAATAAAAACCTCAATCTCACAAGAATCACTTCAATTGATGATGCAATGGTTCTTCATATACTTGATTCTTTATTACCACTCAAAGTATGTAATGAGTTTATATCTGGAGCTCAAAACTATATTGATATTGGTACCGGTGGAGGCTTCCCTGGACTGCCTCTCGCAATCATGAGTGATAACAATACATTGCTGGTTGATTCTATTGGAAAAAAGGTCAACGCTGTACAGTCAATGATTGATGAGATTGGTCTTGGCGAGAGAGTCAGAGCTGAAAAGCTTCGTGCTGAAGAAATTCCAAATGACTATAAGCAGAGGTTCAATTTTGTTACTTTCAGAGCCGTTGCAAAAACAAATATTCTTTTGGAGTATGCAGAGCCTTTCTTAGCTCCACAAGGTACCCTTATAGTAATGAAGGCCAACGTTGATGAGATAGAGCTTCAGGATGCCTCTCAGGCAGCCAAAATTTTTGGGTATGAAAATGTTTCACGTGAAACATTTGAATTACCAAACGATCTTGGTCATCGTGAAATTCTTCTTTATAGAAAAGTTGAAAAAAGCAAAATTAAACTACCGAGAAAAACTGGAATGGCTAAATCAAATCCGTTTGTTGCAAGAAGAGACTAATTGTGGAATGTTTCACGTGAAACATTCTGTATTATTAAATAAACTTGGTCAAACGGAGGATAAATGAGCTACAAAGACCTTTCGAGGGGATTTCAAGATAGAGATCCTAAAGTACTTGCTGTAATTAATCAAAAAGGCGGAGTTGGAAAATCAACTACCGTAATTAATCTTGCAGCAGCGCTAGGAGAAACAAAAAAGAAGGTTCTAATTATCGATTTTGACCCACAAGGTAATGCAACAAGTGGATTTGGAATTGATAAAGAGGAACTAGAAGCTGATATCTATGATGTAATCCTCAACGAAACACCGCTTGAAGACGTATTACAACAAACAGTTCAGAAATACGTGACTATTGCTCCTGCTACCATTCAACTTGCTGGTGCAGAAATTGAACTTGTCTCTGTAGAATCAAGGGAAAACATATTAAAGCAGGCAATTGACCAGGTTAAAGACTATTTTGACTACATTTTGATTGACTGCCCACCATCACTAGGTCTTTTAACAATTAATGCCTTAGTTGCAGCAAACAGCATTCTTATCCCAATTCAGTGCGAATATTATGCACTAGAGGGCGTAACTAAGATTGTTGAATCGATGAAGATGGTTCAAAAGCAGCTCAATCCAGATCTTGATATCTTTGGTGTAGTAATGACCATGTTTGATAGCAGAACTTCCCTATCTAAGCAGGTTGTAAACGAGGTATCAAATTACTTTGGTAACAAAGTGTTTAAGACGTTTATTCCAAGAAATGTCAAAATTGCCGAAGCACCAAGTCATGGTTTGCCAGTAACCATGTATGCCCGAATAAGTATGGGCGCACTTGCATACAACAAACTTGCAAAGGAAGTGAATCGTCGTGGTTAAAAAATCAGGACTTGGTAAGGGCCTTAACTCGCTCTTTAGCGAGGTAGATGCAGAGGTCGGTAATAAAAAAGAAGCTACAACACTTCCCGTGAAGAAGATTAAGCCAAATAAAGACCAGCCTCGTAAGCACTTCGATGAAGCTGAACTTGCCGAACTTAGTGATTCTATTAAGCAAAACGGTATTCTCCAGCCGCTTCTTGTTCGCGAGAAGGGCGATCATTATGAGATTGTCGCCGGCGAGAGACGCTTTCAGGCTGCAAAGCTTGCACAATTAGAAGAAGTTCCTGTCGTAATAAAGGCAATTTCCGATGAGGAAGTATTCAAGCTAGCTCTAATTGAGAATCTACAGAGATCTGATTTAAGCCCAATCGAAGAAGCTCAAGGCTACAAGCAGTTAATTAAACAAGAGAACTTAACTCAAGACGACTTAGCCAAAGTGTTGTCTAAGTCTAGGTCTGCAATTACAAATACTCTTCGTTTGCTGGACCTTCCAACAGAAGTTCAAACTTTGATGGCGGAGGGGCGTATTAGCGCTGGACATGCCCGTGCGATTCTTTCTGTAAGCGGAAAAGAAGGAAGAATTAAGCTTGCCCAGAAAGTAATCGAAGAAAATTTGTCGGTTCGTCAGACAGAAAATCTTGCTCCACTATTTTCTGTCACAAATGTTGAGAAACCAAAAAGACAACCAACTCCACAGGCATATAAGCGTGCAGCAAGGCAACTAAGGATTGCTCTGGATACTCCAGTTAAAGTTCGAAACGTCCGCGGCAAGAATAAGATCGAAATCGAATTCGATGACGAGGATGAACTTGCTGCACTAGTGGAAAAGCTCTTAAACGTTAAAGAAGCATAATGAAGATAAAGTTTGCAATCATATCGGGCGTATCATTACTAGGAATAGCTTTTCTCGCCAAACATGCTTTGTTGACTAAAGAGGCACAGAGAAGCTTTCTTCATGCAATGAGAAGATCGAGAAGAGCACTTGATGCAATTCTTGATGATTATTCAGGCAGCGGTAATAGGAAAAGCGCGAAAAACATTCTATCTCACCAAGCGAGGGTGGAAAAAGAATGGTTAAATGCAATTCAATAGAACATACGTTCTATATACGAACTAAAAAGAAGGGGTCCCTGAGGACCCCTTCTTTGCGTTGAACGCATGAAAAGTTCTTATATAAGCGCTATCTATATAAGTGCTGTTTAGCGTGCGTTTCTTTTCTGGAAAAGCTGGCCGCAAGCTGCATCAATATCAGATCCACGAGAAAGACGAATAGTTGCTTCAACACCAACAGAGTTAAGGCTGTTTACAAACTCCTGGGCACGAGCAGGGGAAGTTGGATGGAATTTTGATCCCTCAATCTCGTTAAGCTGGATGATGTTGACGTGGCAAAGTGTTCCTCGACAGAAGTCCCTTAGGGCACCAAGCTCATTGTCGGAATCATTAACGCCCTTAATCAGCGCATATTCATACGTTGGACGTCGACCGGTCTTATCGACATACTCTCCCATAATGTCGTACAGGTGAATAAGCGAGTACTTACGTACTCCCGGCATAAGAGAATCGCGTGTCTTTTGAACTGCGGAGTGAAGCGAAACGGCAAGCGTGAATTGCTCTGGCTCAGAGGCAAAACGCTTAATCATTGGAATAACACCGCAGGTAGATACCGTAATATGGCGAGCACCAATGCCAGCTCCATCGGGGGAGTTGAGGCGTCTCATGGCTGCAAGAGTGGCGTCGTAGTTCATAAAAGGCTCGCCCTGGCCCATGAGAACAACACTGGTTACACGCGCGTCAAAGTCGTCACGGACATGCATAACCTGCTCGTAGATTTCACTTGCAGAAAGGGAACGAGTGAGGCCAGCGGCGCCCGTAGCGCAGAAAGCGCAGCCCATGGCACAGCCCGCCTGCGTGGAAGCGCAGACTGAGAGCTTGTTACCGCTTGGCATACCAACGCATTCAACAGACGTGCCATCAGGGTAGCGAAGCAGGTATTTGCGGCTTCCGTCTTCGGAAACCTGACGAACAATCTGCTCAGCGCCAGCAAGAGTTACCTGCTTAGACAGTTCTTCTCGCAGTGTTTTTGGAAGATTGCTCATCTGATCAAAAGAGGTAGCACCTTTAGACCAGATCCACTCTTCAATCTGCTTTGCGCGGAATTTTGGCTGGCCAAGTGAGGTAACAAGCTCAAGAATTTGCTCTGATGAAAGGCTTCTGAGGTCAGATTTAGCGGCAGCTTTCTGTGGACGAGAATCGGGCGCGGAAGTGGTTGCACCGTCAACCGTGGTGTTTGTGCCGTCAAGAGTATTATTTGATTGCATTTTTGTCCTTCTCCAACTCTTCTAAGCTATCTGCGGTATCTTAGAAGAAATACGTTTACTAGAGTTTACCCTATGGGAGACTTATCTGAAGGAGCGGAAATGACACGTGAAGAGCTAAAAAAGCTTCATGTAGCAGTTGTTTCAGGTGGCTGGTCAGACGAGCATGAGATTGCAATGGAGTCTGGCAAGCAGTGTGCAGCAGCACTTAAAGAAGCTGGCTTTACCAGTGTTGACCTGCTTGATGTTGCAGAAAAAGACTTTGTAGTTACCCTTGCTCAGGGCGGTTATGATGCCGTGTACGTTGCTATGCACGGCCGTTTTGGTGAGGATGGCTGCATCCAGGGTCTTCTCGAGATTCTGCACATTCCTTACACGTTTTCTGGCGTCCTTGCGTCTGCTATGGGAACTGAAAAAGAGCTGTCGAAGCTCATGTATAGGCAGGCAGGCGTTCCAACTCCTAAGGGAATTGACGTTGCTGCAGGTACCGTCTTTACAGATGAACAGGTAGACAAGCTTATTGAGGACCTCGGACTCCCTATGTTTGTAAAGCCTTCTGGCAATGGCTCCAGCTACGGCGTTACGCGCGTTACTTCGCGAGAAGAACTTCCCGCTGCACTTGAACTTGCAGGCGAGCAGGGTGAGCGCATCCTAATCGAGGAGAGCATTGAGGGAACGGAGATTACCGTTCCTGTTATTGGCAACGAGGACCCAACAGCTCTGCCAATCGTTGAGATTGTTACGGGCGATGAGTTCTACAGCATTAAGACAAAATATGAGCCAGCATCCCTGCACCATGTGATTCCAGCTCGTCTTGAGCCTGCAGTATATGCACGTGCTCAGGAGCTAGCTATCAAGGCTCACAATGCACTTGGTTGCCGCGGCGTTTCTCGTAGCGACTTTATTGTTACGAAGGACGGCGTCCCAGTGGTACTGGAGACAAATACCATTCCTGGTATGACTGCCCGTTCTTTGCTGCCTGATTCTGCACGTACCGGCGGCATTGATTTCCCTGAGCTCTGCACTCGCTTTATTGAGTTTGCACTTGAGGATCGCCAGTAGATTTGTAGGTTATGACCAGCACTAAAAGCGCTACACAAAAACTAGAAGAACTCATTCTTCCAGGTACCCCCTCTGCGGTTTGCAAGAAGTATTTAGAACTTGCAGAGAGGGCGGAGCACGAGTCGTTTGATGTCTTAGAGGACGACATTGTTGTTTTGGATACCGAGACAACAGGTCTGTCCTTTAAGAAATGCTCCCTTATTGAGATTTCTGCTGCTAAATTGAGTGGTAGAGAGATTGTGGAGCGCTTTCAGACTTTTGTTGACCCGGGGTGTCCAATTCCAGAAGAAATTACGGCCCTCACTTCAATCACCGATGAAGACGTTAAGGGTGCGCCAAGCGCAAAGGAAGCCGTTGCTGCTCTTGCAGAATTTGTTGGCGGTCTTCCGATTTTGGCACACAACGCCACCTTTGACCGTACGTTTATTGAACGGGTGCCCGGCGGAACTTCTGTATCTGACACCTGGATTGATACGCTGTCGCTCTCACGCATAGCGCTACCTCGACTTTCTTCACACAAGCTTTCCAGCATGGCAGAAGCGTTTGGCACCATGAAGGTTACGCATCGCGCAAGTGACGACGTAGATGCTCTTTGTGGCATGTGGCGCATCTTGCTTTTGGGACTTATGAATCTGCCCCGCGGTCTTCTCGCCAAACTGGCGTCAATGCACGACGGCGTGGAGTGGACGTTTAGGCCAATCTTCTCGTATTTGTCGCAAATGAAGGAAGAAGAAGCAGTTCAGCGCGGTGTTGCAAAGAAAGATGCAACAGGTGCCGAACTTGCAGATGCAGAGATCTCGGGCACGTTTTTCTCGCTCAAGGACATTCGCGCCCAGCTTGTTGCCGACATAAAAGCAAAGGCGAGAAGAGACGCGGATGACCCAGAGACGCCTGCCATGCTGCCTATTTCTAAAGATGAGATTCATCGGGCATTTGCTAAGCCGGGTGTTGTCTCACAGATGTACGACAAATTTGAGACACGCAGCGAGCAGGTAAGTATGTCCGTTGAGGTCAGGAATGCGCTGGTAACTTCTTCGCATAGAGAGCTTGAGGCGGGGACTGGTATTGGCAAGTCGATTGCATACCTGTTGCCTGAGGTGCTTTTTGCGCAGAAAAATGACGTTACCGTAGGCATTGCTACAAAGACAAACGCCTTGACTGACCAGCTAGTTGCTCATGACCTTCCGGCCCTTGCACGAGCGTTGCCAAACGGATTGAGTTTCTGCAGCTTAAAAGGATACGAGCACTATCCGTGCCTGCATCGCGTTGATAGGGCTGCTCTTGAGGAACTTCCGCTGACGCTGCTTGATCAGGAAGGGCGCTCGAGCAACAGCGTTGCGTCTGACATGCTGACCGCAATTGCGGTGATTTGTGCCTACGCGTGTCAGTCGGCTGATGGCGATTTGGATGCGTTGGGGATTCGCTGGCGCTCGGTTCCACGAGAGATGGTAACTATCAAAGCAGCGGAGTGCCTGCGCTCTAAGTGCCCGTATTACCCTCATGAGTGCTTTGTTCATGGAGCTCGTAAACGTGCGGGATCTTCGGATGTTGTGGTAACCAATCACTCTCTGTTGCTCAGAAACGTTGCTGCTGACGGAAAAATTCTGCCACCTATCAGACATTGGGTGATTGACGAGGCTCATGGCTTTGAGGCTGAGGCTCGCCATCAGTGGGCAGTAGAAATTTCTGCCAAAGAGATGAGAAACGGCTTTGAGCTGCTTGGTGGAATTAAATCCGGAGCCATTCATGCCGCTATGGTAGGCGCCGCTAATCTTGAAGATTCTACGCTGCTCACCGGTCTTCTCACGCGCTCTGCAGCCGCAGTTCAGAGAGCCATGGCAGCAATGGGCAACCTTATGGCCACCGTTCATGAGCTGGCTCCATTGGCCAAAAGCGACGGCGGCTATAACTCTCTTCAGCTTTGGATTAACGATGAGGTAAGAGAGACAGAGGAATGGAAAGAGGTCTTGGAGACCGCTTCCGTTGCTCTTTCTGCTCTTGAAGAAGCGGCGCTTCGTATAGGAAAAACCACCGAGGCGCTCATTGCATCAGCTCCAAACCTTGCAAGCAACTTGAGTGAGGCGGGGGTGTTCTTGAGCACCCTTCTGGAGTCGTTGAAGCTCATTTGCGAGGGAACAGACAAGAGTTATGTCTATTCAGCAAAGTTGACTCGACTGAAGCGTGATATTGGCTCTGAGGCTCTTGTGGCTGAGAAGCTTGATATTGGTGCAGAGCTGGCAGAGAAGTGGCTGCCGGAGACGCATTCCGTTGTGTTTACCTCGGCGACCATTGCCGTTGGAGATGATTTCTCGCATTTTGAGCACGCTGTTGGCCTGGATAGAGGCGCCTTTGAACACAAGAGTTTGCACTTAGACTCTAGTTTTGACTACGAGAACCATATGGCTGTCTTTGTGGCCGAAGACATGCCTGCACCAACTGATCCAGGTTACCTAGACGCTCTGGAAAAGCTGCTATACGACGTTCATGTTCAGATGGGCGGCTCGGTGCTGACGCTCTTTACCAACAGACGCGATATGGAGCGCCTCTATGAAGCGTTGGAGCCACGCTTGAGTGAGCAGGGCCTTAATCTTGCCTGCCAGGAGCGCTCTTCTTCTGCTCGACGTGTTCGTGAAAAGTTCCTAGCCGAAAAGAACCTCTCGCTGTTTGCTCTTAAATCGTTCTGGGAAGGCTTTGATGCTGCGGGAGACACGCTTAGGTGCGTAGTAATTCCTAAGCTTCCGTTTGCAAGCCCTAATGAACCGCTGGTCAAAGAGCGCGAAGCGCGAGAAGATCGTGCGTGGTGGCGTTATTCTCTGCCAGAGGCGGTAATTGCAACAAAGCAAGCTGCTGGTCGCCTTATTAGAAGTGCTGATGATAAGGGCGTTTTGGTGCTTGCCGATTCCAGGCTGGTGTCCAAGCGGTATGGCAGCTCATTCTTAAAATCGCTGCCCAACAAGGACTACCAGCGCGTCTTGACAAAGGACATCTCCGAGCAAATTGCCAAGTGGCGAGAAGAACACGACGCGTAGCAGGGCTGCAATCACCTGATTGGCTTAGAGCTGCTCTTCTGCAGCAAGCAAAGACGCAGCGTAAGTGCGCATTGCGTGCATCACGGCCTTGTCTTTGGTTGTTACTTTTCCCTTAAGGGCAAGCAACCGTTGTAGCAGCCACGTTCCACCGTAGTAGGGGATAGTTGCTTTAATTTCTACAGCATTGCGCTGGCTTCCAACTGTTTTAAGTCCCGGCCACGAATAGTGCGTAAGAGCGTTTTTATCAAAGAAGGTAAGCTCTACGAGCTGAGACTTTTCTTGCATAGCAGAATCTTGCACGCGTTCCGCAAGCTTTCTGTGCTCAAATGAAGCGGATTGCGTTTCAATGCAGCTCATTCGATTGACCCTAAAGACCCTTTGCTGCTCTAGGTTTAAATCAACTCCCTCGATAAGCCACCCATTTTCTCCGTATGACAGCTTATAGGGAAGAACCTCTCTCTGGCTAATTGCAGCATCTCTATCACCGCGAGCTTCTGCAACAGACGCCTCAGAGCGATAGTCGAATGAAATAACTTGTGATTCTGCAATTGCATTTGAGCAGGTGAGGAACGCGTTTACTTCTTTAGAGTGGCTTTTGGAGACAAGAGAGACTGAAGACCCGTCTGGTGAAGAGCTTCTTGTATATGGAGGCTTCAAGAGGCTCCAAAATACACTTTCTTGGGGCAAAGCGAGAGCGGTAAAAGCCTCTTTAAGTGCCAAGGTTTCTTCATCCGTTAAGACAAGCCTGCGAGCAGTAAAGGGAGACTCTCCAACAAGTGTCAGAGTATCTTGGTCTCCCGTAAGGGGGAGAGGAAGATAGCCATTCTCGTCCGTGAGCTGCAAAAGCTCCATCAGAATAGCAGCCTCTTCAGAGGAAATGCTAAATCGCGACTGAACCGCGCTTAGCTCAACTGCGTCAAAAGACTCCCTCAATGCAGAAGAAAGCAGTATGAGCTTATAGACAGCTGACGATATGTTTTTTCTTCCAAAAGAGGTGTTTTTAACAGCCATTGGCAACCTCGCTTAAAGACCCTTTCCACTTTGCGAGAAGAGACTCTGGAGACCTTGGAATTAATCCATGAGCAAGAATCCAAGATAAAGCGGTGTCTTCATGAGCGTAAGTAACGGTCCACAAAGCGCCATTAGAGAGGAGCTCAACATCCCCTTGACCTTGCGAGAAATGTTCAAAAGCAGCGAGTATATTTTTGGGGACAAACGCGGTAAGCGTGTCTGCTTGCAATCCGAGCTGGAAATCAAGGAGTTTATAGTCTTTTGAATCAAACTCTTCTGGTATGGAGAAGGACTCATTTTTAAGAATCGCGGCATCTAAAACACGGTCAACGCGAAAAGTTTTGATGGAAGCGCTCTCAGTACCGGATGAAAAATCTTGGGCCACAAAGTATAGAAGTCTCTGTGAAACAAAGAAGTCCAGCACGCCCAGATGTTTTTGCTTAACTAGGTCCTGTGAGTTTGTGTAGGTGATGTTTACCAGTTGTTTAGAGCTGAGTGATTCGTATAGAACAGGAAAGACTTTGTTTTGGGAAGAAGCGCTGAGTTTTTGGCTGTCTGACTTACCTGACTCCAAGGAATAAAAGTTACCCACAATTTTAGAGAGCGCGTTTCTCAATTCCTCTTGGTATACAAACGTTGCGTCAGTGAGAATTGCACTGCAGATTACAAGCAGCTGATTGGCATCTTCAGGGCTTAAGTCGTACGAGGAATTAAAGAAATTCGAGTCCGAAAGATAGAATGACTTTTCTTTTCCCGTTTTTACCTCTGTAATTGCAAATCCAAGCTGTTTCAAAACAGTGCGATCTCTTGAAAAAGTTCTTAAAGCAGAATCGGTAGATAAATCTGAGTAAATCGCTGCATATATTTCTGCCGAGGGTAGAGGTCCCTTTTGAATTAGCAGCATAAATAGCGAGAAAATCCTCCAGGCACCAAGTTCATTATTACCTAGAGTTTGATTGTTTGGAGCCATATCCACCTCCCGCTTTTTGCTAGTTGAACTCAAATCTCTCTAAACATATACGAAAGTTTTTGATATTTAGTGCAGAATTTCTAAATTTGGACGTAAAAATACACTTTAACCGCTATATTTCGATATAAGACGTATACTAATGACGTATATATGAAACCTGTCAGAAGACATGCCAACGAAGGACGTAGTATGGCCATCACACATGACTATGTTGACTATCTAGACGAGCAGATTGATATTGCTCCTGCCGGTAGCCAAGAGGAGCTTCAGGCTGCTCAAACCATTGCTGAAGAAATGAAACTTCACGGGCTTGAGGCAACTATTGAAGAATTTGACGCTAAGTCTATTAAGAGTCTTGGCTACTCAATCTATCTAATCTTCCTCTTCATTGGCGTTATTTTTGCAGGCACTGGTAATGCGGCGCTCATTGCTTTTGGTGTTCTGCTTGTCGCTGGTTTTGGCGCACTTACGTGCCTCAAGTATTTTGGTAATGACATTCTTGGCTCATTTGGATCTTCTATTAGAAGCCAGAACGTTGTTGCTAAACACGAAGCCACTGGTGAGCTTGTCGCAAAAGGCAATCGTCCAATCGTAATTGTTGCTCACTATGACTCTCCACATACAAACTTCCTTGTTGAGTCTCCTGTAGCAAAATACGTACCACTTGTACAGAGGTATGCGCGTTGGTGTGTAGTTGCCGTGTTTGTTGCTACGTTTGTTCAGATTCTTCGTTTCCTTCCTGATCCAGTTCGTGTCCTTTTCTGGATTGTTGGTATTCTTGCAGCTCTTCCACTTGTTGCTCTTTCTGTCGCAACTATTGCAGAGCGTTTTGCACCTTGCACTATTGGCGCAAACAACAACAAGTCTTCAGTTGCAGCACTTCTTGGTATTCTCGAGAATGTCCGTCCTACTGGTCATCGACCCGAGGTTGTTCATCATTTTGCAGGAGATGCAGCTGCACTTATCCCAGAGCCTGATGAAGTGGAAGGCGTCCGCCACGGCGAGGAAGTTCTTAATTCACTGGGCATTCTTCCTGAGGATTGCGAAGTAAGCTACGTTGCTTATGACACTACTGGCGCAAGCCAGACTGCATCTCTCGAGGATGTTGCAGAGGCTGTAAATGCAACAACAGAAGAAGAGCAGACTGAGGATGCTTCTGCTGACAACACCGTTGTGTATGATTCTGTTGACGATGAGCTCAATGCAACTATGAAGCAGGTTCACGAGTCTGCAGACGCAAATGCAACGCTAGTTCAGCCTGAAACTGCACATGAGCTGCACGCTAAGAATGATTTTGCTCGCCGCGCATCCCTCTTTGATCTTCCTGATCCTTCTGGTGACGCCGTTGATCCACTAGCTCCGTCTTCCGAGCCAGCTCCTCACTATGTTCCAGCTCCAACATCTGCACCTTCTCCAGAGGCAGAAGACGCAGAGAGCCCATTTGACACCATTTCGGCTGATGAGGGTCTCACAGAGGCACAGGACGCAAAGACTCCTGAGGCAAAGCGCCGTTCCTTTAGACTTTTTGGTCGTAACGACGGACCATCAGATGATTGGAAGGGTGGAGCAGCTCCATCTGCAGAGAATCGTGAAGATGCTGACTCTGAGGATGCATCTGTCATCTCTGAGGATGATCTTCGTAATGCTGTTCTTTCACTTTCTGACGACGAGCTCATTGCACACGACATTTGGTTTGTTGCGCTTGGAGCGTCTGATTTTGACCACGCAGGCATGAGGGAGTTCCTTGCAAAGCACAGAACTGATATTCGCGGTGCTTTCCTCATTAACCTTGATTCTGTTGGTGTTGGTACACTCTCCATTCTTAAGAATGAGGGAATTGGCAACGTTCGTCGCGCTGACCGCAGAATGACTCGACTCCTTTCTACTATTGCAACTGATCTTCATATTGATGTTGAGCAGAGCGCATTTGACTGGGGCACCACTGATGCAACTCCTGCAATGCAGAATTCAGTTCGTTCTGTTACCTTGATGGGCTTGAATGAGGATGGACTTCCTGCGCTTAGCCGCACCGCTGCTGATGTTCGCGAGAACGTTAATGCTGGTCAGTGTGCTGACGCTGCAGCTCTTGTTACTGAGCTTATTAGACGCTCATAAACGAACAAGAAACTAGTACAAATTTTTATGAAAGGGCAGAAAGTTCTGCCCTTTCTTTTTTGAGCAGCAAGACAAGATCACACAACTAAAGAGGACGTCTTATTTTTGCTGTAAATACATGAGTGCATCCAATAAGTACTGATCCTGCCAGAGCAATCAAAAGAGGAATTGCATACGCATTGTCTGCCGTGCCCGGAAGATGGGGCTTAGGAGCTACGCGAATAGTCTGAGCTTTAGAGTGACTGTCGGTGTGCGATGCAACCTCTTCACCACTTTTTGAGATTGTTTCATAGGCGGTAACTTCTTTGCCCTCCAGCGAGGCAGTCCTTACAGAAAAAGGAACCGCAGCTTCTCCTGATGAGGTGGGAGCTTTGAAGCGGACAGTTCCGCGAGCAACAGGCTCTGCCGTACCTTCTTGGAGCTGCTTTGTTTCATAGAGTTCTCCAGTAATTTCGTACTCTTCCCCTGGAGTAAGCCCTTCATATTTGATGTGATCAACAAGATTGAGCACCTCGGTGTATTCAGGATTTTTTGATCCCGCAGCATCTACAAGCATTGTTTGTAAAGAAATTCTTTCATCAATGAGCTTGGGTGCTTCTACAGTCTCTTCAGAAGTAAGGGTAACCGTAGGGTTCCATTCTTTGTTAAGAGAGTATCCTGCTGGAGCCGTAATCTCTTTAAGTGAATAGGAGCCAAAGGGAAGACCTTCAACGGCAGCCTCTCCAAGCTCGTTTGTGTCTACTGTGGTGACAACTTCGTGAGGAGCAATCCATTTTCCCTGGTAGAAGATGGGTTGAGCAGAGCTATTAGTTAGCTCAATTTTGGCGCCCTTCAGACTTGGCATTTCATCCGCTTCAGAATAACCATCGGTCGAACTTAGAGAAGTATGCCCGATTTTCTTAACCTTAAGATTTCCTCTTATTACCTCATCTTTAAAGGTAAAGGAGTGTTCAGATGAGGAATTCTCTTTTCCGCTAGAAAGATTTGTCCAGATAAGATTGCCGTTTTGGTTTGATAGCTTCCAGGTTTGAAGAGAAAGTCCTGGGAGTTTATAACCCTCTGGAGCTTGAATTTCTTCGATCTGGTAATACCCCAAAGGTAACCAGGGTTTCTCGCCAAGAGTAAAGAGGTCATCTCCAGAAACCTTATGTTCTGCATCAAAAGAAACAAAACCATGAGAATCAGTCGAGAAAACCCATGTTCTTATTGTTGTTTCAGCAGAGCCACTATAGGTCACTTTAAAAAGCGCGCCTTGAAGCGTTGCGTTTCCTTGGGGAGAAGCGCTTTGCTGCTCAGAACGAGCGTCTTCGTCGAGGCTAGTGCTGTGGTCAAAGTCTTGTTTTGAAATGCGTAGATTAAACTCTCCGATAGGAGTATCGGTAACTGTGAAAGTGCTCTCTTTCTGGTTTGTTATTTCTACAGCATAAACCGACGGGTCAAGAAGAAAACCTTTTGGAGCAGAGGTTTCCTTTACATACACCGTTCCAACTGGAAGCTCATTGAGTGTTGCAGAACCATATTTATCAAGAGTGAGACTGCAAAGAAGATTGGTACAACTCTCGTCGGAATATACTCCGTAGACAGCGCCTTCTAGGGAGTAGTACTCGTTATTGGAGGTGACATCAGGCAATAAGGAGCTTTTGGTAATTTTGAGTGAGCCAGCTTGCTGCCCAAAGAAAAACAGAACTTGCTTGTCTCCTGTAGGTACAAAGAGCTTTGCAACTCCGCTTTCTGGACCGCCACCATTGTTTTGAGCATAGTTCATAGCATCGGAATAGAACTGCTCAATAGGTTGATGAAGCTCTGTCTGAGGAACACTTACCGCAAGTGCATGGGCTTCACCACGCATAACGGCCCATAGTGCAAACTGTGTAATAGCGCGAGCTCTCCAGCCCGTATATCCATACACGTCCTTTTCTTGGGACGCAGTAGCTCCGTGATAGATGATGTAATCAATAGCTCGAAGCTGTTCATTTGTATACGTTCCACCGCGAACGCCATTGGTTGAGGTGAGCTTTGTATAAGATTGCGGGTCAACCACACTTCCCGTTGCTCCTGGCCATGCACCATAGTGGTTAAATTCATCTCCACAGTAAAGATAGGTACCATCGCTAGCAGTCCACATGGGAATTTGCTGTCCACCAGGAAAATCTTCTCTTTGTGCAACGGTAAATGAGGGTTCTTGTGCAAAAGCAAGCCTATGAGCAGGCTTTAGGAAAAAATGGCTGAGGAGAAGGGCTCCAAGTAACAGAGGGATAAACCAGAAGTGAAAGACAGAAGAAGGAGTGTGTCTCCGTTCAGCTGTTTTCTTCTTAGGTTTTGAGGATTTTGTGATAAACATACGTGCCTCCAAACTGAAAAATCAGAGGTAGATTGCGTATATAGAGATAATTGGTAATGCATAAATGTGAGCTTTTGTTGCAACATATAGACAATTAGTGTTAACGTATTTAGTAATCAGTAACACTTACTATTTAATGAGGTTATCGTGCGTTACAGCAAGCAACGTGAGGCAATTCGTACTTATATGGAAGGTCGCCATGACCATCCAACGGCAGATAGTGTGTATGCAGCAGTAAGAGAGGAATTACCAAACATCTCTCTTGGAACTGTTTACCGTAACCTTATGCAGCTTGTTGACGCAGGCGAGCTCCAGGTTGTTAATACCGGCGATAATATCTCTCGTTTTGATCCAACAACAACCGAGCATGCACACTTCCAGTGTCATGAGTGTGGCCGTGTCTTTGATGTTGATGGACCAGTTCTGAGGGACCTTACCAGCCTCACCAAGGATTCTTGCGGCGAGATTGACTCTTACGCTCTGTGCTTTACGGGTATTTGTAACGAGTGCCTATCTAAGAATCCAGCGCTCCATCACAGCGTTAACTAATTATGCTGCAACAAAACAGCTTTCTTTAGGACCGGTGCTTCACCGGTCTTTTTCTTTATGGAGGAGCCTCAGGTTTGCGAGAAAACCTGTCCGCTAGACGTGCCCGCAGACCCGCATGTCCTACAGAAGGAAAGCTACTTGGCATGACGGGATCTCCGCCAAGCAGTTTTGCCCGAGGAAGGTGGAGTTGTCGGGTGGAGAGCAGACGCCTATAAGAGGTGGGATAGTGGTGTGCGGGGGTCTCTCGCCAGAAGTACTTTTGCATAGCGCTCCTTTCGTTGGAGAGCATGCTAAAGAGTGACTTTGCACCTATTCTGACCAGCGCTTGTCCAGTTTCTGACGGAGAAAATTTGTGTGGGCGCATATTTGTTGTATATGCGCAGCTAGGCAGAAAACAACTCATCAAACTTTTATCTAGTTGCCGAGCAAGCGATTAAAAGGCAAAAAATACTGTGATAAAATCTACACAATTGCGGGTATCGCCAAGTGGTAAGGCAATGGCTTCCCAAGCCATCATCCGCGGGTTCGAATCCCGTTGCCCGCTCCAAAGACATATAAGAGCCCTTCGGGGCTCTTTTTATGGACAAGATTGAAATTTGGCGTTGTGAAGAAGGTTGTTCGGGTAGAAGTTGAGCGGAAATATTTTGGATATATCTTTGATAGAGCGTGCTTAAGTACTCGAATTACGCGGATTGATGGTTGAAGGGAACAACATGGCACAAATTCCTATGACAGATCAAGAGGTAAAGATTGCCCTTGATGCGCTGTCAGATCAGATTGATAAATATGCAGAGCTTCTTGTGAAGAAGGGGTGTGCAATTTCTGAGGGAAGTCAGCTGGTAATTAATGCTTCGATTGAGATTGCTGATTTTGCCCGTAGGGTTCAGCGAGCAGCTTATGCGGCTGGCGCAGAATTTGTCACAGTTATTTGGGGCGATCAAGAGTCCTCAAGAATTATGTACGAAAACGTTGACCTAGCGCGTCTCTCTAAGACACCAAGCTGGAAGATTGAGCAGCTTAACTCCCTTGCAGAGCAGGGTGCAGCATTTTTGTTCCTCTCGTCTGATGATCCAAATGGTCTAAAGGGAATTGATCCAGAAAAGCCAGCTGCTGTTTCTCGCGCAAGAAACTTAGAGTGCGACGTCTTTAGAAACGGTATGGACTTTGGTAAAAACGTTTGGTGTATTGCTGGTGTTCCTGCAGCTGAATGGGCAAAGGTAATTTTCCCAGAGCTTTCTGAGGCTGAGGCAATCTACAGGCTTTGGATTGCAATTTTGGATGTTGCTCATGCAAGTGGAGAAGATCCTCAGAGTGCTTGGGAGACCCACAATGCAACATTTGAGAAGACCAAGCGCTTCATGAATTCTCACCAGTTTGAAGAGCTTCATTATGAGTCTTCAAACGGAACTAACCTGACTATCTGCATGAATCCAGGACATCTTTGGGAGGGAGGCGCTGGAAAGACGCAGGATGGAACGTTGTTCTTCCCTAACATTCCTACCGAGGAAGTCTTTACAACGCCAAACTATCGCAAGGTAAACGGCACTGTTCACTCTGCGTTGCCTCTGATTCATGCCGGCCAGATTGTTAAAAACTTCTGGTTTACCTTCAAAGACGGCGAGGTTGTTGACTACGGCGCTGAGCAGGGCAAAGACGTTCTGACTTCTATTGTTTCTCAAAAGGGCGGTAAGTACCTGGGAGAATGCGCTCTTATCTCTAAGAACACGCCTATTCGCCAGAGCGGCATTTTGTTCTACGATACCCTGTATGACGAGAATGCTAGCTGCCATTTAGCACTTGGAATGGGTTTCCCAGAGTGCCTGAAGGGCGGCCTTGAGATGAGCCCAGATGAGCTCTTGGCCCACGGTGTTAATCAGAGCACCACGCACGTTGATTTTATGATTGGTGCAGACGATTTGAACATTTGGGGAATTTCTGCCGATGGAAAAGAAACACCAATTTTCGTAAATGGACAATGGGCATGGGAGTAAACTGCTACACTATCCTAGTTGCGTGGTAAAATTGCCACGCCCGATAATGGGCCGTTAGCTCAGTTGGTAGAGCAGGGGACTTTTAATCCCAAGGTCTAGGGTTCGAACCCCTAACGGCCCACCAGGTAATTCAAAGGTCGGGTACCATAGTGGTACTCGACCTTTTCTTTTACGAGCAGAAGGAGTCTCATCGTGGTAGATCGCTACACCGGCAAAGAAATGGGCCACATCTTTTCTTTGGAGAACAAGTACGCCGTTTGGCAGGAGATTGAAGTCCTTGCGTGCGAAGCACAGGCTGAGCTTGGTGTTATTGGCATTTCTCGCGAAGAGGCAGCTTGGATCCGTGAGCACGCTGCGTTTAATCGCGCCGAGGTAGACGAGATTGAGGCTGTTACCAACCACGACGTCATTGCCTTCCTGACCAATATGGGCTCCTATATCGATGCCAAGGTTCCAGAGGGTGAGCTCAAGCCAAGTCGCTGGGTTCACTACGGTATGACCTCAACAGACCTAGGCGATACCGCCCTTTGCTATCAGCTCACCCAGGCATGTGATTTGCTCATTGCTGCAGTTCGTCGTTGCGCTGCAATCTGCAAGCGTCGCGCATTTGAGGAGCGCGATACTCTGTGCGTTGGTCGTACTCATGGCATTCATGCTGAGCCTATGACCTTTGGCATGAAATTTGGTAGCTGGGCCTGGGAGTTTAAGCGCGACCTTGATCGCTTGAAGGATGCCCGCAAAAACGTCGCGTATGGTGCAATTTCTGGTGCTGTTGGAACTTACTCTTCCATTGATCCTTTTGTTGAGGAGTACGTTTGCGAGAAACTCGGTCTTGTCCACGATCCACTTTCAACCCAGGTAATTTCTCGCGACCACCACGCTTACCTTGCTGGTGTTCTGGCAACCGTTGCCGCCACCTGCGAGCGTATTGCAACTGAGATGCGTTCGCTGCAGAAGACCGATACCCTCGAGGCCGAGGAGCCATTCCGCAAGGGCCAGAAGGGCTCTTCTGCTATGCCTCACAAGCGCAACCCTATTACTGCCGAGAAGATCTGTGGTTTGTCCCGTGTAGTTAAGGCAAACGCACAGGTTGCTTTTGATAACGTTGCTCTTTGGCACGAGCGTGATATCAGCCACTCTTCCGCTGAGCGCGTTGCCCAGGCAGACAGCTTTATTGCTCTTGACCACATGCTGTCAAAGCTTGAGTTCCTGCTTGATGGCATGGTCCTGTATCCAGAGCAGATGATGGCCAACCTCAATAAGACCCGTGGCATGCTCTTCTCGTCAAAGGTTCTTCTTGCCCTGGTCAACACTGGTATTACTCGTGAAGAGGCATACAAGATTGTTCAGTCTAACGCTATGAAGGTTTGGGCAGATATTCAGCAGTGCAAGGAAGGAGCATCCTACCAGGAGCTTCTTGAGGCAGATCCAGCCTGTACGCTGAGCCATGAGGAGCTTGAGAAAATCTTTGATCCTCGCGCATTCCTTACCCGTTCAAACGTTTTGTTTGACCGTCTTGAGCATCTTGAATTGGACTAAATCGTGTCACTGTTTGGGAACATTTCTCGCCGAAACTTCTTTAAGACGGGAGCGGCTGGTGTCGTAGTTGCGGGTGCAATTAGCATCACGGCTGGCTGCTCTCATCAAGAAGGCTCGGGAGATGCAGGAAAACCGCTGGTACTTGACGAATCTTCTGGCACAAATGTGCTGGACTCCTATAGCTCTGCGGAGTATTCTGCCCAACCTAGCCAGACCTGGACTCTTCCTCTGGGAAGCGTGCTGCATCCAGCCGATGGAAATTGGATTCCCGTCACCACGGCCGGCGCATCTGCTACGCCAATGGTAAAGGGCTCTGCTCTTTCGCTGACGTCTGGCCAGGTTGTTGATGTTGTTCCTGCGGCTCAGATGAACAATACCACCGCCGTAATTTACGACGTTCGCTGCTCCGACTCCGTTTATGCATGGGTTGAAGTGGATACCACAACCTTTGACTGGGAGCTTCTTGCCGCACCATTTTCTGACGGCAAGCTTACTGGAGATGCAAAGGTCCTCTACAAGGCCGATAAAAACTGGGATCCGGCTCCGTTTGCCTGTGGAGACGATAAAGTGGTTTGGCTCGTCCAACCAGCTTCTTCTGGCGAGAAAACCCGTGAATCTTCGCACTGCTACGTGTGGCGTGTGGGGGATCCTGAGGGAACGGACGCCGTTGAATCTCCAGGTAGATTTGCTACTGCACCGTCTATCTCAAAGGGCGTAGTTACCCTTACTCCTCGAGTTCGTGCCTCCGAAGGCACCTTCTATGGCGTCACAGCATACCTGCTGGGGGATAACCTTAAAACCAAGGTTGACCAGCTTGTAATGCCTCAATCTGTCAAGCCTTTTGCAGCAAGTCGCGTAGACGATAAGTTTATTGTGTCGGTTGAAGCAAGTTATGACTCGGGTGGCCTGTTGGGCAAGATGGGAACATATATCCTGCCTGCTTCAGGCGAAAACCCTTACGTCATAGAGCGTGAACCTTATGCAATATCGGCAGGTAAAGGTAGCCTTTACATAGTTAAGAGCCGCGCCTCTTACGTGCTTGTTGATACGCAAAATCAAACGGCAAACTGGCTCTATTCAATGGATAGAAGCGTTGATTACGGAGAGTTTCCCGCTCGAGAAGGCAACTGTGATTCTTTTGTAACCTACTCAACTGTTAAGGATCCTACCAGCGGATATCCGGCTTCCGTGACAGTTCGTGTTTTTTCTTTGTAGATTATTTGTAGGTATAGAGATAGAATGAATACAAATAATTAATGAATAATCGTAATGTGCCATACGCACATACATGCAGGGCAAAAGAAAAGGGGAGACAATGGCTTCCGACGAGAAGAAAATTCTGATTGTCGAAGATGAGAAAGTCATCCGTGACGCCGTCTCAGCATATCTTGAGCGCGAAAATTACGTTGTTAAGGGCGTTGGCGACGGTCAAAGTGCAGTTGAAGAGTTTGAAAAGCATGCATTTGACCTGGTGATTCTCGATCTTATGCTCCCAAAGCTTTCTGGAGAGCGCGTTTGCCGTGCAATTAGAGATACCTCTAATGTGCCTATCATTATGCTTACTGCAAAAGGCGAGGTAGAAGACAGAATTATTGGTCTTGAGCTTGGTGCTGATGACTATCTTGTTAAGCCCTTCTCGCCACGTGAGCTGGTGGCACGCGTTCGTGCGCTGTTCCGCCGTACGTATTCTGAGCCAGACACTGCTGTTGACGTGCTTGATTACGGTACCCTTACTATTGATATTTCTGGTCATAAGATTCTCATCAACAACGAGGAAGTTGACCTGACCGCTTCAGAGTTTAAGCTGCTCACCACCCTTGCTCGCTATCCTGGCCGCGTGTATACACGTATGGAGCTTGTCGAGAAGGTCCTGGGTTATGATTTTGAGGGCTATGAGCGCACTATTGATTCGCATGTCAAGAACTTGCGCGCAAAGCTCGGCGATGATCCTCGTAATCCTCGCTGGCTGTTCACCGTTCACGGTGTTGGCTATCGCTTTGAGGCTGGCAACGCTAGCCACGAGTCCTAAGCTTTAGAGCTTTGGCGCTCTTCAAGAAACATCACTCAAATTCTCTTAAGAACCCTCCGGAAACTGAGGGTTCTTATAAAACTATTAAGCCCGATCCCGTTGGCACTCAAAGCTTTACCACCCGTATGGCGGCGTTCTTTGCGCTCACTGCCGTCATGACAGTATTGGTGCTCATTTCTGTTTTAGGTATTGTCTGGGAAAACCGTTTTACTACTTATACTAGGGAGAACCTACAAAACACCGTTGATACTACCGCGCTCAATATGTCTCAGGCATACGCGCGCGCAGAAGGCTGGAATGCCGACGTTCTCTCTATTGCACGTCAGGCCTCTGCAACCAATTCCGATATTGGTATCCAGGTCTTAGATGTTTCTGGCGTGGTTCTGTATGACGACTCGGCGCCAAATGCTCGACGACCTGGTGGAAATAGTGCATTATCTGGCCCTCAGACGGGTGACGCCGTGGTTTATGCAGTTGTCCAAAACCTGCAAGGTGAGCCTGTGGGCAGCATTAGAATTTGGACGTTTGGTTCTGAGCCGTTCCTGACCCAGCGAGACATTGCGTTCCGTAATGGCTCTTACCAGGCAATTAGTCTTGCTGCAGCCATTGCAATTTCGCTTTCTGGGTTAATTGGTATTTTGGCCTCACGTTCACTTACCAAGCCCGTACGCCGTATTACCGAGACGGCTGTTCAGATCAGAAGCGGCAATCTTGCGGCTCGTTCAGGCATCCGTGGCGAGAATGAACTCGGGCGTCTGGGAGAAACCTTCGACGATATGGCGTCTTCACTCGAGAGAGACATTAAGCTTGAACGCCGTCTGACCAGCGATGTTGCACATGAGCTCAGAACTCCACTCATGGCTATCATGGCCACCGTTGAAGCAATCCAAGACGGTATCTTGCCCGCAGATGAAGAGCGCTTGGAAAACATTGTGTCTGAGAGTAGACGTCTTTCTCGCCTGGTAGACGCCATGCTCCACCTCTCAAGGCTTGAGAACGGAAAGACAAAGTTCAACCCAGAAAGCGTCAATGTTGTGGCTATGGTGGCGAGTCTCGTTGCGGTACAAGAAACACTCTTCAAGGAGAATAACCGCACGTTGACCTTTGTGGATAAGACACCCGAGGGCAATTGTTTTGTTGATATTGATTCGGACATGATTCGAGAAGCCCTGACCAACTTGCTGAGCAATGCTATCCGCTATACCGACGATGGGGGTCATGTTGTTATAACCGTATCAATCGACGATAACGATGCGGTTATCTCCGTGACTGATGACGGTATGGGAATTGCTCCTGAGGACATTCCACAGACCTTCTCGCGATTCTGGCGCGCCGAAGAAAGCCGCGAACGCGCTTCGGGTGGTCTTGGCGTTGGATTGGCAATCACAAAAGAGATTATGGACCGTCATAACGGCACTATCTCGGTAGAATCCGAGCTTGGAAAGGGCACGACCTTCTCGCTGCACCTTCCTCTGCTTGCCCAAAATAATATCTCTGTAACAGATACTTTGTTGTAGGCCGATTTTTGGGCATTTTGCCGTACAATCAAAAGTCCTGCAATACAACGCGCTTTGCGCAGAAGTGAGGTCATTGTGGCTGGAGCTGAGCTTCGTCCCGATTCGCACGGTAAGGTTCGCGATATCTACGATTGTGGCGACAAACTTTTGATGGTTGCGAGCGATCGCATTAGTGCTTTTGACTTTATTCTCCCCGACGAGATTCCTTTTAAGGGAGAAATTCTGACGCGTATCAGCGCTTTCTGGTTTAATCGTTTCAAGGACCTTCTGCCTAACCACATGATTTCTGTTTTGCCAGATCAGACTCCTGAGCAGTTTGCAGATTACACTGAGTATCTTGCTGGTCGCGCAATGCTGGTAAAGAAAGCACAGACCGTGCCAATTGAGTGCATTGTCCGTGGTTACCTTACTGGTTCTGGCAAAAAGACTTATGACCAGGACGGTACCGTCTGCGGCATTAAGCTGCCAGATGGCCTGACTGAGGCATCTAAGCTTCCTGAGCCAATCTTCACCCCTTCCACTAAGGCTGAGCTTGGCGATCATGACGAGAATATCTCGTTTGAGCGCTGCTGCGAGATTGTTGGTGAGGATGTTGCTACTCAGCTGAAGGAAGCCTCGCTTGCAATTTATAAGGCTGCTGCAGAATATGCTGCAACTCGTGGAATTATTATTGCGGATACCAAATTTGAGTTTGGTTTTATCGACGGAAAACTTACACTTATTGATGAGTGCCTTACACCCGATTCGAGCCGTTTCTGGCCTGCTGAGGGTTATTCTGAGGGACACGTTCAGCCAAGCTACGACAAACAGTATGTACGCGATTGGCTGAAAGCCCACTGGGACATGCAAGGAGAGCCACCTCATCTTCCAGAAGAGGTTATTGAGGGCACGTCCGAGCGTTATCGTACGGCATTCCAGATTATTACGGGAACTGAGTTTGTACCACTGAAGGAGACCAATGTCACTGCGTGACACCATTACAGGCGCAACCAAAGAAGCGCGTGAGGCTACCGCAAGCCTTTCAAAGAAAGAAACCTCCGAGGAGACTGAGCGTCCTTCGTATTCCGCTTTTGGTCGCAAATCTGCTGCTACTGCTAAACCAGTACGAGAGGCAGCTGCGTCTGTACGCGTAAGTGGCTCCGGCTCTGGCTCCAGTGCTCCAAAGAGCAAAGAGGAGAAGCGTGCTGCACGTGCTCGCCAGCGCGAGCGCGAGGATATTCGCAGCCGTGGATTTGAGGCTATGCTGCGCGCGGATCCAGACTATCATCGTGCCGAGCGCGTTTGGTGGGTTTTCCTAGGTCTTGGCTTTGTTGCAACCATCATTACACTGGTGCTTTCGTATATGGTTCCTGAGTCAAGGGACCTGAACACCGGCGTTGGTATGATTTCTGCCATCATGCTGGTCTTTGCTTACTTCTGCATCTTTGGTTCGGTTGTCTACAGCTTCTTTAAGATGCGTCCTCTTCGCAAGAAGATCGAGGCTAAGGTTGCTGGCATGACCGACAAGAAGCTCAACGATTTCTACCTCGAACGTCAGGCTGAGTACGACAGAAAGAGAGCCGAGCGCAAGGCTCGTCGCAAGTAGCAGTATCGCGCTGCTGCCGGCGCCGCAAGCGTTGGCGAGATTTGCGTACGCGAGCCTACGTGAGTAGAATATCCCACATGCCTTCGTAGCTCAGGGGATAGAGCACCGCTCTCCTAAAGCGGGTGTCGGCCGTTCGAATCGGCCCGGGGGCACCATTGATTTTAAACCGGCAGCTTCGTGCTGCCGGTTTTTCTCTGTTGTGGCGTGTCAGCGTCGGTTTTTAGGCTTGGCGTACAAAATGGTGCATCTTAGCCGCGCCTCGCTGAGAAATTGTCTAGTTCTTAATCAAGATAACCGGACAACTGGGGCTCAATGTCTGACGACCGAGTGGTCTCCCTGACTGATATACATCTTTATGCATAAACTTCATCTAATATGCTGGAAAATGAATAGAGAAATATAAAAAATCTAACTATAGGTAAATTTCACTTCTAAGCAACACACCTATGTCGGATAATCTGCTTAATTGCGGGCATATTACACACCTAATGACGATAATCTGCACGCCTTAGCTATTTTCGGCGTCATGTATACGTCTTTTTGACAGATTATCCGACTTAGGTGTGTTCGGCTATCAGCAAAAACAGGTCGTGTCAGTTACATCAGTTGTCTATGACCCGAAAAGCGCTGAAGTGCTTGCGTCGCCGGTTCCGGCGACGACACGTGCCGCCGTCGAACGATTTCTGCGACAGCAAAAAGCCCTGCAACCAAACATGGTTGCAGGGCTTGAACGTACTGGTTGAGCGCACTGCACGCCGCAGCGTTTACGCTGATGGGCGAGGTCCGCTAGAGACGCGGATGGTGATAGTAGCGCCAGCTGCAGCGCTTGATGGTGTCTGGCCAACTACGTTTCCGGTTGCTACGTTGTCGTCGTAGACCCAAACTGTGTTGACCTGGAAGCCCGCGTTTTCCAGCGTGGACTGAGCGGTTTCAAAGTCCTTGCCAACAACGTTTGGAACAGAGCCACTCTGAGCACCGGAAGAAACAACGATGGTTACCGTGGAACCCTTATCTGCCTTGCCGTTAGCTGGAGACTGGGAGATGACACGGCCCTCAGGAACGCTCGACGAAGGCTGTTTCTGAGTATCTACCTTGAAGCCTGCATCTTTCAAAACATCGGACGCACGCTCGGCAGTCATCTCGGTGACGTCTGGAACATCTGCCTTACCCTTGCCAGTAGACAGGTGATAGGTGATGGTGTCGCCAGCTTTAGCATCGCTACCTGCGGCTGGTTCCTGTGTTGCAACATAACCAACGGTTACATCATCCGACTCAACCGAGTCACCATTTCTTGCTTTGAGGCCAACAGCAGCAAGAGCAGACTCAGCCTCTGATGGACTCTTGTTGGTAAGATCAGGCACCTTAACTGCAGCAGCAGGTTTAGCGCCCTTAGAAATGACAAGGTTAACCGCGGTTCCTTCAGGAGCCTGTTTGTTAGCGCTTGGTGTCTGATCAATGACCTGGCCTTCAGGAGCAGAATCACTGTAGCTTTCTGTAACAGTTCCCAGCTTAAAGTGGCTATCAGAAGCATTTAGTGCCTGAGTAGCCTGGTCTTTTGTCTGACCAACAAACTGTGGAACCAGATACTGCTGGGCGGAGTTGCCGAGCATCTGTGCAATAGCAAAGCCGGCAAGAGCCAGGACAACCAAAGCGCCTAAAACGCCGAGAATAACGTTGCGCTTGTGACGTTTATTCTCGCGCCTGTCAAGCTCATCAGCCTCTTCGCGAGAATGGACGCGGTTCAAGCGACCAGTGTCGCCACCGCGCGTAATGTAGGTGTTGGAGCCGTCGATGCCGCGACGATCCAACCTGGAAGTTGGCTGAGGTGGTGTCACAATGCGGGGGCTCACGGTGGTGTTGCTTGGAATAGTGGCGCGGCCAGCAATGAAATCGCGCAGCGCACGAGCAAGCTCGTCAGCACTCTGATAGCGGTCAGCTGGGTTTTTCTCCATACAGCGAAGAATGATTGCCTCGAGTGCGGGGTCAACGTTGGGGTTGATCAGCGATGGTGGCTGAGGAGCCTCGTTGACCTGCTTCATAGCAACGCTGATAGCGTCGTCACCAACAAAGGGAACGCGGCCAGTTGCAGCCTCGTACATGACAATGCCTAGGGAATAGATATCGGTGGTTGGTCCCAAAGGCTTGCCCGTACTCTGCTCTGGAGAAACGTAATGGGCGGTGCCAAGAACAGAGTTATCGGTGGTTAGACTGCTGTTCTTTGCACGAGCAATGCCAAAGTCCATGACCTTGATGTTGCCATCTGGCTGGACCATGATGTTCTGTGGCTTGATGTCACGGTGAATGATGTCGTGACGGTGTGCTACAGACAACGCCTGAGCAATCTGAGAGCCAATCTGAGCCACCTTACGGGAATCAAGGGCTCCATGTTTGCGGATGCCACTCTTAAGGTCTGTACCACGCAGATACTCCATGACAATGTAGTAGGACTCGCCATCCTTACCCCAGTCGTATATCGAGACAATATAAGGACTGGAGAGCGCCGCTGCAGCCTGAGCCTCCTGCTTAAAACGGGCAGCAAAGGAAGGATCGTTTGCGTACTGCGGCAGCATCATCTTGATGGCAACAGTACGACCAAGAACCTGGTCCTGTCCGCGGTAAACGGTGGCCATTCCACCGGTACCAATTTTGTCTTGAACCTGGTAACGCCCACTGAGCATTCTACCTGGCATAACTCAACTCCTATCAAGCGTGCGATTTTCTCGCCACGTCACTTACTATCTTAGAACACACCCAACTACTTGGGGAGAAGACCGTGCGGTGTTTTAGGCGCTACGAAGCAGCTCCCAAAGCCTGGATGTTCAGGCACTGCGCAAGAACACGTCCGCCAACTTGAGCACCGTAACCTAAAACGTTCTCGCCGTTGCCTTCGATGACAACAGAAACAACAAGGGTTGGGTGGTCGTAAGGCGCAAAACCGATGAAGAACGAGTTAAAGTTACCGTTCTCGACGTCTGCCGTACCTGTTTTACCTGCAATCTTGACACCCGGAACGCGCGCTCCCATACCAGTGCCGGATTCAACAACGCCCAACATTGCCTCTCGGACCTGCGCGGCGGTATCCGCAGACACTGCCTGTCCAAGCGATTTTGGGGACGTTGTAGAAACAACAGCTCCCTCTGGCGAGAGAACGCGATCAACGATGTAAGGGTTCATGACCACGCCGCCGTTAGCAATTGCAGCCGCAACAACAGCGTTTTGCATGACGGTGGTCTGAGGACCTGCAGGGCTTGCATGCTCTCCAACAGGAAGACCGCAGGATGCCCAGCCAAGCTCCCAGGTGGTCATCTCGGCAGGATTTGGCATCAACGATGGTGTAGTGGAGAAGTCCTGACCAAGTGCGGTGCCATAACCAAAGGCACGTGCATAGCTGACCAGGTTGTCTGCGCCAAGTGCTACGCCAAGTTGCGCCAACGCCGTGTTAGAAGAGCGAGCAAATGCCTCGCGCAGAGGAATAGTGCCCATGTCCTCGTTGGCGTAGTTGTGGATGGTTCCACCGCCAAGCTCCATAGTTCCTGGAGCAGAATAGGTGGTGTCCAGCGTGGTGGTGTGCGTATCAATACCAGCAGAAAGTGTAACGGTCTTAAACGACGAGCCAGGGGAGTAGAGCGCCTGGGTAGTTCTGTCGACCAGTTGACTACCGGTGCCGGACTCGATAATGGTACCCAGATCAGCGTGGGTGTATGAAGGGCTTGAAGCCTTTGCAAGCACGGCTCCGGTGGCTGGATCCATAACAACAATGGAGCCGGAATATCCCTGGAGTGCAGCTTCTGCTACAGCCTGCATCTGGGAATTGATGGTCAGAACAACGCTTGAACCAGCGGTATTAACGCCTGCCATCGAGTACAGAGCGCTTCTCCAGTCGGAATGATCTGCGTGACCAGTGAGCGTTTCGTTCATGGTGGACTCGATACCTGCAGTTCCGTACTGGGTTGAGATGTAGCCAACGGTGTGAGAAGCCATGCCGTCGTGCGGATAGTTGCGCACGTAGGTGCCGTCGTCTTGCTTGACGCTCTCTGCCAGAGTGACGCCGTCAGAAGTCATGATGGCGCCGCGCTGAACATATGCGCTCTTAGCAATAGTGTGGTTGTTGGTAGGAAGTGCCTGAATTCTAGGTGCGTCAATGACCATCAAGAAGGTCAAGTTGCCGAGAAGAACGGTGAAGAAGAGGGTAAATACGGTAACCAAATTGGTCAGACGTTTTCCAAGAGCAACACGTCCCAGAACACCGGATTCCTCAGACTGCAGGCCAAAGCCTCCACGGATGTGGCTGCCATGCAAAACGGAAGAGGCGTGAGCTCCACCAGAAGAAATTTCAAGCCTCTGGGAGTCAAGTGTTTTCTTGCTTGGTTCAAGCTCTGTCTCGCGACCAGTTCCCTCGTCACCTGCCCTGAGCAGCAGGGCAACAATGATAAAGCTGGAAAGAAGAGAGCTACCGCCCTGACTCATAAAGGGCAGGGTAACGCCGGTAAGAGGCATGAGCTTAGTAACGCCTGCAACAATGAGGAAGGTTTGGAACGCCAAAACACTGGTAAGACCAGCAGCCGCAAAAGCAGATGAATCGGACTTTGCACGAGCCGCTGTTGCAAGACCGCGCACAGTAAGGAGCAGGAACAGGGTAATAATTGCCGCTCCGCCAAAGAGTCCCAGCTCCTCAGCAATGGCCGAGAAAATAAAGTCAGACTCAACAATAGGGATAAGTGTAGGCATTCCCTTATCAATTCCGGTACCCGCTAGTCCTCCATCTGCGATGGAATAAAGTGACTGGACAATTTGGTAGCCGTCTCCAGCGGGGTCTTTGAAGGGGTCCAGCCAAATGTTGACACGAGTCTGAACGTGACCAAAGAAGTGATAAAGCACCACGCCGCCAATGGCCAAGAGCGCAATACTGACAAAAACGTAGCTTGCGCGACCTGTTGCTACATAGAGCATGATGACAAAGAACACGAAGAAGAGCAGAGCGCTACCAAGGTCGCGTTCAAAAATAACAACAATCAGGCTGATGCCCCACATGACAAACAGAGGAAGCAGCATTTTAAAGCGAGGAATGCGGAAAGGTCCAAAAGAACGCATGGAGACCGATAGGGCTTCTCGATTCAGTGCTAGATAAAACGCCAGGAAGAGCGTAATGGCAATCTTTGCAATTTCGCCAGGCTGGAAGGTGAATGCGCCAAAAGAAATCCAGAGCTTTGCGCCATAGCGGTCCTGGCCAATAACAATTGGCAAAAGAAGCAGTATGACGCCGAGAATACCAATGGAGTATTTGTAGCGTGCTAACGCGTCAAGATTTCTAATGACCGCTAGTACCACAATCATGACAACAACAGAGATAAAGAGCCAAATCGTTTGGTTGACTGCGAGATTTGGCGCAAGTCTGGTGACCATGGTGATGCCAATTCCCGAGAGCACAAACACAATGGGGAGAATGGCGGGGTCTGCTGCGGGAGCAAGGAACCTAATAGCAATGTGAGCCACGGTAAATGCTGCAAAGAGACCAATAGGAACGGCCATTGTCTCAAGGCTGAGCGTTGAGCGAGCAGTAATCATGTACATGGCGTACAGCAGAAATACAGGGATTGCTCCTACAAATAGTAAGAAGAGCTCTGTATTACGCCTTAGTCCACCTGCTTTTTTCATTCCTACTCACCTCCCGAACTTGTTGTTGACGTTGTTGTTTCTGTTGTGGGTGTTCCGCCAGACTGAACGTCTTCTTTCTTTTTGACTGCTTTGTTGTTGGCGTCGTCAATTTGTTTGCGGTAATTCTCGACGGTGCTATGTGCTTCATCCTCGTTTTTAACGCGAATTCCGTCTGCAAGAGAGTCTTGAACTGCGTCGGGCAAATCTTTTATTTCAATCGACGTAGTTTCAACAAGCGAAGACATGTTTATGCCGGCAATTGTTGTAGGAATACCTCGATAAACGCCAACGGTAGTTCCGTTAATCCCTAAGTACCACTCGCTGCTTACAAACAGGAAGAACACCGCAACAGTGGCTGCAAAGAGCGCAAGGAACGAGACAAACGTGGCAATGACGCCACGAGTAAGGTGTTTTCTGGTTTGATCGGCTATGCCGTCGTCCAAGACATCGATGACAATAACGGTAATGTTGTCTGAGCCGCCATAGGTAAGAGCTGCGGAAACAAGGTTATCGGCAGCCTTTTGTGGCGTGACGTTAGAGACAGCAATGGACTCAATCTCATCGTCGGGCACCATGCCAGAGAGACCATCGGAGCACAAGATGATGCGGTCACCATCAGATACTTCAAGCGAGAAATGATCTGCGTACATGTCTGGGTCAGAGCCAAGAGCTCGCGTAACTACCGAGCGAGAAGGGTGTGTGCGAGCCTCATCAGCGGTAATCTGACCAGAATCAATGAGCTCCTCAACATAGCTGTGGTCGTGAGTAATGCGGACCAGCGTGCCATGATGGAGCAGGTAAATGCGAGAGTCACCAACATGGGCAACGGCCATCTGATTGCCCTCAATGAGGACAGCAGAGGCGGTGGAGCCCATACCGGGTTTGCCAATACCCTTTGCAGGGGCATCAATAACTTCCTGGTTAGCAGCCTCAATTGCAGCACCAAGACGGACATCGTCTGCGGTACTTGGCGCCCGTTCGGCAATAACCTTAACAGCAATGGAGCTTGCTACCTCACCAGCGGCATGACCTCCCATACCATCACAGATGGCAAAAAGGGGAGTGCGCAAAAGGAACGAGTCCTCGTTATGCTCGCGAACTAATCCCACGTCAGAGCGGGCGCCCCAAGAAATAAAGGTGTTAGAGCCAGAAACCGCCTCTGCGTCACAACGACCATCAAGTGGCAGCTCACAACGACCAGGAGCACTCACGGGCTCTTGTGTAGGTGTATCAGAAGTATGTGTTGTATCAGAAGAAACCATGAGCCTCTTATCGACGTCCAACACGCATAATCACATCGCCGACCTGGACTTCGTCTGTGTCGCGAAGGGTAACAGGCTGCTCGATGATGTGACCATTAACCATGGTTCCGTTTGTGGACCCAAGGTCTTCAAGTACCAGAGCAGGGCCCTGGATAGTAAAGCGGGCGTGTGAAGCAGAAACGTAAGGTTCGTCAATCACGATATCAGACGAAGGGGAGCGTCCAATAACAACGGGTCCCAAGATATCTACATGAAGACCACGTAAGGACTTGACGCCCTTCTCGACATCAACGGACCAAATAGCTCCGTCTTTGCGCTGACCGCGGACAAGACCAATGCCCGTGCGCATGACTGAGAACAGGAAGATGTACAACAGGACAACAAGCAGAACACGTCCTGCAAAGAGAATCAAATCAATCATTAGTTCTCCCGGAACTGAAGGTCCATTAGACCAATGGTAATGAGGTCTCCGTCACGCAGAATTACCTCATCTACGTCGATATCGTTGACAAGCGTTCCGTTAGTGGAGTGCAAATCAGCAATGTGCCAATCGTGACCGTCATAGGTCATCTCGGCGTGACGTCTTGAAACGTTAGGATCGCGCAAAACAACGTCTGCCTGAGAGCGCTCGCGACCAATAATGGCACGAGGAGCCTCAACGCGATACGAACGACCGCTCTGGCGATCAATCAAAATGCAGGTAGCGTCCATGTTTGCGCGTGGCGTGCCCTGCAGATTGCGAGAAGAACGACCTCCCGCGCCGTTTAATTGGGCATCAAGGGAAGGCGTGATACGACGCTGAGTCATAGGAACAGGAGCTGCTGTTGGGATAGCTCCGTTTACGGGCAGGTCTGGAAGCCCGTTTGAGCTTGGAAGAACAGGCATAGGGGTAGACTCAGCTGCTGAAACAACAGGAATTGCGCCTTGAGCCTCAACAAAGTCTGGTGGCATTACCGCAAGACCGGCGTCTGTACCAGCAAGATCTCCCAAAACCTCTGGCGTTGCATTATCTGCAGAAACGGGTCTAACTACAGACAGAGGATCTGGCTCTGGCTGTGGTTCTGGCTGAACAGCAGCGCGGGAATTATGTTGCTGAGGCATTTGAGCTGCAGCTCCTCCAACACTGGAGTTTCCACCCAAGAAAGCACGCTCTTCATTGCGTAGCTGGTCAAGCGTATTGCCGTCAACGTTTTCTGCAAAGACAGCAAATTTTCCAGGCTTCAGAGATGGGTCAACCATAAAACGAACAAGCGGCTGACCAACAAATACATAATCTTTTTGCTGAGCCTGAGCAGCCACGAAGTCAGAAACCTCTGCAGTTAGATCAGCATAAAGAGGACGCATCAGTGAATCGTCTTGAGGAGCAACTAAAACGGTATACAGGGCAGGCGCAGTGTCTACACCATCAATCTCATACGTCTCACGTTCCATCTCTTTAGCTGCGCGTTTGGCAAGCTTCTTAAAAGAGAAAGGCTCTGCGTATCCCTGAGGTGCGGCACCAAAGACCGAACCAATACGGTTTTCAAAGTCACTAAGAAAGCTCATCTAATTCCTCGCCTTCCTGATCCGCGTCAAGTGGACCTATCAGGACAATTGCAATACATACAAGTACACATAAGAATACCGTAATTAGTACAGAAACTATACTTTCAACTACCCAAAAATTGGGATTCTCCATCCAAGCTGCCCATATAAAGCCACTTGAAAGCAATATGGCGCAGACAATTTGTCCAAAAACCATCCATCCGCGACGTCTTTTCTGGCTCATAAGCGCGCCTAAAAGAGCAGATAGAGCGCATGCTCCAAAGCGAATCCAAAAAGGAAGTCCTGAGGCCAGTGAGGTGTAGTCATAGGCAAGAGGAGTTGCCGCAAAGCCCAAAGATATGCCTCTTGCAAACAGTATTCCAAAAAGATAGCTAAAAGCTCCTGTTAAAACTGCAGGTAGCGGACGCATAGTGGCGGAGACAAGCGCTGGTGCTGAAACAGGAGCAGGTAATAAAGCTCCTAATAAGCAGTTGATGCTGCTAAATTTTGAGACCCTTCCTGCAAAGGCCCACCAGATAACGCTTACCAAGGTTACAAGCGTCGCAAACGGGAATGAAGTGCTGGTAGGGCTAATGCTTACCAGGGCATATACCGCGCATGCAATGACAAGCGCAGAACCCAACGGAGTCCAAAGAGCGGCCGCCGCAGCTCCTACAAGAGAGCCCACCACAATAAACGTGAGCGATTCTGGAGCAATAAGCTGGAACAACTGGGCGAGAAGAACGCCGGCGACCAGGGCTGATACGCCACGCACGGCAGCCGAAGGCAGCCAGGGGAAGCGGATTGAGAGCGGAAGATGCTTGACGTCCCAGGTCTCGGTTTCCTCTTCTTCCGACTGTTCCACCAGGGATTTGAGGCTTTTCTCGCCCTGCTTTTCGCCGCCAAGAGGAGTCACAATTTCTTGCGCAAATTCAGACACACTGCCTTGTCGCATGGACGGTTCAGGGGAAAGTGCCTGCGTCAAGGCGGCATCTACAGCAAAGGGGACCTCGGGATCTTGTTTGAGCAGAGGAATCTTTGGGCCCTTGTAGATGTGATCAAGGGATTCTTTAGCCGTTCTGCCCGCAAATACATTGACGCCCGTTAGCGCCTGTCTCAAAACAACAGCAAGCGAGAAAATATCAGCGCGCTCGTCAACAAGCATGCCTTCAACCTGTTCAGGAGGCATGTAACCTACCGTACCTCCGCGAGCACCACCATAACCAGCAGCTGAGGCAAGTGTTGCCATACCAAAGTCAGCAAGTTTTACCGTACCCTGGCGGTCAATCATGATATTTGTTGGCTTGATGTCCAGATGGAGTACACCGTTTTCATGGGCATATTGAAGCGCTTTTGCAAGTGAAGACACCATGTGAGCAGCTTCGGTATAGGTAAGGTAGCCACCCTCAACACGAGCCAAAAGCTCCGATAAATTAAGGCCATCAACAAACTCCATGACCAGATAGGCGTAATCGCCTTCAATCTCAAAGTCATGAACAGTCACAATGTTGGGATGCGCCAGCAAACAAGCGGTTCTTGCTTCAGAAAGAGCTTCGTCAACAGTTGAAGCAAGCACGCCGGGAGTCTCGGAAGCCCCTAACAATGGCATGCGTTTAATGGCTACGCGTCTCTGCAAACGGGTATCCCAGCAGGTACAAACGGTGCCAAAGCCTCCGTTACCTCTGCGAGCAAGAACGCGATATCGGTCCAGCAAAATTTCTGGCTCAGCCGCAGGCGATGCCTGCTGAACAGAAGGTGAATGTAGATATGTAGTTTGCGTGGTCTGTGACCGCGAGTCACTCACGGCAACCTCCTGTGTTTAAAGTGTGTTTGTCGGCCGTGACTGTCTATATTCTACCGCTGAAAAGAATTTTCTTATATATCTATTGTTTTTCCATTAGAAGAAAACAAAATGTTGTAGTATTATTCCCTAGCACGCGGGTGTGGCGGAATTGGCAGACGCGTACGGTTCAGGTCCGTATGAACGCAAGTTCATGGGGGTTCAAGTCCCTTCGCCCGCACCACTTGTATTTAAAAAGCCCCTTTACGGGGCTTTTTTGTTACCTATTTGTTATCTGATTCAAAGTCAGACCAACCCTCTTGGTCGTCGCCAAGGAGATCCCAGTCGTCCTCGGTCTTTTTATGGTTGAAATACATCTTCTTAGTTTTGCGCTCTAACACAAAGGAAATGACCAAAAAGAGCAGAATTCCACCAAGTACGAGGAACAACACACCGGTCTTATCGCCAAAAAGCCAGCCGACAAATGAGTTAATTGCGTCCATAATCTAGCTCCAGAACATGTGAAGGGTTAAGAATCTGATACAAGTATATACTTGGTAAGCTATAAGAAAAAATGCACTGCTAAAAAGTGTTGATTCAAGGAGAAGCTGCATGCTTGATATCAAATTTGTGCGCGAGAATCCTGACCTCGTAGATAAGTCTTGCGAGTCCAGGCAAAACGCCCATTGGGATCGCGAGAAATTCTTTGAGCTTGACGAGGAGCGCAGAAGCGTAATTGCCGAGGTTGAGTCTCTTCAGGCAGAGCGTAACGCTGTTTCTAAGCAGATTGGCCTTCTTATGCGTGAGGGCAAGAAGGAAGAGGCTGAGGCAGCTAAAGAGCAGGTAGCAGCTAACAAAGATCGCATCGCAGAGCTTGATCAGCGCCGCGGAGAGGTTGAGGAAGAGCTCACCGCCCTTGTTGCAGCTATTCCAAACATTCCTGACGCATCCGTTCCTTATGGCAAGGATGACTCCGATAACCCTGAGGTTCGCAAGTGGGGAGAGCCAACTCAGTTTGATTTTGAGCCAAAGGCGCACTGGGATCTTGGACCCGAGCTGGGCATGATTGATTTTGACCGTGGCGTAAAGCTTGCAGGAACTCGCTTCTATCTTCTTGGCGGCATGGGCGCTCGCATGGAGCGTGCGCTTATCAACTTCATGATTGATACACATAACCAGGCAGGCTTCAAAGAGTGGTGGCCACCAGTTATCACAAATCAGGATTCTCTGTTTGGCACTGGTCAGCTTCCTAAGTTTGAAGAGGACCTCTATCACGTACAGCCTGACCTCTACCTCATTCCAACTGCTGAGGTCCAGCTTACAAACATCCATCGTGACGAGATTCTGGACGCATCTCAGCTCCCTCTGCTCTATACCGCATTCACTCCATGTTTCCGCGAGGAGGCAGGTTCAGCTGGTCGAGATACCCGTGGCATCATCCGTGTTCACCAGTTTGACAAGGTAGAGATGGTCAAGTTTGCAAAGCCTGAAGACTCGATGAATCAGCTTGAGTCCATGGTTCAGGAAGCCGAGAAGATCCTCCAGCTTCTGGGTCTTCCTTATCACGTGGTTACTCTCTGCACTGGTGACATTGGCTTCTCTGCATGCAAGTGCTATGACATTGAAGTTTGGCTCCCAAGCTATAACGCATACAAGGAGATTTCTTCTTGCTCTAACTGCTGGGATTTCCAGGCTCGTCGTGCAAACATCCGCTATAAGGATCCAGCAGAGTTCAAGGGCACCCGTCTAGTTCACACGCTTAACGGCTCCGGTCTGGCAGTTGGCCGTACCATGGCTGCAATTATGGAGAATTATCAGAACGCAGATGGCTCTGTTACCGTGCCCGAGGCGCTCCGTCCTTACATGGGTGGCATCGAGGTTATTCGACCAGAATAGTTTCTCTTTTTAATCACAATTGATTCAATCTCTGAAATGGTCTTCTAGTGAATTGTGAAGACCATTTCTTTTACTGATTTATAGAACATATGTTCTATAAATTTGCTATACTGAGATCAGTAAAGGAAGAAAGAGGTGGCTATGAAAGGTCTGGTAGAGGTACAGAAAGAAATTGTATTAAGGCAGTTTGTTCAGGGCAGTGCGGCAATAATTGGATTCGGCCACAAGGAGTTTTATTCAGAGATCCATATTGCATCAGAGCAACTTGCAACTTTAAGAAAGTGGATTTCAGACCAAGGCAGAGTGGGTTTAAAAGATCTAAGTCCACAAGGGTATCTGGAGGTCATCATGGCGGAAACATGCATGGCTGAGGTAATGGATGAGCTTGATGAAGCTGGTATTTCTTATCAGTATTTGTATGCAAGCTCTTCCGGCGAAGTAGCTTTAAGACCAGGTAGATAATAAAAAAGAGCTCCCGAAGGAGCTCCTAAGTTCAAGTGGTGCGGCGTATAGGATTCGAACCTATGACGCCCTGATTCGTAGTCAGGTCCTCTATCCAGCTGAGGTAACGCCGCGTGCAAGTAGATAGAATGCCATTTTCCAGTTGAAAATGCAAGACTAATCTTAGAAAAAGTTCTTCTTGGTAAGAAAAAAGCTCGTTGCAGAGATGCAACGAGCAGAAAATTCTGGCGGAGAGCTGGGGATTCGAACCCCAGATGGGCTTGGGGCCCATACTCGCTTAGCAGGCGAGCACCTTCGGCCTCTCGGTCAGCTCTCCAAAATGGGTGCTTGAGAATGATACCCCGAACTGGCGTCACTCACAATAAGACATTTTACAAAACATATGAAAAATGCTCAACAACCACGTTTTTTCGGTGAGCGCGAAGTACATCCCATGAAAAGCGATTGGCAACTTGTACTGCAGAAAGAGGTTCTTCTTTTTCTGCAAGACCTATGCAATAAGCCAGAAAGCCAAGAATCTCTTCTGGTGTTTTTCCTTGGTCTCTCAGAACACCAAGATCTAGATCGTGATTGCGTTTAGAAAGTCTCCTGCCATCTGGCGCAACAAGTAGTGGGAGGTGAGCATAGATGGGATGAGAAAAACCAAGCACGTCTTGTAAATAAAGTTGTCTGGGAGTAGATGAAAGAAGATCTGATCCTCTAACTACTTCAGTTACGCCCATGTCAGCATCGTCAACTACTACAGCAAGTTGATAGGCAAAGACGTCATCTGCACGTTGAACAATAAAGTCTCCGCATGATCCAGCAAGGTTTTGTGATGTAGGACCGTAGACTTTGTCTTCAAACGCGTAGGTCTTATTAGGAACTCGTATGCGAGTTGCTGGAATTTTATGTTTGGAAAGCTCTTTACGCTCGGATTTGCTCAGGTCGCGGCAGGTTCCCGCATAGACATATGCACCATCGCTGGCATGAGGGGCTTGTGCAGCGTGTAAGTCTGCTCGGGAACAAAAGCAAGGATACAAGAGTCCCTGCTGCCTCAAATCTAAAAGAGCGTCCTGGTAGAGCTCCGTGCGTGTGCTTTGGTAATACGGACCTTTGTCCCAAGTTAGTCCCAACCACTGTAAATCATCCAGGAGAAGAGAGGTGTATTGAGGATTATGAGCACGAATATCTAAGTCTTCAATGCGAAGAATTAAGCTGCCATTTTGGGAGCGAACGCTGGCCCAAGCCATAAGCGCTGAGAAAACGTTGCCTAGGTGCATCCTTCCAGAAGGAGTTGGCGCAAATCTTCCAATGCAAGAACTCATTCTTAGAGATCTCCCGCATAGATATAGGCAAATCCAAAGTCTTGTCCGTTCGCTTTAACCGGAGCTTCATCTTTACAGACAAGACCCTTGTGTTGATAGAAACTAATGTCGCAGTCATCATCTGTTGCAAGGAAGCAATGCTTAGCTCCTTGTTCTTTCAAAAAATTGAGCATATAGGAAAAGAGCATACCGCCGACACCTTTTCCTTGAGCAGCAGGGCTTACGCAGAATAGTGTAATTTCCCACTTGGGAATTTTGACTCCTTCATTCCAGTATTTGCGGATCAGATTTGATTCGACGGTACCAGCGGCTTCATAACCTTCAAAGTCTTTCGGGCTTAAGAGCTTTTTAGCTGTAATGGTTGAGGCATTTTCAAGCTCAATCCATTTCTGCTTATCTTCTGGATCTTCTCCGTTGGAGCAGAAAATAAAGCCGAGAACTGTATTTCCGTGTTTTGCAACAAAACGATGAGTTGAAACACCAATGTAGTAAGAAATATCAATGGTAGCCAGAGACCTACTGGTTTCTTTAGATTCATCGCCGTCCAAGTACCAGACGCGTTCAACGATTGAGATAAGTTCTGGTAAGTCAGTATCTTCGAAGGGGACTATGATTGGAGTATCGGCAGACATATGAAACAGTTCCTTTCAGGTGTTTTACAGCGGAAGATTATAGAATAGTTTCAAGTTTGTTTACATCTAGTACGTAGTGTTTCGCAGCTGATAGGCTGTAAGTGTTTCTGATAGCAAGTGTCGAACACAAAGGAGCGGCAATGGCTGAGGCCCCTATCAAACGTGCACTAATCTCGGTAACAGACAAAACAGGTATTGTTGAATTTGCACAGACTCTTACTAAAGAGTTTGGTGTAGAGGTAATTTCAACAGGAGGAACTGCAAAAATCCTCGAAGAGGCTGGTGTGCCTGTAGTTCCTATTGAGTCTTATACCGGATTTCCAGAGATGATGGACGGCCGCGTTAAGACGCTGCATCCTCGTGTTCATGGTGGTCTTTTATGCCGTAGAGATAATCCCGGTCATGTCGCAGACGCAGAGAATAATGGTATTGGCATGATTGACCTGGTCTGCGTTAATCTCTATGAGTTTGAGAAGACTGTAGCTGATCCATCAGTAACTCTTGAAAATGCAATTGAGCATATCGATATCGGTGGACCTTCAATGCTCCGCTCTGCTGCAAAGAATAATGATTTTGTTACGGTTGTTGTTGATCCGGCAGATTATGGTCGTGTTCTTGATGAGATGCGTGTCCATGACGGTGCAACTACAAGGGCTTCTCGCCAGCAGCTGGCTTTGAAGGTATTTAAGACAACGGCTGCATACGATGGCGCTATTGCCGCATACCTTTCTGGTGTTGTTGAAGCAGAGCAGAGTACATTCCCAGAGACTTTGCTGGTAAAGGCAACAAAAGAACAAGATCTTCGTTACGGAGAAAATCCTCAGCAGTCCGCAGCGTTTTATAAGATGCCTGGAGCTCCCGCACACTCTCTGGCAAACGCTCAGCAACTTCAGGGCAAGCCCTTGTCTTACAACAATTTACTTGATACTGATGCAGCCTGGGCTGCTGTTCGTGAGTTTGATGAGCCATCAGTCATTATTTTGAAGCACCAGAATCCTTGTGGATCTGCTACGGCAGAAAATGTTGTTGAGGCATACGATCGAGCATTTGCTTGCGATCCAATCTCTGCGTTTGGTGGAATTATTGCAGTTAATAGAGAGGTTCCTCTGGAGTTTGTTGAGCACTTTGCAGACATCAATAAGCAGTTTGTTGAGGTTCTTATTGCACCAAGCTTTACAGAAGAGGCTCTTGAGCGCCTGTCAAAGAGAACAAATCTTCGCGTCTTAGCTACGGGCGGAATCGATAGAAGCCGTGAGCTCGAAATGAAAACTGTTGACGGCGGATTGTTGGTGCAAGACCTTGATCATGCAGATGAAACCGCAGAGAGCTTTGAGGTTGTTACCAAGCGCCAGCCAACTTCAGAAGAGCTGAACGATTTGGTATTTGCTTGGAAAGTTTGTAAGACCGTTAAGTCAAATGCAATTTTGGTTGCAAAAGATCAGGCTGGAATTGGTATGGGACCAGGTCAGCCTAATCGTGTTGACGCCGCTCTTCTCGCGTGTGAGCGTGCAGAGGCAGCTTGTGAGCGCATGGGAATTGATTCAAAGAATCTTGTGGCAGCATCTGATGCCTTCTTCCCATTCCGAGATAACGTTGACACATTAGCAGCTCATGGCGTAACGGCTATCATTCAGCCTGGCGGATCGGTCAGAGATGATGAATCTATTGCTGCTTGTGATGAATACGGCATTGCAATGGTGTTTACAGGCAAGCGTCACTTTAGGCACTAATCTGCTAATTCGGGATTAGCAGTTCATTTTAAAAAAGTTGGGGGAGGATACTGTGGATCAGGAAGAGTTAGAAGCAGCTCAGAAGTTTGAGCTTGATAATCCAGAACTTGTTTGTCGTTGGAGACTGGCTGGAGGTGTCCTCCCTCTTGATAACAGGCACTTACGTGCGCTGAGCAAGCGAGTTGTTGCGCAAAAAGAGGTTTCTCCGCACTTGATTGCTTGGGCTAAGCAGCATATTGAGGGAACGCTTAAAGAAGGGTCACAAGAGTTTCCAGATGGCGTTCTTATGATTTTGCTTGAAAGCAATGGACAGGCTGCTATGACTGTTGGACCTTACCAGTCTTTGGAAGAGCGTTCTGTTCTGTCTCTTGCGGGACGCGCAAGAATTTCACAGCGAGAAGAGCAGCAAACTCATTGTGCACCAGAGGTGCTTTGGCTGGTAAAAGACGGAAAGCTTATTGCGGGTGTCTCGGAAGAAAGCGTTCGATCGGGAGTCACAAGTTTAGTGTTAGACCTGGCACAGACTCTTCATGAGCCAACAGAGTTTAATCCAGACGTTATTGCCCAGGTATTTGATGGAACCGCCGAATTTGATGAAGCTTTCCTTACTTCAGATGAACATGGAATCGTATGTGCTTCTGATGCTCAAGGTGAGATAGGAGAGCGTTTCTTATTTGGTTACAAGAAACTTTGCGAGATCAAAGCGGCCAAGTAATCAGATAAGTGCGATATTTAAGGCTCATCCAGCAAAGGGTGCGCAACGCACGATGAAGCTGTCGCACGTTGAGCGCCTACGTAAAAATCTGTCTGTTTTTCAGACAGATGGCTTCTTGTGTACTTGAATATTTTGTCGATTTACAAAAAACTTGCACTTTAGTGTTATGTTTATTTTGTAATTCCGCAGGTAGAAATTCCTACCTGAAAATAGGTATTTGTCAGCTTGTATTTCTGATTTGTTTCATTGTTTTTTTGCGCAATAATAAAAGCATTATGCGACCGCTGCCGGCCGAACTATGAAACTTGTTTCCGTAGTAACCCAGGGTCTACAGCTTTATTTTGGATCGCACAGACGCATACTGTGAGAAATCACAGATTAGGCAAGGAGAGGAAATGGCAAGAAAGTTTAAGTCCATGGACGGTAACAACGCCGCGGCTTACGTGTCGTATGCGTTTACCGAGGTAGCGGGCATTTACCCAATTACCCCATCAAGTCCAATGGCAGACTATGTTGACCAGTGGTCAGCCCAGGGTGTAAAGAACATCTTTGGTACAACCGTCAAGGTTGTCGAGATGCAGTCCGAGGCTGGCGCAGCTGGTGCTGTTCACGGTTCTCTTGGTTCAGGCGCTCTGACCACTACTTACACCGCTTCTCAGGGCCTCTTGCTCATGCTTCCAAACATGTACAAGATTGCCGGCGAGCAGCTTCCTGGTGTTTTCCACGTCAGCGCACGTACCGTTGCAACCCATGCACTGAACATCTTTGGCGATCACTCTGACGTTATGTCCGCTCGCCAGACTGGCTTTGCACTTCTCGCAGAAGGCAACGTCCAGGAGGTTATGGATCTGGCTCCTGTTGCTCACCTTGCAGCAATCAAGGGCAAGGTTCCATTTGTTAACTTCTTCGACGGCTTCCGTACTTCTCACGAGATTCAGAAGGTTGCTGTTTGGGATTACGCTGATCTGGCTGAGATGTGTGATATGGATGCTGTTCAGGCATTCCGCGATCACGCACTGAATCCAGAGCACCCATCAAGCCGTGGTTCCCATGAGAACGGCGATATCTTCTTCCAGCATCGTGAGGCATGCAACGAGGTTTATAACCAGCTGCCAGCAGTTGTTGAAGACTACATGAACCAGATCAACGCTAAGCTCGGTACTGACTACGGTCTGTTCAATTACTACGGTGCAGAAGACGCTGACCGCGTTGTTATCTGCATGGGTTCCTTCTGCGATACCCTCGAAGAGGTTATCGATTACCTGAACGCTCATGGCGAGAAGGTCGGTCTGGTTAAGGTCCGTCTCTATCGTCCATTCTCTGTAAAGCACTTTGTTGACGTTCTTCCTGAGTCCGTCAAGAAGATTGCTGTTCTCGACCGCACCAAGGAGCCGGGTTCCGTTGGTGAGCCTCTCTACGAAGACGTTGTTTCTTCCCTCTATGAGGCTGGTCGTACAGGCATTAAGGTTGTTGGCGGTCGTTACGGCCTTGGTTCCAAGGACACCCCACCATCATCCGCATTCGCAATCTTCGAGGAGCTCAAGAAGGATGCTCCTCAGCGTGAGTTCACTGTTGGTATTGTCGATGACGTTACCAACCTGTCTCTCCCAGAGGATCCTGAGGCTCCTAACACTGCAGCTGAGGGCACCATTGAGTGCAAGTTCTGGGGTATCGGCGGCGACGGTACCGTTGGTGCTAACAAGAACTCCATTAAGATTATTGGTGACCACACCGATAAATATGTTCAGGCATACTTCCAGTATGACTCCAAGAAGACCGGCGGTATCACCATCAGCCACCTGCGCTTCGGTGATCACAAGATCCGTTCTCCTTACTATGTCACTAAGGCAGACTTTGTTGCATGCCACGTTCCTGCATACATCATCAAGGGCTACAAGATGGTCCGCGACGTCAAGCCTGGCGGTACCTTCCTGGTCAACTGCCAGTGGGATGCAGAGGAGTTTGCACACCACCTGCCAGCAGAGGCAAAGCGCTACATTGCTAAGAACAACATCAACGTTTATCTGATCAACGCAATTGACCTTGCCAAGGAAATTGGTATGGGCAAGCGCACCAACACCATTCTTCAGTCTGCATTCTTTGCTCTTGCAAAGGTTCTCCCAGAGGCAGACGCACTTCAGTACATGAAGGACGCTGCAACTCATTCTTACCTGAAGAAGGGCCAGAACGTCGTCGATATGAACCACAAGGCAATCGACGCTGGCGCTACTGCATTTACTAAGATTGAGATTCCTGCTGATTGGGCTACTGCAGAGGATGCTCCAAGCACAATCACCCTTGAGGGCCGCGAGGCTCTGCTCAAGCAGGTTCGCGACATCATGACTCCAGTCTCTCGTATGGAGGGTGACGCACTGCCTGTTTCCGCATTTAAGAACCACGTTGATGGACAGTTCGAGCTTGGTGCTGCTGCTTATGAGAAGCGTGGCATTGCTGTTGTTGTTCCTGAGTGGAACGTCGAGAAGTGCATCCAGTGTAACCAGTGCGCTTATGTCTGCCCACACGCAGTCATCCGTCCATTCGTCCTTACCGACGAAGAGGTTGCTGCTGCACCAGCACAGTCTCAGTTCAAGGATGCCGTTGGTCCTAAGGCTAAGGGCTACAAGTTTGAGATTGCTATTTCTCAGCTCGACTGCACCGGTTGCTCCAACTGCGTCTACATCTGCCCTGCAGATGCTCTGACCATGAAGCCAATCGAGGAGCAGGAGTCCAAGCAGGAGATCTTTGACTACGCAGTCAACCACGTCTCCGAGAAGACCGAGCTTGTCGCTAACAACGTCAAGGCATCTCAGTTCAAGAAGCCTCTTCTTGAGTTCTCCGGTTCCTGCGCAGGCTGCGCTGAGACCAGCTACGGCCGCCTGGTCACTCAGCTCTTTGGCGATCGTATGTTCATCTCCAACGCAACTGGTTGCTCCTCCATTTGGGGTAACCCAGCTTCCTGCTCACCATTTACTACTGATGCAAATGGTCACGGTCCAGCATGGAACAACTCCCTCTTCGAGGACAACGCAGAGCACGGTATGGGTCTGATGCTTGGTCACCAGGCACAGCAGAAGCGTCTCCTGGAGCTTGCTCAGCAGCTTGTCGACGAGGATGGCGCATCTCAGGACCTCAAGGATGCTGCTAAGGCATGGATTGAGTCCGTCAACGACGCAGCTCTCTCCAAGGAAGCTTCTAAGACTTTCGTAGTTGAGCTTGAGAAATCTGATCTTGCAGCAGCTAAGGAAATCCTTGCTAACAAGAGCTTCCTCACCAAGAAGTCCTTCTGGATCTTCGGTGGCGACGGTTGGGCATACGACATCGGCTTCGGTGGCCTTGACCACGTCCTTGCTTCCGGTGAGGATATCAACGTCTTTGTCTTCGATACTGAGGTTTACTCCAACACCGGTGGTCAGTCTTCTAAGGCTTCCCGTCTTGGCCAGGTTGCACAGTTCGCTGCAGCTGGTAAGGACATCAAGCAGAAGAACCTTGCCGAGATTGCAATGACCTATGGTTACGTCTATGTTGCTCAGGTCTCCATGGGCGCAAACCTCCAGCAGACTCTCAAGGCAATTGCTGAGGCAGAGGCTTATCCAGGACCATCCCTCATCATCGGTTACTCCCCATGCGAGATGCACTCCATCAAGGGCGGCATGGCTCACGCACAGGAGGAGATGAAGAAGGCAGTCGAGACTGGCTACTGGAACCTCTATCGCTTCAACCCATCTGCACCAGCAGGTAAGAAGTTCACGCTTGACTCCAAGGCACCTAAGGGTGGCTACCAGGAGTTCCTGATGAACGAGGCTCGTTACAGCCGACTCACCCGCGAGTTCCCAGAGCACGCAGAGAAGCTCTTCAAGGAGAACGAGGAAGCCGCAATGGCTCGCTACGATCACCTTGTCCGCCTCTCCGAGCTTTACGCTGCAGAGAAGAAGGAGCAGCCTGAGGAGTAAGGTAAACTTACTTTCACGTAGCTTCAGCCGAGCCAGGACATCCTGGCTCGGCTTTTTTATGCGACATTTTTGGCGAGAAGCTCTGTGTTCTTCAAGCCCTTCTCGCGAGGTGATAAACTAGAGAGACTTTGCTCACGATGGGAGTTACTGTGGCACAAAAAAAGAGCAGACTATTTCCTGTAGCTTTTCTCGCTGCTAAAGCAACACTTGCAGCACTTAAATTGACCAACCATGAGGGCGGAACGCTGCCAGGCTTTATTGCTGAAGGCATTGATCCTGCATTTTTGGGAGACATTGCTAAGCCAGAGCAGATTGTCTTTATTACCGGTACAAACGGTAAGACAACTACCAATAACTTGCTCAACGATCTTCTCGCCGATAATGGCTACCGGACCGTTACCAACCGCGTTGGCGGCAATATTTCCAGCGGCTTTGCAAGCTCGTTTGCAAAGAACGCCACGTGGAAGGGTACGTCAAAGACTAAGCTTGCGGTTATGGAGTTTGACGAGCTCTCTGGACCTCGCATTTTCCCGTATCTGCAGCCTGATATTTTGTCTGTTACCAATTTGTTCCGCGATACGTTCTCTCGTAGCGCAACGCCAGACTACGTGTTTGACGTTATGGATAAGGGCATTCCTGCTTCAACTCATCTAATTTTGAACGCAGATGACATGATTAGCTGCAGACTTGCTCCTCAGTGCACTCATCGTACGTATTACTCCATTGCAAGGCTGGCAGAAGACACCGCAGAGCCAGTGGGCATTGTTTCAGATCTTACCGCCTGCCCCAAATGCGGTGGCAAGCTCAAGTGGGATTATGCACACCTTAGGCATCTTGGCCACGCAACTTGTGAGGAGTGCGGCTATACCAATCCAACTCCTGATTACGAGGTTATCTCAGTAGAGCCAGAGACTGGCAAATTTGTGGTCAAGGAGCACTGCCACGAGGGTGCACCAACATATGAGTACAAGCTCAACAGCTACTCTATCGTCAACCTCTACAACCTGTTTGTAGCTATCGTAACCGCGCGTGAGATGGGTCTTGCGCCTGCAACTATCGCCGCGTCTTTGCAGCGCGTTAATATTGCTTCCTCCAGGTATAACGAGATTGACTACAACGGTCGTCGTCTTATTAGCATGGCTTCTAAGGGCGAGAATGACACGGCAACCTCAGTCACCATCGATATCCTTCGCAAACAGCCAGGTGATAAGGCAATTATCATCATGATTGCTGATGCGTACATGGCAAAAGCAAAAGACCAGACAGAGTATATTGGCTGGTACTACCAGACAGACTTTGAGTTCTTGCAAGATCCAAGCGTTAAGCAGGTCATTATTTATGGAGACACTTCACTTGACCTGCAGCTTAGGCTGAGACTTGCCGGTATTGATCCAGCTAAAACCTTTGTAGCAAGCTCTCCTGAAGAGACCGCTGACCTGGTTGACCTTAACGCTTGCCAGCACGTTTTCTATGCACACGGCCTCTACAACGGTGGCATTGCCGACATCAGCAGAAACCGTATCATTGAGCGCTTGAAACAGATGGAGGCCTCCCATGAGTAATCCAGCAACTAAGATTGAGATTCTTTACCCAGAGTACGGTAACCAGGGTGGAGACAACGGAAATGCTCTCTACCTGGAGGTCTGCCTTCCAAAAGAGAACTTTGTGTACACCTCTCACGCCGCAACGCCTTACTTTGTGGAGCATACGCCATCAGCAATCATCATGGGTGGCATGACAGAAGCCCAGCAAGAGCTTATTATTTCTCGCCTTATGCCTTACAAGGACAGGCTTGCTGAGCTGGCTGATCAGGGCGTTCCTATGCTGTTTGCGGGCAACGCTTCAGAGCTTTTTGGCGAGAAAATCGTTAATCCTGACGGCTCTGAAATTGAGGCTCTGGGCCTCTTCAAGTTTACGACCACTCGCTATATGCCCCAGCGCTTCCACGATGTCCAGGTGGGAGAGTTTGATCCTGGCAATGGCAAAGAGCCTTTTGTTGTCGTTGGCTTTAAGATGCAGTTCACGCTCACCGAGGGAGATAATTCTAACTGCTACTTCCTTAAAAATAAGGTAGGTTTTGGCATCAATAAAGAAAGCAAGCTGGAAGGTTTCCGTCGCAAGAACGCTATTGCCACCTGGCTGATTGGTCCTCTCCTTCCTTTGAATCCTTATCTCACACGCTGGATTTTGGATATGGCAGGCGAGGAAGACACTCCTCTTGCTTTTGAGGAAGAGGCTGTTGCCGCATATCAAAAGCATGCTCGTGAGATGGTCTATCCAGGAATGCACCTGCATTACTAAATGTATGTCTGCGCTGCTCATTTGCTCATATATACATTTCGTCGTATCATGAACTAAATTTTTAGAGTTAACAAGGGGATTGTTTTGCCACAGGTTTCTTCAGCTTATGCAACAAAACAGCGCGCTCAGCGCCTTGCACGTATTGGTATTATTGCTGCCCTTTATGCAGCGCTTACACTTGCGGCTCTTCTTTTCTTGGGCGGTCTTGCTTGGGGTCCTGTGCAGTTCCGCATTTCTGAGGCGGTTGTGGTTATTGCGCTCTTTACCGCTGACGCAATTCCAGGACTGACGCTTGGCTGCGTTATTGCCAACCTTGCAAATATGGTCATTTCTGGCACAGGAGCTTTGGGATTGTTAGACGTAGTCTTTGGTTCTCTGGCAACTGCTCTTGGTGCATGGTTTACCTGGAAGAACAGGAAGAACGTACCGCTTGCGCTTCTGGGGCCAGTGCTTGCAAATGCCGTTATTGTGTCTGCATATCTTCCCATTTTGCTTCAGGGATTGGGATTCTACACAATTCCATTTACCACCATTGAACTTGATGGATCGTATCCTCTTATGTTCTTGTTTGGTTTTATCACCACAGGACTCGGAGAGGCTGTTGTTCTCTATGTGCTAGGAGCTCCTTTGGCTCGTGCGCTTAAGCATTCGCCTTTGCCGCAGCAGCTTGCTTCTGAGGATTCTGCTGCAGAACCAGTCGAGAACTAGACAGCCATGCAAAGACTTGCTCAGTACATACATAGATCAACCAGGATAGTCCTGATTATTCTTGCCTGTGTATTGCTGGGCTTGCTTTCCTGGAGCGTCATGGCAGACAACCTGTTTGCCGCTCTTGTTGCGGGCGGAGGACTTGCCACGGTCATTGTTCTTGGTGGCACTACCCAGCCTGGTAATGAGCACGCCAGGTCTCAAGCAACAGAGCGAACACTTGAGGTTGCCTCTAAGACGCTCAAGACCTTACGCGGTGGATTGTCACAAGAAACAGCGCCAACCATCTGCACGTTATTGCTTTCAGAAACCTCTGCTGCTGCTATCTCTATTACTGATACAGAGTATGTATTGGGTTTTGAAGGAGACATTGCAACCACCCATATGCCTGGTTCAAAGGTAGTTGGCCCTGCAACTGAGGTTCTGGAAAGCGGCCGCATGGAGACGTTTGTCTCGGTAGATAGCCGTCAGCAGGTGCTGCAAAGACGAGGTGGCTTTGGTAATGGCGGCAGCTCTTTTGGCATTATTGTTCCGCTTATTGTTCAAGATCGCACGGTTGGCACAATTAAACTCTATTATCGTCGTGGCATTGAAATTGATCGTACGCAGTTGGCAATTGCTGAAGGACTGGGCGAACTTCTCTCCACACAGCTTTCCTCGTATGAGCTTGATCGCCAGGCAGAGCTAACCGCTCGGGCCGAGGTTAAGGCCTTGCAGGCACAGATTAATCCGCATTTCTTGTTCAACACGCTCAATACCATTGCATCTCTTACGCGTACAAACCCCAATAAGGCGCGAGACCTGCTTCGCGAGTTCTCTGTGTTTTATCGCCGTACGCTTGAGAGCTCTCAAGGTGCGCTCATTCCGCTTTCTCAGGAATTGACACAAACGCGCAGGTATTTGACAATTGAGAAGGCGCGTTTTGGAGAAGAACGTATTCAAGAGTCTGAGCATGTCGATGAGGGATGCGAAGATATTCAGGTACCGTCTTTTTTGATTCAGCCTATTGTCGAGAATGCCGTGAGACACGCTATGAAAGATGAAGGCGCCCTCCATATTGACATCCACGTCACACGCGATGATGATGATATTCTTATATCTGTTGCTGATGATGGTCTTGGAATGGATGAAGAGACTGTTTCTCGCTTACTTAATGGTCAAGGTCCTACCCCGCAGGATTCTTCGGGGAGAAATAGGGGCACAGGTATTGCCATTAAGAACGTAGCTGAGCGAGTTGAGCGCTTCTACGCCGTTGGCTCTGGCATGGAAATCATGTCTAAACCAGGGCAGGGTACGTGCGTGACACTCAAGCTTGCAGGTGCGGCACTGCAGGCAACAGCATAAAATAGTATCGGTTTTTGCTTAACGCTGCGTTAGGCCGTTGGGAGTGAATGACATGCGCGTCATGATTGTTGATGACGAGGCTCCAGCCCGTTCTGAACTCAAGTTCTTGCTTGAGGAGACCGGACGTCTCGAGGAAATCATTGAAGCCACAAGTGCAAGGGATGCTGTCGAGAAACTCATGGAGTCTCGCGTTGAGGTCTTGTTCCTCGACATCTCCATGCCTAAGACAAATGGAATGCAGCTTGCAGAGGCTCTTCACAAGCTGAAGAATCCTCCCCAGATTGTGTTTGTCACCGCATATAGCGAGTACGCGCTGGATGCATTTGGCGTTAACGCGGTAGATTACCTGATGAAGCCCGTTGAGACCGAGCGCCTTGAGCAGGCTCTTGATAAGGTTGAGGAGCGCCTTCGTCCTCAGTCTCCTATGGCAACCATTGAGCGTATTCCTGTCATTAAGAGCGGAAGCAAGGTTCTTGTTCCTATTGATCAGATTCGCTTTATTGAGGCAAAAGACGATTACTCTTGCATCTACACAGAAGACGATCGCTTCTTGTCTACTATTTCTCTGCAAAAACTTGAAGAGCGCCTTGCTCCACACGGATTCTTCCGCATTCATCGTAGCTTTATCGTGAATCTTGAGTATGTTGACGATGTTGAGGTTATCTCTGCTGGTATCCTACAGTTGACTATTCAGGGATTTGAGGAGCGTCACATTTCGGTTTCACGCCGTCGTGTGGTTGCACTCAAGCGGGCACTGGGACTGTAGAAACTCAAAGGGTTTCTCGCCAGCAGCAAAAAGCGCACGTAGGAGTTTGGTATGGCACTAGTAAGGTTTGACGTAATTTCAGATACGCATGGGTATTTGTCATCTGAGTTGCTTGAAGCTCTGCAAGGCGCCAACTACATTGTGCATGCAGGAGACATTACCTCCAACGCCGATTATCAGACACTGCAGAAGATTGCTCCCGTTAAGCTTTGCCTGGGCAATAATGACTTCTGCTACAACTATGGTCCCATGGTAAAGAAAAAGATTATTTTCTTTGCAGCTGGTCTCAAGTGGCAGGTATGTCATTATCGCGAGAGGCTTGACCTAGTCAAATGCAATATTGCTATCTGCGGTCACACGCACAAGCCTTTTGTACAGCGTGACGAGTGGACCAATACGCTTGTAATGAATCCAGGAAGCCCTACCTACCCGCGTGGTCGCGAGGGCGCAACTATGGGACGCATTATTGTTGATGAAGAAACAGCCCAGGTAGTCAGCGCAGAGATTATTAGTCTGTCTTCGCTTGAGGTACTTTCTTCTTGTAAATAAGCGATGGAATCATCAGCTTGGTAAAAAGCACGAGCCATACAAGGGCAAGTGAGAAACCACCAATGACGTCGGTAGCGTAGTGGACACCCAGATAAATTCTACTGACGCCAATCATAATGATGACACCTGAGAACAGGCCACACCAAATCCAACGCTGTAGCTTGTCTTTCTCGTAATGCCAGACAAGCCAAATGAGTAGGCCATAAAAAGCCATCGAGAACATCGAGTGGCCCGACGGGAAGCTGTAGCCAGTTTCAACAACCAGTCTAAAGCCATCCGGGCGTGGACGTTGGACAATCGCCTTAAAGATAAGGTCTACAACAACAACGCCACCCAGATTAATAAAGGCAAGCCTGCCGACACTTGGCCCTGGTGCAAAAGCAGCAACCACAATAAGCATGACAATAACGGTGACGGGGCTTGCAAGTCCAGAGAACCCTTCCATAACCTCTGTAAGAAGGGGAGTTCTCAGGTGAACAACAAAGAGCCTGTAGGCAAAGTGATCAATGCCAATGACGTCGCCTTCAGAAACGTCAATCAACAGAAAAATAAAAATTGCTGATGAGACAAGCAGAATAATGGTAGAAAGGCTAGAACGCAGACGCTGTAGAAAAAGGCGCTTGCGAACTCCTGTTAAAAGTCCTGTCTTTTGAGCATCAAGGCTTTTATCGGCCATTAGTTCTCCTTGTAACAAAAAGGCGGCACGCCGATAGACGTACCGCCGCTTAGTTCAATGATAAGCCAGCGCAAGCGCGTGACACACAAGAACTTACAGGTTAGCGTTAAGCTCAGAAACGAGGTCAGCCTTAGGAAGGTTGCCAACCATGGTGTGAACAGGCTCACCATTCTTGAAAAGGATGAGGGTAGGGATAGAAACGATGCGGAAACGAGTTGCAAGATCAGCCTCGTCGTCAACATTTACCTTGTAGACGTCAAGCTTGTCTGCCATCTCATTGCCAACTTCCTCAACGACTGGGCCAAGAGCGCGGCAAGGACCACACCAGGATGCCCAGAAATCAACGAGGACAGGCTTGTCTGCGTTAGCAAGGACAGAATTGAACTCTGCAGTAGTGAGCTGCTGTGCCATAACGAACCTCCAGTTACATACGGCTATAAAGCCATTAACTTTTTATTGCTAGCAAACTTATCCCCAAATTAGGGAAGTGTATACACATAACTTTGTAGACTTGCTCAAATTGTGAATTACGTGCATAGTTGGCATATAAGAAAGAGGTGCGTATGCCAAGCGAAAGATCTATGCGAAAAGAAGCCTACATGGCAAAAACAACGCATGAGTTTGGAGATTTTGCTGCTCAGGGGGTGTGTATGGCAGGCAATGCTTTTGCATCGGTTTTATTGGTAAAAGGCCAGGAAGACTTTGAAGAGGCTGAACTTTCTGCACTTAAAGCTTCTTTAGAGCATTTAGGCTATGCGCCTGAGGCATGGGCCACCTTGCTTACCACCACAAAAACAGGAGATCCTATAAATCCCCAGCTTGTCAGGCAGGCGATAAGTGCTTTTAGCCCAGACACAGTGCTCATGGTAAATGACGCAGCAGTTACATCAGTGCGTGAGGCATACGCAGATGAGCTTGGTCAGCTTACAACTGACGCCGAGAAGACCTTCTCGCCCCGTGTTCTTGTTCGTGTGTGTGGAATGCGCATGGTAAATCTTGATAACTTTGCCGGAGCGCTCGAGGACCCTCGTCAGAAGCAGTTACGCTGGGCGGCTATTAAACAAGTCCCACCTTTGGGAGAACCTTATTAGTAACGATTTGTCGTATTTTTTACGAAAAACGACATTGTGGCGTTTCATGAGCGTTGCGAAGATTATCCTTGAGATAGTCAAAAGAAGGAGACTGGTATGGCATCACCTACAGCACCACATATTTTGCCTACTGACGCAACACAGACTAAGGCTTGGCGCGCCCTTGCAGAGCATTACGCCAGCTTAAAAGATACAAAAGCTACGCTGAAGAACTGGTTTGCAGAAGACCCTCAGCGTGTCCAGAATCTTACGTTTGAGCTAGATCAGTTCCATATTGATCTTTCTAAAAACCTTGCCACGCAAGAGACACTTAATCTTCTGTGTGACCTTGCTAAAGAGGTTAAGCTTGAAGAGCGTAGAGACGCTATGTATGCCGGCATGCACATCAATACTACTGAAGACCGAGCAGTTCTTCATACAGCACTTCGTCGTCCCGCATCTGAGGCTGGCACGCTTATTGTTGATGGTCAAGACGTTGTCGCTGACGTTCATCAGACGCTGAACAAGATGTATGCCTTCTGCGATCGAGTTCGCTCGGGAGAGTGGAAGGGCGTTTCTGGCAAGCCTATCAAGACGGTTGTAAGCATTGGTATTGGCGGCTCTGACCTTGGTCCTGTTATGGTCTACGAGGCCCTAAAGCCTTTTGCAGACGCTGGTATTACTGCTCGCTTTGTCTCCAACATTGACCCTGTTGACCTTGGCGAGAAAACCGAGGATCTTGATCCAGAAACAACACTCTTCGTTATTGTTTCCAAGACCTTTACTACGCTTGAGACTCTTACCAATGCCCGTTGTGCTCGCACATGGCTTTTGGAAAAGCTTGCTGAGCAGGGCGTTATTGATGGCTCTGATTCTCAGAATGCAGAGGCTATTCGCAAGCATTTTGTTGCTGTCTCCACTGCACTTGATCTGGTAGAAGACTTTGGCATTGACCCAGAGAATGCCTTTGGTTTCTGGAACTGGGTTGGCGGCCGTTATTCGGTTGATTCTGCAGTTGGTCTTGTGCTGGCTATCGTTTTTGGTCCACAGCGCTTTGCAGAATTCCTCAGTGGCTTTAATACAGTTGATGAATACTTCAAGAACACTCCATTGAGGCAAAATGTTGTTGCTCTCATGGGTCTCTTAAACGTTTGGTACGTTAATTTCTTTGGTGCAGCATCTCACGCCGTTCTTCCATATAGTCAGTACCTGCATAGATTCCCTGCATATCTCCAGCAGCTCACCATGGAATCCAACGGTAAGTCTACTCGTTGGGATGGTACGGCGGTTACTTCAAAGACAGGCGAAATCTTCTGGGGAGAGGCTGGAACTAATGGTCAACATGCGTTCTACCAGCTTATCCATCAGGGAACCCAGATTATTCCTGCTGACTTTATTGCGTTTGTAAATACTGCCTTTGCCACCAAAGATGCAGACCTAGACGTCCATGAACTCTTCCTCTCCAATTTCTTTGCGCAGACTAAAGCGCTTGCTTTTGGTAAGACTGCTGATGAGGTCCGTGCTGAGGGAACACCAGAGTGGATGGTTTCTGCACGCGTCTTTGAAGGAAATAGGCCAACTACTTCTATCTTTGGAAAAGAGCTTAATCCTCGTGCTATCGGTACGCTTATTGCACTCTACGAGCACATTACCTTTGTTGAAGGTGTTGTGTGGGGCATTGATTCCTTTGATCAGTGGGGCGTAGAGCTTGGTAAACAGCTTGCAAAGCAGATTTTCCCTGCAATTCATAACGACGAAGAACTAGCAAAACAAGACGCCTCCACTCAGTCTCTTGTTGATTTCTATCGCAGAAACAGAACATAACACGTTACATAACATAAAATTATTTTTTATTTCATGTTAAGAAGGTCATCTTGTATGGCCTTCTTTCTTACTTTTAGAAATGTATTTCGAGGAGTGCTGAGCGGACATTTCTTTATCTAATATATGCAATATTGCTACTTTTATGTTCATATATGCAAAAAATTTCTGCATATTTATTTATGCTGTTAGAACGCCTGTTCATCTAAAAGAAACTGAATCAATTGAATTATTTAAATAAAATTTAAAAAAATAATACATCAAGAATATTAAAAATTTGCGAATGCCAATAGCGCATGTATACCTTTGTGTTATAACGGCTAGGCAAGTGACACTTGGCTTGGAATGTAAGTTTTGATGCATAGCAATTTACATAACAGGCTGGAAATTTTGTATTGGCGTAGTACGGCTGTTAATACAGGCGAAGTACAGCCACAGTGGTGATGTCTGGAATGGAGCAGTAATGAAGTACCTTTTGCTCGTAAGTCATGGAACGTTTGCACCAGGTCTGCATAGCGTAATGGACATGCTGATGGGACCCAGAGAAAACATCTTGAGCTACAGCATGGAAGATGGCGTGGGAGCAGCTGAATATAGAGAGAATTTGTCAAAAATTCTTGAGCCACTTACTGCTGACGACGAGGTTGTTGTTCTTGGTGACATTATCGGTGGTTCTCCACTTACTAATGCACTTGATCTTCTCGCCAAAAAAGGCCTGCTTTCCCATACCGTGGCTTTTAGTGGTGCCAATCTTCCCATGGTAATTGGTGCTTTGATGGCTATCGATGATGGCCTAAGTGGTGAGGCTCTTGTGTCATCAATCCTGAACGAAGGAAAAAATGGCGTTAATCAGATCGTCTTAGCTCTTGAAGACGATGACGAGGAAGACCTTTAGTAATTACTGCAAGTACGCGTAGCTGCTTGCGTAAGAAATATGTTAGGAGAAAACATGATTTCATTTGTTCGTGTTGATGACCGCATGATTCATGGTCAGACAGTCACTCGTTGGGCCCTTGAGGTTCCTTGTGACGGAATCATTGCAGTTAATGATGCGGCTGCATCAAATCCTGTCCTTAAGTCTGCTTACAAGTCAGCAGCACCTGACAAGAAAGTATTTGTTTGGACATTTGATCACTTCAAAGAGAGCGCTCAGAAGGTTCTAGACAGCGATTCTCGTTATTTTCTTATTACTAAAAACCCAGTTGACATGAAGAAAATTCTTGTTGACTTTGGTTTTAAGCCAGGAATTAACACGGTCATTATCGGTCCTGGTAATGACCGTCCTGGTGCGGTAAAGCTGGGCAACAACCAGTCCTTTACTCAAGAAGAGGGACAGGCATTTGAGGATATAACCAAAGCTGGTTATACCGTTCAATTTGCTCTTCTTAAAGAAAAGGCAATTGGTGAGTGGCCTAAATTCCGCGAGAAGTTTGACGTAAAGTAGTATTCGGAAGGCGATTTTTATGGCAATTAATGCGTTTCAAGCTGCCCTTTTGGGTTTGTTTGCATGCCTTGCGTCACTACCTGGCATGGCTGGTACTACCGTAGGTAACTATACCCTCGGTCGTCCACTTGTTGCAGGTCTTGTCGTTGGTGTCATTCTTGGCGACGTCCAGACTGGCATTATTGTTGGTGCAGCAATCCAGTTGGTCTACATTGCACTCGTAACACCTGGCGGAACTGTTTCCGCTGACGTTCGTGCAGTTTCCTACATTGGTATTCCTCTAGCAATTCTTGCAATCAAGGCTTATGGTCTTGATCCAAGCTCTGTTGAGGCTGCATCTCAGGCAGCTGCTATTGGCGCAGCTGTTGGTACTCTTGGTACCGTCTTGTTCTACGGCACCGCTACCATGAACCTTGTATGGCAGGGTATTGGCTGGCGTGCAATGGAGAGCAAAGAGTGGGGTCGTATTAAGAAGACCATTCCAATGGTTGACTTTGTATTCCCTTGGGTTTCTCACATTCTTTTCTCGTTCATTCCAACATTCTTCATTTGCATGGCTGGCGAGAGCATGGTTGGCATCATGAAGGAATACCTTCCTATGAACGGTATCCCAATGATGACCCTCTTCACCGTTGGTACCCTTCTTCCTACCGTTGGTGTTGCAATTTTGTGCAAGCAGGTTATTACTAAGCCTCTTGATTGGGTAACTTTTGCCTTTGGCTTTATCCTTGCTGGCGCACTTGGCCTGAACCTCATTGTCTCTGCAGTCGTAGCAGTCTTCTTTGCTGTTCTTAACTATCAGCTTCAGCAGGCAAAGAATGTTCGTTTGGCTGCTGCAACATCAGGCAATGTAAGCGCAGACGATGAAGAAGAGGAGGATATTTAATCATGGCTGAAAAGAAAACCATTTCTCAGAAAGCACGTAATAAGTCTTTCTTGAGCTGGATTTACGGCAATCTTACCTGCTTCTCTCAGGAGCACATGCAGACATTTGGTTACCTTGCATCCATGCTTCCAATCGTTGACGAGCTTTACGATACTGATGACCAAAAGGTTGAGGCACTTTCTACCTATACAACCTTCTTTAACACCGAGCCACAGATTGGTTCTATGGTTGTTGGCTTGACCGCTTCTCTTGAAGAGGCTCGTGCAAACGGTGAGGCAATCGACGACGAGACCATCAATGGCCTTCGCGCTGGTCTTATGGGCCCTCTTGCTGGTCTTGGTGACTCCATTATCGTTGGTACTTTTATTCCAATTCTTCTTGGAATTGCACTTGGCCTTTCTAAGGGCGGTTCCGTTCTTGGCCCACTGTTCTATGTTGTGGTCTGGAACCTCATTATGTACTTCGGCATGAAGTTTGCTTACGACCAGGGCTATAGCCTGGGTTCTTCTGCTGTTGAGGCACTTGTTGGTCCTGAGTCCGAGGCTCTCCGTAGCTCCATTGTTATGATTGGTACTATGGTCATTGGCTCTGTTGCTGCTACATGGATTAACGTCACAACTTCTCTGAATATTGCTGGTGTTGACATTCAGACAACGCTTAATGGCATCTTCCCTAAGGTATTGAACCTTCTGTTTGTATACCTTTGCTGGTGGTTGATGACTAAGAAGAAGCTCAGCCCAACAGTTGTTATGCTTATTCTTGTTGTTGTAGCACTTGTTGGCGTTGTTATTGGCGTCTTCAACCCAGGTCTGTCTTACTAATTTTTTGCGCAAAATCCTGTCTGGCGCAGAAAAGACAAACGTAATAAAGTGGCATCGTCATACGGCGATGCCACTTTTGATTGAGAGTTTTTATGAGCAAGAAAAACTATGTAGGAGCAGCTTCTCATTCACACGAGGATAACCCTTTGGTTGTCGAGGCTCGTATGCAAACAAAAGCTCTTGGAACGCTAAGCGTTTATAGAAGAGCAGCTTATTCTGGTATCGCAATTGGAGCATGGCTTATATATCTCAGTGTGTACGGGAGTCTTTCTACAAGTTCCATGGCAACGGCTGTGCTCGTGGGCGGCATAGTTCTTCTCGTCATATCTGTTCCTATAGCTGGGATTTTGCATGTAGGTATCTCAAGAGGAAAAAAGAACGTCGAGAAGATCATCAAAGCAATTGAAAAAAATTCGTCAAAAAATGCATAGAAGCGATACGATCTGTGCAAAGATTTCTCTAATAAGGTAGAGTATCTACAGCGCATTGAGCGGGTGCGGATGACGTGACACCTCGAACCTGGTCAGGGTCGGGAGACAGCAGCCATAAGGGGTCACTCGCGGGCATCCGTTCCCACTCAATGCGCTTTTCTTAGGCGTTGACTTTGCTTGCCGCGACATTTGTCACGACGATTGGACATCGATGGGTTTTGTAAACTACATCATTGAATTGCTTAGAGATCCTCGCGCATTTATTGCTTCAATGATTGCCACTGGCCCTTTTGCTGCGTACGGTTTTGTTTTTCTGATTGTTTTTATTGAGACTGGTGTAGTCTTTTTCCCATTTTTACCAGGTGATTCTCTGCTTTTTGCAGCGGGATTTTTTGCCCACAACGGTGGTTTTAATATTGTTTTACTACTTGTTATTACGTGGGCTGCTGCAATTCTTGGCGATCAGATGAACTTCATGATTGGCCATTTCTTTGGTCAAAAAATTATTGCTTCCGGAAAGATCAAGGCACTTACCCCAGAGCATCTTGAGAAGACCCAGAAATTCCTGGACAAGCACGGTCATCTGGCAATTTTCTTAGGCCGCTTCTTCCCCTTTATCCGCACGTTTGTGCCTTTTATTGCGGGTATGGGCGGTATGCACTGGCGTAACTTTGGTATTTTTAACATTCTGGGCGGTCTTACCTGGTCCACGATGTTTGTACTTCTCGGCTATTTCTTTGGCGGCATTCCTGTAGTTCAAGAGCACTTTGAGCTGCTGATTGTGGGTATTGTTGCCGTTTCAATTATCCCTACAATTGTAGGAATTGTTCGTGGCCGTATGCATAAGGGCAAGAAGAACAACGAAGAAGCCACAGATACAAACGAAGACGAGGCTTAGTAACAAGCTTTCGCACTTCTCGTAATTTGATGATAGAAATCCCGTCAGGAACGACTTGGCCTGACGGGATTATTTTTTACTCTTTGGAGAGCTGATACGTATCAGTAAAGGTGACTGTCTGACCGTTTTCCGTGTGGGTGGAAATAAGCTGAGCCACAACGCTTTTGTTGGCACTATCAAAAGTGACCTTCAACTGTGGCTTCTGAGGTGTGGCGAGAGCCGCATTAGAAGCAGAATGAGCATCCAGGTTTGCATTGGTTACATCGACCGTTCCAGAAACCTGGATTTGTTCTCCGATAGTTCCTGAAGTTGTAAGAGAGACAGAAGCGTTTTTGAACTCAGTATCACCGGGATACCAACGATACGAGGTGTTGAGTGCTCCATGATTGTGCACAACACCCCCTGCGGTTCCCGTAAGCACGAGCTGATCACGAGAAAAACCTGCAGCTGATACGGTCAACGTTAAAGGATTGGTTCGACCGGCATAGCAAGGGCTTCCGCTGCTTGCTTCGCAGCTGACAAAGGTACCCTTCCACGTTCCTACGAGCCCGCTGTAGTCGTACTTAAGTCCTGCTGAGGGGTTGGCTGTGTCCAATGCCCAGGTGCCCGTAGAAGCATCAAAGGTAAATGAGGCGGTAATTTCGCAGGTGAGCGAACCAAAGAAGGTTGGTGAAACACCCGACATTCTTACCCAGCAGGTTTGCTGTTCACGGTCAAAGCCCGCATCAAGAACAGTGAAGGTTGCGCCAGAGAACTGCGAGCCATAAGAAATAGCTTCGTTAGGATTTTTCTCATCAAGTTTTGCGAGCACATCGCCAATAGCGTCAAGGACTTTTGTAGTGGAAACACCTGAAGTTGCCTGGTAGGTAACAGATTGTGATTCTTCGTCACCAATGGCGTTCCAGCCCTGGGTATTTGCGTATCCAAGTTTGGTCATCTTTGTAGCAGCAATTGCATTGCCTGTATAGGTAAGGCGTACTACAGAGTTGGCGTAGCCCGTCGCACCAAACTGCGCAGCATCACTTGAGATTGCCGTGGTACTTCTTGTGCGAGAAACAACTTCAATGCCCGTAAGGAGTAAGGACTCATCAGCATCATATTTACCAGGAGTCCAGGCTGGTGCCTCAACGCGTGTGCGCGCATCAGCAATAACAGTATCAGTTGAAGGAACGTTGCTCACGCGAATAAAGAACACGATAACTGCAGATAAAAGAGCAAGACTTAAAAGCGCAAGAATGCCAGAAAGCAGGCTGTAGCGGCGTACAAACCTAAACAGCGCACGACGCCTGCTGCGAAGATAGCTTGAGAACGTATCAGCAACATCTTTTATAGACGTTGCGTCATCGTCAGAGGTTGCATCACCTGCGCTAGCAGCATTTTTGACAGAAGCTTCAGCAGCTTCAGCCTCTGCGTGTTCGTGAGTGCTCTCTTCAAGCTCTTTGAGACGAGCTTCTACAGCAGAAAGGTCCTGCGTCAGAGCTGCATCGTTTACGATTTTCTCCAGGTCAGTTGTGCTATCTGCGTCGTTTTCAGGAGAGCTCTCATCCGAAGCCAGAGCAGCCTCGTCTTCGTCTAGACCAGGAAAGATGGGGCTGACAATTTCCATGATGTAGTCTTCATCAGCAGCGGCCATATCGGCAGCAATAGGGTCGGTGACCTCTTCAAGCTCGTCGGTCTTCTCGCCAGCAGTGTCAACTGCCTCAGCAGCCTGGGCATCAAGGGTCTTCTGATCAGAAGAGGTGTCCTTTGCAGCAGGCGTGTTATCTGGTTGTGAAGTTTTGTTCTTAGAAGTCATAGCGCCTCATTACCGTATGAACCTGCTGTAATTTTCTCACAATTATGTAACTTGTGTACCCTCATCCTGTGCAGATAGGGAGGTATCGGTTTAAAAACCGCCTAGTGGTGGTACACTTCTTTAGTTGAATTCTCACCTCGCAAGCAGCTTTGCAACAGTTTGGCCGCATGTCAATGAGCCAAGCGCGCACGAGGCACTTATCTTAGGAGCAAGAATGCGTGACAAGCTAGAAAAAATCGTCAAGGCCTATGCTGAACTTGAGCAAAAGCTTGCAGACCCAGCTGTTGTCTCTGATCCAAAAGAGTATGCTCGTGTGGCAAAAGAGCACTCTAATCAGGCAGATCTTGTTGCTCACGCTAACAAGTACATCACTGCCCTTGATGACATCGAGGCTGCAAAAGAGCTTCTCAACGCTACTTCTGATCCAGAAGAAAAAGAGATGCTGCAGGAAGATATTGCTGCTAATGAAGAGATGCTCCCTCAGCTTGAGGATGAGATCAAGGTCATGCTGATTCCAGGCGATCCAAATGACGAGAAGGACACTATCGTCGAGATTCGCGCTGGTGTTGGCGGCGATGAGGCGGCAATCTTTGCAGGCGACCTCTTCAAAATGTATGAGCGCTTTGCTGAGGCTCGTGGTTGGAAGACAGAGATTCTGTCCAGCTCTCCTTCTGAGGCAGGCGGCTTCAAGACCATTGAGTTCAAGGTCACAGGCGATAAGGTCTATTCAGTTATGAAGTATGAATCCGGTGTTCACCGTGTTCAGCGCGTTCCTAAGACTGAGTCTCAGGGCCGCATTCAGACCTCTACCGCAACCGTTGCAGTTCTCCCAGAGGCTGACGAGATTGATATTCAGATCAACCAGGAAGACCTGCGCATTGATACGTACTGCGCATCCGGCCCTGGTGGTCAGTGCGTTAACACCACCTATTCCGCAGTTCGTATTACTCACCTGCCAACAAATACCGTTGTTCAGTCTCAGGACCAGCGCTCTCAGATTCAGAACCGCGAGGTTTGTATGCAGATGCTTCGTGCCCGTCTTTATGAGATGGAGCTTGAACGTCAGCAAGCTGAGCAGGGCGCAGAGCGTCTTTCCCAGATTGGTCATGGCGCACGTTCCGAGAAGATCCGTACATATAACCAGCCACAGGACCGCGTAACCGACCACCGCGTTGGCTTCAACGGTACCTACAATGGCGTTCTTCTGGGCGATACCCTGTCATCCGTTATTGAGGCTCTCGCTGCAGCAGAGCGTGCCGAGAAACTCGCTCAGGCTGTGTAAGGCGCAAACTTCATGACAGATGAAGTTTGGACAATCCAAAAAATTTTGACGTGGACTACTCAGCACCTGGAAAAGAAGGGTGATGAGCATCCACGTCTTTCTGCAGAATGGCTTTTGTCCGCAGTGACAGGCCTTTCTCGCGTTCAGCTCTACACCAACTTTGACAAGCCGCTTTCTGCGGATGAGCGCACTCGCATGCGCGAGGCAATTAAGCGCCGTGCAGAAGGGGAGCCGCTCCAGTACGTGACGGGCGAGATGCCCTTTAGGCACCTGGTTCTTACCTGCGAGCAAGGCGTGCTTATCCCACGACCAGAGACTGAGGTGCTGGTAGACGTTGCGCTAGCGGGCGTTGATGCGGCAACTCCAAACGCTGACGGGGAAGTGCGCGTGCTTGAGGTTGGCGTAGGAACGGGCTGCATATCGCTCTCTATTGCTACTGAGCGTCCACAGACGCGCGTCTACGCTACAGATCTTTCTCCTCAGGCGATTGCGCTGGCAACTCGTAACAGAGATGCCCTGGACCTCCAGGAGCGCGTTGAGCTTATTGAGTGCGACCTGGTAGAAGGCGTATCCACAGAGCTTGCACGGTCCTTCTCGGTGTTGGTGTCTAATCCGCCTTACATTCCCACACGTGTGCTTGAGCAGGAGGTACCTACTGAGGTCAAGGGTTTTGAGCCTGAGCTGGCGCTTGACGGGGGAGAGGACGGTCTGGACGTCTATAGGCGATTGCTCGAGGCTGCTCCGCATATGCTTCTACCTGGTGGTATGTTCTGCGTTGAGCTCTACGAGGGACACCTGGACAAGGCGGCGCACCTTGCCGAGGAGCAGGGTGTGTGGGAGTCCGTTGAGGTCAAAGAGGATCTGACGCACAGGCCGCGCATTCTTGTGGCACGTTTAGCAAAGTAGCACTTCAGCCGCCTGGCGAGAAAATCTGTGTAACGCATAACACCGCGCAGCACACAACACCGCGCAGTACACAACACTGCGCAGCACACAACACTGCGCAGCACACAACACTGCGCAGCACACAACAATGAGTCGAGGGTTTTATGGGTGAATACATCAAAGTTGATCAGATGAATCCGGATACATCTGTAGTTTCTTTAGCAGTTGAGGTGGCGCGTCGTGGCGGCGTGCTTATCATGCCTACCGATTCTGTCTATGGAATTGGCGCAGCTGCAACTCTTCAAAATCCTGGTCATAAGCGTATTTTTGAGATTAAACAGCGTCCTTCAACGCAGACACTTCCATGGCTTGTGGGCAGTAAATCCGACCTGCAGAAGTACGCTCACATTACGCACAGCTGGGCAAATAAGCTGGTAGAAGCATATTGGCCAGGAGCTCTTACGCTGGTGGTTACCGCATCAGAGAACGTTCCTGATGAATACGTCTTGCCAGATAACAGAACCATTGCGCTCCGTATGCCTAATTCACCTCTAGTATGTCAGATTGCACAGCAGCTTGGATGCCCTTTGGCTACTACCAGTGCCAACACGCACGGGGCTCCTTCTGCAGTTGATGGATGTGGTCTTGAAGCAGGCCTTATTGAGCAGGCAGACTTGACGCTTGATGGAGGTCCGGCGCCCCTTGCTATTGCGTCGACTATTGTCGACTGCACGGGTGATGAACCGCACATTTTACGCGAAGGCGCCATCACAACCGAGGATATTCTCGCCACTGCGGGATTTTCAAAATAGATAAAAATCCTATCCCTTTTATGTGTTTTGGCTGCAGCCTTTGCCTGCATGCGGTACTCTCTATAGGAGTGAATTTTCTGAGGAGGATACGTATGCGTATTGCAGTTGGTTCCGATCACGCTGGCTTCATCCAGAAAGATCCTATCATTGAGCACATTAAGTCGCTTGGTCATGAGGTTTTGGACTTTGGTCCTGCAAACGACGACCGTGTTGATTACCCTGATTTTGCAGATAAGGTTGCTCGTGCAGTTGCAGCAGGCAAAGCAGATCGCGGCGTTCTGATTTGCGGAACTGGTATTGGCATTGCTATGACTGCTGATAAAGTACCTGGTATTCGCGCTACTCCTGTTCAGACTGTTCAGTTTGCAGAGCTTGCTCGCGAGCACAACAACGCAAACGTCATTGGCCTTTCTGGTCGATTCACTGATCTTGCTGTTAACGAGGCTATTGTGGATACCTTCCTAAGCACCGAGTTTGCAGGCGGCCGTCATACGGGACGTGTCGAGAAGATCATGCGTGAAGATGATCCTAACTTTAAGGGTGTTGATGCTGAGTAAGTAAGCGGCACGTAAACAGTGCTGCATAAGTAATACATACGCAAACCTGCAGGGAATGTAGAGGCTAGGTTATAGTTGCTCGCATTCAAATAAAGCGCAGGTTAAGCTCTTGGAGGGAGCATTATGGCAGATTATGATGAGTCCAGACTTACGGTTGTTGACCACCCACTAGTTCAGCACAAGCTTCACATTCTTCGCGACAAGACAACCACCACCAAGCAGTTCCGTGAGCTTGTTAACGAGCTTGCAATTCTTGAGAGCTACGAGGCAATGCGTGACTTCCCACTTGAGGACGTCGAGGTAGAGACTCCTCTTGAGACCATGACTGCTAAGCGCATTGCTGGTAAGAAGGTTGCTATTATTCCAATTCTTCGCGCTGGCCTTGGTATGGTTGACGGCATTCTTGAGCTGGTTCCTTCTGCTCGCGTCGGTCATGTTGGTATGTATCGCGATCCAGAGACCCATCTTCCTCACCAGTATTACTGCAAGTTCCCTGCAGACATCGAGAACCGCACCTGCCTGGTTGTTGATCCAATGCTGGCAACTGGCGGCTCTCTCACTGCTGCTATTCAGTTCCTGCGTGAAGCAGGTGTCAAGGACATTCGTTGCCTGACCATTGTTTCTTGCCCTGAGGGCGTCAAGGCAACTCTGGACTTTGACCCAGAGGTACGCCTCTACACCTGCACCGTTGATCGTCAGCTGAGCCCAAATGCTTACATTCTTCCAGGCCTTGGCGACGCAGGTGACCGTATTTACGGTACCAAGTAAGGAACTCATCGCCCTTCTCGCAATTTAATATAGTTGCGAATACGTATGTTAGTACATGATCCAGCACTCACATAACGTGTGTACTGGATCATTTTTCTTTTCAAATCATCACTTTACGAGAAGAAATAACAGTTGGCACATATCAAAAACTTTGCAAATAACAGGGGATATTGATACAACTATTTTTATCTGGACATAACTATATCTATCGAGAAAAACGCAACATAACAGCAGCTTATAAGTGTTATAGTTGAATGAATCAATAACGGCAGCTAACACGAGATGTGTCAGTAATGTGAGAGTTTGAGCATAAGTCAATTATTTGATTTTGTAATCGTGACTATGCATTCATTTAGTGCTAGTATCGCCGTTCGTCGCAAATATGCACGCCGAGTGGTAGATAATATACTCCAAGTGGCATATTCTTGGCATCTTACGTTGCGTTTCAAGTATGCTGAGCAGTGACGGGCAATCTGAAATGGTTGCAGATTGTATGGGGAGGTTGAGACAGAGTGGATGTTCTTGCGCAGTTGCCAGCAGAGATGGCCGAGCTGCTCGAAAGTTTTTTGCCACACGCATTGGTTGGTAACACCACCTTTGGTTTCACTAACTACATTTTCTATTTCTTGATCGCTGCTGTGATTTTCCTGATTGTCTGCTTTAAGTTTAAGAAGAAGCAGGCAGAGAGCATCGTCCCTCAGGGACGCTTCGTTAATGGCGTTGAGTACCTGATTGAGTACATTAGAGATGACGTCTGCAAGGCTTCTCTTGGAGAAACTTGGCGCACTCACTTCCCATTCTTGATCACTATGTTTATGTTCATCCTGATCAACAACATCATTGGTCTTATTCCTGGTGCACACCCAGGCACCGGTACTATTGGTGTTACTGCCGCTCTTGGCCTTTGCTCCCTTGGATACTTTATGTATGTAGGTGCAAAGAAGATGGGTGTTATTGGCTACATCCTAAGCCTTGCACCAAAGGGCGTTAACCCTGTTATTGCAGCAGTTATCTGGGTTATTGAGGTCTTCTCAACATTCCTTCGTCTGGTTACTCTGGCCGTCCGTCTGTTCTGCAACATGTATGCAGGTCACATCGTTATGGGTACATTTGCAATTCTTGCATCTATGTACTTTATGCCAGCTATTGAGAACTTCTCCGCATCAACAGCTGCTCAGGCAGGCTTTTCGATCTTCTGGGTTCTGCTGTTGATTATCATTTATTTGGTAGAAACTATTGTTGCCTTCATTCAGGCATACGTTTTTACCCTACTCTCTACTGTCTACATCCAGCTGGTAGAGTCTGAACACTAAGCAAAACGCTTAGTTGGTGGCATTGCCACACTGTGGTGCCAAACGGCACAAAAGATGAAGTCATCTGAGCCCACGCTCAGTTGATGATAGGCATGTATATTGGTCGCCTTGAGAGGGGCGAGCGAAAAAGGAGGAATCGTGGGTATTTTCGGATATGCTCTTTGCGTTATGGGAGCAGCAATTTGTATTAGCGTCGTAGCAACGAGTGCCGCTAACAACATGGCTCGTCAGCCAGAGGTTCAGGGTCGTCTCTTCACAGTCTTTATTCTTGGCTGCGCATTCATCGAGGCACTTACCCTGATTGGCTTCGTTGTTACCTTGATGGTTAAGTAAATTACTGTTTGTAACAGCGAAAACGCTACGTTGGAGGAATGCATGAATACGATTTGTAAGGGAGTTAAAAAAGCCAGCACAGTAGGCGCAACTGCTGCTCTACTTGTGGCAATGGCTCCCTCAGTCGCACTTGCTGAAGAGGGTGCAAGTGGTGCCGATATTCTTCTTCCAAAGCCCGCTGAGTTTGTTCCTGCTCTGATTGCGTTTCTGATCATCTTTGCTGTTGTAGCAAAGTTTGTATGGCCTTCCGTTCTACGTATGCTTGACAAGCGTCAAGAGAAGATCCAAGGCGATCTGGACGCTGCAGCAAAGGCTCGCGAGGAAGCCAACAAGGATCGTGAAATCGCAGCAGCTGGTATCGACGCAGCTAAGCAGCAAGCAGACGAGATTGTTTCTGCTGCTAAGCGTGAGGGCGAAGAAGAGCGTGCTCGTATTATCGAGCAGGCAAAGGCAGAAGCTGTCGAGATTATTACTAAGGGTAAGGGCGTTGTAGAGTCTGAGCGTCGTCACGCCATGGCTGAGCTTTCTGATTCCGTTGTTGATCTTGCCGTCGATATTGCCGGAAAGATTATTGGCAACGAGCTTTCAGTAGAGCAGCAGCGTGCTCTTGCCGAAAAGTACCTTGCGGAAGTAGGTACTCCAGATGAGCACTAATAAAGACGATCAAGACAGAAAAGTAGAGGGCTATACCAGGGCACTCCTGGAGGCTGGCCGCGCAGAGGGTCGTGCAACTGCAGACCTTGTACAGGTGCAGCACGCAAAGAAGTTCTCTCCAGAAGTTCTTGAGACTCTTGGTGCTATGCAGGCGAGTGAGGATGTCAACCTTATCAATGATGTTGCCGCTACGTTCCAGGAGCTTCTTGAAGAAGAAGACAAGACACTTACAGTAACGGTAACTACTACAATGCCTCTTGATGATGAGTTACGTGCAAAGGTCACCGAGAAGCTCGAGAAGAACTTCAATACTCAGGTGTATCTTATTGAGCGTGTTAATCCCAAGATTTTGGGCGGCATTGTAGTTGAGGCACGTGATCATCGTTATGATGCATCGGTAAAGACACAGCTCACTCACATTAAGAGTAGGCTCTCTTCAGATCACGTTGAAAGTGAATTGTAATGACTGATAAGACCACTATACAGGAAGGAACGCTGAGCTCAGATGCCGTCATGGCACAGCTTAGAGAGCGCCTTTCTAAGGTCAATTCAACTGTATCCCAGCAAGAGGTATCTGCTGTTATTGAGGTAGCAGACGGTATTGCTCGTGTTGCTGGTCTACGCAGCGCTATGGCAGGCGAGTTGCTGGAGTTCACTAGCTCCGTTACGGGCCACAGCGTATTCGGTCTTGCTCAGAACCTTGATGAAACTTCAGTCGGCGCTGTTTTGTTCGGCGAAGTTTCTGAGATTAAGGAAGGCGACGAGTGCCGTACAACCGGCCGCGTCATGGATATTCCAGCTGGTTTTGACATGCTTGGTCGTGTTGTTAACCCACTGGGCCAGCCTATTGATGGACTTGGCGCTATCCACGCTACACATCGTCGCCCTATTGAGTTCAAGGCTCCTGGCATCATGCAGCGTCAGCCTGTTTGCGAGCCAGTTCAGACTGGACTTCTGGCAATTGACGCTATGGTTCCTGTCGGCCGTGGTCAGCGTGAGTTGATCATTGGTGACCGTAAGACCGGTAAGACCGCTATCGCAATTGACGCAATCGTAAACCAGAAGAACACCGATATGGTTTGTATCTATGTCGCCATCGGTCAGAAGGCGTCTACAGTTGCAAACATCCGCGAGTCTCTTTCCCGCCATGGTGTTCTTGACAAGACCGTCATTGTTGCAGCTACCGCAGCCGATTCTGCTCCAATGCAGTACATTGCCCCTATGGCAGGCGCTGCTATTGGTGAGTTCTTTATGTATAACGATAAGGACGGCAAGCCTGCTGACAAAGACCATCCAGGCGGACACGTTCTTGTTGTTTACGATGACCTCTCTAAGCAGGCAGTTGCATACCGTCAGATGTCACTGACGCTTCATCGTCCACCAGGACGTGAGGCATATCCTGGTGATATTTTCTACCTGCACTCACGCTTGCTGGAGCGTGCATGTAAGCTCTCCGATGAAAACGGAGCAGGTTCTCTTACCGCACTTCCAATTATTGAGACGCAGGAAGGCGACGTTTCTGCATACATTCCTACAAACGTCATTTCCATTACAGACGGCCAGATTTATCTGCAGTCTAATCTCTTCTTCCAGGGCCAGCGCCCAGCAGTCGACGTAGGTATTTCTGTATCCCGCGTTGGTGGCGACGCTCAGGTCAAGGCAATGAAGCAGGTTGCAGGTACACTTCGTCTGGACCTTGCAAGTTATCGTGAGAAGCAGGCATTCTCGCAGTTCGGATCCGACTTGGATGCAACTACGCAGTACCAGCTCAACCACGGTGCTCATATGATGGAGCTTCTCAAGCAGCCACGTTATTCAGCTCTGGACGTAGTAGACCAGATTTGCGCAATTTACGCTGCAAAAGAGAACTTCATTGATGACGTTGATCTTGAGAACGTTGCTCTCTTCCGTGATGGCCTTGCTCAGTACATGAGTGAGTATCACCCACAGCTCCGCAACTCTCTGCGCAACGGAAAGATTTCTGATGAGCAGGCAGAGCGCTTGAGTGATCACATTAAGCACTTCAAGGCTAAGTTCTTGGAAGAGCATCCAAACAAGGTTGTGGATGAGGCAGAAGCTAATTCAGACACACCAGGCTCTTTTGACGCAGTAACCCAGGGTTCATTGCAGGAGTAATTATCAATGGCGAACCTTCACGAAATATCGAGGCGTATGAGCTCCATCAGGAGCACCATGCAGATTACGCGCACGATGTCGATGATTTCGACAGCGCGTGTCCGCAAGGCACTTGATAGGGCCGAGGCTGCTTCGCCATATAAGGAAGCTATTACCCTTATGCTTGCAAATGTAGCAGGCGCTGGCTTTAATCCTAAGAAACAGCCTCTTCTTGCTACACATAAAGTCGAGAAGAACGTGCTGTTCTTAGTCATCGCATCTGACCGCGGACTTGCAGGCGGATTTAACATCCTGCCTCAACGCGAGGTTGAGCATGAGATGGCACGTCTTAAGGCTAAGGGTGTGTCGTCCGAGATAATTACTTGCGGACGCAAGCCAACTGAGTACTTTACGTATAGAAATATCAAGCCCACCATGTCTTATGTAGGCATTTCCTCTGAGCCTACAGCAGACCAGGCTGATCGTATTGCCTCCTATATCATGGATGGCTATATCAAGGGTAAGATTGATCGTGTCGTAATCAAGTACTGGCATGCAAAGAACCGTGTTGACCAAGAGCAGGTTACAGAGCAACTTCTTCCTATTTCGCGCGATAAACTCACGATTCCTAATAAACCACGTACCGAAGAAGCCCTCTCACAGGTGAAGACGTATAACAAGAGTGAATATCAATTCTCGCCATCTGCTTCTCAGGTACTTGATTCGTTGATGCCCGCTTATATCAAGACGGTCATCTTCCACGCACTTCTTGATTCTGCTGCAGCCGAGCATGGTGCACGCCGTCGTGCAATGCAGTCTGCAACTGATAATGCTGAGAACGTCTTAGGCGCTCTTAGCCGTACGTACAATCGCGAACGCCAGGGCGCAATTACCACTGAGCTCAATGAGATTATCGGTGGTGCTGCAGCATTGGAGGATATGTAATGTCAGATATGCAAGTAGAGACTTCTTCCTTTGAGGAAGCTATTCTCAACAAGCGCAATCAGCACGTTGACGATGGCGTAATCGTTCGCGTAGTTGGACCAGTTGTCGACGTTAAGTTCGACGGACCTGTTCCAAGCATCTATACCGCACTGACGGTAGAGGATGACACGCCTGTTGGTCACGTCAGCACCGTTCTTGAGGTTGAGTCTCAGCTTCCCGGTGGTGTTGTTCGTACCGTCGCTATGTCGTCAACCGATGGTCTTCAGCGTAACCTTCGCGTTAAGGACACCGGCAAGCCAATGATGATGCCAGTAGGCAAATCTACGCTGGGCCGCGTCTGGAACGTTATGGGTCAGCCAGTTGATGGTGGAGAAATTCCTGAAGACGTTGAGTTTTATCCAATTCACCACCCAGCACCTCTCTTCGAAGAGCTCACTACTGAGACAGAGATTTTTGAGACGGGCATCAAGGCAATCGATCTTCTCGAGCCTTATGTTCGAGGCGGAAAGACTGGCCTCTTTGGTGGCGCTGGCGTTGGTAAGACCGTTCTGATTCAGGAGCTTATTAACAACCTGGCTCAGCAGCATGGTGGTACTTCCGTATTCACCGGCGTTGGAGAGCGTACTCGTGAGGGTACCGACCTCTTCCTCGAGATGACTGAGTCCGGCGTTATTAACAAGACCTGCCTAGTCTACGGTCAGATGAACGAGCCACCAGGAGCTCGTATGCGTGTTGCTCTTGCAGGCCTTACTACTGCAGAGTACTTCCGTGATCAGGGCCAGGATGTTCTGTTGTTCATCGACAACATCTTCCGCTTCTCTCAGGCAGGTTCTGAGGTTTCCGCACTTCTTGGTCGTATGCCTTCCGCAGTTGGTTACCAGCCAACCCTGGCTACAGAGATGGGCGAGCTTCAGGAGCGTATTACTTCCACCAAGGAAGGTTCTATTACTTCCGTACAGGCAGTTTACGTCCCTGCAGACGACCTTACTGACCCTGCTCCTGCTACAACCTTTACGCACTTGGATGCAACTACCGTTCTTTCTCGTGCTATTACCGAGCTTGGTATTTACCCAGCAGTTGACCCTCTGGCCAGCTCCAGTTCTGCTCTTGATCCATCCATTGTTGGTTCAGAGCACTACCGCGTTGCTATGGCAGTTCAGGAGACCCTGCAGGAGTACTCCGACCTTCAGGACATCATTGCAATTCTGGGTATGGACGAGCTTTCTGAGGAGCAGCAGCGCACCGTTGCTCGCGCCCGTAAGATTCAGCAGTTCCTCTCTCAGTCATTCCACGTTGCCGAGAAGTTCACTGGTAACCCTGGTGTGTACTGCACCGTTGAGGAGACTGTCCGCTCGTTTGCAGAGATTATTGACGGTAAGTGCGATGACCTTCCTGAGCAGGCATTCCGTTTTGCAGGCACCATCGAAGATGTTCGCGAGCGCGCTGCAAAGATGTCCGCTTCGGATAGCTCACAGAACTAGGATTTCTCATGGCTGAGTTGACTTGTCAGTTTGTCAGACCAGATAAGCTCCTTTACGAAGGAACCGTTGAAAGTCTGATTCTTGCTTCAGCAGATGGAGAGTATGGTGTGTGGCCAGGCCACGCACCAGAAATCATTGCGCTTGGCGATGGTGTTGTAAGACTGCACATGCCTCATCCAGAGAATGAAGAATCTATGACCAAGATAGTGATTTCTGGTGGATACGCAGAAATCGATCCAACAGGAGTCATTATCTTGGCAGATCATGCTCGTCGCGTTGATGACATTGATGCAGATGTTGTGCGCGAGACAAGAGATGACGTCATTGACCAGATGCTTTCTCTTCCAGAAGACGATAATCGTCGTGCCTACTACGAAAAAAAGATAGACTGGTGTAATCTACTTCTGAAGCAAGTGGTTGAGGAGTAAAATTCTCTCACTGTCGTTTTCGGAGGTTTATGGACGTCATAAAAGTAGTAGGTGGCCGTTCTGTCACAGGAGAGGTCACTGTAGAGGGTGCAAAAAACTCTGCCCTTAAATTGATGGCTGCAACCATCATGGCTCCTGGTGTTACTACACTCACTAACGTTCCTAATATTGCAGACGTTCACGTCATGGGCAAGGTGCTCAAGACGTTAGGCGCTCGCATTGAAGTCGTTGGTCTTCACGAGCTCAAAATTGATACCACAGATATTACAAGCTGGGAGACTCCTTACAGTCTTGTTGCACAGATGCGTGCATCAACTGCTGTTTTGGGTCCCCTTATTTCTCGTTTTGGCAAGGCTGTTGTGGCGATGCCAGGCGGTTGTAATATCGGTGCTCGCAAAATTGACATGCACATCCTGGGCCTCGAGGCTTTGGGTGTTGAATTTAAGGTTGAGCACGGCAATATTCACGCAAGCGCTCCTCACGGCATAACCGGCGAGACCGTTTCTTTAGCCTTTGCTTCCGTTGGTGCAACAGAGAACCTGATGATGGCATCAGTTTTTGCCAAGGGTGTAACGGTCATTGATAACGCAGCTCGTGAGCCAGAAATTGTTGACCTTGCTACTATGCTCAACAAAATGGGTGCCAACATTCAGGGTGCCGGATCTCCTGTTATTGAGATTCACGGCGTTACAGAGCTGCATCCTGTTGAGCATGAAGTTGTCGGCGACCGCATTGAGGCTGGTACCTTCCTGGCTATTGGCGCGCTTACTGGTGAGCCTATTACTGTTCACGGCTTCGAGCCAAATCACCTTGGCCTGGTACTTAAGAAGTATGAGCAGATGGGCATTACCATCGAGACCGGAGATAGGTGGGCAAGGGCTTCTCGCCAGCAAGATCTTAAAGCTATCGATATCCAGACGCTGCCATTCCCGGGTTTTCCAACAGACATGCAGGCACAGACCATGACGCTGCTTGCTCTGGCTAAGGGTACCTGCATCATTACAGAAAACGTCTTTGAGAATCGCTTTATGTTGGCGTCTGAGCTTTCTCGCATGGGAGCCGATATTACCATTGAGGGCCATCACGCTATTGTTCGCGGCGTCTCCGGCTTTGAGGGGGCGCAGGTCAAGTCACCAGATCTTCGTGGTGGTGCTGCGCTTGTTATGGCTGGTCTTGTGGCCGAGGGAGAAACAATCGTTTCTGCCATTCATCACATTGACCGCGGTTACGAAGGATTTGTCGAGAAACTCGTCACGCTGGGAGCAGATGCTCAGCGCACTACCATTCCAGACGACGACTTTATCGAAGGATAGTTTGTGTCAACTAAACCAAAGCATGCAAAACTGCTCGACAACGGGGCCGCACAGGGCGCTTCGGCTGACACTGCACAAAATACTGCTACGGGAAGTACCCAAGGTACTGCACCAAGCGCTGCAGCCAATACGTCGCAGAACGCTGCGGTTAGTAACTCTCCTTTTAGTCGCACGCAGGCAGAGGGCTACCACAAGCGTCGTAAGCGTGTCTTCAGAAAGCAGATGGTAGTCAGGTCGCTTCTGGGCGTTCTTGCTGCTGTTTTTGTTGCCGCTGTGGTGGGCGCAGGTATCTGGTATGCAAGCGTTCAGGCACAGCTCAATAACTCACAGGTCATTACTGCTGAGCTTCGTCAGACGCTTCAGGAGCCTTCTGCACCAAGCGACCCCTATTATATGCTGCTTCTAGGAACCGACGGTCGACCTGGCGAGACTGAATATCGTGCGGATTCCATTATTTTGGCGCGTGTTGACCCTATCCATAAGCGTGTGACTATGCTCTCTATTCCACGAGATACCCGTGTCTTGTGGAAGGGTTCTTACATGAAGATTAACGCCGTCCACTACTATGACGGCGCAAATGGCATGGTACAAGCTGTAAATGAACTGTGCGGCGTACATATTGCCCACTATGCAGAGGTCAACTTTGATGGTCTCGCAGGCATTACAGATGCTCTTGGTGGCGTAACCGTAAACGTTGAGCAGTACATGCGTGACACAGAGAACTTCAGCGACGTTGTTGAACTGTACCCTGGCGTTCAGAAACTGAACGGTGCTCAAGCACTCTTCTTTACTCGTGTTCGCTACGCTTTTGCAGACAGCGATTACACCCGCATGCGCCATCAGAGAACCTTCATCAAGGCTATGATTGCTCAGATTCTGAACACAGGAGACCCTGTAGCCATTGCAAATACTGTCAATTCAACAGCAAGCATGGTTATTACCGATCTATCTGTCTCAGACATTATTTCTTTGGGCACTCAGATGATTGGCATGAACACTGACAAGGATATCTATACGGCATACGTACCATCCGAGGGAACAGAAATTGATGGCCAGTCGTATGTTATTGCAGATAAAGATGCACTTGCAAAGATGATGAAAGTAATTGATGCAGGAGACGATCCATCTAGTTTAAACGGACAAACAGATGCCGAGGCAAATGCTGAGGCTGCCGAGAAAAGTTCAGAAGAGTCCTCAGAATCTTCAAACAGCTCTTCTCGCCAGTAAAACTAAGCGCCGTTTTTGGGTATCATTCAAGTGTTAGAAATATTTTCGTTGCGTAGCGCAACTGATTTTGCATGAAAAAGACTGTCAAGCAGTCGTCGGAGGAGATTTATGGCCAACGATAACGTACAAAACGACCACACACTGACAAAAGCCGGCGAGGACTATCTCGAGGCAATTTATCGAATTGCACTTGAGCAGCCAGATGACGATAAGAGCGTCCGCTCCGTTGATATTGCCGAGAGTCTTGATGTTTCCAAGGCAAGCGTCAACAAGGCACTGTCCCAGCTTAAAGAGCAGGACATGGTTGAGCAGAGCCGTTATGGTCGTGTCACGCTGACCAAAGAAGGCGAGGCAAATGCCCGTACCACATGGCGTGCTCACCGTGCGCTTCGCACCTTCCTTGAGGAGGACTTGGGTGTAGACACAGAGACTGCAGATGCAGAGGCTTGCCTTATGGAGCACTCACTTTCTGTAGACACGCTGGCTAAGCTCATTGAATTCCTTGAGAAGCGTGGAATTGAGATTCCAAGCAAGTAACGTAACCTGGCGCTTATGCAAGCTAGGTACGTATAAAAGCGCCTGTCATTTGAGTTTATCGGCGGCAAAACCGTCATTCTTACAAGCACACGTTAGGTGTGCAGAGCCAACAGGGCTCATAGGTGAAAGGCAAACACATGAAGGCAATTATCCCAGCAGCTGGTCTAGGTACGCGCTTTCTACCTGCAACAAAGGTAACCCCTAAAGAGCTGTTGCCTGTTTTGGATAAGCCCGTCATTCAGTACGTAGTAGAAGAGGCTCTTGAGCCAGAAGAGGTTGATGAGGTAATCATCATCAATTCTCGCGAGAAGCCACAGATTGAAACCTACTTTGCTGAAGACCAGAAGTTTGAGGCAGACCTTTCTTCTCGTGGAAAGCAAGACCTTGCCGAGAAGGTCCATGCAGCTTCTGCGCTTCCTGTTTCCTTTACCTATCAGGACAACCCTCGTGGTCTTGGCCATGCAGTACTGTGTGCCGCAGACGGCGTAGGTGACCAGCCATTCTTTGTACTTCTCGGCGATTACTTTGTTCCAGACCGTCAGATGTGCATCCGCATGGCAGAGATTTCCAAGCAGCACAATGGCGCATCCGTCATTGCAGTTGCTCCAGTTCCTGCAGATCAGGTGAATCGCTACGGTATTATCGCAGGTGAGTGCATCTCTTCTCCTTCAGATAACTCTGAGGGCGAGGGTGCTATTTGGAAGGTAACAGGCCTTGTCGAGAAGCCTCGTTCAGAGGACGCACCTTCTCACCTGTTTATTGTTGGTCGTTACCTGCTTTCTCCAAAGATTATGGAGCTCTTGGCAACTCAGGGTCCTGGCGCCGGCAACGAGATTCAGCTGACAGATGCAATGGAGCGCCTGCTTGCTGAGGAAGAGATGTATGCGCTGGTAATCGACGCTGAAGAGGGCTGCGATACCGGTACTCCTGCAGCTTGGGCAGCAACTAATGCTCGTATGGCACTCTCTGACCAGAGCTCTGCAGCAGCATTTAAAGAGGCGCTCGGCAGCTATGCCAACCGCATTGGATAAAAGACCCGACATACTCCGTTTTGGCAGCGATGGCTGGCAAGCCCGCTATGATAAAGGCTTTACCAGGGATAATGTAGTTAGACTTGCAGAGGCCCTTGGTACCGTCTGGTCAGAGGAGCTGCCTGGCGGTATTGTGTTTGTCGGCTTTGACACACGCTTTGAAGCAGATTCGTCTGCTCTTGAAGCCGCTGCAACATTGGCTTCCTTTGGTTTAGACGTGCGTGTGTCCGAGACTTTTTGCCCAACTCCATCTGTTTGCTGGGCCTGCGCACATCATAAAGATGTAGCTGGTGGCCTCATTATTTCTGCAACTGAGCTTTCCTGCGAATATTGCGGCATGATTATTCGCGCTGCTAATGGAGGCCCTGTTTCTCGCGATTTTCTCCAGCGCGTGGAATCCGCAACGCCGCTTGAGCCAACAGATCAGCGTGGAACTTTTACCACAACAGATATTGTGACGCCTTATAAAAGTGCGCTGCTTAATCAGATTAATGTGTCTGTTATTAAAGAGCTACGCCCGAGCGTGGTAGTTGATCCTATGTATGGTGCAGCAACAGACCTGCTTGCTGACGTACTTTCCGCAGCTGGATGTGTTGTACACCAGATGCACCAAGGTCCTGTCAGGGATTTTGGTGGCATTCACCCACAACCAGCGGACCCTTGGGCTGATGAGTGCTCTTCGATGGTGGTAAGCCGCCATGCACAGCTGGGCCTTTTGCTTGATTGTGACGGAGACCGCGCTGCTGCCGTAGATGAAACCGGCCGACTCCTTAGCCCACACGAGCTTATTCCGCTTATCACACGCCATCTTGTACAAAATAGAAAGCAAACTGGCCGCGTTGTTTCTACGCTAACCTGTTCGGCAACGGTATCCAGGCAAGCAGCTCATCTTGGTCTAGAATCCGCAAGCGTGCCCGTTGGATTTGCTCGACTTTATTCAGAGATCGAGCAAGGAGACGTTCTTCTCGCCGCAGAGGAGTACGGTGGTATTTGTATTCCAAGCCACCTTTTGGAGCGAGATGGCCTGCTTGTGGCCCTGCTTGTTGTCGAAATGCTTGCGTACACCCATAAATCGCTTGCACAGCTTGTCTCTGAGGACGAGGCTGAACTAGGTCGCATGTGTTATAGCAGGCGAGGAGTGCGACTTGATGCTGCAGCCACTCAGGCGTTCAGAAACATCCTTCCAGGCCTCAATCCAGAAAACGTTGCAGGTAAAGTTCCTGTTTCGGTAAGCCATGCCGATGGCCTTAAGCTTCAGTTTAAAGACGATTCTTGGGTGCTCATTCGTCCTTCTCGTATGGATGCGCTGGTACGCGTGTATTCTGAGGCTGCTAACGAGACACTTCGCGATCAACTTCTTGATGCTGCTTGCCAGATTGTCAAAGACGAGATTTAGCCCAAACAAAGCGTGTCGAGAAGACCGTTTAAATGGCAGCATAAAAGACACCGCAAAAGGAAGCGTAAAAACGCGCAAGAAGACAACGTCAAAATCGCGTAAAGCTCGCACAAAGATAATGTCAAAAAAGCGTAAAAAACTAACGCAAAATGACAACACTATATATAGTTGAAAAATAAAGTGTCGCTACTAGACGACAAAGAGAATTTAGTGCCCAATATACGCACCAGTTCACTAAAGACTACGAATTGTGTAGAAATTGTGGAGGAATTAAGAAGATACAAAATCATCTTCACAAACGAGTCGTAAGTGCGTATAGTTATTCCCCGCGCCGCGCACCACGCAATGTGAAATCGCAGCGCAGCGAACCTTGAAAACCGGATACTGCGATCGAAAGATCAGCAAAGACAGACAAGCGAAATTCGAATTTGAACATTTTGTTCAATAGTCAATTCATAATTTCAGCGAATCCGAGATCAGCGGGATTTTAGAGACGTGGATTCAACTCAACTTTAAATTGTACTGACTTTTAGTCAGTTAAATTTTTGAATGGAGAGTTCGATCCTGGCTCAGGATGAACGCTGGCGGCGCGCCTAACACATGCAAGTCGAACGATTAAAGCACCTTCGGGTGTGTATAAAGTGGCGAACGGCTGAGTAACACGTGGGCAACCTGCCCCTCTCATTGGGATAGCCACGGGAAACCGTGGATAATACCGAATACTTCGAGTCTCCCGCATGGAAGACTCGAGAAAGCTCCGGCGGAGAGGGATGGGCCCGCGGCCTGTTAGCTTGTTGGTGGGGTAACGGCCTACCAAGGCAATGATGGGTAGCTGGGTTGAGAGACCGACCAGCCAGATTGGGACTGAGACACGGCCCAGACTCCTACGGGAGGCAGCAGTGGGGAATCTTGCACAATGGGCGAAAGCCTGATGCAGCGACGCCGCGTGCGGGATGAAGGCCTTCGGGTTGTAAACCGCTTTCAGCAGGGACGAGGCGAAAGTGACGGTACCTGCAGAAGAAGCCCCGGCTAACTACGTGCCAGCAGCCGCGGTAATACGTAGGGGGCAAGCGTTATCCGGATTCATTGGGCGTAAAGCGCTCGTAGGCGGTCTGTTAGGTCGGGAGTTAAATCCGGGGGCTCAACCCCCGTTCGCTCCCGATACCGGCAGACTTGAGTTTGGTAGGGGAAGGTGGAATTCCTAGTGTAGCGGTGGAATGCGCAGATATTAGGAAGAACACCAGTGGCGAAGGCGGCCTTCTGGGCCATAACTGACGCTGAGGAGCGAAAGCTAGGGGAGCAAACAGGATTAGATACCCTGGTAGTCCTAGCCGTAAACGATGGACACTAGGTGTGGGGGAATATTTCTTCCGTGCCGCAGCTAACGCATTAAGTGTCCCGCCTGGGGAGTACGGCCGCAAGGCTAAAACTCAAAGGAATTGACGGGGGCCCGCACAAGCAGCGGAGCATGTGGTTTAATTCGAAGCAACGCGAAGAACCTTACCAGGGCTTGACATTTAGGTGAAGCGGCGGAAACGTCGTGGCCGAAAGGAGCCTAAACAGGTGGTGCATGGCTGTCGTCAGCTCGTGTCGTGAGATGTTAGGTTAAGTCCTGCAACGAGCGCAACCCTCGTCGTATGTTGCCAGCGGTTAGGCCGGGCACCCATACGAGACCGCCGGCGTCAAGCCGGAGGAAGGTGGGGACGACGTCAAGTCATCATGCCCCTTATGTCCTGGGCTACACACGTGCTACAATGGCCGGCACAATGGGCTGCCAACCCGCGAGGGTGAGCGAATCCCTAAAGCCGGTCCCAGTTCGGATTGGAGGCTGCAACCCGCCTCCATGAAGTCGGAGTTGCTAGTAATCGCGGATCAGCACGCCGCGGTGAATGCGTTCCCGGGCCTTGTACACACCGCCCGTCACACCACCCGAGTCGATTGCACCCGAAGTCGTCGGCCTAACCTTTTAGGAGGGAGACGCCGAAGGTGTGGTTGGTAAGGGGGGTGAAGTCGTAACAAGGTAGCCGTACCGGAAGGTGCGGCTGGATCACCTCCTTTCTAGGGAGATACCCTCTTTAGAAGAGATAACACTAACTTTTTTGACGAGTAGTTCCCGTCTTTCCCGTTGATGTCTTTGTTGCACGAAAGTGCGCAGTATTCGGTCTCGAGGGTTCGCCCTCGCGTACCTTGAGAGCTGCATAGTGTGACAAACAAAAATTCGATTTTCTTCAAGAAGATCGCATCTGATCGCATTTGATAAGTAATTATCAAAGTGCAAAAAGTATGTTCAAACCATCGAAAAGAAGATGGTAAGGGCAAACGGTGGATGCCTTGGCACAAGAAGCCGATGAAGGACGTGATAAGCTGCGATAAGCCACGGTAAGGAGCACATATCCTGTGACCCGTGGATTTCCGAATGGGTAAACCCACCAAGAGTCATTTCTTGGTACTTCCTGCTGAATATATAGGCAGGATAGAGGTAACCGGGGGAACTGAAACATCTAAGTACCCCGAGGAAGAGAAATCAAACGAGATTCCCCTAGTAGTGGCGAGCGAACGGGGATATAGGACAAACCGTCAGTTGCGCAAGCGCTGGCGGGGTTGTAGGACCATTCATTGTGGAGTTACAAAACTTCGTGGAAGCAGAATAGCTTGGAAAAGCTGGCGAGACAGGGTAAAAGCCCCGTACGCGAATCTGCGAAGACTCCCGAGTGGCACCTGAGTACTGCCGGACACGTGAAACCCGGTGGGAACCTGGGGGGTCCACCCTCCAATCCTAAATACTCTCTTGTGACCGATAGTGAACCAGTACCGTGAGGGAAAGGTGAAAAGCACCCCTAGCGGGGAGTGAAATAGTACCTGAAACCGTTTGCCTACAAGCAGTCGGAGCAGACTTTTGTCTGTGACGGCGTGCCTTTTGTAGAATGAGCCAGCGAGTTACGGCATGTGGCAAGGTTAAGCTAAAAAGCGAGCCGCAGCGAAAGCGAGTCTGAATAGGGCGAGTGAGTCGCATACCGTAGACGCGAAGCCAGGTGAGCTATCCATGAGCAGGCTGAAGCGGGGGTAAGACCCCGTGGAGGGCCGAACCCACTTAGGTTGAAAACTGAGGGGATGACTTGTGGATAGGAGTGAAAGGCCTATCAAACCTGGAGATATCTCGTTCTCTCCGAAATAGCTTTAGGGCTAGCCTCGGATGTTTACCAATGGGGGTAGAGCACTGAATAGTTGCGGGGGCTTCACCGCCTACCAAGATTAATCAAACTCCGAATACCATTGGTCTAGAATCCGGGAGTCAGAATATGTGGGCTAAGCTGTGTATTCGAAAGGGAAACAGCCCAGACCGCCCGCTAAGGTCCCAAAATCAATGCTAAGTGGCAAAGGATGTGCGTTTGCTCAGACAACCAGGATGTTGGCTTAGAAGCAGCCATTCATTTAAAGAGTGCGTAATAGCTCACTGGTCGAGTGGACATGCGCCGACAATATACGGGGCTAAGCATTGTACCGAAGCGGCGGATCAGTACTTTGTACTGGTGGTAGGAGAGCTTTCTGTACGGGTTGAAGCAGTTGGATAACCAACTGTGGACTGTCCAGAAGTGAGAATGCTGGCATGAGTAACGAGAGACATGTAAAAAACATGTCCGCCGTAAACCCAAGGTTTCCTGGGCAAGGCTAATCCTCCCAGGGTTAGGCGGGAGCTAAGGCAAGGCCGGAAGGCGTAGTCGATGCACAACAGGTAGAAATTCCTGTCCCTCCAAAAGAGCGTTATCACCAATGGGGTGACGGAGCAGGGTAGCTAGGCGGGGTTCTGGACGTCCCCGTGATGGCACGTAGGCTGAGAAGTAGTGAAATGCGCTTCTCGTGACGGCTGAGGTGTCGGACGAAGCAATTGAGTGAAGCTAGTAAGCCCATACTTCCAAGAAAAACCTCTAGGGAGCTCTGAGGAGCCCGTACCGCAAACCGACACAGGTGGGTGGGTAGAGCATACCAAGGCGATCGGGAGAACTATGGTTAAGGAACTCGGCAAAATTGCCCCGTAACTTCGGGAGAAGGGGTGCCGGTTTCGGTGAAGGGATTTACTCCCCGAGCTAAGATCGGTCACAGTAAATAGGTCCAAGCGACTGTTTATCAAAAACACAGGACTCTGCTGAAGTCGTAAGACGACGTATAGGGTCTGACGCCTGCCCGGTGCCGGAAGGTCACGAGGAGTTGTTAGCATTAGCGAAGCAGCGAATCTAAGCCCCGGTAAACGGCGGCCGTAACTATAACGGTCCTAAGGTAGCGAAATTCCTTGTCGGGTAAGTTCCGACCTGCACGAAAGGCGTAACGATTTGGACGCTGTCTCAACCATAGACCCGGTGAAATTGCACTAGTCGTGAAGATGCGACTTACCCGCAGAAGGACGGAAAGACCCCGTGAACCTTTACTGCAGCTTGACATTGGCTGCCGGTTCGTCGTGTAGAGGATAGGTGGGAGACTTTGAACCAGGGACGCCAGTCTCTGGGGAGTCACCCTTGGAATACCACCCTCGACGTTCTGGCATCCTAACTTGCGACCGTTATCCGGCGTGAGGACCGTGTCAGGTGGGTAGTTTGACTGGGGCGGTCGCCTCCTAAAATGTAACGGAGGCGCACGTAAGGTCTGCTCAGGATGGTCGGCAACCATCCTTTTGAGTGCAAGAGCATAAGCAGGCTTGACTGCGAGGCCTACAAGCCGAGCAGATGGGAAACCAGGTTCTAGTGATCCGGCGGCTCAGAGTGGTATGGCCGTCGCTCAACGGACAAAAGGTACTCCGGGGATAACAGGCTGATCTTCCCCAAGAGTCCACATCGACGGGAAGGTTTGGCACCTCGATGTCGGCTCATCGCATCCTGGGGCTGGAGCAGGTCCCAAGGGTATGGCTGTTCGCCATTTAAAGCGGTACGCGAGCTGGGTTCAGAACGTCGTGAGACAGTTCGGTCCCTATCCTCTGTGGGCGTAGGAAAATTGAGGGAGGCTGCCCCTAGTACGAGAGGACCGGGGTGGACGGACCTCCGGTGTACGGGTTGTTAACCAATAGCATTGCCCGGTAGCTGAGTCCGGTCGGGATAACCGCTGAAAGCATCTAAGCGGGAAGCCCATCCCAAGATGAGTTTTCCTTTCGGTAAGACCCCTTGTAGACTACGAGGTTGATAGGATGCAGATGTAAGTGCTGTAAGGCATTCAGTCGAGCATTACTAATCGGTCGAGCTCTTCTTTTCTTTAATATATTTTGAACTGATGCGTGATTTTTGAAGCCTTTGAATTTAACGTCACACTGTGCGGCCCTCAGGGCACGTGAGAAAATCCTCATGAAACAAGAATACCCCTTGTTGGTCAGCGACCATGGCAGGGGAGGCACACCTGGTCCCATTCCGAACCCAGAAGTTAAGCCCCCGAGCGCCGATGGTACTGCGGAGTAAGTCCGTGGGAGAGCAGGACGTCGCTGACCAACAAGGGGCATTTTTATGTCGAGAGGATCTCACTTTTGTGGGGTCCTCTTTTTTGGTAGAGAATATTCGAAAATAGCATAAAAATTTTTACTAAAAATCCATATTTATTACGTATTATATATTTATTATGTATCACAATATTTACATAATTTTCTTAATTGAATACCGTTCACGGAAGATAATTTTTACTATTTGATGTTATCTAGTTTCAACATTTGTGCATTTCTGTGTGTATTTTGTTACTAATCTGTCAAGAATCTGACTATATTTTACTTACCGTTCACCTAAACCTTCTCACTTTCTGACAAATTTGGCTTGATTATTTATCCCACACCAAATTTTGAGACAAGAAATGTTAGAGCGCATGTAGTGCTTGAGTGTTTAAACAGTAAGGAGAGGTTTTATGGAGTCAGAAAACAGAGAAACTGCTGGAACAGAGTCGCTGCTCGGTGGGTCTTCTCGCCATGTGATGGGTGACTATAGCAGGGTAGTTCCGCCGCAGCACTTCCTCAGAACAATGGAAAAGACCAATAGGCCGCTCGCGTTGTGTGCGGAACCTTGTATGGGTAAGACCATGTTTTTGCGTGAATTGGCGGATTATGCGCGGTCAAACGGATGGACTGTGTACGAAATCTCTCTTTCTAGTCTGTCGGCTAAAGAGGCAACTCAGATTCTTACTAAGAAAAGTACTTCTATCTGCAATGCTAAGAAATCAAAGGCGGTTAAAAGGTTAGTTCTTATTGATGATTTTCCTCCGTCTGACGAGTATTTTGTTGCTCGCCAGGTTAAATCAATTGCGCGTCTTCGTATGGCTGGCTGTCTTATTGCGATTTCTTTATCTCCTGAAGCTCGTCAGTTAATCGACGAAGTCCCTAGCGTGTATGTTTTGGGAAAGAATGAGCTGCTCACGTTTATGCCTGGAATAGATAATTCTGAACAATCAATTTTGACTAATATGAGATTGACACGTGGTATTCCAACGCTTGTTTACTCTTTGCCAGTTACATTTTGTGAGCATGGAGATGCGGATGTGCCAATTACGTATCTAACTAGTCTTGCTTGCGTTGCATCGTATATGCTCAGAAGCTCGCTAGGCATTGAGGAACTTAGGCTCAGGCTGGGCATGATGTTGCTCGGTGTTGGCTCATTTGATGATTTGAGCCGTATATGCGGACAAGTTGATCTTGAGTATTTGGCCAAGATAGAGCAAGATGCGCCTTTCTTTGGCGTGCATGTAGAAACTAGGCGTTTCTCGTGTATTCATGCTACAAGATTTGATGTGTTGAACTTTAATAAACAGGAGCTTGTGGCTCTAGCGAGTAAGCATGAAAAGCTTGTTCTGAAAGCTATAGCCCTGCTGATCGATAGAGAAGATTTCTCTAAGGCTGCGTTTGTGAGCTCACTGGTTAGAGAAGAGAGTATCTGGGAAATTGTTCTTTCTCATGCAGCGGAATTTGCAGATGCTGGATATATTGAGCTGGTAGATAACGCACTTACTGCCACGCATTCTGACTGTACGCTCGATAACTCAAGTAAAAAAGCTGCTAAGGGAATGGTGGATTCGCTGTCTACTGCTAAGTGGCCGATGAATACTAAAGATGCTGATAGGGCATTCAAAAATCTCACTTCATTTAACGGATTTCTTAAGCAAACGGCATATATGACTTTACTGAAGTTGATTTTGCAAAAGCCTCTGCCACCTTTGAAAGAAGACCTTGAGCTGAGCCCGCTAGAGAAGAAAATTGCTCTACATAAACGCGCAATTGATTTAGCTTTGCAAGGAAATTTTAAGTATGCCCTTCAGCTACTGCTTCTTGAGCAGCAGTATGAGAAAGCTGCATCAATAACCTCGTCAATTCAAGCTGTTGACGTGGAATTGCTTTACGCATTGCTGGGTGTATATCAAAAAGAATTTGATGCGCGCACCTCAGACTCGCTCTCCTTTTTACAAGAAGGTGAGGCCGGAGGCGTAAAGGGGTCTGTAGGACTACTTAAATGCGTTCGCTACCTTTTTGAAAAAAGCTCTTCTGTGGGAGACTTATACGATACCGAGCAGCTCATCAGCCAAGCAGAACTGCAGGGTAATCGTATGATTCAAGTGCCCGCGCTTCTTATTGGAGCTCTTCTCAGCCTCAGAAGCAGAGCATATCCCAAAGCACAGCTCCAGGCGAGAAGAGCGGTGCTGCTGAGTAGGGAGTGGGATTCACTATATGTGGTGCAAGTCGGAAAGATCATTGAAGATATTGCGGGATTTTTCTTAGGCGTTAAACCTACGGAGAAAAGCCTTGAGACAATTACCCATCCATCGCTAAAAGCTGCATGTAGAACCATATACAAAGCTCTCTTTAAGAGTGTAAACGGACATGCTCCCGTTTGGCTGGATGCGGTTGAGTATGGAGTTCCAGAAAATGCCATGTGGCTTGTGAGAGCGCTTCTGTCTGATGAGTCTGAATTTCAGCAGTGCTTAAAACGAGAAATGCCAGAAGAATGGCTCCATTACCTACGTTCAAATGAGGGAAAACGAGACATAACAAAATGGAAAGTATCTCGGCAAGGAGCGGGGGATTCTTGGACTGAAGACTCCGCTCTGAAGAGCCTGCACGTAGAGAAGGTAAATAATGCTCATCCTGGAGTTTACCTTGCTCTTCTCGGCAGATTTAGTTTGTCGGTTCAAGGAGAGGAGATTGCTGGCAGAAAAATTGCCTATCGATCGGCAAAGGCGCTGCTTGTGTATTTGGCGCTTGCGCACAATCACATGAGCTTTAGGTCGCAGATTGCGCAGCAGATTTGGCCGGAGGCTGATCAGGCACATTGGCAAGAGCGCCTGTATCAAGCAACTCGAGTTATTCGCAAAGAGGTCCAGGAGATTCAGACAGATTGTGAGCCTTTGGAAGCATCTCGGATTGAAAAGACACTTGGTTTTAATCCCCAGCAGGTGACCGTAGATATTGATATTTTTACGCGATTAGCAAAGAGTGTGGCGTCATCGAACAGCGATGAAGACATAGTGCATCTGGCTAAGCAGGCGGAAGAGCTGTACCAAGGGGATTTGTATCTTCCTGAGGAGGAATGCTTTAGGTTTGCAGATCCCATTCGTGTTGCCCTAAGAGATCAATACATAGATACCATGGTAACGGCTTCGGCGGCTGCTTTGAGAATTACCCACTATACGCTTGCGGTGCATTTTGCAGAGCTCGCCTACCTTGTTGATGATATGCGAGAGGACACACTTATGGCGCTCATTCAGGCACTGAGAAAATGTGGTCGGGCGCAGGATGCGCAGCATTACTACGATTTGTACGTGCAGAAATACGTTATGAAGCGTAGAAAAATGCCGTCTAAACAGCTCAGGATGATTGCAGGTGCAGAAAAGGGAAAAGAATCAATAGAAACTAGTGGTGGAGAAATAACGAAATTGGGATTTTACGACGCCATGTAGTGTGATTCAAGCAGTTAGACGGGGTATGATATATAAGTTGAATACTGTGTCTATCAACCGAAGATAGATGCCCGACGTCAAGGAAAAAGCTATGCCTAATTTCCTCTCTAAGATTCTGTCCTTTGGCGCTGACAAGGACCTCAAAGCATATCAGCGTATTGTCGAGAAGATCAATGCGCTTGAGCCAACAATGCAGGAAATGAGCGATGAAGAGCTTCAGGCTCAGACCGAGAAGTTCAAGGCTCGCTATGCTGAAGGAGAAAGTCTAGACGATCTTCTCCCAGAGGCTTTTGCGACGGTACGCGAGGCGTCAGTAAGAACCATTGGTCAGCGTCACTTTGATGTCCAGCTCATCGGTGGTATCGCGCTGCATAAGGGCACTATCGCAGAGATGAAGACCGGTGAAGGTAAGACGCTTGTCTCCACTCTTGCTGGTTACCTTAACGCACTGAGCGGTGAAGGCGTTCACATCGTTACGGTCAATGACTACCTGGCTAAACGAGACAGTGAGTGGATGGGCACCATCTACAAGTTCTTGGGCATCAGTGTTGGCCTTCTGCAGAACGGCATGCGACTGAGCCTTAAAAAGCCTGCATATGAGGCAGATATTACGTACGGTACAAACTCAGAGTTTGGCTTTGACTACCTGCGCGACAACATGGTTACTCGCCCAGAGATGCGTGTTCAGCGTGGACACCACTACGCCATCGTTGACGAGGTTGACTCCATCCTTATCGATGAGGCTCGTACTCCTCTGATTATTTCTGGTGCTGGCACTAAATCCGCAGGTACCTATAAGGATTTTGCAAAGGCAGTTCGTGGATTAACTCCAGATGTTGACTTTGAGATGGATGAGGCAAAGCACACCATTGCGACAACAGAGATTGGTCTCGAGAAGGTCGAGCGCGCTCTCAACATTGACGATATCTACAACGATGAGACTGGCCAGCTAGTCAATCACCTTCAGCAGGCGCTGAAGGCTGAGTACATGTTCCATCGTGACCAGCAGTACGTTGTCATTGATGGTGAAGTAAAGATTGTTGATGAGTTTACTGGTCGTATCATGGAAGGCCGCCGTTATTCTGAGGGCCTTCACCAGGCAATTGAGGCAAAAGAGAACGTTCAGGTACGTGAAGAAAACCAGACTCTGGCAACTATCACCCTCCAGAACTATTTCCTCATGTACGACAAGCTCTCCGGTATGACCGGTACCGCAATGACCGAGGACGCAGAGTTCCGTGAGGTTTATCACGTTCCTGTTCAGGTTATTCCACCTAACCGTCCGGTTAAGCGTGAAGACCTCGATGACCTGGTCTATCGTACTATTGACGCTAAGTTTGAAGCTGTCGTAAGAGACGTTGAAGAGCGCCATCAGAATGGTCAGCCAGTACTGGTTGGTACCGTTTCCATTGACAACTCCGAGCGTATTTCTCGCATTCTGTCTAAGCGTGGCATTAAGCACAACGTTTTGAACGCTAAATTCCACGAGCGTGAGGCACAGATTATTGCTCAGGCTGGTCGTGAGGGTGCAGTTACTATTGCAACCAACATGGCAGGTCGTGGTACCGATATTCTTTTGGGTGGCAACCCAGATGTCATGGCTGAAGATATCCTTCGTAACCAGGGAATTGAGCCAGCTGAGGCTACTCAGGAGCAAAAAGAAGCTGCGCACAAAGAAGCAAAGGAAATCTGCGCTACTGAGCGTGAGGCAGTAACCGCTGCGGGTGGTTTGTGCGTTATTGGTACCGAGCGTCATGAGAGTCGTCGTATCGACAATCAGCTTCGTGGTCGTTCTGGTCGTCAGGGAGACCCTGGTCAGACCCAGTTCTACCTTTCTCTTGAAGATGATTTGATGCGCCGCTTTGGTGGAGATCGCATGGATGGCGTTGCAGCAATGATGCAGCGCTATGAGCTTCCAGACGATATGCCAATTAAGGCAAAGATTGTTACCAAGCTTGTCGAGGGCGCCCAGCGCAAGGTTGAGGAAGTCAACTTTGCAATGCGTAAGAACGTCCTTGATTACGACGATGTTATGAACAAGCAGCGTCAGGTCATTTACGCAGAGAGAAACAAGATTCTTGACGGCAAGGATCTTATGGAGCTCATCGAGACAGTCACTGCTTCTACTACTCAGCGCATTTGCGAGGAGTTCTGCTACGGAGATGCTGACGAGTGGGATCTTGAGGGTCTTGAGAAGTGGCTTACTGAACTTACTGGTAAGACTGATCTTCCAGAGTTTACCGAGGACACCAAGTTTGAGCAGCTTGAAGAGGATGTCACCGCATTTGTCCAAAAGACTTTTGACGAGAAGACCCAGAAGCTTGGCGAAGAAGTTATGCGTGAGCTTGCTGCTCAGGTAATGCTTCGCGTCATTGATACTCGTTGGATGGCATACCTCCAGGAGATGGATTACCTAAAGACCGGTATTGGCCTTCGTGGTTTTGGTCAGCGCGATCCTCTGGTTGAGTATAAGACCGAGGCATACGAGGCATTTACGCTGTTGGTAAACACCATGTATGAGGACTTCCTCCGTACTATTCTTCGCCTTGAGTTGGTTAATCGTCCACGTCAGAATACTGAGGCAGAGGCCTTCCAGAATGCTCACTATTCTGGCGGAGAAGAGACCGACGGCGATCAAAAGGCACTTAAGCAAGGCAAGAGCATGCTTAAGAATGCCGCAGCTATTGGAAAGAGTCCGCAGGGAACCGGCGCCAGCCAGTCTTCTGTATCAACCTACCGTAAGTCTGACGATCCAAATCCTTACGTCAACGTTGGTCGCAATGACCCTTGTCCATGTGGAAGTGGTAAAAAGTTTAAGAACTGCCACGGCCGAAATAGGTAAGAATGGCTGATACAGAGGTTGTTTCGCTCCAAGCTTTAGCGGAGCGTCTCTCTGAGGTAGAAGGATATCTTCACCTCACTGAGAAGCGTCAGCAAATTTCAGAACTTGAGGCAGAAAGTGCTCGTCCCAATTTTTGGGACGACGCTGAAGCTGCGCAAAAAATAATGACTCAACTAGCATCACTTCGCGATGATGTTGCTGGTATTGATAGAGCTAAAGAGAAACTCGGTGACGCTGAGGCCGCTTTTGAGCTTGGAACAGAGCTTGGAGACCAAGCATCACTCGACGAATCTCAAGCGCTTGCGGCATCTCTTGAAAAAGATTTATCGGAGCTAGAGCTTTCAAGTTGGTTTACTGATGAACTTGATCATGGTGATGCAATTGTTACTATTAAGCCTGGTCAGGGTGGTCTTGAGTCTCAAGACTGGTGTGAGATGCTTTTTCGCATGTATCTCAAATATTGCGATCGTCGTGGTTGGAAAGTTGATATCAACGACGCTCCTGTTGCAGAGGTTATTGGTCTTGATCGCGCAACCTTTACGGTAAGTGGCAAAAATGCTTACGGCATGCTTCGTGCAGAACAGGGCGTGCATCGTCTGGTAAGAATTTCTCCTACTGACGATAAGAAACGCAGGCAGACGTCATTTGCTGGTGTAGAAGTTTTACCCGTTCTTCCTGAAGATATTGAAGTTGCTATTGGCCCCAATGACCTGCGTATTGATGTCTATCATGCATCTGGTCCAGGAGGTCAGGGAGTTAACACTACAGACTCGGCAGTTCGTATTACACATATTCCAACAGGAACGGTAGTAACCTGCCAAAACGAACGCAGCCAGCTTCAGAACAAAGCTGCAGCAATGAATATCTTGCGCAGTCGTTTGTATGAGATTGAAAAGGAGAAACGCGAAGCAGAGCTGGATGAGCTTCGCGGTCCAAAGAGAGAAATCTCGTTTGGCAATCAAATTAGGAGTTATGTTCTTTATCCTTATCAGCTCATTAAGGACTTAAGAACAGGTGCAGAAACAGGAAACGTAGAGTCCGTTCTTTCAGACGGCGATCTTGATCAGTTCATCATTGCGTACCATCGCTGGGTTGTTGGCGGAAAGGATTAGTGTGCAAAAATCTACTTGGCAAAAGACCTTTAAAGATTCGTTCTTTATCGTCCTTGGCTGTGCAATTTTTGCAGTTGGCCTTGATGTATTTGAAGTTCCTAACGGACTTGCGGCTGGTGGTATTACTGGTTTTGCAACGATTATCAGAGCTGTTGCATTGCCTTTTGGTTTTGATTTGCCAGTTGGTATGCAAACAATCGCTATGAATATCATTTTGATGGCTTTTGTTGCAAAAAGTGGCAACAAAAAATACTTGCTCAAGAGCGTTGTAGGCTTCTTGATTTCCAGTATTTTTGTCGATTTATTTGCACCTTTTTTACCAGCTCTTGGCGCCAATGATCTTATGCTTGCTGCTTTGTGGGGCAGTATTATCTGTGGTTTTGGTCTTGGCCTTGTATTTAGAGCGGGTGGAAATACCGGTGGTACAGACATCATTGCTCAGGCGGTTTCCAAGCGTTTTTCTATTCCATCAGGCACTGCAATCATTATTGTAGACATTCTCATTATTATTGCGGCTATTCCGGTCTTCTCGCTAGAAAACGGTCTGTATTCTACCTTGGCAATCTTTGTTACAGGAAAAATGATTGACTTTGTCATCGACGGACCAAGGTCCGAGCGCTGCGTTTACATTATTTCCTCTGAGCACGATGCAATCGCTCACGAGATTCTTTATAACCTTAATCGTGGCTGTACGGAGCTTCAGGCGCGCGGACTGTGGAGTGGTGCGCACAAGCCTGTTTTGATGTGCGTTCTTGGTCGTACGGAGGTTGTTCAGCTGAAAGTTATCGTTTCCGAGATTGACTCCGATGCACTGGTATTTGTTTCAGAGGTCCACGAGGCAATCGGCGAAGGCTTTAAGTCATTTGAGGCTTTGGAAAGCTAATCGCTGCTAATCGCTGTTTGGTCAGCAAGTTGCTTGACAGATGGTCCTGTTGAACTTCGGTGGGTGCGTGTAGCTGGATGCGATTAAACACAATTGCACGTAAAAATTTTGCAATGTAAGAAGGCGACCTGTAAAAGGTCGCCTTCTGTGTTCGCTTAAGAAATGATGAAGTGCAAGTCTTACTTAGCAGGAAGAATAGAAGGAGTGACGCAGACAACATCCTTAAGTCCTGCGGCTTTGAGCTCTTTGATCTGCTCGTCAGTTGCACCTGTATCAGTAATGAGAAGGTCAATGTCTTCTGCAGAGCCAAACTGGAAGTTAGAAATGGTGCCCAGCTTAGAAGAATCTGCGACAACATAGTGCTTTCTAGAGCGCTTGAGCATCTGAGCGTTAATTGCTGGCTCAGGGGATGTTGCAGAAGTAAGACCAAATTCTCCCGAGAAACCTGTGCAGCCCAAAAAGCATTTAGCAGCAGTAATGTGCTGGATGCACTCAAGAGCGGTATCACCAGTCATGGAAGCGCGTGGAGGACGGATGTCACCACCAGTAAGGATGATAGAAAGATCGTGGATGTCCTCAAGCAACAGTGCCTTGCCGTTGTTTGTAACAACAGTTACGTCGTGAGCATCAATCCACTCAAGCATCCCAAGAGCAACGGAGCTGGTGTTGATGAAGATGCAATCGCCATCTTCAACGTAGCGAGCGGCCTCGCGGGCAATTGCTTTGTTAGAGCGAATCTGCCTTGAGCCAGAAGGACGACCATAAGGATTAAGCAGGGTAGCAATGCCATACTGACGAGTCAGGATGCCGCGCTTCTCAAGAAAGTCCAGGTCACGTCTGATAGTTAAAGAAGAGACCTCAAAGTGATCAGCAAGCTCTAAAACACTTGCTTGTCCCTCTTTTTCTAGCAGCTCAGTAATTGCCTCGCGACGTGAATCTACGTAAGCCTTACTCCTTTTCATAAATGCCCTCCCTTTATGAGCAACATTTTTTCTTTGAGTGTTCATTCATCAATAAAATAGAACATCAGTAGTAGGATATCAAGATATTTCAGAAAATAATAGTATGAATATATATGAATGTTTTAGATTATAAAAAATTTAACATATAAACTTTACATGGGATAATAGAAGGCGCTTCAATTACGTTCATAAAAACATGAACATTTGTATAGTTACTTGGACAAAAGATAAGCTGAAAAAATATGAACAACTTTGATAACTGTTTTAGTAAAATTGATTGAAGTTAAGAACATTTCATGGCATATTATCAAGTTATTAAGACTTGTCATGAGACGGCTTTGGGCCAATGTGTCTCATAAAGAGAAAGGCAAGGTGGTGCTGTGTTAAGTGATCTCCTTACCGAAGACCTGGTGCAGCTCAATGTTGTAGCTTCTAACTGGGAAGATGTAATTAGAAAATCTGCGCAACCACTCGTTGATAACAAAAAAGTAACTGAGGGCTATGTTGATGACATCATTAAAGGTGTCAACGAACTTGGCCCTTATATTGTTATTACCGAGCATGTTGCTCTTCCACACGCACGTCCTGAGTCCGGCGCACTTGAGTCTGCAGTAGGCATTACCGTGCTTAAGGATTCCGTTGAGTTTGGTAGCAAAGACAACGATCCAGTTAAGTTTCTTTTCCCACTTGCAGCAAAAGATAGTGAAGGCCACCTTAGTGCCCTTCAGTCTCTTGTTGAATTGCTGAGCGATCCAGATTTCTTCGCTCAGCTTGAAAAAGCTCAGTCACCAAAAGATGTTGTGGACCTTGTCCACGCAAAGGAAGGTAGGTTGTAATGGCTGATAAGAAGTTCCACGCACTGGTTTGCTGCCGTGCAGGTATGGGTTCTTCCATGATGCTCAAGATCAAGATTGACCAGGTCATCAAAGAGAATGATCTTCCAATCGAGACTGAGCACGGTAATCTGGATTCCCTGATTGGTTTCAATGGCGATCTTGTTATCACCATGTCTGACCTCACCGATGAACTCAACGCTGACGATCGCGTTCCTTCTGCAGTTGGTATTACCAACATTGTCGACAAGGCAGAGATGAAGGAAAAGCTCACCGCTTGGCTCGCAGAGCACAACGCATAAGCTCCCCTTTGTATCTTTTTGGCGGGAGTTTCTTGTCATACGCAACATGAGTTGCCTTCGGCGAGAAGCTCTCGCCAAACCTTTGACAAGAGGTACTTGTCACTTGATTTAGAGAACTTATCTGAGTAGGTTCGTTGGTCTATTTGCTGAAAGGGATTACGCATGCTCAACGCAATTCTCATGCAGCTCAGAGATACAGCCGTCATCATGGGCATTATTGCTCTTGTCGGCCTCTTGCTGCAGAAGAAGTCCGCTGTGGACGTCTTCTCCGGAACTGTGAAGACCATTATTGGCTTCATGATCTTCAACATTGGTTCTAGCGCTATGTCCGCTCAGGTCAACATCTTCAGCGACATGTTTAGTCGTGCATTCGCTGTTAAGGGCGTTGTAACCCAGGTTGAGGTCGCAACTGCTCTTGCACTGAATACCTATGGTACTGAGGTTGCTCTTGTAATGGTCCTTGGCTTCATCATGAACCTTGTGTTTGCCAAGATTACCCCATTCAAGTCCGTCTTCTTGACTGGTCAGCACTTCCTGTACTTCTCCTGCGTACTCGCACTGGTCTTCATTGCTCTTGGTCTCCCAATGTGGGTCACCATTGTTCTTGGTGGTATTATCCTCGGCTTCTGCGGTGCTGCACTACCTTCGCTGTGCCAGCCATTCGTAAACAAGCTTGTTGGTGGAGATTCCATCGCAATCGGCCACTTCAACTGCATTGGTTATGCATTCTCCGGTTACGTTGGAAAGCTCTTTGCTAAGAAGAACGAGGAGGAGGGCGAGAAGGAAGCTAAGGAGCTCCCAGAGTTCTTCAAGCTCTTCAAGGACTTTGTCTTCTCCGTTGCTCTCTTCATGATTGTTCTGTTCTACGTTGTTACTATTGCATGCCTTGTCACCGGTCACTTTGGCGACACCCTTGCAAACAACAAGCCATTCACCAGCTACTTTGGTAACGATATGTGGTGGATTTGGCCTTTCCTTGCTGGTCTTCAGTTTGCTGCTGGTATGTCCGTTCTTGTTTACGGCGTCCGTCAGTTCATTGCTGAGATTACCGCTGCATTTGTCGGCATCTCCGAGAAGCTCATTCCAGATGCACGTCCTGCAGTCGACTGCCCTGCAATCTTCCCATTTGCACCAAACGCTGTCATTATCGGCTTCATCGGTTCCTTCCTCGGTGGCCTTGTCGCAATGGCGCTTATGGTTGCATTCCACAGCCCAACCATCATGATTCCTGCAGCAGGCATCTGCTTCTTCTCTGGTGGTACTTGCGGCGTTTGTGGTTACGCTTACGGTGGATGGCGCGGTGCTCTTCTTGGCTCCTTCCTGGTTGGTATCTTCCTGACCGCTGGTCCTCTGATTCTCTATCCTGCATTTGCTCAGCTGGGAATTGCAGAGGCATCCTTCCCTAACGTTGACTACAACATCGTTGGTTCTATCATCTACGGCATCGGCTCACTCTTTGGTCTTGCCTAAGCCTAGATTTCTGTAGCACCTACTCAGCTCTACGGTTTCTTAGGGCGCTCGTGGAAAGCCCGCGGGCGCCCTTTTAAAAGCTTCACAACAAGGAAAAACATGGCAGACGAGAAGAACAACAAAAGTGTTACTGAGTCAGTGCTTGGCGATATGTTTGGCCTCAGCGTTGACAAACAGCCTGCTCCAGAGCTTCCCAAAGACCAGTTAGTTCTAGAAGTTCTTGAAGATAGAACTCGTTTGATGGTTCAGGGAATTCTGTATTTGCTCCTGACGTTTGCTGCTCTTGCTCTGACGTTTTTCTTTTGGGTTTACGCCAATGTAAGTGGCAACATTTTGGGTCTTGTTGGTGTTATTGCAGGACTCACCATTACGTGGTTTGCATCACGAGCCATGGGAAAACGCTTTAGTCGTTTTGCCAGCGGCATTCATGTTATTGATTTTGGACAGAAAAACGTATTTATCTTTGCAAAATCCGACAAGAGAAAAGCACTTGTCGTTCCTTATACCAAGATTAAAAGCTACAAACTCATTCGACAGGGCAAGGCGCTCCGCCTGCTTCTTGAAGGCGCTTGGGTAAGCCATCCTTCCGGATTTGAATTTGTAGACATTAACCGTCCTTTTATGGCCGCCACGCTTGATCAAATTCAAGAGCAGATTGAGCAGCTTATGGCTCAGCATAAGGTCAAAGAGACGCGTTAGCTCAGCATGTAGTAAGTGTCTTTGAGCGCTGCCTCACAGACAGATAAGGAGTTGTAATGGCAACTGAAAAAGAGCAGGTTCAGGAGTTTCTCTCCATTGTGGGAAAGTCGCTTCATCAGTATGTAGAGAGCATTGATTTTGATGCGCTTTCTGCAGCTAAAAAGCTTATTTTGGATGCAGAGGCAAAGGGCGGCCGTCTGCACGTAACCGGTATTGGTAAGCCAGGTCACGTCTCCGGTTATGCTGCATCGCTTTTCTCGTCAACTGGAACTCCAACCTACGAGCTTCACGGTACCGAGTGTGTCCACGGATCTGCTGGTCAGACTCGTCCTGGTGACGTGGTCATTGCTATTTCCAACTCCGGCGAGACAGGCGAGCTCAAGGCTACCGTTACCTGCCTCAAGAACGTTGGCGTGCACATTATTGCGCTGACCGGAAATCCTAACTCGTGGCTGGCAAACGAGGCAGAGGTTGCCCTTATTGCAGGCGTTGAGCAGGAGGGCGATTCCATGAACAAGCCTCCACGCGCCTCGATTCTGGCTGAGATTATGGAGCTCCAGTGCCTCTCTATCCTGCTTCAAAACGAGTACGGCCTTAACCCAGAGCAGTACGTTAAGTGGCATCCCGGTGGAGCTCTTGGCGCGTCCATTCGCGAGGGCAAATAACCCCAGATAAACACTGCAATACGCACAGAGGAGTTTGCATGTCAACATTTAAGGGCGTTATTGTCCCTATGGTCACGCCGTTTAACCGCGACGAAGAACAGTCTATTAACTACGAAGCAGCTGAGCAGCTTCTAGAAAAGCTTATCTCCGAGGGCGCTGACGGTATCTTTACGTTTGGTTCTAACGGTGAGTTCCACGTTTGTAATCCTGACGAGAAGATCAAGTTTTCCAAGTTTATTATCGAGAAAACCGCAGGTCGTCTTCCTGTTTATGTAGGAACCGGCGCTTGCTCAACAAAAGAGGCTCTCTACATGAGCCGTGAGGCAGAGGCAATTGGTGCAGACGCACTTTCTGTCATCAACCCTTACTTCCTGGGCATTTCTGATCAGCAGCTGGTCGAGTACTTCAAGACAGTTGCTGCAAGCGTTAAGATTCCTGTCCTTCTGTACAACATTCCTAAGGGTACCGGCAAAAACATCTCTAAAGAGGCAGTTGAGCAGCTGGTAACCATTGAGAACATCAAGGGTATTAAGGACAGTTCCGGCAACATTGATAACCTCAAGGATTATCTGGACGTTGCCGCTGGTCACGGCGTAGACGTACTTGTTGGCTCTGACGGAAAGATCTCTGAGGCCCACGCTCTTGGAGCTCAGGGTACTATTGCAGGTACCGCAAACCTTATTACTAAGGTTGTCGTTGACCTTTGGAAGGCTCTTGAGGCAGGAAATGCAGAGGAAGCAGCTCGCCTGCAGGCAGAGATTGAGCCAATTCGCGACATCCTTCACCTTGGAAGCACCCCTCAGACGCTTAAGCGTTCTCTTGAGCTTGCTGGATACCCTGTTGGTCCTGCTCGTTTCCCCGTTACCGAGGTTGCAGAGGGTGTTGACGAGAAGATCTATGCAATGCTTGACCATTACGGAATTGCTCATAACTAAGAAACAAAAAACGGGTTTCTCGCCAGCTCAATAGGGTAGAGCGAGATACATTTACAAGGAGATGTTGTATATGAAGGTGCAGAAAGCTGCTGTTTCTCAGGCACTGGTAGATACCTGTGCGTTTGCAGTTGTTCGCGTCCCAACAGTTGAGCGTGGTATTGAAATTGCTGAGGGTCTTGCAGAAGGCGGCGTTCATGCAATGGAGATTAGCTACACCCTGCCAAACGCAGGCGAGGTTATTGCTGCAATTAGAGAGCGTCTTGGCGACAAGATGATTGTTGGTGCAGGTACTGTTATGGAGCCAACAACCGCTCGTCTTGCTATCATGGCTGGCGCTCAGTTCATTGTTGCTAACTGCGGCTCTGATGAGGTTGCTCGTATGTGTAACCTGTATCAGATTCCTTACGCACCTGGTTGCACTACTATGACCGAGGCAAACCACAGTCTTGAGATGGGCGCTGCCTTTATTAAGTGCTTCCCAATTTCTAACGTCTATGGTCCTGAGCTGGTTAACCTCTTTAAGACTCCAACTCCTTGGATGCCTCTGATGGCTTCTGGCGGCATTAATCTTGACAACCTTGCTGAGTGGCTTGAGCGTGGCGTTGATTGCTGCGGCATGGGAAGCCTGCTTACTAAGGGCTCAAAAGAGGAGATTGCCGCTAACGCAGCTAAGGTACGTGCCATCATTGATGAGACACGTGCAAAGATGCAGACTGCATAAGTAACGCTTTTTTGCGATTGTCAGACCGCCTTTTCTGAAATGAACTGCCTCCCATTTCTTGGACACGAGAAATGGGAGGCAGTGCAAAACACACCTAAGTCAGCACTGGTGCAGCAGGTGCAGCTGGAGCGACAGGAG
>JDFH01000004.1 GCA_000564995.1 Atopobium sp. ICM42b
AGCTTCCGGCATTACCTGCAAGGGTGATAGTAAGCTTTCCATCGGCATCAACAGACCAGGTAAAGGGCTTCTGAGCGCCGAAGCGAACAAACAAACCAGTGCCATCGTCAGAGAAGTCATAGCCATAAATTGCTAGATAAACATCTCTAACATCTTTGTACATGTCTTCAGTGACTGTGCCCTTATTTTCATCTTCGATTGACTTGGCTTCCCAAATGCCTACATAAGGAGCAAGAGCAGCTTTCTTCTCTTCTGCTTCCTTCTGAGCGGCAATCTCTTCAGGTGATGGTAAACCAAAGTTAAAGTTACACGCAGTAAATACAACACCTGATGAAAGTGCAAGGACCAGTGCACAAGTCAGCGCTAGTTGACGTCTTTTCATTAAGCATCCTTTCAGTGGGAGCAGCGCAAAATTAAAAAAATTAAGCCTCTACTATGCAATATGTTACAATAAATCTCTCAAATAGGATAATTTTAATATCCTGAACGGTTCTACCAGTTAAAAGGAGGACGATTTATGTCGCTTCCAACTCCACCAGAAGCACCACAAAAACCCGCTCAAAAACAAGAAACTCTAAGCAACGTTTATCTTTACGATAAAAACGACATCTCCCCAATTCCTCTTACTTACGATGTAATTGATTTTGGTAAACCTCAGGGAGCTGCTAGCCCTCTTGTTGGTTGGGCAGCCGGTGCGTTTTTTGCTGTTGGCGGCCTCTGGAATTTCTTTAATTTAAATGGTGAGGGCACCATTTTTGCAGGAATTCTTTTGTGCGCCATTGGTGGCCTACTTATTGCAGCTGGTTTCTTTATGAATGGCTATAGCATTATTGCTAATGCAAATGGATTCAGGTCTGGAACAGCCAATAGCGGAGAAGTTACCGAATGGCCTGTTGCTCGTGGTTACTTTACTGTTAAAGTCCGCCTTGGTACAAACAAGACAGCTCGCATGGCTATGAACAGCGCAACTTTAACTATTACTAGGCCAGATAACCTTCCTCTTTCTGTTCAGCAAGTTACTTTCACTGGTTCTAACACTGCTGAACTTAAGCAGCGCTGTGAAGTACAGGCTGACCGCATCTGGAACTGGGCTGTTGCAAAGGGATATATTTTTTAGAGTGTCCTAAAAGCTCGTTTAACCGCGAGCCACAAATCAAAAGATACCTTAAAAAGAAACGCCCCTAGAAATGAACTGCCTCCCATTTCTTGTGTCCAAGAAATGGGAGGCAGTTCATATGCGGGTGATTATGATTCTGTAGCGTGTTAGCGTCGGCTTTTAGGCCTGGCGCACAAAATAGTGCAGCTTTCTTGTGTTCTGCTGAAGAATCGACATATTCTTAATCAAGATAGCCAGGCAGCTAGGCGGTCGTACTACCCGATATTCATCTCTATGCATAAACTTAACCTAATATGCTAGAAAATGAATAGACTCATATAAGAAATTTAACTATCGATAAATTCTGTATCTACGGAACACACCTAAGTCGGATAATCTGCTCAG
>JDFH01000005.1 GCA_000564995.1 Atopobium sp. ICM42b
CGTGCCTTAACAACATGCGCGCCTGAAAAGTGCAAAGAATCTGTATTTTGAATACAGATTCTTTGACAAAATCAGGCAAATCCACAGATTCTTTTACTTATTTAGGCAGAAGTTACAGATTCTTTGAAGAAATCAGGCACGTTCTAACTAGGGTGCTGTCTCCAAATTTTGCGAGCCTGAAACCCCCACCATGTCTGAGTAAAACAGCTCAGACTTGGCGAGAAAAACCGGCAAATAGCTCAGACTCGGCGTGTTTTTCAGGCAAATCGTTCAGACTTGACGAGAAAATCAGGCTTGCAGCAGGCTCACACTCAGCTCACGCCACCCACCTGGCGAGAAACCCCATCCACTAGCAGCATTTACGCACAAGAAACCCGGCATCCACACGAAATAGATACCGGGTTGAAATCGACTTACGACCTGTACTCGCGCGCGTCCTAGCGCATCATCTTGACCAGGCGAACAATGGTACCGTTGCCGGAAGGTTTTTCCTGGATAGACACGGCGTCCATAAGCAGACGCATCAGCTTAACGCCGCGTCCACGCTCGGCAAACTGGCCGGTCTCGGGAGGCTCTTCCTCATCGGAGATGCTAAATCCACCACCGCAATCCGAGACGTCAATGACCACCCTGTCTGGATACGCGGAAACCGTGGTCAGCACGCCCTTCTCGCACGCGTGATCAACAGCGTTGCCAATAGCCTCGCCAACTGCAAGTTCAATATCAAACTTTTGATCCGAGGTAAACGGCAGCGTCTTCAGCAGCGCAATAGCCCTTGAGCGCGCATCGCACATTTTATTGGGATCAACTCTAAACGTTGTCTGAAACGATGGATGTGTGCCCGGTGCAAGCGGAGTCACGCGCGACTTAGCGGCGCAGGTACTTATAGGCATGAAATCGATAAGACCCATGCGCACCAAGGCCTTAAACGCCGTCGGTTGCACGTTGGTCAAGCTCATAAGACCGCCGAGCGTCTTCATGCGTCGAACAGCGCACACAATAAAGCCCATGCCGCAGGAATCAATGTACGAAACCTCCGCCATGTTCAGCACAATTCTTCTGCAGCCGCTATCAATGAGCTGCTCAATTTGAGCCTTCACGCGCGGGACTCCCCTCACGTCAAGGTCAGTATTGACTGAAACAACTGCTATGTTTGGCTGCGTATACATACGTTTCTTGTTCCCGCGCAGCAACAAGAATTTCAGATATCTACACTTTTTAGCGAGAAAATCGTTTCCTTGGCGAGAAAATCGTCTAGTTGTTCTTCTCGCCAGAGTCGCCGCTGCCAGACACGCCAGAGTCGCCGCTGCCAAACGCGATAGAGTCAGCGCCGCCGAGCGCGCTAGAATCGACGCCGCCAAGCTCGTCAAAGCGCAAGGCAACCATGGCAACGTCGTCGTCAAGCCTTCGGCCGGTATAGCGATCAAGCGTGCTCAAGAACCTATTGAGCAGACCATCAAAGCCACGAGGAACCTCGTTCATAATCATGTCTCGCAGGCCAGTTTCGCCAAAGAACGCGCCTTCGGGACTGCGAGCCTCTGTGGTTCCATCGGTGTAAAGCAGCAGGATATCGCCCTCGTGCAAGCGAATCGTACCGTTTTTGTACTCCATGTCGTGAAACGCGCCCACAACGCCCGACTGTACGTCCAAAAGCTCAGCGTCGCCCGATTGAGCAGACACCAAAATCGCAGGTGGATGACCAGCGGAGCAGTAGGTCAGCGATGAAGTTGTGAGGTCAACAATACCAACAAAGAGCGTTGCAAATGTTTCTACTCTCGAGAAGCCCAACAGGAATTCATTCAGCGTTGCCACCATACGAGCGGGAGTCCTTCCCTCCCACGCGTATGCGGAAAGTGCCGTTTTAACTGCGGACGAGATAGATGCTGCCTCAATACCCTTGCCAGAAACGTCACCCATAATAATGCACGCGCGACGACCTGGCAGCTTAATCATGCTGTAAAAATCGCCACCAACAAACGCGTCGGCGGTTGCAGATGAATAAATTCCCTCGGCAGAAATTCCTTTTACCTTCTGTAGGTCATTTTTCATGCCCGACTGCAGCGCCTGGGAGATATGCTTATTTTGCTGGCTCTCTTCGGCACCAACGGCCAGAGAATGAACCAGGAGCATCACGCGGTCCAAGAAATCAAGCTCAATGTCGCTTAAGGGCTCAGCGTTTTCTTCTCGCAAGAAAAGCCAGGTATGCTGTTCTCCTGCAAACTTACCCAAGAAAAGCACAGCTCCCTTGCAGGGCAAACCTTGTGCAGCAAGCGCGCGACTCAGCTCAGATTCAAGCTCAACCTCTTTGACTGACGCCTCGCCCTCTCCTGTCTTGAGTCCCTCAACCGTCGATGGAAGCGCAATCTGGTTGCCGCCGGCCTCCGCCGCAGCCTGTGCGCCACCGGCCTCCGCTACGGCCTGTGCACTGTCTTGCGCACCGTCCTGAGCGTCGTCAAACGCTTGCTCAGCACCAAGCGCATGGAGCGTAATGTTGCCTGTAACCTCACAGCAATCTACCGAGAAAACCTGTACATTTAGATCGGTACCCACCGACCTCATAACCTGCTGTAATCGCTCACCAGAGATCTTCTCGCCTTCTGCAGCGCTGTGGAGAAGTCCTTGGCGCACGCGAGCTAATGCCTCGCGAAGCGTGTCTCTACGCTGCGTTCTCATGGCCGACAACGCGCCTACAAGCTGCACCGAGAGGTAATTTGCAATGGAGTCCAGAAGTCTTGCGTCTTCAACCAGAAGTGCACGTTTGCGCTCCCAGCCCACTTCAATCAGGGCAACAATGTGTCCACCAAACCACACTGGCACCACAAGAAAGCTGGTAAACGGAGGCAAATGACTTGCGTCAACGGTTATGACCTCACGAGTTTCTTCGTTAACAAGGTTGCGCTTTTTAACTCTTCCCTGCTTGAGCGCTCTAGAGTTCAAAGGCATGGTATGCAAGCGAAGTGCGTGCTCGGAATAAAACGTCAAACGCTCCAGAGAGCTGTTAAATGCAAAGTAGCGAGGAATTCTATCCAATGACGCACTTCTCAAAGACTCCGTTGCACCATGAAGGTGGTACCCGTCTTGCTCAGCAAGATAGATAAGCGCACCATCAGCCTCGACAGTCTCTGAGAGCTCTTCTAACACGCGCTCGATAAGCTGACCCATATCTTCCGAGTCAAGCGTGTCCAAAACAATCTGAAGCGCTCCTGAGAGCCTCTTATTGGCTCGGCGAAGGTCCAACACCATTCGTTCATCATCGTGCATAGGGCTAGCCATGTCACGAAGCTTAGAGGCAGTCAAAACAATAGCTTGTGTAGGCGCACCAACATAATCTGCACGCACACTCAAAACCTGCGACGTTCCGTCATGAGCAGGAGCAGCCACCATGGAAGTGGAGCCATCAATCGCAAACGGCAACAACTCTACAGAAAACGGCTTCTGCAAGTTTTCTTGATTTGCAGGGGTAAACAAAAAGCGAACATCCAGACCAGCAATGGTGCCGTCTTCCTTAGCAAATAGGCTTTCGGCCTCTTCATTGGCGAGAAGAACCATGCCCTCCATATTAAAAACAATGACTGCATCGCTGGTCAGGCGCAGCAACTGAGACAGAGTTGCGGCAACGGTTCCGTCGACAACTCCCTCAACACGCCTTACACTCAGCTTGTTATCTGCCACAGTCACTCCTTACCAACAAGGAAAAACAAATCACATTGCCTAAGTATACGAAAAAGGCGGACCTCCGAAGAGATCCGCCGAAATTTCGTGGTGTCGGAGGCGGGACTTGAACCCGCACAACCGTTAGTAGGTCACTAGCACCTCAAGCTAGCGCGTCTGCCAATTCCGCCACTCCGACTTGCTTTGCAGCGAGGGATATACTAACACATCTTCAAGCAACTTTACTGAGAAAAATTAAAAACTTTTCTCAAAAGAACTTTGCGAGAAGATCGCCTTGTCCCTTGCTTACTTCTGCCAACCAACAATGGTTGCTGGTGTGCTCTGGAAGAGTGAAGGACCAAAGTTAGCAAGACCCTTCTTGACAACGTAGCAGTCTGGACCAGTGTAGACAGGAAGATATGCGTAAGTCTGCATCATCTTCTTCTCAGCCTCATTCATGAGCTTCATGCGCTCATCAAAGTCCTTGGTAGAGACAACCTTTGCAAACATCTCATCGGTCTCTGCGGAGCCCTGCTGACCAAAGTTGGAACCAGACTCAGAACCATAGAGCTGGCCACCGTTGTTGTAAGAAGTTGAGGAGCCAACCCAACCAAAGAGGCAGACATCCCAAGAGCCAGAGGTAAGAACATCAGAGAACTCAGAAGATGGGTGAGAATCAAGGGTAAGGTTAATACCAGCATCCTTGCACATCTTCTGGATTGCAGCAGCACGGTTCTTGACAGTAGTACCGTCACCGAACAGTGTGTAACTAAAGGTTACCTGCTGACCGTCCTTCTCGTAGTAATCACCATTGAGCTTATAGCCTGCGTCCTCAAGGGTCTTCTTTGCAGCAGCCTTGCGCTCGTCAGCAGACTTGAGATTCTTGATATCGTCTGGGAGGTTATTGTCATAACCAGCTGCCCAGTAAGGCCAAAGCATAGAACCTGGTGCATCCTCTTTCCAGTTAACACCCTGGAAGACAATGGAAACGATAGTTGCAGGATCAACAACCTGGCAGAATGCCTTACGAACTGCAACATCCTGAAGAGCACCGCGAGTAGAGTTAAGCTCGATAACAGCAATAGACATACCAAGACCACGACGAATCTGAGCCTTATCACCAAGACCGGTGAAGTTAGAGAGGAGCTCAGCAGAACCTGCGACGGAAGTACCAGTAGTATCAGTCTCTTCGTTCTTGAATGCGTTAATGGAAGCCTGGGTATCCATCTGCTTGTAGACAAGGGTATCAAGCTTAGGAGCGTCACCCCACCACTTTGGATTTGGCTTGAAGGTTACAGCAGAGTCATCGAAAGAATCAACAATATAAGGACCAGAACCAAGCTCGTTGTGTGGCTCATTGTTGTAACCATTGTTGAAGAAGTCTGGATCCTGAAGCTTTGGGTGCAGAGCATAGCTCAAGATGCTCTCGATTGGATAGACTGCCTCCTTCATGGTAATAACAGCAGTCTTAGCAGTATCACCCTGCTCAACAGACTCATACTTGTCATAACCATCAGTTGAAGAAACCGCAAACTTTTTATTCTGACCACACATAGTGATGAATGCGGTCTGAATTGCGGTCCAATCAATAGCGGTACCATCGTTGAAGGTGGCCTGATCAGTGAAGGTCAGGGTAGCAACCTGTTTGCCGTCCTTCTCCTCTACCTTGAAGTCCTTGATGTAATCCTTGTTTGGCTCAAACTTATCGCCATCAGCATTGTTAAGGAACAGGTCACGAGGGTTGATAAGACCGTGAAGGATGTTCATGTAAGAGGTATTACCAGCAAGTTGGTAATAATTCCACTGTGGACCAATCTCGTTGATTGGCTGAGTCAGAGTACCGCCATCCTTAACCTCATCACGAGACTTAGGATTGTTGTACGTCTTGCCCTTCTCTGGAAGTGGAAGCTGATCCAGAGGAGTGTTTGCAGGAGAGCCGTCCTGTGGCTCAGTACCTGTGGTGGTAGAGCTGCTCTGAGGATTTGATGGAGCACAACCAGCAAGGCCAAGACCTGCGGCGGTGATTCCAGTCAGAGCAAAGAACGAACGACGGGAAAAACTGTCAGCCATATGATCACCCATTTCGTTAAAGGCCTACAGATATTCACTTAACTATACGAAATTGCCTGAAAATACTCCATAGCAGAAACATTCCCGTAACAACCTCGTTCACTATTTGTAACAAAGAAAAACCCACACCTAGTTTTAAGTGCGGGTTTTCAGAAAATTTATTGAATCTTTGTTACTCGTTAGAGATGTGAGTAGCAGGAACCAGCTTACCATCCTGATAAATCATGCGCTCACGGGTACGCTCAATCTTTGGATCAGGAATTGGAATAGCCGAGAGAAGCGCCTTAGTGTAAGGATCTTGTGGGTTAGTAAAGACGTCTTCAGTCTCACCGTACTCAACAATCTTGCCCAGGTGCATAACAGCAACCGTGTCAGAAATATGACGAATAACAGCAAGATCGTGAGCAACAAAGAGATAAGAAATCTTCAACTGAACCTGAAGATCCTCAAGGAGGTTAATAATACCTGCCTGAATGGAAACGTCCAGAGATGCAATTGGCTCGTCCAAGAGAAGAATCTTTGGACTTGTTGCAAGAGCACGAGCAATAGCAATACGCTGACGCTGACCACCAGAGAACTGGGATGGGAAGCGGTCAACATAGTCTGGGTTGATACCAACCAGACGCATAAGCTCGCCAATACGAGTATTAATATCCTCTTTGTTCCAACCCTGTGCCTGAAGTGGCTCAGCCAAAACGTCATAGACAGGCATACGTGGGTCCAGAGAACTCATTGGATCCTGGAAGATAACCTGAAGATCTTTACGCAGCTCTCTACGCTGTGCAGCGTTCTTAAGCTCAGCAACATCTTTGCCAAGGACCGTAATACGACCATCCTCAGGCTTCAGCAAATCCATAATCTGCATCAGAGTTGTTGATTTACCAGAACCGGACTCACCAACCAGTGCAAGAGTTTCTCCCTCATGGATCTCAAAGCTTGCACGGTCAACAGCAGTCATAGTGCCCTTGCTGCGCCTAATAAAGCCCTTACCCTGAACAGGGAAAGTCTTGGTAAGATTCTCAACCTTGAGTACAACAGGACGCTCGTTACGAGGTACATCAACCCACTTTGGAAGGATTGGCTCAAAGTCTGGATACACCTCAGCGTAAGTGAGGTTCTTCTCGCAAATCTCCTGAAGGTGATGGCAAGATGCCAAGTGACCCTCGGCAGCATTTGCAGGAAGCAGCACTGGCTCTTTCTTGGAGCATTCCTCGGTAGCCATAGGACAACGTGGGTTAAAAGGACAACCAGTTGGAATAGCAGCAAGTGATGGTGGATTGCCCTTAATAGGAACAAGCCTATGCTCTGCCTGAAGGTGAGGTTTTGGAACAGCACCCAGAAGGCCCATGGTATAAGGATGACGAGGCTCAGCAAAAAGCGTATCAACACTTGCGCGCTCTACGCCACGACCTGCATACATAACCATAATGTCATCAGCGGTACCTGCAACAACACCAAGGTCGTGAGTAATCAGAACAACTGCTGCGCCCGTCTCTTTCTGTGCAACCTTCAAGACGTCAAGAATCTGAGCCTGAATAGTTACGTCAAGAGCGGTGGTTGGCTCGTCTGCAATGATGATGTCAGGATTGTTTGCAATTGCAATTGCGATAACAACACGCTGGCGCATACCACCAGAGAACTCATGTGGGAAAGAATCCAGACGATTCTCTGGATCAGTAATACCAACAATGGAGAGAAGCTCAATACAACGCTTACGAACGTCTGACCTGCTCATATGAGGATTGTGGGTAAGCAGAGCCTCTGCAAGCTGATCTCCAATAGAGAACATTGGGGTCAAAGCAGACAGTGGATCCTGGAAAATCATAGAAATCTTAGTACCACGAAGCTCTGACATCTCTTCGTCGGTCTTACCAATGAGCTCCTCATTACCAAGCTTAATAGAGCCGGTAACGTGAGCATTGTCATCAAGAAGACCAATAAGAGACAGAGCGGTTACTGATTTACCAGAGCCAGACTCACCTACGATACCAAGAGTACGGCCGCCCCAAAGGTCAAAGTTAACACCGCGAACTGCGTCTACACGACCAGCCTCAGTATTAAAGGAAACCTTAAGGTTACGAACAGAAAGAACTGGATCTCCTGTTGGAGCACCCTTTGGACCGTTTGACTCAAGCAGCTCGTAGCGAAGGACATCGTCCATCTCTACACTTCCCTGCTTTGTTGAAGTAGTAGTAGTGTCAGACATTATGCACGCTCCGTAGTTTCTTCAGAAACGATGCTACCCTCAAGATCGCCGAGCTGAGCGTCATCCTTGGAAGAATCCTCTTCCTGATCTTTGACGCTACCAGCAGCGCGTGAATAAGGGTCAAAGGCATCGCGAAGGCCATCGCCGATGAGCTGCAGGCCAACACAAACAACAATCAGAAATGCCGATGGAATCAGAATCATCCATGGAGTAGTAAGCATTGCAGAAGAACCAGCACTCAGAAGGTAACCAAGAGAAGTATCTGGTGCTTTGATACCAAGACCCAAGAAGCTGAATGCAGTCTCAGAGTTTACGCCGCCAATAACAGCCAAGACCAAGTCAATAATAAGAATTGAACCAAGGTTTGGAATAAGGTGACGAACAATGATGGTAAATGGTGGAACACCCATATACTTAGCAGCCTTGACGTAATCTCTCTCACGCAAAGACAGAGCCATGGTGCGGATAGTACGCGCGCGGCCAATCCAACCAAAAGCAGTCAGACCAAAGATAAGCATGAGCCAACCAGACTCACCACCTGCTGCACGAACAATCATAGCAACCAGCAAGAAGCTAGGAATGACCATGAGCATATCAAGAAGCCACATACCAATCTTCTCTGGAATGCCGCGGACATAGGCAATGGCAGTACCAATAATTGCAGAGATGATAGTAGTCAAGATTGCGTAGCTAATACCAATGGTCAACGAACGACCAAGGCCGTGGACAACGCAGGCATACAGGTCAATGCCAGCACCATCAGTACCAAACCAATGCTTTGCATTAGGAGCCATGTTAATTGCAGTAAAGTCAGCATCTGTGTAATTAAACGGAGTGGCATATGGTCCAAAAACTGCAATGAGAACCATAATTCCAAGAATAATCAAACCGATTACTGCAGAACGCTGGCGGAAGAAACGCCTTGCAATCAGGCCAGCATAGCTAATTCTTTTAACTTCTTTATTGTCAGACTTAGCATCTGCCTGAAGCTCACGCTCAGCGTTAGTAAGACCTGCATCAATGGAGACGTTTTTCTCGTCTTTGTTCTGAAGCTCTTCTTTAGACATGTCCGCCTCCTTAGCTCATCTTAATTCGTGGATCAAGAGCAGCAGCAAAGAGGTCAGCCAGAAGAGCGCCAACAAGAGTCATTGCGCCAGAGAATGCTGCAACTGCAACTGCACCGTGAATATTGTTGTTGTTAATACAGTTAATGAAGTACTCACCAAGACCGTGAATTGCAAAGACCTTCTCGGTCATAACAGCACCTGTGAAGATACCTGCAAGAGAGAAAGCAACTGAAACAGCGGTTGGAATCAAAGAAACGCGAAGAGCGTGCTTACGAATTGCCTTCTTACGAGTAAGTCCCTTTGCGCGAGCAGTACGGACATAGTCTGCGTGCATCTCGTCAAGCAGGTACGTACGCTGAGAGAGGTGGTAACCAACGGAGCTTACGATAGTAAGAACAATGGTTGGAAGAATAATGTGCTGGAGGAAGTCAATGAGCCAAGTGAAGAAGTTTCCGGTATCTCCACTGGAAAGATCGGTAACGTAGAAAATACGAGAACCGGCACGTGCGTTAATCTCGATTGCTGCAAAAACAATCAAGATTGCCATAACAACGGTTGGAATAACCAGCAAAACCGAAGCAACACCACTTAAGAAGCGGTCCTGCCACTGATACTGACGTTGGGCGGTATAAACGCCCAGGCTAACACCAATAACAACTGACAAAATAGTTGCTGGAGTCATGAGCTCAATGGAAGCCATAAACTTTGAGCTCATCTCACGGTTAACATTATCGCCTGTTGGAGTCATACCAAGATCAAACTTGGTAAATAGATTGGTAACCCAAACCTGATAACGTTCAATAACTGGAGTCTTATCATTCAGATTAGTCCTATACAGGTTTTCCTCAATAGACTCCTGTGGAGGACGTGGAGTACGCTGCTCAAAGTTGGAGCGTGGGTTCATAAATGATGATGCGAGGAAGAATGTGAGCGAAGTTGCAACAAAAATCATCACAATGTAGCTCAAAATCCTCTTTGTAACGTACCAAACAAACCGTGCCATTGACTCTCCTCACCGCCTTGCGCTTATCCACCCGATAAGCGAGGTTTTCTCGGTATGGCAACCTAGCATTCCTACAACAAACATGCCGTGAATACACAGCAAAGTGCAATTTTACCATGGATAAGCTGCTTAACCCAAAAAATATCTCTTAGATAAGCAAGATTATGCATACCAATCCCAGTAAAACGTATCCACATATAATGACTGTTTGACTCCAGCGTACAGGTCACAATCAAATTTGTTTACATATGAGAAACGTTATTGAAAATTCTGTTAAGAAGTAACAGATAACTTCTATCTGCCGCACACTGCTTTTTTTGCTGGTATTCCTAACAGCAAATTTTCACATACTCCGCAGACTACGAATAAAAAATGCCGAGAAACTCGGGTTTCTCGGCAGGTAATTCAAAAGTAAAAGGAGCTGCTTAGCCAATAGCGCCAACAGGGAACGTCAAAGCCATCACAATAGCACAGACCAAGAAGATGGTTGTAGTGATGACGGTAAGGCGATCAAGGTTCTTCTCCATAATGCCTGAACCAGCGCTTGCGTTATACATAGATGCAGCAATCATGTCAGAAACGCCGGTGCCCTTTCCGGAGTGTGCCAAAACAAGCAGCACCGTCAAAATGCCAGAAAGTACAAACAGCACTAAAAGAATTGTATTCAGAACGCCCACGAGGTTCCCCCTCTTGCTGGCGAGAAGATCCAGCCCTAGTTATTTTCACGTACAAGAGAAAAGAATAGCACACGCCACTCCCCTTTGGGAATGACGTGTGCCAAGTTGCAAAACAAACAAGAACTTAACAGATGGGAAAACCACCTCACCGGTGGTAAGAAGCTTTGCCAAAGTTTAGTTCATTGCGCTCTTTACCATTGCAACGAAGGAATCGGCTTTGAGAGATGCGCCACCAACAAGTGCGCCGTCGACGTCCTCTTTCTCGAGGAAGCCACCAACGTTCTCTGGCTTTGCAGAACCACCGTAAAGAATACGGATACCGTCTGCAATTTCTGCGCCAAAGATCTCTACCAGGGTCTTACGGATTGCGCCGCAGACTTCCTGTGCGTCATCAGCAGTTGCAGTCATACCAGTACCAATTGCCCAGATTGGCTCATAAGCAATAACGTACTTGGAAGGATCTGTAATCTCTAGACCCTTGGTATCTGCCTTAATCTGGTCAACAACAAACTGAACGTGAGTACCAGCGTTGCGAACCTCAAGAGACTCACCGCAGCAAGAAATAGGAACGATGTCATGAGCCATCAGTGCCTTTGCCTTGCGATTAATGTCCTCGTCGGTCTCGCCAAAGTAGCCACGACGCTCGGAGTGACCAATGATGCAGTAAGCTGCACCAACAGAGGTCAGCATCGCTGGAGAGGTCTCACCAGTAAAGGCACCAGACTCCTCCCAGTACACATTCTGTGCAGAGAGAGCAACAGAAGAGTTGGCCTGGGTAAGAACCTCAGAGACGCCCTTAAGGTCTACAAGAGGTGGAGCAATAACAACATCAACGTTTCCGGTGCCGGAAGCAAGCTGATCGACAATTCCCTGAGCAAGCTCAACGCCCTCAGCGAAAGTCTCATTCATCTTCCAGTTACCTGCGATCATACGATTACGCATCGAGAAGCGCCTCCACTCCTGGAAGTGCCTTACCCTCAACGAGCTCCATGGAAGCGCCGCCGCCAGTGGAAATCCAGCTCATCTTGTCAGCAAGGTGGAACTTGTTAACTGCTGCAACGGAATCGCCGCCGCCGATGATAGAGGTGCAATCAGCATCTGCAACAGCACGAGCAACAGCCTCGGTGCCCTTTGCAAACTGGTCAAACTCAAAGACGCCCATAGGACCATTCCAGAAGACGGTCTTTGCGCCCTTGATAGCCTCAGAGTAAAGCTCAACAGTCTTAGGACCAATGTCCATACCCATGCGGTCTGCAGGAATCTGATCGGAAGGAACTACCTCGCCAACAGCGTCCTCACCAAAGTGATCGGTAACAACGTTGTCAACAGGAAGCAGAATCTTAACGCCCTTCTCCTCAGCCTTCTTGAGCATCTCACCTGCGCGCTCAATCCAGTCTGGCTCCTGAAGAGAAGTACCAACGGTATAACCCTTAGCCAGGAAGAAGGTGTATGCCATACCGCCGCCGATGATAAGGGTATCAGCGGAGTCGATAAGGTGATCAAGAACACCAATCTTAGAAGAAACCTTGGAGCCACCAACGATAGCTACAAGTGGGCGCTCTGGGTTAGAGAAGATAGAGGTAAGAGTATCAACCTCTTTCTCAAGCAGGAAGCCAGCATATGCAGGAAGGTAAGCTGCTGGTCCAACAACAGAGCCCTGTGCACGGTGAGCGGTACCAAATGCATCAAGAACAAAGATGTCACCATAAGATGCAAGGGTCTTTGCAATCTCTGGATCGTTCTTCTTCTCACGCTTGTCAAAGCGGACGTTCTCAAGAACAAGAACCTCGCCGTCCTTGAGTGCGTCTACAGCCTCACGGGCCTTCTCGCCATAGGTGTCCTCAACAAACTTAACCTCGTGGCCAAGAAGCTCAGCAAGCTTCTCTGCAGCTGGGCGCAGGGAAAGCTCTGGCTGGAAGCCGGTGCCATCTGGACGACCAAGGTGGCTCATCAGGATGACCTTTGCGTTGTGGTCGAGAAGATACTGGATGGTTGGAAGTGCAGCGCGAACGCGGGTGTCGTCAGTAACAACGCCGTCCTTTAGAGGCACGTTGAAGTCAACGCGCATAAGAACGCGCTTACCATCAACATCTGCATCGCGGACAGTCTTCTTTGTAAAAGCCATGTCACTCCTTTAAATACGTTTCCAACAAAAGAAGGCGCGATCGCGGCAGATGCTGCGACCGCGCCTAAGGCGTCTATGTAACTAGAACTTAAGCAACGAACTTCTCGAAGTACTTGATGGTGCGGACCATCTGAGAAGTGTAGGAGTTCTCGTTGTCGTACCAAGAGGTGACCTGAACAAGAGTGGTGCCATCGCCAAGGTCAGAGCACATGGTCTGGGTTGCGTCGAAGATGGAGCCGTGGGTCTCACCGACGATGTCGCGGGAAACAATGTCATCCTCGTTGTAACCAAAGGTCTCTGGGATGGTCTCTGCATATGCCTTCATTGCAGCGTTGACCTCGTCAACGGTGACCTTCTTGTCAACAACAGCATAGAGGTTGGTGAGGGAGCCAGTTGGCGTAGGAACGCGCTGAGCAGCACCAATAAGCTTGCCGTTGAGCTCAGGAAGAACAAGGCCGATAGCCTTAGCAGCACCAGTGGAGTTAGGAACGATGTTCTCTGCACCAGCACGGGAACGACGGAAGTTACCCTTGCGCTGTGGGCCGTCGAGGATCATCTGGTCACCAGTGTATGCGTGAATGGTGGTCATGATACCGGACTTGATAGTTGCGAAGTCGTTGAGGCCCTTTGCCATAGGAGCAAGGCAGTTGGTGGTGCAGGAAGCTGCGGAGATGATGTTGTCATCTGCAGTGAGGGTCTCATGGTTAACGTTGAAGACGATGGTTGGGAGGTCATTGCCTGCAGGAGCAGAAATGACAACCTTCTTAGCACCAGCGTTGATGTGAGCCTGTGCCTTGTCCTTAGAAGTGTAGAAACCGGTGCACTCAAGAACAACGTCAACGTTGAGATCGCCCCAAGGCAGGTTGTTAGCGTCTGCCTCCTTGTAAATAACAATCTCGTGACCGTCAACGATGATGGAGTGGTCAGTTGCCTCTACCTTGTGATCGCGGGAATAGTTGCCCTGAGTAGAGTCATACTTCAGAAGATATGCAAGCATCTCTGGAGAAGTAAGGTCGTTGATTGCAACAATCTCGGAACCCTCGTGACCAAACATCTGCCTAAATGCAAGGCGACCAATGCGGCCAAAACCGTTAATAGCAACCTTTACTGCCATACGTAATGCTCCTTTCGGTGACCCAGAGCCATTCTCCGGATTCATTAACATTTAAACCGTACACCGAGTATTTTACCGCACTCGCCGATAACTTATGCATCTTTTTCTAAATCCTGAACGATTTTTTCCAAACGAAGCAATCGGTGATACATAGCGGACTTGGATACGGGTGGTACAAACGACTCCCCTAGCGCTGATAACGACAGCTCAGGGTTATCTTTTCGTGCAAGACAAAAATCTCTGACCGCTGGCGGCAGAGCTCTGAGTCCAACGAGTTTCTCGGCCTTTTCTATGAGCGCTAACTGGTCTGCCGCTGCATTTGAAGACCGCGTTTGATTTGCCATCTCTGCGTTGACAACTCGGTTTACGTTGTTGCGATAATGCTTTTGTACGCGCGTAAACGCGATAGCGCGCGCCATGGTGGGCGCACCAATCTCTCGCAAAAACTTGATGATGTCGTCAGAGCTCTTAAGGTAGACGGCATAAATTTCTCTGGTACGCATGAGCGCATTGGTATGGCGGTTACGATGATTAAGACGCGCCTTTACACCAATGGATCCCATAAGTTTTACCAGCTCAGTGGCAAATCTTTCTCCCGAGACAGCAATCTCTAAGTGAAAATCTTTTAAGGGATCGGCCAAAAATCCGCCCGCCATAAACGCTCCGCGCAAAAAAGCTCGCTGCGCCTGTTTGGTGCGGATAACGCTTTTAGGAATGCCACTTACCAGGCCTTCTCCCGGTATATAAATGCCAAGAGCGGACAGTGCTTCTGCAAGTGAATCCTGGTTAGAAATCTCAAGCAAATAGTTACGTTTTTTATGCATGATAGAGCGACGGTACTCAACGGAAGTACCCAGATCAAACAAACGGCGAGAAGAACTAATAACGGTACGGGCAACCGTGCCAGTCTCGGTAACAATGCGAACGGCAAATTTACCAGGACCGTGCATCGATAACGTGCCGGAAACACGAATAAGCGCAGAAAGCTGGGCTAATTCACAGTCCGTCTGAAGTTCTGGTACGCTGACCAGCTCATTTTTTACCAAGGCAGTATAGGACATAACAGACTAACTTCTACTCAGCCTGCTGAGACTTCTTCTGAGCCGCATCAAGATCGCGATGGAAAAGCGTTACGCGATAGCCCTGGCTATTAAGGTGCTCTGCCGTAGCACGTGCGATTGCAACACTTCTATGCTGGCCGCCCGTGCAGCCTACCGCAATAGAGAGCAAGCTCTTGCCTTCCTGTACGTAACCAGGCATAACCACGTCAAGCAGCTCAAACCAAGACTTAAGGAATTTCTTGGTAGTGCCATGCGTAAGGACAAACTGAGCTACTGGCTCGTCAAGGCCGGTAAGTGGCCTGAGCTCTGGATCATAGTAAGGATTGGGCAGGAATCGCACGTCAATCATAAGGTCAGCCTCAACGGGCAAACCATTTTTGAAGCCAAAGGAAAACACGCTAACATCCATAAGCTGCTGTTCAGCAAGCTCTGAAAATGCACGACGAAGACGACTCTTGAGCGTATTAGTACGCATAGATGAGGTGTCTAGGACAACATCTGCCAGCGCTTTTATGTCTTGAAGCTGTGCGCGCTCCTTAGAAATTGCAGATGAGAGATGTTCTCCCTCCTGCGCTAAAGGATGACGACGGCGATTCTCGCTATAGCGACGCATAAGCACTTCGTCTGAGGAGTCCAGATAGACAATCTTGTAGGTGAGCTCGTGATCTGCAAGAGACTTCAGCGCTTCAGAAATGTCATCAAAAAGACCTTGCGAGCGCAAATCGCAGGTAACGGCCAAGTGGCGGCCAACACCCGTGTTAATGCCTACAAGGTTAGAAAGCTGCAAAATAAGAGCTGGTGGCAGGTTATCAATGCAGAAATAACCCATATCCTCAAACACGTGAAGCGCCTGCGTACGACCCGATCCAGACATACCCGTAATAATGACAATGTCGGGAATAACTGAAGATGTAGGATCGTTTTTCTTCACAGGCGCTCCTTAAATACGTGACGAGAAAACCTTACCGCTCCAAGCGTTAATCCTCAAGTGCTGCAGCAAACCAAGAGGTAATTGAAGTTGGATGTGTAATGGCTGTACCTGAAACAACCGCCCAAGCGCCTGCATCCAGAGCATCTTTTGCGTCTTGTGGTGTATGGACGTGACCCTCGCAAATAATGGCGATACCTGGGAATTCAGTAGTTGCCTGCTGAAGAAGGGCAATATCAGGGCCATCATCGAGCGTTGTATCAATAGCGGCCTTGTTGTGAGAAAGTGTAGTTGAAACAAGGTCACAACCAGCGGCAACAGCGCGACGGATGTCATCCATAGTCATGCAGTCAGCCATAATCAGCACGTCAGACTCTGCGCGCAGAGCTGCAACGGTCTCTTCAAAGGTTCTACCATCTGGCCTTGGACGGTCTGTTGCATCCAGGGCAACAACATCTGCGCCAGCGTGAATACAAGCACGCGCATGACGAAGCGTAGGAGTAATGTAGACGCCTTCGTGACCCTCTTTCCAGAGGCCAATAACAGGAATTTCAACCCTACCCTTAATGGCAGAGATATCAGACAAGCCCTGGCACCTAATAGCTGCAGCGCCGCCAAGCTCACAGGCGCGCGCAATCTGAGCCATGGTCTCTGGATGCCTCATAGGCTCACCAGGATACGCCTGGACGCTGACAATGAGCTTTCCTTTAAGTGACTCAACAAGCTCTGAATATGCCACGGTATTCTCCTCACAAGAATGTACGTACGTTAAAGGTGTGTGTCTTTACTGCGTGCTAGATCAGCAAGCCAAGTCAGCAAGCTTTTTTGTGACTTGGCGCCTCTTGCCTAAAGACGCGTCTCTAAATAGCCAGGTAGAACAAGGTTTTCTGCAGCTCCAATAAGAGGGGCTTCTCCACCAAGCGTGCCCTTCACAATAGGCGTTGCCTGAACAGGAGGCATGGCCTGCAACTTAAATGCAGCTTCAAGTGCCTCATGCCAGTACTTGCCACACTCTGCAACGGAGCCAGACAGAATGATGACAGAAGGGTCAAGCATGTTGCACATGCTGCCCAAGACCTCACCAAGTGCGCGGCCTGAGCGCTCCTCTGCAGCTTGAGCGATCTTCTCGCCATCAAGAGCCCTGCGGTCAATCTCTGCGCCATCAAGAGCGGATCCATCTTCAAGCGTATCGGAGCCTCCAAGACGGACGTACTCGCGGATAATGCCAGGACCTGCAGAAACAGGCTCGAGGTGAGAAGTTCCACCACAAGGGCAGTCAACGCCGGCTGCTGCTGGAGTTGCAACGTGACCAATGTGACCAGCCTCGTCGTGAGCACCCAGCATCAAGATGCCGTGGTTCACAAAGGCGCCACCAATGCCCGTGCCAACTGCTACGGTAAGAACGCTATCTTTGCCGTGACCAGCACCGTGGCGAGCCTCGCCCAGAGCGTGAGCATGAACGTCATTAAGAACGCTGCACGGAAGGCCAAACTCACTGGTAACTGCAGAGCCAAGAGCGGTTCCACCCCAGCCGGGCATAAGCTCATTTGCATAGGTGATGTCGCCCGTACGAGGGTCAACAACACCAGCAGAAGAAATACCCACGCCAGAGATAGTAAGGCCCAGCTCTTCTGCGCGAGCAAGTGCCTCTCTAATTGCCTGGAGAACGGTGGCAAGAACCTGCTTGCCACCCTCTTTTGCGTTAGTTGGGACCTTCTTTACGGACTGGACGTTTGGAACGTCAGTGCCGTTAAGGGTGACTATGCCACAGGCAATTTTTGTGCCGCCAATATCAACGGCGCAAACATGTGTTGGAGAAACAAACTTAGAGTCCATGGTGTCCCCTCTTGTTTAGAGAAGGCCGTTTGCAATAAGAACCTGCTTGACTGCCTCACGGTTCTGGCCATCAAGTGGCTTAACAGGGCGAGGCATCTGGTCAGAATCAAAAATGCCCATGAGGTTAAGTGCGCACTTGAATGCTCCAACGCCAGCGCCATAGCCCTGAACGCCTGAAGTGACATCAAAGATGTGGGAAATCTCGTTAAGTCGGTCCTGCTCACGCTTGACCTCTGCCCAGTTACCTTCCTGAGCTGCCTTCCACATGCGGACGTATCCCTCTGGCTCAACATTAGCAAGGCCAGGAACAGAACCGTCTGCACCAGACAGAAGAGCGCCGTCAACAACAATCTCATGGCCGGTCAGAAGGGTCAGAGGGTGACCGTTCTTCTCGTTTTCCTGAACAAGATACCTGAAGGAGACGTCATCGCCAGAAGAGTCCTTAACGCCTGCAAGAACACCCTCTGCGCCCAGACGAGCAAGCATCTTCCAAGGAAGCTTAGTGTGAACACAGACAGGAATGTCATACGCAAACAGAGGTGCATCCAGCTCCTGGTGAAGAATGCGGAAGTGCTCCTCAACATCAGCTGGGCCACCAAGTGCATAGAAAGGAGCGGTTGCTACAAGAGCATCTGCGCCCAGTGCGAGGGCACGGCGACCGTGCTCCAAGACACGCTCGGTCTCGGTATCGATGATGCCCACAAGGACCGGAACGCGGTGGTCAACAATGCGAACAGCCTCGCGCACAATCTGATCGCGACGCTCATCTGTTGCAAAAACAACCTCGCCAGAAGAGCCAAGGAAGAACAGGCCGTCTACGCCAGCCTCAATGAGACGATTAATAGAGCGCTCAAACGACACAACATCAAGCTGATGGTCTGGGGTATCTGGGGTTACAACTGGTGGAACAACACCGCTAAATGGTACGTTACTGGACATGCTTTATCCTTTCACACGTTGGAAAATCCAACTGGTTTCATACAACAATGTACTGAAGTAGCCGACCAAAGCATTGATCAAAAGCAACTTCAAAGAACCTACGTAATTATAGTCCGCTTAGTTATGACAAAGCCCTGATATAACCTCGCAGAGATAGTTGATTTGCTCGTTCTCAAACTGATTAATACGCTCGTGGCCAAACTTGGGATACACGCGCATTTCCTTCTGTCCTGGCAAGCGATTGTACAGCGCAAACGTTCCTTCAGTTGGAGCGCTCTGGTCCAGCAGGGCCGTACCGATAAGCGCAGGTACACGCACCAGCTCTGCCGCGCACGCGCTGTCGAGAAGACCGACCGCGTCGATAGCTGCATCTGACTGCGGGGTGTCTCCGCACCCGACATGCGCTCGCAGGGTTGTTGCGTTGTCGGCAAAGAGCGGGTTCAGTGCCATGGTAACGCTCACTTCCTTGGGCAGAAGCGCTGCTGCAAACAAAGCCTGCGAGCCGCCTAGACCTTCTCCCCAGGTGACGATTGTGCGCCCGAGGAAGCGCGATGCAACCGCGGCGGTTACCAGTGCGTCATCGATGAGCTGCTTGAGCGTGGAGGATGCGGCGTCATCTGGGTTGCTGAGCGCGCGGGCAAGCTCCTCTGCCGTCAACACTCCCCTCCAAGCGTCTTTGAGTGACGCTTCGCACGGGCGAGCCTCTAGGGCTACAACAGGCATACCAAGCGCCGAGAAACGCAATAGGTGCAGCCAGCTACGCACTCCCCGACCAAGATCGGAGAAGAGCACCACCACTGGTAGCTTTGCCGAGGCGGACAGCTCTGCCGAAGCTAGCGGTTCTGCCACCGATGCACCCGCTGGGAGAACGACGCGAGCACGCAGCTGCGTCTGGTCAGTTGAGGTGAATGTGATTCGCTTAAACGTTGCCGCCTGGGTAGCAGACGGAAGCTCAACCACACTCTCTACCTGAGCGTTTTGTGCAAACGTTACAGGCGTCTGCCAAAATGATTCAAAGTTTGATGGTCTAAGCCACGCACCGCGATAAGAACGGGCATCTTCAAGCCTTTGTGTTAAACCCCTCATGCTTTCACCTCGCCTTCTGCTTGAGCAGGAAATGACGAGTCCAGCGCTTCAAGAGCTTGCTCTCCCTTGTCTGAGCAGAAGAAATCAATGATCTTATCGTCAAAATCGCCAATCTCTTCATGCGCATATCCGGGATAAAGAAGATGTCTCTTTGGGCAGGTCAAGGCATTGTAAGCCGCAAACTGAGCCTCGGGAGGAACTACCGGATCATCAAGCCCAGTACCAAAAAGCACAGGACAGGTAACCAGGCGTGCAAAATTAGCTGAATCAATATAGGCAAGCTTTGCAAAGACCTCATCAGCGCGAGAACCATCTGCGTCAAACCAGCGGGAATAATAACGGATGCCCTCGTAGGCCACCTCATCAGCATTAAGCTCCCACACGCACCTAAAATCAGTGAGGAAGGGGTAAAGAATTGCCGCCCTATTAATCAGGTCTTGATTGAGTGCGCAAGTGGCAAGGCCAATTCCGCCTCCCTGCGAGGCGCCGTTTACAAAAACGCGGTCTGTATCAATTCCTTCGAGCTCGCGGACAATCCTGCAGAGCAAGTGAATGTTCTGATACAAATGAACAAAGTAAAGGTCCTCTACAGGTCCATCTAGTCCGAGCACCAAGTGACCAGAGACGGTAGTGCTCTTATATGAGCTTCCGTCCAAACTGCGGCCACCCTGCCCAGGATTATCAAGCGCAATCAGTGAGCAGCCCAAGCCTAGAAATGAGCTCTGCTCAAACCAACTGCGAGAAGCCCCTGGATAACCGTGGAACTGTAGAACAAGCGGAGTTTGTACGCCCGAGGCAGTCTGTGGGCGCAGATACTTTGCGTAAACTTCCGCGCCATCAATTCCCACAAACGTCAAATCAAAAAAATGAGCTGAAGCAGATGACGTGACTTCTGTTGAAGGTACAATCTGCCAGCTAAGAGGAGCGTTATCCGCTTCCTCCATACGTGCCTTCCAAAACGCCTCAAAATCTGAAGGATAAGGCGTCAGAGCATGAGCTGCCTTCAATTCTGCAAGCTCAAGCGTTTCTTGGTGCATTGATCCACCTAACAAGCTAAAAGAGCGCAGCCTAAGCTGCGCTCTGGTCAAACAAAAACGTAAGCGCTACTCACCCAGTTTAGGATGAAGCAAAGATGGCGCAGCACCCAAAAGCGTCTTAGTGTAAGGATCTGTTGGATGCTCAAAGACCTGCTTAGCAGGACCATCTTCCATAATCTGACCGTGATTCATGACAATGATGCGGTCAGAAACATAGCGAACGGTCTGGATATCGTGCGAAATAAAGATCATCGAGAGGCCCAGCTCAGACTTAAGGTCAGTAAGCAGGTTCAAGATTTGTGCACGAACAGAAACGTCCAGTGCGGAAGTAGGCTCGTCAGCAATGATTGCCGATGGGTTCAGAGAAAGCGCACGTGCAATAGCAACACGCTGACGCTGACCACCAGAAAGCTGACCAGGAAGGGCGCGAAGTGCCGAATGTGGAAGTCCTACCAGACCGACAAGCTCATTAATACGGGCTTCTCGCTCCGCCTCTGTGCCTACCTTATGCACGAGCAGTGGATCCATGAGCTGGTCTTTAACAACCATACGAGGGTTAAGAGCAGTTGCTGGGTCCTGGAAGACAACAGAGACAACGCGGCCAATCTGCTTCCTAAGCTCTGGAGTACGTTTGGTAACATCCATTCCCTTGAAGTACACATGGCCGGATGTTGGTGACTGAAGGCCACACATGACATTTGCGGTAGTAGACTTTCCGCAGCCAGACTCACCAACAATACCAATGGTCTCACCAGGCATAAGCTTAAGCGAAACATTTTGTACTGCGTGAACCTTATTAGGCTTAAAGATTGAGCCCGTACGCGTCTTAAACGTAACCGAAATATCGTCGAGGAAGATAATTGGCTGCTCTTCAGTTGTTGTAGCCATTTACCTCACCTCCTTTTGAGAACGCTCAAGGTAAGGCACAAGACCATGCTCCTTCAGATACTCATCAGGCAGCTCGGAGAAACGATGGTGCTTACCAGGAATCTCCTTAATAACAGGATGTACCTCAAGACCCAAGTCTGGATGGCTTGAACGAGGAGCAAACCTATCGCCTGTTGGGAAATCCTCTGGAGAAGGAACAGAACCTGGTACCTGGTGAAGTCTGGTACCGTCCTGTGCGCCTTCCTCAATGGAAAGAACAGAGCCGAGAAGACCGCGGGTGTACTCGTGAACAGGATTGGTCAGAAGCTCAGTAGTAGCTGCCTGCTCAATAACCTGACCTGCGTACATAACGGTAATCTCAGAAGCAACCTCTGCAACAAGTGCAAGGTCGTGGCTAACAAAAATCATTGCAAAGCCAAGGCGACGCTGGAGGTCATTCAAGAGCTTGATAACCTGCTTCTGAACAGTAACGTCCAGAGCGGTTGTTGGCTCGTCGCAGATAACCAGAGAAGGATCGCGGGTAAGAGCCATAGCAATCAGAACACGCTGACGCTGGCCACCAGAAAGCTCGTGTGGATAGGACTCAAGCGTACGCTTTGGATCCAGGCCTACAAGCTCCAGAAGCTCCTCTGCAGAACGGGTGCCTCCCCTGCTGGTAAGCTGCTTCATCTGAGAAGAGATAAGCATAGAAGGGTTCAAGGAAGACAGTGCGTCCTGGTAGACCATTGCAAGCTCGTGTCCAAGCAGCTTACGGTGCTCTTCTTTGGAGAGCTTCAGGAGGTCTTGGTCTTTGTAGAGAACCTCGCCAGTAATGGTTTCCTTTGGATCAGTCAGACCCATGATGACCTTAGTGGTAATAGACTTACCGCAACCAGACTCGCCAACCAGTGCCATGCACTGACCAGGACGAACATCAAAGCTTACGTGGTCAACAACCTTAACGTCTCCGTGAGACTCAAAGCTGATGCAAAGATCTTTAACACTCAGCAATGGCGCAACATCAAAGTCTGGCTTACGCCTATCAGTTCTGGAAAGCTCAACTTCTTTAAGTGCGTTGAGTCTGCGCTCAAGAGACTCCGCCTGCTCTGCGTAGGCACGAACTGGATCAGATGCAAGGATGTCATCTGCACGCCTGGAGTCAGAGTTCTCTGTATCAACAGGAGCGCCAGGTGCTGCTGCCATAGCGTCAGTAAGACCCTCGGAGAGGATATTCAGCGCCAGGCAGGTCATCATAATGGCTAGGCCTGGGAAGAATGCCTGCCACCAACGGCCAGCAAGAACGCCAGCACGAGCATCAGCCAGGATATTACCCCATGTTGGAGTTGGCTCTGCAATACCTGCACCAATGAAGGTCAGAGATGCCTCAAAGATGATTGCGTCTGCAACAAGCGTAACGGTAAAGACCATGATTGGAGCAATGCAGTTACGAAGAACATGCTTCCACAGAATCCATGGTGCACGAGCACCAGAAACAATGGTTGCCCTTACGTAATCCTCGCCGTACTCGCTTACGATGTTTGCACGAACAATACGCGCAATCTGTGGCGTGTACATAAAGCCAATGGCAAAGATGATTGAAGGAACGCTGTTACCAAGAATAGAAACAAAGACTGCTGCAAGAGCAATGCCTGGGAACGACATGATGATGTCGAGCACACGCATGATGACCTCAGAGACAGCCTTTCTAGAAACAGCTGCAATTGCACCAATAATTGAGCCACACAGCAGTGCCATACCCGTAGCGCCAAAGCCAATGACCAGTGAATACTGACCACCATAAAGCATACGAGAAAGAATATCGCGGCCCTTATCGCCAGTACCAAAAATGAATCCATTGCCTGGAGCCTGACGAGCGTTGAAAATCTCAAGTGGGTTATGTGGAGCAATAAAGTTTGCAAAGACAGAAGCAAGAACAACAAAGACAAGAATGACAAGAGCAATCTTGGAAGCTGTCTTCATCTTCTTAAAGCCACCAAAGGTTGAACCCTTTGCTGCAGCTTCTTCGAGCTTCTCGACTTGTTTTTTTCTCATTTGTACCATCGCACTACACCGTCCTAATGCGTGGGTTAATCAAGATGTACAACATATCAACAACAATGTTGATGATGATGAAGGACAGTGCAACGACAACAACAACGCCCTGAACAAGCATTGCCTCGTTACCCTGGATGCCCTCGAGAATAGCGGTACCCATGCCAGGAAGGTTAAAAATAACCTCAATGACAACGGCGCCACCCATGAGGTAACCAATCTTCAGACCAAGCGTGGTTACAGGGGTAATAAGAGCGTTGCGAAGTACGTTTCTTGCGATGACAATTCTCTCTGGAATACCAGCGCCGCGAGCAGTGCGGACGTAGTCCTTATCCAGCTCCTCAACCATTGCGGTACGAACAATACGGGTCATCTGACCAGACATTGGAACCGCAAGTGCAAATGCCGGCATAATCATACGAGCAAAGTAGCCGCCAAGATTTACCGTAGGATCTGGTAGTGCTCCAGAGGCTGGTAGCAGTTTAAGCGTAGACGCAAAGACCAGAATCAAAAGAACTGCCAACCAAAATGATGGCGTTGCAAGACCGGCAATTGAGAATACGCGGATGATTTGATCGGGCCATTGATCTCTATAGAGAGCCGCAATAACGCCCAACGTAAACGAAACTATTGCGCCAATAAAGAGACCCATAAAGGTCAACTGCATAGTTACTGGCAGAGCCTTTGAAATTCTTTCAGCAACTGAATAGTGAGAAGTGCCGTAGGTACCCAAGTTTCCATGAGCAACATCACCGATATAGCGTACATATCTCACAGGCCATGGATCATCAAGGCCATTCTCAATGTGATACTGCTGGATAGCTTCTTCAGAAGCAGACTCTCCCAAGGCATTGTATGCAGGATCAACATGCGAGAAAGACATTAGGAAGAATACGAGAAAGGTGACGCCTAGAGCCATAATCGGCAGCGCAATAAGACGGCGTCCGATAAGACGTAATAGGTTGTTCACTATCTCCCCCTCTCTCTTTAAAACAAACCGTACAAATAAAATTTGATGAGACTTTGCACATCTCAGGACTGAATTTTGCGAACAAGAGCCCGAGCGTTATAAGTAAAACGCTCGGGCCCCAATGTATGAGATGCTAAGCGCGTGACGACAACAAATTAGCTAGCAGTAACTGTGTTGACATCAATGAAGGACAGGCCGGTGGTTCCAATGCCCTTGAAGCCCTTGAGAGCAACGCCGTTGCTGTTTGGCTTCTCGCTCCAAGAAGCGGTGAAGGTCTTAGCAAAGAGAACTGGGTACAGAGGTACGTTCTCAGCGATAATGTCGAAGCACTCGTTCCAAGTGGACTGCTGATCAGCACCAGACTGGCCAAGAGCCTTGGTCATAAGATTGTGGAGCTTGGTCCACTCATCAGACTCCTTCCATGGGCAACGCTTGGTCATCCAGACGTTATCGCCATACCACCAGTTAAGCAGCAGGTCGACGTCTGCGCCGAAGCAGGAAGGATCGCCAGGGGCAAGCAGGATGTCCCAGGAACCGTCAACTGCGTCGATTGCAGCATAGGTTGCTGGAGAAGTATCGGAAACGATGCTTACATTAAAGCCAAGTGCATCAAGGTCGTTCTTGACCTGAGTTGCCATGGACTTAACCTGCTCGTTATCGGTGGTGCGGAGAACAACATCACCTGGAGTAATGCCAGAATCAGCAATGAGCTTCTTAGCCTTATCTACATCGTGTGCATAGACAGTAGATGCCTTGTGATAGTTAGCAAAGGAAGAAGGAAGGTAGCTGGTAGCAACCTCAGCCTGGCCAGAGAATGCGTTTGCAAGCATCTTGTCTGTATCAAGTGCATAGAGGCATGCCTGGCGAACCTTAACGTTGTCCCAAGGAGCCTTGCCAAGGTTGAACATTGCAAAGCGGACACCAAAGCCCTGAACAGCGTCAACGGTGCAGCCTGCGCCCTTGAGCTGATCTACAGCGTCTGCAGGAACCATTTCCATAGCAAGGGTGGTTCCGTCCTGCTGAGCGGTCAGACGAGCGGTTGGATCCTTAAGGACGTCATAGTGGAGCTTATCGTCCTTAGCAGGAGTTGCGCCGTTGTAGTTTTTGTTAGGAACAAGGTCAAGAGTGTTGTCAGAGATGGACTCAAACTGCCATGGACCAGAACCAACTGGCTGCTTCTTCATCTCATCCTGAGAGCTGCTTGCTGGAACAACGCGAACAATAGACAGGCGCTCCTTGAGGAGGGAGAAGTTAGCAATAGTGGTCTTAACGGTGACGGTCTTGTCATCCTTCTTCTCTACGGAAGCAATTGGAGCGAGCATTGGGACGTAAACGCTACCCTTAGCAGCGGAACGGTTGAAGGACTCAACAACGTCATCAGCCTTTACCTCGTTACCATCAGAGAACTTTGCGCCGTCACGGAGGGTAATCTCAAAGGTGTAATCGTCAACCTTCTTAGGATCAGCAGTAGCCAGCTCATTGAATGTTGAGTAGTCGTGGAAGTTAAGACCGTAGAGGCCCTCAACTACCTGCCAGTTAACACCAAGAGCAAGTGCTGATGAAGTAGTAGATGGATCATAGTTCTGGGTTGAATAAGCGGTACCAGCAGTAATTGTGCCGCCGCCTTCCTTTCCAGATGGAGCTTCAGCTGCCTTCTGCTGTCCGCCACCACAAGCGGTGAGACCAAGACCAGCTGCTACAGTTGCTCCGCCAAGGAAGCCGCGACGCGAAAGTGGACGGTTAATAAACTCGCTCATTTCTGCCTCTTTCTAAAAACTCTCCTTGCCACAACGTGGCACCAATGCCACTTGTGTGGCTTACATCTATATAACTATATGAAGAAAAGATATTTCCTCTGAACACAGTTCGCCCAACGGTATTAATTTCTCGCTCATTGGCTGCTCAAAATATGAAAACGTGTTTTGTTGTATTATTTACTGCATATAAATCTTAATAGCAGCTAAGAAGGCCCGCAGTTAGCGGGCTTTACTATTATTTTACCTTGTATAATATATAAATAATTTAACTAACTACATAAGTAGTAAGCAAAGTCAACTACCGTTTACCGATGTTTTACTACCGTTTGCCTTTAGAAATTACGGATATGTTGTGAAGATTAAACAAGAGTCAGCCCAAAATGAACTGACCCTTGCGTTAGAACAGCGAAAACACCGCAAAATTACTTGGTTAAATCCAGGATTCGTTCAGGATTTGCCATAAAGTCCAAGTGTTCTTCCCCTAATCGGAAGCTAATAATTTCCGATACGTGATATGCATCTTCTTTTATAACTTCGAAATCTCCGTCAGCTGGACTATAGCGGCCATAATAACCATCTGATCGGTAGCTTGGAGGCCATCCATTTTCTCCTGCAACTGACCAAACCAAGCACGGTAATTTTTGCTTATTCATTTCTTGTAACAGCCCAGCATTCCTTGTTTGAATCCACAGTTCTGATGAAGATCCCGTAAATGCGCTTATAGCAAAGACTCCCAAATCTTGCTCAACAGTTCCAATAAGAACTCCATGAGAACTTATTGTCCAATAGAGCGTTATGTTCATTACTACTGGGCCATCTTTGCTAACGCCCAAAAACGGGCCAGCAATCTCTGTATCTTCCAAGTTAATGTTATCAACAGAAGTAAAATCTGACTTTGAACCGTTTTTACAAGCATTATATTGTTGCACAACATACTGAGCTGCCTGCTTTTTTAACTCTGGCAGTCTCATAGTATTCAACTTAAAAATCCAGTTATTTATCAGCAAACCACAAATAACAAGAACTACCAATAATGACAGACCTTTTATAAATCTTTTTCTACGCTGCATCATCAGTCACCTCACTTAAGTCTGTAGTTGGCGCTAACACGGGAACAATATTTGGATTTAAGACTTTTCTAGCAATGCCTTTTTGATCAAATTCATACACAACACCGTCTATTCTTGCCTTTTGTCCAACTACCATTGAACCCTTAGGTCCACCGAAAGGAACATTTTTCTCAGTTCTAAAGAAGAGAAAACACCTCGAAATTACTTAACTAAATCTACAACACGCTCAGGATTTGCCATAAAGTCCAAGTGTTCTTCCCCTAATCGGAAGCTAATAATTTCCGATACGTGATAATCTTCTTTTATAATTTCGAAATATCCGTCATCTGGGCTATAACTTCCTAAATAACCATCAGCTAGATACGGTGGCGGCCATCCACTTAACCCTAAGCCACAAAAACTTCTAACTAGACATCTATAATTTCTATTATGCATTTCTTGTAACAGCCCAGCGTTCCTTGTTTGAATCCACATTTTTGGAGTTCCAAAATAAGACCCAATGGCGAATAGCCCCAAATCTTGCTCAACAGTACCAACAACCGTTTCTTGAGAGCTTATTACCCAATATAAATCTACATTCAACATAAGTAGGTTAGCTTGACTGACTCCTAAAAATGGCCCAGAGATAGTAGCGGTCTCTAAATCAATATTTTCTGCGGACCCAAAATCAGACTTAAGACCATTTTTCTTATTCTCATATTGTTGCACAACATACTGAGCTGCCTGCTTTTTTAACTCTGGCAGTCTCATAGTATTCAGCTTAAAAAACCAGTTGTTAATCAGTAAGCCACAAATAACAAGAACTACCAATAATGACAGACCTTTTATAAACCTTTTTCTACGCTGCATCATCTGTCACCTCACTAGAACTGCTTGTAGCGACTGAAGTAAAAGTAATAACTAGGTAGCTCTAATGATATTCCGTGCGAGTATGCTTTAGCAGTTCATCTGTCGGTTAATGGCTATATTTCAGCGATGAATGAAAAAAAAATAAGAATGGCATCTTAATACGTCATAGCTGCCATTCTTATTACAAATAACTCTATCGCTTGATTTGGTTTTAGAGATTGTGCTTCTTCATCCTTTGCTCAAAGAGCTCGTTGATAATCTTTGCCATCTCTTCAACTTGTTGAGCACTAGGTTCACCCTCAAATGTAGCGTATAGCTCTGGATGCTTCTGAGCAATATATTCGCAAGACTTGCTTGTTGCATGACCACGAACAAAGAACGGAATACGCTTAATGTAGTCAGGATTTACCAGTGCCAAGATTTTCTCGTCTGCTGTTTTACTCATGAGTTCCTCCCCTTGCATCTAACTCCTCATGTACAGTTGTTGAAGATTCTTCCCAAGCTTTGAGTTCTTCATAAATAGTTTCTGCCAAGTTCACAGAAACACCTTTTACCTGAGAGATGTCCTCAACACTTGCAGCCTTTAAGCGCTTAAAAGAGCCAAAATGGCGCATGATATCTTTTTTGCGTTTAGGTCCTACACCAGGGATTTCGTCCAGAATAGAGACGGTCATTGCCTTATCTCTAAGCTCACGATGGAACGTAATTGCAAAACGGTGAGACTCATCACGGACTTGCTTGATGAGATACAGAGAAGCTGACCCCGTAGGCAACACAATTGGTGTGTCGTCCCAAGGTACAAAGACTTCCTCATCAGACTTAGCAAGGCCACAGACGGGAATATCCAACCCCAGCTCATTAAGCTGATTAATTGCGGCGGTCAGCTGAGGTTTGCCGCCATCAACCACCAGCAAATCAGGTCGTGAGCCAAAGCGCTCATCTGCCATGCGTTCCGGGCTATACCTTCTGCCCAGGACTTCTGTCATTGAGACAAAGTCGTTAGCTTCATCAAGCTCAGCGCGAATCTTAAAGCGGCGATACTGGCTTTTATCAGCCTTTCCATTAGTAAAGACCACCATAGACGCAACGGTAAAATTGCCGTGAAGCGTAGAAATATCAAAGCACTCAATACGCAGCGGGGGTGCATCAAGCGCAAGTGCACTTTCCAACTGAAGAAGCGCCTGGTTAGTGCGGTCGTCAGCATAGCCTGTGCGAATCATGTGGCGCATCAGCGCATGACGAGCGTTAGCAGAAGCCATCTGGAGAAGACGGAACTTCTCGCCACGTTGTGGGTGATGAAGCACGCAGTTGTGGCCTCGTTTTTGTGTCAACCACTCGGACAAAACCTCTGCGTCGAGAAGATCGATGGGCAGGTTAACCTCTGCGGGAATGTCAGCGGTTTCATCGTAGTAGCGCTTCAAGAAGCCCGAGACCAGCTCCTCCTCGGAAACGTCCAAGCCTTTGTCCAGGATAAACTCAACCGAGCGGATGGTACGACCTTCTCGCACAACAAACACGCAGGCAGCGGAGATAGTTTCTTCTCGATAAATGCCAATGAGGTCAATGTTGACTGAGGTAGGAAACGTGACTTGCTGGCGGTCATCAAGATCAGAGAGTGAAGTCAGACGGGACTTGAGCCTAGCTGCCTTCTCAAAATCCAGGTCAGCGGCGGCTTTTTGCATCTGGTCTTTGAGCTCAGAGACAATCTCGGAGCGATTTCCGCGGAGGAAGTTCTCTACCTGCCTGACGTTTTTTGCATAGGAAACGGTATCAATGGCGCCTACGCACACACCAGGACCCTTGCCTACGTGGTAGTCAAAACAGGGACGCCCCTTCTTTGCCAGCAGCAGGTTAGCAACGGCGGCGCCGTCAGGGTCTTTTTCTAGCAGACGTTTAGCGCGCTTCCACTCTACGCACGTAGCGGAGCAGATAGGTACTACTTTTCTGAGTGTCTCAATAGTCTGGCGCGCAGCGTAGGAATCAGTGTAGGGACCAAAATAACGTGTCCCCTTCTTGTGTTTCTCGCGCGTGTATTTAATTGCTGGGAAGGTATCTGACTCGGTAATGGCAATGTAGGGATAGCTCTTATCGTCTTTAAAGTCTACGTTGAAGTAGGGACGATACTGAGCAATAAGATTGCGCTCCAGCACCAATGCTTCGTGCTCGTTTTCTACCACGATGTAGTCAAAACTACGTACGACCTGCATCATCAGAGGAATCTTGGCACGGTCATCTTGAAGCGTAACGTACTGCCTCATGCGAGCACGCAGGTTTTTAGCTTTGCCTACATAGATAACCTTGCCGGAACCATCTTTCCAGAGGTAACAACCTGGATTAGTAGGAACCTGATCAACCTGTTCTCTGATGGATACCAGGTCATCTGAGGGCTCAGAAGAAAACGACGGCGCAAGTCCTGGCGCGCCCGAAGGCACGTAGTTGGGGTCAAGATTGTTTTGAGAGTTATCTTTGCCGCCCTTGGCACCGCTTTTGGCCATGCTATGACCTTACGCGAGAAACCAGTGCACGAAGCATGGTGGACTCTGGTGATTTGAAGAGGATTGCCAAGCCATAGGTAACTAAAACAGCTGGAATACCTGCAAAGATGCAATACAGCACGCCGTAAAGCGCTCGTCCATCTGGTACGCCAATAACGACGCGTAGACCCACCATAATCAGAAGTGCTGCCGCTGATCCTGCAAGGCCAAAACCAACCGAGCGTACAAACGCAAATACCATGGACGTAAGTCCAATCTGACCAAGGTGTTTACGCAGGCTAATCAACATAATGGTGTCAATGACCACGTAGAAGATGGCCGAGGTAGTTGCTACAAACATCATGCCAAAGTGAGAAGTACCCACCAGCAGCACCAAAACCTGCACGACAGAACCGAGTGTTGCCGAAACAGCATAGAGTGTCATACGACGCATAGCAGAACAGACTTTTTGCAGGTACATACCAATGCCATACAGAGGCAAAGCAAGCGACTGACCAATCAAGAATTGCTGGGTTAGCAGCAGCTGATCTTCAGTGAACTTGCTTGCTCCAATAATAGAGACAAGGGGCATCGAGAAAATCATCAGATACATCATGAACGGCACGGTAAAGAAAAGAATCTGGTTAATACCGTGCTTAAAGTCCTTCTTGAACTGATCCATATTCTCTTTTGCCCAGCTATCGGACAGCTCCGTAAAGAGGGCTGTGGTAATAGGTACCGTCAAAATGGAATATGGCAGCGTGTACCAAAGACGAGCGTATGCCGCAATGGATGCACCAGACGCGGAAACGCTGAGCTGCGAGCTTGTCTGCACCGACATAGTTACAAACGTGGCAACCACAACAATCAGAGCAGGCGCGCCAATCTTAAGCGTCTCTTTAAGCGCGGGGTCTTTAAGGTTAATTCTCCACGAGAGCTTAATCCCCTTGCGCTTAAGTGACGGAACCTGAATCAGAACCTGAATCAGAACGCCCAGAGGATTTCCCAGTGCAAGAATAAGTAGACCGAGCTCAGGATTAGTGTTAACCAAGAAAGCATACGCAAAGAACGATGCTGTAGTCACAAAGTTATTAAAAATAGGTGCCGCCGCTGGCCAGAGATAGTCTCGCTCTGCATTCAAAACACCAGAGAAAATGGTGGAGAAACAATACAGCATAACCTCAATAACAAAGAACCTAAAGAAGTACACTGCCAGCGTTGGGTCAAAATCAGCACCTGCCGAGAAGGACTGTGTATACACCACTTCTGCGGCAAAGAAGAAGCCTAGAACCGCAACAAGTCCGGTTGCGACAACAACAATGGAAAGCAAGTTAGAGGTATAGGCATTTGCCTCATCCTGTCCAACCTTCTTCTTAATAGAAAGATATACTGGCAAAAAAGCCGTAGTGAGCATTCCCGCACCAACAAGCTCATAGAGCTGGTCAGGAAGGGTGTTCGCAATGGAGTAGCAACTAGCAAGAACGGTAGCACCCATAGCAAATGCCTGAGCCCAGGTTCTTAAAAAGCCCGTAATACGGCTAATCAGAACGAGCACGCTCATCATAGAAGTAGAACGACTCAAATCTTTCTGCTTAGACGCATCTTCTTCATCAGAAGAAGCCTCTTCACTATAAGGATTACCTGCGTCGAAGTTGCCGTCTGACACAGAGCTGTTATCTGCCTCAGAGTTATCCTCTTCAGCAGCGGCCTCTTCGAGTTTCTGGCTTACAATCTGCTCAAAGGCTTCATCCTCAATTGGTTGATGAAACGTCTCTGGAACAACAATGTTGTCCACTACAGGAGGCTCATCGAAGGTCTGATCAAGAGCCTTGCTCAGAGTTTCTTCAGATAAGGTTCCATCAGAAGACTCTGCTGAAAGTCGCATATGTTTGGGCTGATATGCCACTAGTGCACCTCGCGAACAATATCTGCAAACGTAGCCGATACAAATGAAGCTAGATCTTCTGGAGAAAGCGTCAAACTGAGTCCACGTTTTCCACCAGAGATATGAATGAGCTCAAAAAGCTGAGCAGTCTCGTCAATTATAGTGGGAAACTGCTTTTTCATACCAACGGGAGTGCAGCCGCCACGAACGTAGCCCGTTAAACCCTCAAGCTCTTTAACGGGCAGCATGGAAAGGTTCTTTTGACCGGATGCAGCTGCTGCTTTTTTAAGATCAAGCTCTTGATCTACTGGAATGCAGCACACCACATGCTCTCCACTTGAAGACACGCAGACAAGCGTTTTGAATGCAGCGTCTGGATCTTCTCCAAGCATCTCTGCAATATGAGTACCCAACTCTCCAGAAGGAACGTCTTCGTCTACCTCATAAGATTGGAACTCGTAAGCAATGCCGGCAGCATCAAGCTCCCTCATTGCATTTGTCTTTTGGACCTTGACCGTTTTTCTCGCCATATTATGCGCGCTTCTTCTGAGCTTTTTTCTCTGCAGCTAGACGTGCGTTATCGCGGTCAAGAATCTCTTTGAGGAACTTGCCTGTGTGGCTTTCTGGTGTTGTCGCAACCTTTTCTGGCGTACCAGAAACAACTACGGTTCCACCGCCATCGCCACCTTCTGGACCCATGTCAATAATGCGATCAGCCATCTTGATGACATCCAAGTTGTGTTCAATAACAAGAACGGTATTGCCTGCATCAACAAGACGCTCCAGAACAACAATAAGCTGTCTGACATCCTCAAAATGAAGGCCAGTTGTTGGCTCATCCAGAATATAAAGAGTTTTACCAGTCTGCTGACGGTGAAGCTCTTTTGCAAGCTTGACACGCTGTGCCTCACCACCAGAGAGCGTGGTTGCTGGTTGACCAAGGTGAATGTAGCCAAGGCCTACATCGTGGAGAGTCTGCAGCTTGTTTTTAATACGAGGAATGTTTGCAAAGAACGCTAGTGCCTCGTGAACCGTCATATCAAGCACGTCGGAGACGGACTTGCCGTGATAGAGAATCTCAAGCGTCTCACGATTGTAGCGCTTACCGTGGCAGACCTCGCAAGGAACATAGACGTCAGGCAGGAAGTTCATCTCAATCTTGATTTGGCCGTCGCCCTTACAAGCCTCGCAGCGGCCTCCCTGGACGTTAAACGAGAAACGACCGGCCGAGTAGCCGCGTGCGCGGGATTCTGGAACTGAAGCATACAGTGCACGCAAGTCATCCCAAAGGCCAATATAGGTTGCTGGATTAGAACGAGGTGTTCTACCAATAGGACTCTGATCAATATCAATGACCTTATCGATAAGATCGACGCCTTCAAGCTTTTTATACTCTCCCACCACACGCTTTGAATGCTGAACTGCATTAGTAAGCGCGGGCGCAAGGGTGTCGGTAACCAAAGAGGACTTACCAGAGCCAGAAACACCTGTGACTACTATCAATGTGCCCAGCTCGATAGCGGCGGAAACGTTCTTAAGGTTGTTAGCGCTAGCTCCTGTAATCTTGATTTTTCCGCGACCAGGCTTACGACGAGCCTCTGGCAGCCTAATCTGCTTCTTTCCCGTGAGATACGCACCTGTGATGGAATCAGGGTTTTCAACAATCTCTTCTGGAGTGCCAGCAGCAACAACGTGACCACCAAGCTCACCGGCGCCGGGACCCATGTCAATAACGTAGTCTGCTGCACGAATGGTATCTTCATCGTGCTCAACCACAAGCACGGTATTACCGCGGTCTCTAAGCTGCTTAAGCGTCTCAATAAGACGGTTGTTGTCTCTTTGGTGAAGACCAATAGAAGGCTCGTCCAGAATGTAAAGGACGCCCATAAGACCAGCACCAATCTGAGTTGCCAAGCGAATACGCTGGGCTTCTCCACCAGAAAGCGATGCTGCTGCACGAGAAAGCGTGAGGTAATCCAAGCCAACGTTTACCAAGAACTGTAGCCTTGCCACAATCTCTTTAACAATAGGACCTGCAATAACCTTCTGACGATCAGTAATAGTCAGCTGCTTGAAGAACTGGAGCGACTCTTTACAGGAAAGTTCACAGACCTCCCAGATGTTTTTCTCGCCAACCGTAACGGAGAGAATTTCTGGCTTTAAGCGAGCTCCGTGACAGGTTGTACAAGGCATCTCGCGAATGTACTTCTCAAGATGCGTCTTCATATTTTCTGACGTAGTCTCTTGGTACTTGTCAAAAAGAATCTTTCTGACGCCAGAGAAGGTGGTAAACCAGTGCGTATTGCGACCGTCGCGCGTCTTGTAGTCAACGCGAATCTTAGTTGAACCAAGGCCACCGAGAAGGGCGTCCTGCACCTTCTTGGGCAGCTTGTTCCAAGGTGTTGTATCAGATACGTCAAAATGCTTGCAGACTGCAGACAAAATCTGAGGATAGTAATTGGAGTGGCCAAAGAGGCTTCCAAAAACACCCTCTGATACGGACAGTTTTGGATCTGCAATGAGTGCTGCAGCATCAATAATTTTACGAGTTCCTAGACCATCACAGTCAGGACAGGCACCGTAAGGAGCATTGAAGGAAAAGTCGCGAGGCTGCAGATCATCCATAGAGTGACCGTGAATAGGACAAGCAAGCGCCAGTGAGTACTGCAAAAGCTCTTCTGGCATAGTTTCTGGGCTGGACTTATCGGCCAGGAGCAATATGCCTACCTTACCCTGGGCAAGCTTAGTTGCCTGCTCAACGCCCTCAACAATGCGGCCCAAAGAATCAGGACGAATAACAATACGGTCAACGACAACCTCAATATCATGCTTGAGCGTTTTACCAAGCGTGATCTCTTCATCAAGTTCACGTACAACGCCGTCAACACGAACGCGAGAAAATCCTTCTTTGCGCAGGTCCTCAAAAAGCTTAACGTACTCACCCTTGCGGCCCAAAACAACAGGAGCCAAAACATAAGCTCTGCGTCCCTGGCCAGCCTCGAGGATTTTATCGGCAACCTGATCTGTTGTCTGGCGCTCAATAATGCGACCGCACTCAGGGCAGTGAGGAGTACCCATGCGAGCATACAAAAGACGCAGGTAATCGTAGATTTCTGTAACGGTGCCCACGGTAGAGCGAGGATTTCTGGAAGTGGTCTTCTGGTCAATAGACACAGCTGGAGAAAGGCCATCGATAGAGTCAAGGTCTGGCTTATCCATCTGTCCCAAAAACTGACGGGCATAGCTGGACAAGGACTCAACATAGCGGCGCTGTCCTTCAGCGTAAATGGTGTCGAAGGCAAGGCTCGATTTACCCGAACCAGAAAGTCCCGTAATAACTACCAGCTGATCACGAGGGATATCAATATCAATGTCTTGCAGGTTGTGCTCTCGTGCACCACGGATAGCAATTTTGCTTGAAGCCATAGTTCCTCACATAACCAGTTTGACGTGCGCGCTTCTTGTTACATGACTACCGTCAAACAATAGAAAACAGCATCAGTACACACCGATACAATTTGTGCGTACTGATGTTCTAGTATACCCAAGATAATGCCGCCAAAACACGGCAAGCACGCTTCCCTATTTAATGCGAACCTTCATCACAGCTTTTTTGAGCTTTGAGCCAGATTTCTCCAGCGTACAGCCTGGTTTGTGAGCATCAGATGGAGGTGTCACCAGAAAATCACCTGCGTACAGGGTTACCCATGTCTCTTCCCCAGGATTGGTGTAAGCGCCAAAATCAGCGTCAGCATTAAACTCACCCTTAAGAACACACTGCTCAAGAGGGGCAACGGCGATGCTTTCGGTACCAGAAATAACTACGTGAATATCGGCGTAAATCTTATGAGCTTCATAGTCCTTCTCGCCAGGAAGAGCAGGCTCAAACTCCATGACGTTCACAAAAACGTTATCTCCATCAATTTCTGTTTTGCCTAAAGGCAGCTCATCCAGATTGTGTGTTGCTAAAAACTCCGCAGCACAAGCCATATATTTCTGACCAAAGTCATTCTCAGATAAATTCTTAATTGACGAGAAAATCATGTGAACCTCCTACGTTCAGCTAAAGTGCGCCGAAAAGATTATAGCTATCTCGTTTGCCATAAACTTCTATGGGTAGAATTAAGTAGTTACTGCATACAACTGCTACATAAGGAGAGACATGGCAGACGTAGATATTGATCGTGAGGCGCTTCGTAAAGAAATTGACGCCGCACTTCACGGCAAAAAGAAAGAGCCACAGCCACCTGCAGGCTTTGAACTCAATCAACACTCAAGCGTTAAGCACGTTATTGGCGTTGTTTCTGGCAAAGGCGGTGTTGGTAAGTCTTTTGTCACCGGCATTCTTGCTACTAACCTCGCTCGCGCAGGTAAGCGCGTTGGTATTCTTGACGGCGATATTACCGGACCTTCAATTCCTCGTATGTTTGGCATCTCTGATGAGCGCTCTTACGGCGTTGAAGAGCAGCTTATTCCTATCGAGGATGCAAACGGTATCAAGATTATGAGCGCCAACCTGGTGCTTCAGAACGAGACCGATCCAGTTCTCTGGAGAGGCCCCGTTGTTGCTGGCGCTATCCAGCAGTTCTACAGCCAGTGTAACTGGGGTGACCTGGATTACCTGCTGATTGATATGCCTCCAGGAACAGGCGACGTTGCACTGACGGTATTCCAGTCCCTCCCTGTTGAGGGTGTTGTGATTGTTTCTTCTCCACAAGATCTTGTTCAGATGGTTGTGGGCAAGGCAGTGCGCATGGCAGAAATGATGCATGTACCTGTGCTTGGTTTGATTGAGAACATGGCATATATCACCTGCCCTCACTGTGATGAGCGTATTGAGCCTTATGGTCCATCAAAGCTTGCTGAAACTGCAGCGGCATTTAACCTCAAGCCTTTGGGACAGCTGCCTATGGATGCAACCTTTGCGCAGATTGCTGATAAGGGAACCTTTAGTACCGAGCTTCCTGAAGGCCTTGTTCCTGACGCAACACAAAGCGTTCTTGACCTGTAAGTTCTAGCTTCTAGAAGTTACAAAACACAAAAGGTAGTTCTTACTATGGCTCAAACAGCGCGCGTTAAAGAACGTCAAGCAGCACAGGCTCAGCGCATCAAGCAGGCTCAGGCATTTATGGTGCCAAACCACATTGATGTTGCAATTCTTGGTGGTGGCGCAGCAGGACTCTGCGCTGCCATCACTGCTGCCGAAGCTCTTGGCGCCAACAAGCGCGTTGTCGTCTTTGAAAAAGCACTGGAAAGCGGCAGAACCATTCTGGCAACAGGTGGCGGTCGTTGTAACTTCACCAATGCAAATTTGAGCTTTGAGAATTTCTCTCATCCAGAGTTTGTCCAGGCTGTCTGCAAAGATAAGGACATTTTCCTGGCAGACATCCTGACTTTCTTTAGGTCCAGCGGTCTTGCTTGGGCAACTGAAGACGAAGGCAGAATGTACCCACTTACCAGGCAAGCAAGCTCCATCCAATCACTGCTGCTCAAGCGAGCCCAAAAAGCTGGCGTGCAGTTTGCTCTGGGACGAGAAGTCACATCGGTAAAGCCCCAGCACAACGGCTTCATCGTTACCTTCAAAGAATGCTTTGCTGGCGAGAAAACCTATAAGGTCCATGCATCATCAGTAGTTCTAGCTACTGGTGGACTCACAACCACCAAACTTGCTGAGAGCCTTCAGCTGCAGACCACCTCACTGCGACCAGGACTCTGCGCGCTCACTTGCACTCCTCAGCCGCCAACAAGTCTTGATGGAAAGCGCGTACGAGCACACGCAACCCTTGTAAGAAACGGCGCGGTGCTCAAAGAGGAGTCTGGCGAGCTGCTTTTTAGGTCATTTGGACTCTCGGGCATCATGATTTTCAACTTGTCTCGCACAGCCTTGCCTGGCGACGTACTTGAGATTGATCTTCTCCCTCAGCTTAGGGAAGAGGAAGTTGCGGCAGCTGTAGAAGCTCACACCACCAACGGTCTTCTCGACCCACAAATTGCTGCTTACCTGGGTGCTCATGACTCAGTTGAAGCTACAGTTGCCAAGGCTCACAAAATGGCCTTTACCGTTACGGGTACGTCTTCCAAAGTTGTCCCTCAGGTCTGTATTGGTGGAATTTCCATCAATCAAGTAGACTCAATCACTCTTGAAGCGCATGACATTCCTGGTCTGTTTATTGCAGGAGAAGCTCTTGATATTGATGCTCAATGTGGAGGATTTAACCTCTCGTGGGCGTGGAAAAGCGGTATGGTAGCTGGTCTAGCTGCCTCAAAAAGCACTGGTCAAAACCATGCGTCACTGAAAGAGGACAACTAACATGCTGGAAGTATCAAACATTAAAGTTCATGTTGCACCTCTTCGTAAGCATCCTGCTAAAGAATCAAAGGTAGGGTTTGACGCGCTCCTTCGCACTCTCCGAGTCTCTGCGGATGAAGTTACCTCATACGAGCTGTATAAGCGCTCAATTGATGCGCGTAAAAGAAATGATATTGTTCTTATCCTCACTTACCACGTAAACCTTAAAGGTGGGCCTGCAGCGGAGCAAAAACTTCTTAACAAGATTCAAGGTAGGCCTGCAGCAAAGCATATAAAGCTTGCTGAGCCAAATACTTTTGCGCTTCCCAAAGCGAAGCAACCTGCTCCTTCAGAGAATCGTCCCGTTGTTGTAGGAGCGGGATGTGCAGGCTTGTTCTGTGCGCTTACGCTTGCCAAAGCTGGCCTCAATCCCCTGCTTATTGAGCGCGGAGATGACGCAGCACGAAGAACTGCAGCGGTAGAGCATCATAACCAAACGGGTCAGCTAGATCTTGAGAGTAACATCCAATTTGGTCTTGGTGGTGCTGGTACATTCTCTGACGGCAAGCTCAACACGGGTACCAAAAGTGCTTCTCATCGCTTTATTCTTGAGACTTTTGTTAAAGCAGGCGCACAGAAAAATATTTTGTGGGACGCAAAACCCCACGTAGGAAGTGATGTTCTTCCCGCCGTGGTGACCAACATTGTCAAAATGATTGAAGACGCTGGCGGAACTGTTGCGTTTAGGACAAAACTCGCCTCCCTAGAGCGAGCCTCAGACGATTCTCTTTCTACAATTCAGGTTGAGAAGACCAATCCAGATGGCTCAACTCAAACTGAAACCATACAGACTCGCACGGTGATTCTTGCAACTGGGCACTCAAGTAGAGACACGTATGTCATGCTCAAAAATAAAGGCATCTCCATGGAGAGAAAGACCTTTGCTATGGGTGTGCGAATTGAGCATCTTCAGTCTCAAATCAATAAATCGCTGTACGGTCCCGAAGCAACCAATCCTGTACTAGGAGCGGCACCCTACAAGCTTTCTGTTCACCTTCCCTCTGGTAGAAGTGCCTTCTCGTTCTGCATGTGTCCCGGCGGCTATGTTGTTTCTGCAGCTAGCGAGAAGGGCGGCGTAGTCACAAATGGCATGAGTCTGTCTGACCGCGCAGGACAAAACGCTAACTCTGGCCTCTTGGCTAACGTCTATCCAGACGATCTTCCGGGAGATGACGTACTTGCCGGAATTGAACTACAACGCAGCTGCGAGCAAGCAGCCTTTAAAGCGGGCGGCGGAGCTTATGTTGCCCCTGCTCAGCTTGTAGGTGACTTCCTCAACAAAAAAACTTCTGCTGGACCTCGTTCGGTAAAGCCAACCTACCCACGTGGTGTTACCTGGACCTCGCTTGAAGACTGTCTTCCACCCTATGTCTTACAAACCTTGCGAGAAGCCCTTCCGGTCATGGACAAAAAACTTCATGGCTTTGCGCATCCCGATGCTGTGCTTACGGGTGTTGAAACACGGTCAAGCTCTCCCGTAAGAATTACCCGCGATGAAACAGGACAGAGCATTAACACACCAGGAATATGGCCTGTAGGTGAAGGTGCCGGCTACGCCGGTGGCATTATGAGCGCCGCAGCTGATGGTATTAGGATGGCCGAGCTTATAGTAGAGCACTACAACAATGCCTAATGTTTGCCTCTGTAACGCCTACGAGTAGCGTGAGTACTACCCTTTCTAGCACCAGTTTTAAGCCTCTTGATAACATCATCTGAGGTAGTGCCTTCAAGCTGGCTTCTAATGGCAACAATCTGATCTCTGAGTTCTGCTGCATGCTCATAATCCATAGATGCAGACGCCTCTGCCATCTCTGCTTCCATACCAGAAAGCATTGCTTCAACCTCTGTGCGAGGAAGATTTTGTAGCTCTTCAGCAAGCAACTCTGCAGGCATTTCAAGAATTGACTCTTGCTGTTCTTCAAGCGAATCCTCGTCATCAGAGGCGGTATAAAACTCTCCGTTTTTGCGTTTACGTTTATCAATGTTCTCTGAAGCCTCAGCAATAAAGCCTGCAATATCAGTAATAGATTTCTTAACGGTTTTAGGCACAATACCGTGCTCTTTGTTAAACGCTTCCTGAATTTCTCGACGCCTTCTTGTTTCATCAATGGCAATACGCATAGAATCAGTGATTTTATCGGCGTACATAATGACCTGGCCAGAAGCGTTTCTTGCTGCTCTACCCATAGTCTGAATAAGAGACCTTCTGTTTCTTAAGAAGCCCTCTTTATCTGCATCAAGAATAGCTACAAGAGAAACCTCTGGAATATCAAGTCCTTCTCGCAAAAGATTGATTCCAACAAGCACGTCAATTTTTCCCTGACGTAAATCTCTAATGATTTCTACACGGTCAAGCGTAGCCGTATCTGAGTGCATGTAGTTAACTTTGATACCCTCATCTAGCAGGTGATCTGTAAGATCTTCTGCCATTCTTTTAGTAAGCGTAGTAACAAGAACGCGCTCTTTTTTTGCTACTCTCTCTTTGACCTCTGAAATAAGATCATCAATCTGACCTCTTACTGGTCTGACATCAATCTTTGGATCTAGAAGGCCAGTTGGACGAATAATCTGCTCAACCTGTTGCTGGGCAACCGTCTCTTCGTAGTCTCCAGGAGTTGCAGAAACGTAAATAAACTGTGGAATACGTCCCTCAAATTCGTCAAATCTGAGCGGCCTGTTATCAAGTGCAGAAGGAAGTCTAAATCCGTGATCTACCAGCGTAACTTTACGAGACCTATCGCCCTCATACATACCTCTTATTTGAGGAACGGTAACATGTGACTCATCAATGATGCAAATCATGTCTTTAGGGAAATAATCAATGAGCGTATAGGGAGGCTCACCGGGAGCACGCCCATCTAAATGGCGCGAGTAGTTCTCAATACCATTGCAATAACCCATAGTCTCAAGCATCTCTAGATCATAGTTTGTCCTCTGAGCAAGACGCTGAGCTTCTAGCAATTTATCGTTTTCTTTAAGCTCTTTAACACGAGCTTCCATCTCTTCCGAGATGGTTGTAAGAGCATGGGTAATCTTTGGACGCTCAGTAACGTAGTGAGATGCTGGCCAAATTGGAATAGCATCAAACTCTCTCAGCACTTCTCCCGTTACATTGCTAACCTCTGAAATACTTTCTACTTCATCACCAAAGAACTCAATACGCAGCGGGTTTTCTGCATACGGCGGGAACACATCAACAACGCCTCCACGAACCCTAAACATACCGCGCTGTAGATCGTAATCATTTCTATCGTACTGAACATCAATAAGATCTTTAATAAAATCATCGCGCTCAAGAGGAACGGATTTATCTACATTAGGTGCAAGACCTGCATAATCTTGAGGGCTACCAATACCATATATGCACGATACAGATGCAACTACAATGACATCTCGTCTAGATAGAAGCGATGAAGTTGCCTGGTGACGGAGCTTCTCTACCTCTTCATTGATGGAAGCATCTTTTTCTATGTACGTATCAGACTGCGGAACATATGCCTCTGGCTGGTAGTAGTCATAGTACGAGACAAAGTACACAACAGCGTTGTTAGGAAAGAGCTCCTTCATCTCTGAAGCAACCTGAGCAGCTAGTGTTTTATTAGGCTCCATAATAAGCGTGGGGCGGTTGAGCTTCTCGATAGTTTTAGCCATAGAGAAGGTCTTACCCGAACCCGTAACACCTAAGAGCGTCTGGTACCTGAGCCCGTCTTCAATTCCTTGGGCAAGCTTTTCTATTGCCTGTGGCTGATCACCTGCAGGCTCAAAAGGAGATACTACCTGAAGCTTCTCTTCTCCTGCTTCACGACCAAATCGACGCAGTTCAGCACCTATATATTCTTTATGTTGATCTTCAGCATGAGATGCATCCATGAGATTCTCCTTTTCTCGTGAAAGTAGTATACCCCACTTCTCAAAACTGAAACACTTGTTCTATACTATTTATAAATTGCGGTATAGTTTCAAAGTGTGACGGGTAAAAAATAAATTACCTATATGCGCTAAACTAGCATTTAAATAAACAAGTTACATCAGATAAAGGAGATACCTTGGGCGTCTCAGATCTTTTCTCGCTAAATAAAGCTTCAAAGCAATCTCAGGGTTCTACCCTAGAGAATATTTTGCTGCGCTCAAATAATGTCATCGCCTCTCTTAAAGACCTTGTTGCAAACAATCAGATTGCAGAGGCTGGTCTTCAAGAGATGCTTACGCGCTCTAAAAATCTCGAGAATACCAATCTGCCCAAAGGTGACGTCCATAAGCTGGACAGAACAGGCCGTTGGTGGTTCAACGCTAACACGATGGAGTGTGCACCAGAAGAGTACGACGCATTTATTGCAACTGAGGCAATCCTCAACATTTCACAAGATGTTGAGGCCCTAAAGAATACGCATGCTTCTGAGACAGATCTTCAGCTTGTTCGTACTACCCTCTCGCAGGTAGCAAGCCTCATGCCAAAGTCAGTTTCTCTTTCTGAGCAAGTTGCTCCTTTTAGTGGTAACGCTGACGGCAGCTCAGACTGGATGAAGCGTCTCTGGTTTGCCAACTATGTTGAGAACACGCCATTCCCTTTTAGGATGGTGTACAACTTCTCCTACAATCCACAACTTGATATTTTGGTATTTGAGTTCTTTGTAGCTCGTCCTCGCTGCTTTAGCTTCTTATCTGCAGAAAAGTCAGAGCAAATTGCAGCAGCACGCGCTTACGCACTACGTGCTTCTCTTTGCGTGGCTCGTATGGCACTTCAGAGCTGCAAAATCTCTCGCGTCTGCATCAATGGCAGCTTGCGCGGAGAAGAGCGTATTGTCCTATCTATGGACTTAAACGAGGCTGCACTTGCCCGCCTCTTACCTACTGCAGCAAATACTCAAATTGACGGCAATAGCTTCCCACAAGACCCTGCGCTCAGAGTTTCTTTTGACTCTGAAGGTTGGTTTAGTGAAGTTGAGCCTTTTATGAAGCAAACGGATGAGTGGGTTTCTCCTCGTAGCTTCTTTGAGATGCCAGATTTGTCTGATCGTCCTTGTTCACCAGCAGTTACCGCAGTTTGTGGAGCTCAAAAGGTAAGCGATCTTGGATACTCTGAGGCATCCCGCCGCATTAGGCTTTGGAACACCACTCTCAACAACATTCCAAAAGATGCTTCTACCGCGGATGCAGTTGGAAAATTTGAGGAAGCAAAAGCTTCAACTTCTGATATTTACGCCATTGAAGGCTTTGATAGAGTCATCCATGGCCTGGTCGAAGGCACTATTGATTTCTCGGACAGAAGGTCCATGGCCGAGAAATTCCTCTTTGGTTCGCCTTTGCAGAAAACGCTTCAATCCATAAATAACATCATGGACGGAGAGCCAGACCCAGATGCTCTAGAAAAGACACTTGCAGAGCTTGAGTCTCAGGTTTCACCAACCCTTGATATGGGCCTGTACCTGGACGATTCAGATTCTATTTACAGGTATTTTGATTCCCTCTCAGAGCGCGTAGCTTATAACCTTGCATTCCCAAATGAGCCAAGAAAACTGGTGCTTATTCCAGATACGTACTTTATGTCTTTAGCAAGAATGGCTCGCGCCTACAACCTGCTTGAACAGCCAGAAAAAGCAGAGCGCTTCGCACAAGAAGCCCACAGGATTTCTCCTTTGGGCGTTGATGCAACGCTACTATTAGTAAGAACATTAGAAGACCAGTCAAAAGTCTTTGAAGCTGCAAAGCTGCTCAAAGACCTTATCGAGCACCTTTTCTCCGCATCAGATGTTGCGCTAGTGTACTATCGCCTAGCCTATATGGAGTGGAAGCTGGGACGCTCTGATCTTTGTGCAGCTTGCTATCAAATGGCTATGATCATCGGTGGTAGTGTTGCTCAACCTGCAAAAGAAGAGCTTGAAGACCTTCTCAAGGCAGACGCTTCTGTTAAGAAACTAGATACTCCTCAAGAGGTTTTCTCATTCCTTAAGCAAAATGGTGTTCCTGTCTTTGACCAGAAAGCTGTGTTTAACAAGGCAGTTGCTATTGGCAGCGCATGTGTTAACGATGGCATTTATTGTGTTGGCCAAAACATGCTCAAGAACTGCCTAGAGATTACCTTTGATGATGCCGCTGCCAAGGTAGAGAGTTCACTGAGGACACCTTTCTAGAGTCCGCACACGAAAGCTATACCCTATTACTCAGAGCTTTGGTTGAACCGAGCGTTTAACCAAAGCTCTACCTGTGCTTTAAGATCATCGAGACCTTCAGAGTTCACAAACACTGTATCCGCCTGATTACGCAAGTAATTATCAGAAGGCTGATGCGCTATACGTTGCTCAAACTCCTGGCGAGAAGATCCTCGCTGTTCAGCGCGTTCTGCTCTCAGTTCCAAAGGCGCTACAACAACGACAACCTCATCAACCAGCTCAAGCAAGTCTTCAACGCGGTCAAGCAGCGGAACCTCTACAAAGCAGAACTGAGCATCTGCACAAGGAACCTCTTTTGTCAGGAATTGACGCATATATTCCCTGATAAAAGGCATCTCTAGGTCTTCTAAGAGCTCAGCTGATTCACTGGTAGCAAAAGCCCTACGACCAAGCTCTCGTCTATTGATCTCGTGAGTAACAGGATCTAGCAAATCGTTTCCAAAAGCCTCCGCCACGCGATACGTACATTCGCATCCAGGGCGTAAAAGCTTTCGAGAAACCTCATCAAGGTCAAAGCGCAGACCACCTGCTGCTTCAAACATTTTAGAAACAGTTGATTTGCCAGACGCCATTCCGCCGGCGAGAATTACCTTGTACATGTAGTTCACTCCTATAACTGCAGTGCTGTATAAGAGCCTAGCAGTTTTACTTCTTCAGGAGTATGAGTTACCCAAATTACAACTTTTAATTCAATGAACGGTTTGATAAAGGCAATAACCTGCTGCTTAAGCGCTTCATCTAATCCCTTAAGCGGCTCATCAAAGAGCAAGATGTCTGCATCTGCAAAGAGTGTACGCAAAAGTGCAACGCGTCTCTTTTGTCCACCAGAAAGCTCACAGACAGGCTTATTTTCTGTTCCTTCAAGTCCCACCCCACAAAGCACCTCTTTAATACGCTCTCGAGCGCTTTGTTTTTGCTCCTTTGAGTGCAACTGTATAGCAAGCATGATATTTGCCATAACGCTCAAGTTTTCTAGCAGTCTATCTTCCTGAAACATCATGACCGTTTTAGTGTCAGGCGCTTTAAGCACTGTGCCTGAATCAGTCACTTCAAGACCACAAAGAATACGAAGAAGTGTTGTTTTACCTGCTCCAGAGGGCTCAGAGAGTACGTACACTCCCCTCTCAAATTTGTAGGAAAAATCATCAAGCACAACCGTATTACCAAACGATTTAGTGATGTTTTTTACCTCAAGCAACTGCTCGGTTGCATAGGCACAATTAGTTGTATTCATACTCATGAGCAGCTCTTTTCTAGCCTTGCAGCGGCCCATGAAACTAACCGCATCACGATCTTCTCGCCAAGTGCGCTCATCACAATAACCACAAGCGTCCACGCAAAAAGGGCTGGCGTATCCAAATACACTTTAGCGTTATAGAGGTGCTCGCCAATGGAGAATGTGGGAAGGCCAATGACCTCGGCAGCAATTCCCGACTTCCAGCAAAATCCCATGGCAAGTGAGGTGGCTGTCTTAAGCGAGGGCATAAGCTGCGACAAATAAATTGCTTTAATGCGATGCCAACCGTGAATTTGGTATACGTCGGCCATCTCAATAAGCTGCTGGTCAGTGCTGAGAAGCCCCTCAAGTACTGCAATGTAGATGATGGGAAGTGCCATCAAAAATGAAATTGAAATTGAGAGGTAGGGCGTGCGAACCCAGATTAGTAGCAAGATGACAAACGATGCCACGGGAATTGATTTGATTGTAGAAATAAGCGGCTCAAAAAGAATCTTGATCAACTTGTACTTAAAACTCAAAAACGCCAGCAAGGAACCAGCCGTAAAAGCAAGTGCTCCACCAGCAAAAATACGCAAAAGAGAAAGACCAATAGAAACCCAAAACTCGCGTAGTTGAGCTAGCGAGAAAAGCGTCTGAATGGTCTGAATAGGTGAAGTTAAAACAATATCTTGATTGATGACAACCGCAGCTATCTGCCACACGACAAGCCAAAATACCAGTGCGCCTAAACGTGCTCCCCAGCTAGAAGCAACTTTGCGCACAGTCGGTTTGCCTTGCACGCGGCCCGAACCTTGGGTCTGACCTGCGCTTTGGGCCTGATCGTTTTTCTCGACAGAAAAATCTGCCGAGGCAGCGCCTTTCTCGGCGCTACCTCGGGCAGAAATACTATCTTTTATGTGCGGGTTATGCGCCAAAGTAGAAATCGTCTCCAGGAACCTGTCCGCCTACTGCCTGAGAATTAGCCTCAGCCAGAATGCCTAAGTAACTTGAAAGCGCGCTCTTCATATCTGCGCCATCAATATACGTAATATTACACTTAGGCAACGCAACCTTGGCAATAGGCTCTGGAACAATACCGTATTTACCTACAAGCGTAGCAGCCTCATCTGGATGATCAACAGCAAACGCAACAGAGTCTTTGTAGTGAGAAAGCAAAGCGGTCACAGCATCTGGAGAATCTGAGATGAGCTTTGAAGAAATAATGGTCACGCCAGCAATCAGCTTACTCTGAGGATTGACAGCCTCCCACTCAGCGCCAAGGTCGATTGCAATGCGAATCTGGCTGTTCTTGCTTTGTGCCACCGTAACAAAAGGCTGTGGGAGCAGCGCAATTCCCTCTGGGTCTTGAGCTAGAGCAGCAACACACTCGGTATGTTCGCTCTTCCACTCTACCTGGACGTCCTCACCAAGTGTCATACCATTTTTGCTCAACAGGTAGGACAATGTGTACTCTGGAACGGCACCCTTACCAGAAGCGTAGAGCGTCTTTCCTTTGAGGTCAGTAAGCTTAGAGATAGCACTACCCGTCTCAACAATGTAAAGGACGTTCAGTACGTTAAGACAAGCTACCTTGTAAGCGCCCTTAGTCTTGTTAAAGAGCGTAGCTGCAAGGTTTGCCGGAATAGAAGCAACGTCTACATCGCCCTGGGCAACCTTAGCAACTACCTGATCAGGAGCATCCAAAATCTCAAACGAGTAGTTGTTATCGGTAATGTTTTGTGCCTCAACCTCGCTCATGAACTTAACCAAGCCCATGGCGGTAGGCCCTTTAAGTGTTGCAACTTTTACCGCAACAGGATCAGATTTCTTAGCCTCATCTTTTGTGGTGTTCTGAGACTTCTCTTGGTCTGTTCCCTTGCAGCCAAACAGTGCTGTAGCTGGAATAAGACCTGCAAGTTTAAGGAACGAACGTCTATCCATGAATCACTCCTGACTCGAAAAGTTAACTATGGCTACCTTATCACGTCTACGGCAAAATTTATACGATATACAGCATATCTTGCAAACTCTTTGATACATCCATAAGAGCAAGCTGCACCCATGGCGAGAAGAACTAGTTCTTCTCGCCATATCCAAGGACGTACGCGCGGCACAGGTTCTCGGTGCCGATGATTGCATCGATGTGGCAGCGCTCACGACCGTGAGTGTTGAGGCAGGCTGGACCAAATGCGCCGCTCTTAAGATCGTTGCCGGAGAAGTACGCAGCATTTGCGTCAGTTGAGAAGTGGAAGGCAACCTGCTGATTCCACTTTTCTGGCTCAACAACCTCCTGAGCGCAGGCAATAAGTTTGTTGGAAACTTCCCAATCGTAAGGCGAGCGAATATCAGAAACAATGATGCCTACGTGGTGCTCGTTTGAATTGTAGTCAGGGCCAATAAGGGTAATGTCCAGCGATACGTACTCATCCACCTCAACAGGCAAGAATGCGCCGCCGTGACCAATCTCCTCGTACATGGGGAATGCAAACAAGGTGTTATAGAGGGGTTTCTCGCCAGATTGCGCCAGCCAACGGAGTGTATGAAGCTGTGCGGCAACACAAGCCTTATCGTCGATAAAGCGAGAAACCATATAGCCGTTGTCATACATCTCAAAGTGAGGGTCAATGGCAACAACTGCACCCTCTGAGACACCCAACGCACGAGCTTCCTCAGGGGAAGAAACGTCAGCGATAAGCGAGATGGACATGTTGTCCTCGTTGCGCTCCATAGTTCGAGCGTCTTCAAAGACGTGTACGGAGTGGTGGTTGCAGATTACCTGGCCATCAACAACGGAGCCATCTCTACAAACAACGTGGCAGGTCTCACCCTCAATGCTGTGGTAGTTGATGCCGCCCAGCTGACGGACGCGCAGTGTGCCGTCTGAGTTGAAGCCTCGAACAATCAGACCAATAGTGTCAAGGTGAGCATTAACGCCAACAGTCTTGCTGGTATCCTTGCCTTCTACCAGGACGTATGCTGTAGCTTTGTTGTCAATTTGAAGCTCATAGCCTGCCTCAGCAACAAGCTCACGGAGCAGCTCGTGAATACGCTCATAGTAGCCAACAGGACTATCGCACTCAACAAGTTTCTTTGTTGTGTCAATCAAATACTGTGTATCAGTCTCAAAATGAGTCATTAAAATCTCCTAGTTTTGTGGATGGGTGTAGAGCTCTACCAGGTGCTCCAGCATGTCAACCATGCTCTCAAGCTCTGGGACAGGAACAAACTCTCTGACGCCGTGAGCATTGTAGTAGCAAGCAGAAAGATTAGCGCACGGGAATCCTCTAAAGGAAAGTTGGGATCCGTCGGTGCCGCCGCGCATTGGAATGCAGGTCATCTCTACACCGGTCTTCTTGTATGCAGTACGAGCGTTCTCAATTAAGTGTGCATACTCGGACTTGAGGACAATATCAGCCAAGTTGTGATACTGATCGTGAATCTCAACGGAGAGTACCTCGGAGCCAATCTGCTTGTTGACATACGCTGCAGCGTCAACCATCAACTGCTTGCGACGCTCAACTTTTGACTGATCATGGTCACGAATGATGTAATCAGCGCGAGCAGACTCGCAATCACCATTGACGCGCTCCAGATAGAAGAAGCCATCATAGCCCTCAGTGAACTCAGGACGCTCCGCAGGTGGAAGCAGCTCGTGGAAGCGCATGATTGCCTCAGATGCATTGATCATCTGGCCTTTTGCGGTACCTGTGTGAACCGAAAGTCCGTGAGCGCGCACAAACACCTCAGCAGCATTGAACGTCTCGTAGCAGAACTCACCAAAGGGACCGCCGTCAATGGTATAGCCATACGCAGCACCAAAGGTATCAAGGTCGAGAAGAGCGGCGCCGTGGCCAATCTCCTCATCAGGAACAAACGCAAGCGCAATACGTGGATGCTTGAGCTCTGGATGCTCCTTGTAGCGAGCAAGTAAGCTTACCAGCATGGCAATACCTGCCTTGTCATCGCCGCCAAGCAGCGAAGTGCCATCAGTAGTAACAAGCTGCCAGCCAACCATGTGCTCAAGCTGAGGATTAGTCTCTGGGCTAATGTAGACCTCTCTACCCTCGCGATCGGAGCCAACTACCAGCTTGCCGCCCTCATATGTAACAACCTGAGGATGAACGGGATTGCCCCAAGACTGCCAAGCCGTATCAATATGGCAGCAGAAACCAAGAGTAGGAAGATCTTCCAGACCCTTACTTGCTGGCCAATGAGCAACCACATAAGCGTGCTCGTCGACGGTTACATTTTCTGCGCCAAGCTCACGAAGATCGGCCGCAACAACCTCAGCCATCTGGAACTGAGACTCAGTTGAAGGAACCTTATCTGCGGTCAGCGGATTAGACTGAGAAGAAACCTTGCAATACGAAATAAATCTATCTAGCACGTCACTCATAAAACTCCCTTACAAAAAACTGCGCTAACCATATAGTCAACGCAGTTTAGAGTATCAATATATTAACGAGAAGACCGCGAGGCTTGCGAAGCTGTAACAAAGGATTTCCAAAGTTCGCAATCAGCCTTGCTGTAATTCCATCCATATTCCGGATGCCACTGTACGCCTATAGCGAACGTCTTCCCCTTGACCTCAGCGCCTTCAATAATGCCGTCTGACGCATAGGCAACTACCGTAAGTTCTGAAGACACCTTTCGGAGCGCCTCATCGTGGTATGAATTTGCCTGAATGTCCTCTGCCTGGCCTAAGGCGTTGTAAAGCAAAGAGTCTTTTTGAACATGAACAGCATGAGCTGGATGATACAGATTTGCTGAATGAGTCCAGAAAGTATGATTTTCTGCTGGCTCCATGGTATGCAAATCTTGTACAAGCGTACCGCCCAGCACAACATTTAAAAGCTGAAGGCCACGGCAAATAGCAAGTAAAGGTTTATCTGCAGCAAGTACCTGCTTTACCAGCTCAAACTCAAGCGCATCTCGTATAGGACACAAACGATTAAGGTCGCGTGGTTCTTCTCCCCAATTACGAGGATCAACATCGTGACCTCCCGTAAGGCAGAAGCCATCACACATCTCAACAAACTGAGCAATAACCTCTGGGTCTTCTGTGAGAGGCATCATGATTGGAATGCCGCCAGCTGCAAGAATGGCGTCAAGCTGAATTTGTGCTACAGAAGCAGAATCAGAAAAATTTTCTTCAGGCATCCAGCGAGGAGTCACACAGATAAGAGGGCGCTCAGAAGCAGGAAGCTTGGGAACATCATTAAATGCATCTTTGACAATTTCTGGAATAACCACAAAATCCTCTTAACACTCAGCTCTTCAAACAACATAACAGTAAAGGTTGACCTTTACTGAGTCTTTGACTTTATCGCTTTTGCGCTTTTCGTGCCACTCTAGCAAGCCCTCCTCCACAATGTTTTTTCATTAATGAAACATTTTTCTGTATTGCGTACAATTAATTTGGGTATTAAGAAGCCAGTTCTTTACATTTAAAGCTTCGTATTTCGAAGATGCAAACGGAAGGCGCCCTATGAAAGAGCACGTATTTAATAACCTTTCCCGTAAATCATTTTTACGTGGATCTTTGGCGGCTGCCGTTGCCGCCGGTTCTGCTTCACTACTTTCTGCTTGTGGCGGTTCAGGTGGCGGAGACGCAGAGAAAAAGGTGTTGCGCTTTGGTGTAAACAACCCAAAGGTAACCTTTGATACTCAGAAGACTTCTGGTTCTGTTGGTGTATCTGAGGCAGTTGCAGAGTCTTTGCTGGTACTTAATCCAGACACAAAAGAAATTGAGCCAAACCTGGTAACTGGCCTTCCAACTGTCTCTGATGATGGTCTTACCTACTCATATGAGCTTAAGGATGGCGTCAAATTCCACAATGGAGAAACCCTTAAGGCATCTGACGTTAAGTACACCTTCACTCGTATGTTCTTGCCTGCTACCAAGGCAACCTCAATTGACTCCTATGCGTACATTGAGGGCGCTAAAGACATTATTGCTGGTAAAACTGAAGAGCTTTCTGGCATTGTTATTAAGGACGACCGTCACTTTGACATCAAACTGACACAGCCTTATTCAACCTTCAACGCAATCATGGCTCAGTTCTACGCAGTTATCTACCCAGAGAAAGCCTGTAAAGAGGCTGGTGAGGCATGGGGCACTGAGACCAACTTTATTGGTACTGGTGCTTTCAAGCTTGTCTCTAATGACAGCACCACAGAAGTTGTTCTTGAGGGATTTGCTGATTACCATGAGGGTAAGCCTGGCCTGGATGAGCTCAGATTTGTCTACATTGACGATGCCAACACCCGTATTCTTAACTACAAGAACAACGATGTTGACCTGGTCTTTATTTCTCAGTCTCTTATCCAGCAGTACCAAAATGATGAGTCTATCTCCAAAGAGATTGTCAACTACACCCCTGCATCTACGCAGTTTGTAAACTTGAACCTTAAGAGCGAGAATCTCAAAGATGTTCGCGTCCGTCAGGCGCTCTCTATGGCAATTGACAGAGATACTATTTGCAGCACCATTCTTTCTGGTGTTGCCAAACCTGCAAAGTCGTTTATCCCATCTTCTGAGACTGGCTACAATGAGTCCGCTCCAGAGTTTGAGTACAACGTAGACAAGGCAAAGCAGCTTCTTGCACAGGCAGGTGTTTCTAACCTCACTCTTAACGCACAGGTCAGAAGCCAGGATCAGAACCTCATGGTTGCCCTTCAGGATGCTTGGTCCAAGATTGGCGTTACCTGTAACGTAAGCGTTATTGACTCTGGTGTTTGGAGCGACGCACGTACTAATGGTGACCTTGAAGTCACTCTTGTTACCTGGTCTACCCTCTCCTTCCAGGGTGTTGAGCACATGGGCTCTTACTTCCGCTCTGACCGCGCTGCAAAGAAGTCTTCCTTCTACAACAGCACCGAGTTTGACAGCCTTGTTGATCAGGCTCGTTCAACCGTTAATGACAACGATAAGGTCCTGGAGCTTACTCGCCAGGCAGACAGTCTTATGACTCACACAGACTATGCTTGCCTGCCTATCGACTGGCCTCAGATGCCTTACGTCTTGAAGCCAGAGTTTACCGGCCTCACCGTTTTGGTTAACCCTCACTTTGATAAGGTTAAGAAGAAGTAGGCGTTTCCTTCATACAAAACAAGGGCGAGAAGATCAATTGGTCTTCTCGCCCTTTTGTGTTTGTAAGCCGTTTTAAGACACGACAATAAAATACGCTACTCGGAAATCTTCTCCTCAAGGCGCGCTTCTTCTACGGCCTTCTGAGCCGCCTCAATAGCATGCGCAACCTGAGGTGTGCGGTCGGCATCGGAAAGTGACGCATCGTACAGGTGGCAGGCGCAGAAGTGACCTGGCTCAGCCTCGATGCGCTCAGGAATGCGCTCGGAGCAAACCTTCATTGCCTTAGGGCAGCGCGTGTGGAATACGCAGCCTGAAGGTGGGTTAGCAGGACTTGGAACATCACCTTGAAGAATGCGCTTTTCCTGGATACGCTCGTGGCGAATACGAGGAATAACGTCCAAAAGTGCCTGAGTGTATGGGTGCAAAGGACGCTCAAAGAGGGCATCTTTAGTGGCAAACTCCATCTGGTGACCCAGATACATGACCATAACAGTATCAGCAATGTGGCGAACAACGGAAAGGTCATGGCTAATAAAGATGTATGCCAGACCGTGGTCCTTCTGAAGCTCTTCAAGCAAGTTGATTACCTTGGCCTGAACAGAAACGTCCAGGGCAGAAACAGGCTCATCGCAGACAACAATTTCTGGCTCAAGCACAATAGCGCGAGCAATACCAATACGCTGGCGCTGACCGCCCGAGAACTCGTGAGGGTAGCGGTACTTGAACTCAAGGTTAAGGCCAACTTCCTCCATAACCTCTTCAATGCGAGCGTCGCGCTCCGCCTTTGTTTTATAAGTACCTGCAATATCAATAGGCTCGCCAATGATATCCATGACCGTCATACGAGGGTTCAGTGAGCTGTACGGATCCTGGAAGATAAGCTTCATCTTCTGACGGGCTCGCTTGAGGTCTTCTCCCTTAAGTGAGGTGAAGTCTTCTCCATCAAGCTCAACTGTTCCAGAGGTTGGCTCGGTGAGGCGCAGTACGCACTTGCCTGTTGTGGACTTTCCGCAGCCAGACTCACCAACAATAGCCAAGGTCTCTTTACGCCTAAGGTCAAACGAAACATCCTCAACAGCATGAACTGAAGCATTAGAGCGCCCAAATACACCATTTTTGATGGGAAAACGCTTAACAAGATTCCTTACGGACAAGATGGTTTTCTCGCCAGAAAGGTCTTTAACGTCCGTGTTATTCTCTTCTACCATGACTACTCACCCCACTCATCAGTGTATTTCCAACAGCTGACAGTATGGCAATTGTCTTCACCAACAGCAGTCAAGCTAGGACGACGATTCTTACAAATGTCCTTAGCAAACGGACAACGTGGATGGAATGGGCAGCCAGAAGGCATATGCGAAAGCATAGGAACGCTACCAGGAATTGCATAGAGTTCCTTGGTGCGCTCGTCAAACGATGGAATGGACGCAATCAAGCCCTGAGCATAGGGATGCAGAGGGTTAGTAAAGAGCTCTGCAGACTGTGCATACTCAACGCGATGACCAGCGTACATGACAAGAACCCAGTCGGCCATCTCGGAAACAACGCCCATGTCGTGTGTAATCAACATAACGGCGGTACCCAGGTCCTGCTTCATGCGGTCAATAATCTGCAGAATCTGTGCCTGAACCGTTACGTCAAGCGCGGTTGTTGGCTCGTCGCAGATAAGCAGCGATGGCTGACACGCAAGTGCCATAGCAATCATGACACGCTGACGCATACCACCAGAAAGCTCATGAGGATATGACGAGAAGACCTTCTCTGGTGCAGGAATACCCACCAGTTTGATCATATCAAGGGCCTTCTGATCTGCCTCCTGTTTGCTCATGTTGGGATTATGAACAAGGATGCCCTCACGAATCTGAAGACCGGACTTCATAACAGGATTCAGAGAGGTCATGGGCTCCTGGAAAATCATGCCAATGCGATTACCGCGGAAGTCACGCATGCCACCACGAGGAAGCTGCGTTAAATCAGTTCCCTCAAAAATAATTTCTCCGCCAGTAATCTGCGCAGGAGGTGTAGGAAGCAATCCCATGACTGACAATGCCGTCATGGACTTACCGCAGCCAGACTCTCCTACTACCGCAAGAGTCTCGCCTTTACGCATAATAAACGAGAGGTCACTTACTGCAGGAAGTGCGCCATCTTCGGTGAAAAGCGTAACGTCAAGATGATTAACGTCGAGAAGGACGTTCTTCTTGCACTGCTCTTCTCGCTCCTTTTGAGCGGTTTCTTGTGCAAGTTTGCGCTCCTCAAGGCTGCAAAATTGCACAGACTGTCCATTTGGACCCTCGATAACGTGCTCAAATGTTGCATCTGTATTTTCTGCCATAAACGTAACCTCCTTTCTAAGAACGCATCTTTGGATCAAGGGCGTCACGAAGTGCATCGCCAAGCAAGTTAAAAGACATAACCGTAATGATGATGACAATACCTGGAGCAATACTGTAGAGAGGCTGTGATGCAAGGAATGGCTGAGAAGCTGCAATCATTTGACCCCAGCTTGCATCAGGTGGCTGAACGCCCAATCCCAAGAACGAAAGCGTTGCCTCAGAAAGAATTGCACTTGGAATGCCCAGGGTAGAAACAACGATCAGCGTAGAAATGCAGTTAGGAAGCAAATGCTTCATGATGATGCGGAAGCTGTTACCACCAGACAAAATACAAGACTGAATGTATTCAGAATTCTTCAGGCGCATGACGTCGCCTCGAATCAGCCTTGCCGTAGTTGTCCACATCAGAAGACCCAGTGCAATATAGAGGTTAATAAGACCTGGGCCCATAACAAACATAATCAAAATTGCAAAAAGCAAGAATGGGAAGCTGGAGAAAACCTGAATGATAAAGGAAACAACTGCATCAACCCAACGGCCATAATATCCGGCTGCAACTCCCGCAACAAAGCCAATAAAGAGAGCAATAGCCTGCGAAATAATACCAACAGACAGAGAAATCTGGCAGCCGTAAATAATACGAGAAAGGATATCTCGTCCATATTCATCGGTGCCTAAAAGGTGCTCTACTGTAGGGTTTTGATTCATAATTGCAAGGTTTTGATCCTTGTAGCTGTAAGGAGCAATCACAGGAGCAAGAATTGCAATAATCGCAAGGGCCAAAACAATGCCTAAGCAGATCATGCCCAGTTTGTTCCTCTTAAAAATGTTCCAGCTAACCTGCCAGTAGCTCTGAGCACGAACCTTTTTAGTGGCAGCCTGCTCCTCTTCTTGAGCCTTGGCGGCATCCTCAAGTACAGCTTCAGTCTTTTGGACCTTCTCGCTATTTTTATCACTCGTAAACAAAGCCATTACTCTGATGCCTCCTCTCCAAGACGAATGCGTGGATCAACCACTGCGTACAAAATATCAACAAGCAGATAGATAACAACGCAGATAATTGCCACGTACATGACGCTACCTTGAATAAGCGGCAGGTCACGAGCATTAATTGCATCGATAAGCAGCTTACCCATACCGTTCATGTTGAAGATCTGTTCAATGATGATGGAACCAGTAAGGATGTCTCCCAGCTGAGATCCAGCAATGGTAATAATTGGGATAAGAGCATTTCTGAGCGCGTGCTTCAAAACAATAGCGGAGCGCTTTAAGCCCTTAGCTTCAGCGGTTCTAATGTAGTCCTGATTTAATACGTCCAGCATGCTAGTCCTGGTAACACGAGCAATACTTGCTGCATAACGAGAACCCAGCGCAATAACTGGAAGAACGTAGGCGGATGGTGTTTTAACGCCTGATAGCGGGAACCACTTAAGCGTCATAGCAAAAATAATCTGCAGTACTAATGCCACCCAGAATGAAGGGGCAGAAATACCAAAAATTGCAACTGACATAAGTGTTCTATCAAGCCATTTTCCATGGTTTACTGCGGCGAGAATACCCATCAAAAGACCAAATACTATGGCAAAAAGATACGCAAACACTGCTAAGCGTAGCGTAACTCCCAAAGCCTTAGTCAGAAGTGCAATGACAGGTCGCTTCTGAGTGTAAGAAGTTCCAAAATCTCCACCAAGCATTTTTACAAACCAGTTTGCGTACTGCTCTGGAATTGGCTTATCAAGACCCATGGTGTGACGGACCTGTTGAACAGTAGCCTCATCAGCCATATCGCCCATCATGACTCGTACTGGGTCACCTGGGACAATATTCAAGACAAAAAACGTTAAAGCAGAAATACAAACTACAACGCTCACTGCTTGAAGGATTCGTTTGATTAGAAACGATCTCACTCCTGAGCTCCTCTCCCCTCAAGAAAATGAAGCGGCATCCAAGAATCTTAGATGCCGCTTTAAAGTTTATAGCAAGTTTGCTACTTAGTCCTCTGGAACGGTGTAATCGGAATTAGATGTATCAATATCGACATCAAAGAAGTGATAAATCAAGTTTCCAACCTTAGCGTTCTTGACGTACTTCTTAGCGACAAAGGAGTTCTTTGGCCAATACAGAGGAAGTGTAGCAAAGTCTGTACGAGTCAGCAGGTTATCTGCGTCCTTGTAATCCTCTGTTCTCTTATCCTTGTTAGACTCAGAGCGACCCTCAACAAGGAGCTTGTCAAACTCTGGGTTGTTATAGAAGGAAGACTTCTTTGCAGCGTTAGTGCTGTAGAAGTAGGTGTACAGGTGCTGGTCACCATCGGCAAACAGTGGATACCAAGCAAGGGTAGTAATCTGGAGGTTACCAGCAGCCCAGTCAGTATTCCAGACTGCGTTGTCCTCTACCTGAACATCAAGGGTAACGCCAACCTTGCTCCAGTACTCCTGAACAGCAACAAGGAGTTTTTCGTTAGACTTTCTAACCTTTGCAGAAAGCTTAAGGTCAGATGCACCAGCCTCAGCAAGTAGAGACTTAGCCTTCTCTGGATCGTATTCAAATGCAGGTGCGCTCTTGTCGTAACCAGGTGTTGCAGGAGCAAGCCAACCACTTGCAACGGTACCGTTACCAGAAGCAATGTTATCAACAAGCTCCTGACGGTTGATTGCCAGAGAAAGTGCCTGACGAACCTTAGGATCAGTCAGACCCAGACCCTCTTTGAGGTTAAGGTTGATGAAGTTAACACCAAGGGTCTGATATGCGGTAATGAGGTCCTTAACGTCAGCATCGCTTGAATACTGCTGATACAGAGAAGATGGAAGATCGCAGAAGTCAATGTCGTTGTTCTTGAATGCAAGCAGCTGAGTGTTGGTGTCATCGTAGTAGTGAATACGAATCTCATCCAGTGCAGGCTTGCCGTCATGGTAGTCATCAAAGCGCTCGAGAACTACCTCAGTGGTGTCATCGTTGCTCTTAATCTTGTACTTACCAGTACCAATGAGGTTAGTACCAGTGCCCCAATTAGCGCCAGCAGCCTCACAAGCCTTCTCTGGGAAAATGCAAGCATAGGAGATACCAAGAACGCTTACAAAGACAATGTAAGGCTCAGAAAGCGTAAAGGTGAAGTGAGTATCATCCTGAACAGTCAGGCCCTCAAGCTCAGTTGCCTTACCGGCAAGCATCTCTGGAGCACCCTTAATCTTGTCAAAGAAGCTGGTGGAGAGAGCCTTAGTTTCTGGCTTAAACATACGCTCAAAGGTGTACTTAACATCCTTTGCGGTCAAAGTAGTACCGTCGTGGAACTTAATGCCCTCTTTGAGCTCGCACTTAAGAGTAAGACCGTCAGACTCAAAGGTTGGAATCTCTTTAAGCAGACATGTGACAAGCTCATTATCCTCAGTCCAACGAAGCAAAGACTCGCAAACAGAGTCTGCAACACATGCGGACTGTGAGTTGTTTGCACGCTGCATATCAAGGCCCTGCTTAGAATTTGCGGAGCCGTAGCGAAGAATCTTCTTCTTATCAGATGCCTGAGGAGTATCAGTGGAGGAAGGATTGCAGCCAGCCAACATCATAGATGCGCCACCACCAGCCGCTACCATACCTGATGCCTTCAAAAAATTACGACGGCTTAGTGAGTTCTCCAGCATGTTAACCCTTCTTTCTTATTAAAACGATTTATAAGACAACCCTGCTGGGGTCAGATAACTATACAAAACAATTACCAGCATCTACCTATATATACCTAGGATGAAATAGACATGAAACATTAAATTGCGACGATAACAGCAAAATCTATTTACCTGCATCTTTTGTCAAATCATATAGGATTTACCTATATACAAAGATAAATATTGACTAAGCATTTTTGGACAGTTGTCCATTATGTCCATAAAAAAGAGACGCCATCTTTCGATGACGTCTCTTGACAAATCTCTAGATGCGCAAAGTGCTCTACTCTGCAGCCTCTTCGGTTGCCTGTGCGTTAGCCTCAGACTCAACAAGGTGAGCCTCAAGATCAGCCTCAGCCTCAGCTGCTGCTGCCTCTGCTGCTGCACGCTCCTCCTCTGGAAGTGGAGTGACCTCAATGTCAATGCCAAGGGTCTCTGCAGCTGCCTTCATAGACAGGGAGATGCGACGACGGTCAAGATCAATCTCCATGACCTTTACCTGTACAACGTCGCCAACCTTGCAGACCTGAGATGGAGCGGTGACGTGCTGCTTAGCCATCTCGGAGATGTGGACGAGGCCCTCAACGCCGTTGCCAAGGTCAACAAAAGCACCGAAGGTAACAAGCTTGGTGACAGTGCCCTCGATGATAGCGTCAACTGGGTACTTGGAAACAAGTACACGCCATGGATCCTCGGAAGTCTGCTTAAGACCAAGGGAGATACGCTCACGGTTAAGGTCAACGTCGAGAACCTGAACCTCAACCTCCTGGCCAACCTTAACAACCTCAGATGGGTGGTTAACGTGGTTCCAAGAAAGCTCGGAAATGTGAACCAGGCCGTCAATGCCGCCAAGGTCAACAAATGCACCAAACTCAACGATGGAGGAAACAGTACCCTTGAGCTTCATGCCAACCTGGAGCTTGCCCAGGATGTCCTGACGCTCTGCCTTACGAGCCTCCTCAAGAACAATACGGCGAGAAAGAACAACGTTGTTGCGGTTGCGATCCATCTCGATAACACGAGCCTCAATACGAGTACCCATGAATGCACCAAGATCCTTGACACGACGGAGGTCAACAAGGGATGCAGGCAGGAAGCCACGGAGGCCAATGTCAAGAATCAGGCCGCCCTTAACAACCTCGATAACCTCGCCCTCAACGGTCTCACCAGCGTTGAACTTATCCTCAACTGCCTTCCAAGCACGCTCGTACTCAGCACGCTTCTTGGAGAGAACCAGACGACCCTCTTTGTCCTCTTTCTGAAGAACAAGAGCCTCGACGTCCTCACCCAGGGAGATGACCTCTGCAGGGTTAACGTCTTTACGAATAGAAAGCTCACGAGCAGGAATAACGCCCTCAGACTTGTAGCCAATGTCTACGAGGACCTCATCGCGCTCAATCTTGACGACGGTGCCGTTGACAAGATCTCCCTCATCAAAATCGGTAACAGTGCCGTCGATCAGGCTGTTCATTTCCTCATCGGAAATTTCATCCAAAGAGAAGATGGACGAGTTCTGAATCTCACTCAAAGGTGGACCCCTTCCAAAACGGGGCCCCGGTCAACATGGTTGCTGCCAGAGTGCCAATACGTGGGCTTCTCTACTCGGAAACTTACATGCTCTCGGGGGCCAACAGATACAGTGCATAGCTTGACGCCATACGGGCAATAGGATAGCGCTCTTCGGCTGATTAAACAAGCCAAAGAGCGCTACTTTGCACAGCTATTACGCAAGTTTTACAAAATTTCTTCAAAGTTTGTTTCTTGCGAGAAGATCTTGTTGTGCTTACGCACGAAGACGGTAGCCTTCTTTCTCTACGGCAGCTCGGTACGCATCGACATCAATTGGATTTTTGCTGAGGATACGTGCCTGACCACCAGCTAGAGTAACCTGCGCCCATGTTCCCTCAATACTATCGAGAGCTCGAGTCACATGATTGACGCAGTTCTGACAAGTCATACCACCAATCTCAAATGTTTGAACATAAGGGTAATGAGATTCATCTTTGTCTTCTGGACCATCTGCAGCAGAAACCTGCTCTGTGTTACAGGTAGTAACACCTGTTCCCTCATCAGAGCAGCAGCCTTTTTTACCTGCAGCAATTCCGTAAACACGATAAACCGCAAAACCGCAAAGCGCTACAACAGCAAGAATAACAATGATATTGATTGGTGACATACAAACTTCCCTTCTGTTGCTGTTTTACTACCCATCATTTTCTAGATTATTCAAAAAAATGATGTTTTTCTCGCCAAATTTTTCAGCAACAGCAAAAATCGTAATGCAGCTTAAGCAGAAAGCTTTGCGCCAAGACCGCGAAGAGCCTCAAGAGCATCGTCATCTGGCTCAAGGTTGCAGATAAAAGTCTCAACAACGTTGACACCCTCTGCTTCAGCATTCTGCTTCCAAGTCTCCATCCAGTCGCCGGTTCCCCAGTCATAAGAACCAAAGAGAGCGGTTGGCTTCTGACCAAGCTTGCCAGCACAATCGTTGAAGAGCTCCTCAAAATCAGGATCAAGCTCCTCGTCACCCATAGCAGGGCAACCAAAAGCAAATGCATCGTACTGATCGCACATATCTGCAGAGAACTCAGAAGACTCAATAGCCTCGGTGTCTGCAGCACTTGCAAGCTCTTTTGCCATTGCCTCAGTATTGCCCGTCATGGACCAATACACAACTGCTACTTTACTCATACATTTCCTCCTTCTGTGTCCAGGTTCCCCCTGGAAAACTACACATTACTTTCAATACCTCAACAAGAAATCCAAGTGCACCCCTTATGCAACCTGGTATTTCTCGGCATTGCCATACGATGAGAGAATCTGCGCCAAAGATTCCCCTTGATAAAAACGAAGCTTGCAATGGTCTTCTGCATCTTTAAGCTGCTCCAGGCGCAAGCGTGTCTCTTCTGTGTTGTCATAGACTTTCCAAGCGCCAGTAAATAGCTCAGGCTGGCCGTTCATAAAGCCTTGAACATCTGCAAGCGGATAGCCCAGCACAAGACCAATCTCATGCGGGAACGCAGCTTTTCTTGCATGGAAGGCAAAAATTTTTGAGCGCATGCTCTTCATCAACGCTTGTACCGACTCAGTAGAATGGCCAAAAGTAGCCAAGAACTCACAGTGCTCTGGTTTGGCGAGAATATCCTCAACCAGCTCAGGTCTATACGCAACGAACGATACTTTTCCACCCGAAATAGCAGAAGTAGCAAGGAGCGTTACCCCAAACAGCGAGAGCTCGTGTGTAGCGTTACAGAGAAATGCCCTCAGTGTTGGATCGGTGCAGATTAGGCTTGTACAAGAACTGCAAGACTTGTGGGACGCAAATGAAAAGAGTGCGGCTGGCTTGACGTGAGCAATAACACCAGCGGCACAGCGAACAAACGTTGTCGCAAAATCATGACAAAGCTCAGGCGTATACGCTCTTCTGCTTCCGGTAGAAACAAGCTTTTTATCAGCGGAATATACACAGGGAGAAGTAACGTCAAAAAGCGATGAATTCTCAAAAGAAGTAAGACAATCCATACCGCACTTGCTCCCTTCTTAAAAATGCGCCGTCGACTAAAAGGGAGCCGACGGCGCCTGGATTCCGGACCCTTGGAGAGGGGAAAGGTTCCGGGCTGATAAAGCAAATTTGTTAGAACTAGCTCCTGTTATATAAAAACCTTAACAAGTTAACCTCTTCTAACTATTTAAAGTGTAAGCCATAGCTAACTAATTGCAAGTGAAAACTCAAAATATTTTTACTTTTTGGCAGAAAAAAGTTCCCGTCTCTTACGAATAAGAAACGGGAACTTTAACGTAATCTAAAAACGCGTTGCTAGCGCACAAGTATGCTCTAAGCAGCCTGTCCTTCAGTTAAAAGCAATTTAACCTCAGAAGGAACATTTGGGTTATGGGCTGCAGTAGTAAGCAGCGACCTTGTGTTTGCAAGCGTTACCATAAGTGTCAAAAGATTGTGCATATATGCAGCAGCACTTACGGTAATAAGACCTGCAACACCCGCAGCAATGAAAGAGCTGTTCAGTGCAACAATCGTACGATAGTCTGCGTGAATCCTCTTCATTACCTGCTGGCCCAAAAGACGCATGATTACCAGCGATTCAAGCGAATCGTTCTTAATCGAAATATCCGCAACTGCGCGAGCAATATCAGTTGCATCAGACAGAGCCAGTGAAACATCAGAAACAGCCAGAGCAGGTGAATCGTTAATACCATCGCCTACCATTGCAACGGTGTAGCCCTCCTGCTGGAACTTCTTAACATACTCGCACTTATCCTCTGGGAGAATCTGTGCCACGTAATCGTCAAGACCCAACTTCTTTGCAACACTTGCTGCAACGTTTTCTGAATCACCGGTCAGCATAACCATACGCTTAACACCAAGAGCGCGGAGCTGCGTAATAGTTGCTGCTGCGTCTTCCCTTACAGGATCGGTAATACAAATTGCTGCAATAAGCTTTGAATCCTCGGACATGAAGATAATGGACGAGGTTGGAGCAATCTGTGCAAGGTCGTCCTGAATTCCCTCGGGCATTGGGGTCTTCTCGTCATCAAAAATGAAGTGAGCAGAACCAATGCAGACCTCTTTGTCGTTAACCTTGGTACGAATACCGTGAGCAACAACATATTTGACCTCTGCGTGGAACTCGTCATTGTGCTTGAGGCCACGTACCTTTGCCTCGTTCACAATTGCTCGAGCCATGCTGTGTGGGAAGTGCTCCTCAATACATGCAGCAAGACGCAGAAGCTGGTCCTCGGTGCGACCACAGAAGCTGACAATGCACTCAACATGTGGAACTGCCTTTGTCAGCGTACCGGTCTTATCAAAGACGATAAGATCAGCAGCAGCGATCTTCTCGAGGTATTTTCCGCCCTTAACCGTCATGCCAAACTTAGCTGCCTCATCCATTGCGCTACCCACTGCAACAGGAGTGGAAAGCTTAATGGCGCAGGAATAGTCAACCATAAGAACGGTCATAGCCTTAGTGATGTTTCGGGTAATGCCCCAAATACCAAAGAAGGCAAGGAAGCTGTAAGGAACCAATGCATCAGAAAGGCGCTCTGCCTTAGACTGTGCGCCAGCCTTAAGCTCAGCAGACTGCTCAACCATATCAACAATATTGTCGATACGAGACATTCCTGGAGGAGCAGTGACGCTTACCATAAGGTCACCATCTTCAAGAGCGGTGCCTGCGTAAACGGTTGAACCAGGCTCTTTGGTAACAAGGCGAGACTCACCTGTCATGGCGGCCTCGTTCATCTGGCCAATGCCTTCAACAACTTTGCCGTCAACAGGAAGAACGCCACCAGCGCGCTGGTGCAAAATCATACCCTTCTCAACCTCAGAAAGGGCAATCATAACGTCCTTGCCGTCAATACGAGCCCAGACGTTCTCAGAACGAGTGATTAGGCCATCACGAAGTGCAAGACGTGCTCGGCTTGCCACGTGGTTCTCCATAGCAGCAGACAGCTCAAGCAAGAACATGACCGTAGATGCATCTGCCCACTCATTTCTTAGAATTGAAGTGGTGATAGCAGTTGCGTCCAAAACCTCAACGGTCAGCTCTTTCTTAAACAGGCGCTTAACGCCTTCCACGACAAATGGAATGGCGCGGAGAATAACGTAAGCGTAGTTAGCAACTGCAGGCAGTGGCAAAAAACGTATAATCCAGCGGCGTGCGAATGTGGTCACAACCTCCATCTGGAAGCGATTGTTCTCAAGAGCCATCTCAATTGAGCTACAGAAGTCCTCAAGACCTGCCTCTTCTTCTCGTGGCAAGTTCAAGACATCAAAAGCGCCAACAGCCGCAAGTACCTGATCTCTCTTGAGAGGGTCAAACCTTAGCAAGAGAGAACCGTTTGCCATGTGAACTTCAGCGTGACGAACTCCGTCAACACGCATCAGCTCATAGGAAATACCACGGGCTTCAGCCTCATCAATATGACCCAGGTCGCATTTTGCACGAATGCGACCTGAGATTTCATTAGTAATTGTAAAGCGCATGAATTATGCCTGTGCGCCCTCTGCGTCGACCTGCTTGGTAACCTCAGCGCGGATACCCTCCTCGAGCTCAGCAAGGCGAGCACGAACTGCAGCGTCAATCTTGGACTCACGGCGAGCCTCTGCGACAACGTCGTTAGCCTCGTCAACGACGTTCTGAGTCTCTGCGGAAACACGGTCAGTGACGCGAAGACCACATGCAGTTGCCTTGACAGCTGCCTTGTGAAGAGTGCCGTTAGAAGCAAGACCAGCAACAACGCCAGCAAGTGCAGCGCCACCGGCTGCGAGACACCAATTGTTCAGTTTCATAAAAATCCCCCATCTGCTTTTTGCAAATTAATCGGTTAATGACATATTGAAGATACGGGTTTTTTGACGAGAAAACAAGTGAAAATCATTACTAATTGGTTATCCTAATGAAACAATTGTACACAAGTAATTTCTTACCTGCGAAAACGTTTCCTATGGTTAGCCATGGTGTACATATAAATTTTGTGAAGAAGCTGCTCTAAGGCGTTACTTAAATATTTGATATCATGTTCATTTGGATTAACAAATTAATGAAACATAACACCTCCTCTGTGCTCTTACTATGAAATTTAAATTGTACACAATTTATTTGTGTTAAGCTAATCCAAACGGGGTACACTACCCAATACACAAAACCATCCAATGCTTCGGACAATCCGCGGCTCGTTGAAAGGAACATCATGGCCAACACCAACATCTATGACCTCTCCGTAGAAGAGCGTGACGGATCTCTTACTTCCCTCTCCTCATTTGACGGTAAGGTTCTTCTTATTGTTAATACTGCAACTGGCTGTGGTTTTACCCCACAGTATGAGGATCTTGAGCGCATTTACGCTGCTTATAAAGATCAAGGCTTTGAGATTTTAGACTTCCCTTGCAATCAGTTTGCAGACCAAGCCCCAGAGTCCGATGAAGAGATTCACCAGTTCTGCACTATGAAATTTGGCACCGATTTTCCACAGTTCAAGAAGGGCGACGTCAACGGAGAGACTGCAAATCCTCTCTTTGTGCGTCTTGCAACAGCTTTCCCCTTCCAAGGCTTTGGTAAGGGCATCAAAGCCCTTGCGCTAGATAAATTTGCAAAGGCAAACAACAAGAAGTTTGGTGACAAGGCTTATATCATGTGGAACTTCACTAAATTCCTTGTAGACCGCCAGGGAAACGTTGTTGCACGCTTTGAGCCAACCACCGATATGGCAGAAGTTGAGTCTGCAATTAAAAGCCTACTTGCATAAGGCGAGAGGACCGATTTACTCATGAGTTCTTCTCAAAAAGAAATACAGTCCGTTGCGGCCGCTAGCACTTTTGCTAGCGGCACTTCTACACTCGACAACTCCCCCGATATCCCCGAGCTTCTCCTCAAAAACCAGCTCTGTTTCCCGCTCTACAGTGCCTCAAAAGAAGTGGTGCGAAGGTATACGCCGCTGCTTAAGCCCTTTAATATGACGTATACACAATACATTGCCATGATGGCGCTTTGGGAACATGAATCCTTGGATGTCAAAACCTTAGGTGAGCTTTTATTTCTTGATTCAGGTACTTTGACCCCACTTCTCAAAAAGCTTGAAGAAAAAGGTTTTGTCCTGCGTCAAAAAACAGGTAAAGACGGACGTCAGCTGATTGTTTCTCTTACCCAAAAAGGCAAAGACCTTAGGCGAGAAATGCAAATAGTCCCACATCAGATTGGCTCATGCGTTAATCTCTCGCCCGAAGAGGGCGCTGAACTTAAACGATTGCTTTTAAAAGTTCTCTCTAACGTTACAGAAAGCTAGATTTACTATGACCCAATCACAGGTAACTATAACCTCTTCTGAGCGCGAAACCGCCATAGTACGCACCAGCGCCATTGGCATTGCAGCTAATGTTGCCCTTGCGGTATTTAAGGCTGTCGTAGGCATTTTGTCTAACTCAATTGCTGTTACTCTTGATGCAGTGAACAATCTTTCCGATGCAATCTCATCAATCATTACCATTGTTGGAACCAAACTCTCTAACAAAAAAGCTGATCGCGAGCATCCTTTTGGTCACGGACGCATCGAATACATCACTACAACAGTAATTGCTGCAATCATTATGTATGCAGGTATTTCTTCACTTATTAAATCTATCCAAGACATCATGGATCCTGTTACTCCAGACTATAGTCCCCTGTCTTTAGTCATCATTGCAGTAGCTGTGCTCGTAAAGATTATTTTAGGTCACTACGTCCGCTCTGTAGGCAATCGCGTAAACTCCGACACCCTTATTGCATCGGGTTCAGATGCACTTTTTGACGCCACACTCTCCACTTCTGTTTTAACAGCTGCACTTATCTTTATCTTTACAAAAATTAGCCTTGAAGCATATGTAGGCGTTATTATCTCTGTGTTTATCATTAAAGCTTCAATTGAGCTGTTACAGGGATCTATCAAAGAAATTATTGGCATGCGTCCTGACGCTGCTCTTTCAACACTTATTTACAACATTGTGAAAGAGGATCCAGACGCAGAAGGCGTCTACGACCTTATTATCCACAGCTATGGCCCAGATAAATTTGTTGGCTCATTCCACACTGAGGTTCTTGATACCACTTCAGCTATTGAGATTGATACGATGAATAGGCGTCTAAGTACAGAGATTTACAAGCAGACATCAGGCAAAATAATCATTGCTGCTATTGGTATTTATGCGAGAAACACTACCGATAATCGCATTGTAAAAATGCGTACTGAAGTAACTGAAATGGCTTTAGCTCATGAAGGTGTTCTTCAAGTTCATGGTTTTATTGCTGACATTGAAAATCAATTTATGGCATTTGACACTGTTATCGAGTTTGGTTATGACGGAAAACAAATTGTCCACGATATTATTCATGAAGTAGAAGCAGCCTACCCTGACATGAACGTCTCGGTTCTTTTGGACCGCGATACAAGCGATCTTTCTGAACATGAAGAAGACAGAGACTTGCACTAAACGCAAGTAAATACATCCTAAAAAGGGGCGAGCCGA
>JDFH01000006.1 GCA_000564995.1 Atopobium sp. ICM42b
TGCGGGCATTTTACACATCTAATGACGATATTCTGCATGTTTTAGCTATTTTCAGCGTAATGTATACGTCTTTTTGACAGATTATCTGACTTAGGTGTGTTTTGAACTGCCTCCCATTTCTCGTGTCCAAGAAATGGGAGGCAGTTCATTCACAGGCTCTCTTTTTGTTCAAAGCGTTTCTTGCTGTCTATAAGGCTACAAAATGAAATGCGTCACGAGGTGTTTTATCGTGTCCAACCACTTTGCCGCAATACACAAAACCAGCATGTGTAAGTGTTGTAGTCATAGCAACATTGGCTTTATAAGTATCCGCGCGTACATTGGGATAGTTCTCACAAATCCATCTAAACATGTAGGTTGCAATTCCGCGACCTGTATATTTAACAGCTACTCGATGAATAACTACATAATCGAAGTCATTTATCCAGCTGCCTTCAGCAATATTGGTGTATGCATCATCTGGTCCCGCTAAAAGCGAAAAACAGCCAATGATTTCTTCAGAGGTTTCATCTTCGGTGACTACAAAAAGGCCACATCTTTCATAATCAGCAACAGCGTCTTCTAAAAGAGGATAGTTCTCATTCCATTGAAACGTGTTATTTTGCTGATACATAGTCTGACGACCTGTGTCGTACAAATCTGCAACATCGCTGAGGTCTTTAGCAGCAGCTCTTCTGATATGCATTAGAAGACTTTGACGCTTAATGTTTTAGCAATATTTTGGCCAGGCTCAAGGCTTATGATGCCTGGCTTGTGCTCAAAGACGCCATCAGTGTCAACGGTATCTGCAATGCCACACCATGGCTCAAGAGCAACAAATGGACAACCAGGAGCAGCACTCCAAATGCCCAGATAATCAAAGCCTTCAAAGTCTATCTGAATGCCATGAGTCTCAGACGAAGCTTCCGCATTAGCTGCAAGTGTAATGCGTCTATCAGGAACGTCCTCAAGCGTGATGGTCTTCTCGCGATCAATAAGCTCCCAAGATAGAGGAAGCGCGTCAGAGTCCACAACAAGCCTTTGTGGATTTGCGTAGTCACATAGACCCTCATCAGTAATAGAAGGGCCAAAGCTGGTCCAGGAGCGCGTAAACAAGAGGCGATACTGGTCCAAAGAGGCTGCCTCAACGCCGGGTACAGGAATATTGAACGCAGGATGTGCGCCAAGGGTAAACGGCAGCACAACGTTTCCCGTATTGGTGACCTCATATGTTTGCGTCAACGTATCGTCAGATACCGAGAAAATCAGTCTAAGTTCAAAGTCATAAGGGTAAGACGTACGAGTCTCTTCTGTGCTCCTTAACTGGAGCGTTACAGAAGAGGTGCTACGCTCGACAACCTCAAATTGGTTGAGGCGAGCAAGTCCATGACGGGCAAGAGATACGGTGCCTTCTGCAGACTCCGCTTTGCCGTCTTTAAGGACACCAACAATGGGGAAGAGGATGGGAGCACGTCTTGGCCACCAGTTGGAATCGCCTTGCCAGAGGTATTCCGACTCACCTTTGCGTAAGCTCATGAGCTGTGCACCCATGGTGTCAATTGAAGCGGTAAGGGAGCCGTTAGAAATAGAAATAATTTCAGACATAGATGCCTCCAGCTAAAGAATAAGCCAGCCTCTTTTGAGACTGGCTTAGTATACCAAGTTAGAAGAGCAGAAAGACTAGTTGTTGTCTGCCATCTGAGCCTGAACAGCAGTAATTGCAACAACACCAACAATGTCGTCAGCGGAGCAACCACGGGAGAGGTCGTTGACAGGACGGGCAATGCCCTGAAGGATTGGACCGTATGCCTCAGCACCACTGAAGCGCTGAACAAGCTTGTAGCCAATGTTGCCAGCCTCAAGGTTAGGGAAGACCAGGATGTTTGCGTTTCCTGCTACCTTAGAGAATGGAGCCTTGAGCTTACCAACCTCAGGAACAAGAGCTGCATCAAGCTGAAGATCGCCGTCGAGTGAAAGCTCAGCGTTCTTCTCGTGAGCAAGCTTTGTGGCCTCCTGGACCTTCTCGGCAGTTGAGCCTCCAGCAGAGCCCATAGTGGAGTAGGAGAGCATGGCAACGCGAGGCTCGTCGCTCATAAATGCGCGCCAAGAATCAGCGGAAGCAAGAGCAATCTCGGAGAGTTCCTCTGCAGATGGATCAATGTTAAGACCGCAGTCAGCAAAGAGCAGGGTGCCGTCCTCGCCAAAGTCCGTTGAAGTGCTCATGATAAAGAATGCAGAAACAAGCTTGGTACCAGGAGCGGTCTTGATGATCTGCAGTGCAGGTCTTAGGGTGTTTGCAGTAGAGTGGCAAGCACCAGAAACCAGACCGTCAGCATCGCCCATCTTGACCATCATGGTTGCAAAATAGGTAGCGTCATTCATCTGCTTGCGAGCTTCCTCAATGGTGACGCCCTTGCGAGCACGAAGTTCAGCAAACTTCTGAGCATATGCCTCATGGCGCTCGTCAGTAGCAGGGTCTACTACCGTTGCGCCTGGAACATTAATCTGCTCAGGATCGCCCAGAATAATGACCTTTGCAATACCCTCTGCAACAATCTTCTGAGCTGCATCGATGGTACGCTGGTCCTCGCCCTCTGGAAGAACAATAGTCTTTACGTCGGACTTAGCGGTTTCTTTCATACGGTCAAGAAACTTGCTCATGTGTCGTGCTCCAATCATACTTTGACATCTGTGCCTCGTTGAATTTTGCACTTCTCAGCTTGTAGTTTGTATAAAAGCTAGACACAAAAAGCTAAGAAATGCATTTTCACACCAGTTGAATATTTTACGCCTAACGGCAGAGCTTTGCGCCCCGCGTGGCTCACTTTATAGACGCGTGTTAAAATGAGTGAAGTTTCACATACAAATCCTGCGCACTTAGGCGCACACGGAGGTTTACATGTCTATCATTCATGGTCTTCCTGCCGGTTTTAACCCCGACAACTACGATGTTATTGTTGTTGGAGCTGGATATGCAGGCGCAGTTGTTGCTCGTCGTATGGCAGAAAACTGCAATTCAAAGGTAGCGATCTTTGAGCGCAGAAACCACATTGCCGGTAATGCTTACGATCGCCTTGATGACGCGGGCGTTCTTGTTCACGAGTACGGTCCACACATCTATCACACCATGAGTGACCGCGTTCACCAGTTCCTCTCGCGCTTTACTGAGTGGACTAACTACCAGCATAAAGTTCTGGCTAACATTAACGGCCAGCTGATGCCGGTTCCTTTTAACCACCAGTCTTTGAAGCTTGCCTTTGGAGAAGAACGTGGCGAGAAACTCTATCAGAAGCTGGTTCTCACGTTTGGTGAGAACGTCAAAGTTCCTATCATGGAGCTGCGCGAGAAGAACGATCCAGATCTGGAAGAGATTGCTGACTACGTTTATGAGAACGTCTTCCTGCACTACACCATGAAGCAGTGGGGTAAGACTCCAGACCAGATTGACAAGTCCATCACAGGTCGCGTTCCAATCTTTGTCGGCGATGATGATCGTTACTTCCCAGGCGCAACCTATCAGGGCATGCCAAAAGAGGGCTACACCAAGCTCTTTGAGAACATGCTTGATCATGATTTGATTGAGGTCTTCCTAGATGTTGATGTCCGTGACATCATGAAGCTCACCGCTTCTAACGTGGCTGTTTGCGAGAAACCATTTGCAGGTGAGGTAATTTACACCGGCCCTCTGGATGAGCTCTTCAACCTTGATCAGGGCGCTCTGCCATATCGTACGCTTGATATGCAGTTTGAGACACTTGACCAGGATCAGTTCCAACCTGTTGGTACTGTTAATTACACCACCAGTGAGGACTTTACTCGCATCACTGAGTTCAAGCATATGACTGGTCAGGTTCTTCCTGGTAAAACAACCATCATGCGTGAGTATTCACACGCATATGTTCCAGAGAGTGGTCAGACCCCTTATTACGCTATTCTCGAGCCAGAAAATCAGGAGCTCTATCGTTCTTACAAGGAGCGCACTTCTGGCATTCTGAACTTCCACGCAGTTGGTCGCCTTGCTGAGTATCGTTACTACGATATGGATGGCGTTGTTGCTTCTGCACTGGAACTTTCTGACGAGCTTATTGCTCATCAGGCATAGGGAGCTTGCATGAAAAAGACAATCACTTTTGGTATTCCATGCTATAACTCTTCGGAGTACATGGATCACTGCATTGAGTCAATTCTTGAGGGCTCTGATTACGCTGATGACGTGCAGATTGTTATTGTTGATGATGGTTCTGTAAAAGATGACACTGCTGCTAAAGCTGACGCTTGGCAGGAGCGTCATCCAAACATCATCAAAGCAGTTCATCAAGAAAACGGCGGCCACGGCATAGCTGTTATGAAGGCCGTTTCTCATGCTGATGGTGTGTACTTCAAAAACATTGACTCAGATGACTGGGTAGATGGCGATGCTTTGAAGACCTTCCTTCAGCAGCTTCGTACCTTTATTGCCTCTGACAATCCCGTTGACCTGGTTCTCTCTAACTACGTCTACGAGCACGTTGAGGACAACACCCAGAACTTTGTAGACTATCGCGACGCTGTTCCTACCAACAAGATTATTGGTTGGGACGAGATTGGCCGCTTCAAGCTGTCTCAGTACCTTCTGATGCATGCAATTACGTACCGCGTTGAAGTTCTGCGCTCTGCAAATATTCAGATGCCTGAACACACTTTCTATGTAGATAACGTCTACGCCTATGTTCCATTCCCTAAGGTAAAGACTATCTACTACGTTGACGTTGACCTGTATCGTTATTTCATTGGTCGAGACGATCAATCAGTTAACGAGAAGGTCTTAACAAGTCGTGTTGATCACTACTGGCGCGTAGCGCGCAATATGATGCACGCATATCACATTTACGACGACATCTCTTCTCCACGCCTTCAGACGTACATGATGAGCTACTTCACTATCATCATGGCAATTTGCTCAGTCTTCTCTAAGATGAGTGACCGTGAAGATGCTATGGACCAGCTTGAGGAGCTCTGGGATGAGCTTCGCGCTTACGATAAGAAGATGTACCGCAAGGCTCGCTATGGCCTTGTTGGCACCGCCACAAACCTTCCTGGCAAGATTGGTAAGACAGTCACCATCGGTGGTTACCGTGTAGCTCAGAAGGTTGTTAAGTTCAACTAAACGGTTGAGCATAGCCAAAAAGTACAAACCCTCGTATCTAAGGTGATACGAGGGTTTTCCTTTATCAATAGAGGTGCTTTAATGCTTACGTCCTGCAAGAGCGTGCTCTAGATAGTCATGATTACCGGTAAATTTAACCAGCTCGCGAGAAAGCAAAGAGACGGGGAGCCCCACGACATTCTCGTAATCTCCCTGAATGCTCTGAACTAGATAGCGACCATTTCCCTGAATGCCGTAAGCTCCAGCCTTGTCCATTGGCTCACCAGAAGCAACGTAGGCAGCAATCTCGTCTTCGGAGAGTTCAAAGAACGTGACGTCAGTAGTCTCCACAAACGCTACGGCAACAACAGAGGGTGCTCCGTCAGGAGAAGGAGATTTGAAAGCCTTAAAGCGACGCAGGGCAACACCAGTGGATACGTGGTGAGTCTGACCAGAAAGCTTAGTAAGCATGCGTTTGGCGTCTTCAGCATTTGTAGGCTTGCCAAAAACTTGACCGTCATCTGTCCAGACAATGGTATCTGCGGCAAGCACGATTTCATTGTTGAGCTGCTCAAAGTTAGGCTGCTCCATGAGCTTATAACACACTGCAATGGCCTTTTCCTGAGCCAAGCGCTTTACCAGCGCAAGGGGTTTCTCGTCAACTTTTTGAGCTTCATCAATATCAGCTGGCATAACCTGTGGATCTATTCCCATAGACTGCATAAGCTCAAGGCGCCTAGGGGATTGTGATGCAAGAATCATATGTGTTCCTATCATTTGAGGTTTTGCTGATACTGTACCCAAAAAAGAAGCCTGATAGGCGAGAAACCCATCAGGCTTACATACTAAGAAAGAAAAGCTAAGCTAAAAACTAGTCAAGCTCAATAGCGGTGACTGGGCAGCCATCACAAGCCTCCTGTGCTGCGTCCTCTGCAGCCTCAGGAACCTCTTCCTCAATAGCGTGAGCAAGACCGTCCTCGCCGATCTCGAATACCTCAGGAGCAGTGCTCTCGCAGAGACCGCAACCGATGCAATCCTCATTAACTGTTGCCTTCATAATACATTCCTCTCCGTATCTCGAGCCCCTTACTCGAGTAATACTTATCTTGCATTCAAGAGTACTTGATTGCAATGTATTTTTTACACGTTTCTTTGCTGTTATGCAACAACAAAGGCGTAGATAATTGAAAGAACATTACTTGAAGTAGTAAGTGCACATCTGACCTGCATATATAAAAGGTTTAATTTTTAGTACAACCGCTCCAATTAGTACAACTGTCTTATTGAGGAACTCTTTTATAGCTCTTTTTTGAGCATGATAAATTCGCTAGTTCTGTACTCTTCAACAAATCCATTCTTTAGAAACATCGTGACTGATGGATTGTCTATGGCAATATCATCATAGAGCTGCTTAATGCCATTCTGTTTAGCTGCATCACAGAGCAAATTTAATCCAATGCTGCCGTAGCCCATTTTTCTATATGGTGCGTAGACTAAGACGTCTGCAAGATAAATATTCTTATCGCTATCAAAGTGATAGGCGACCTCTCCAATAAAATGATCGCCGCTATCCATTAAATACCTGTAATAACGTTTATTCTCGTGTTTTACAATCCAGTAATCATACCAGCCTTGCCACACTTCTTTTGGAAAAGGAATTGTTCCTCCCCAGGCATGGTTATATGACATCGTTTCTTCGTCTACCATCATCTTCTGGCGAAACCAAAGATCTTCTAAAGACGGTGTATATAGGGTAATAGGACTTTTACATTCTTCTTTCATCAGCAGGTCCACGCGCCCTTTTCTTGTCTGTTTTGGAACCACATTTGATGTTCTTAAATGTCTTTTTCAGCCTCCGCTTGAGTTTCCGCTTGAGTTTCCACCGTATTAGTTTCAGTGGGCTGTTCATTTTGCACTGTGCTTGTGTAGTAGGAGCCAGACAGTCGATCAAACAAGAATCGTTTGTTCATCAGCATCAGTACAACGGTAATAATAAAAAAAAGAATTAAAGCCGCAAACATAATGGGAAATAGTGCAAGGAAAAGCATCGAGTCTGGAGTCTTATTAAATTCATTAGTCAAAAACAATAGACCGTCAGGAATTAGATAGAAATAGCTCGTAATGAACAATCCTCTAAGCATAGTGCGAGAAATTCTTTGTTTCTCGTTTGAGAGCTTAAAACGCAATAAAGCGCTACCAAGCGTTTTGCCATTAAAGAGTGGGATTACGGCAAAGTAGGGTTTATATACAGTGCAATATGTTCAATTCTCATAGCTGTCTCCTCAAACTTTAAAGGTGTTTGTTCTATCGTTTACCTTCTTACTTTTAAACAAAGAATTACTCATTCAAATTGATTCTATTTAACACTTTGAGCTGATCGCGCTTTGCGTAAATGACATTCAAGATATATACCTTGCCAGATGGAACATCCAGCCTGTAATAAACGTAAAAGTTCTTAACAATGATTTTCCGCACACCTTTGGAGCGCCACGGTTCTGGTTCTACAGGAGCAATGCTGGAGGCCATATAGGTAAGTTTTTGCATCTCTTCTTGAAGTGTTCGAATATAGTTCAGCGCTACATCTGGAACCAACAGAGTGCGTGCAATATAGTCTCTGATTTCAAAAAGATCTGCTTCGGCATCCGGTGTGACGATAATGTCATAGGAGTCCACTTATTTCAGACTCCTTTCTAACTCAGTAAACACTTCGTTCATTGGCTTACCCTCACCAGAGAGCGATTGGATATAGCTATGCTGAAGTTTTGCATTAAGCTCAGTATCTGACATTTCATCTAGAGCTCTTGGTTTTGACGGGATTGTTAGAGAAAAAGGAATGCCATGACGATAAATAATCTGACGATAAAGGGAATTAATGACAACGGAAACAGGAATACCAAGTTTCTGAAGGATGTCTTCTGCTTCGACTTTTACATTATTTTCAACGCGGGCGCTTACAGTTGTATCTTTCATATCAACACCTCCTAGTAAGTATATTGTAATGCATTGTCTTGCAATTTGCGAGACAATGCATATTATACAGTCTACGGATAATCTTTCAGATAATTTCGAAAATCAGCTATATCTTTTGCGCATATTTCATGAACTGCCGTATCTTTCAGTCGTTTTTGGTCGAATTGACATTTTAAGAGAGTTTGTTATTCATTCTTTGTCTGGAAATTTCACTAGCTTCATGAATCGTATCAGCAGTCAATAATGTATCAATCATTGCCCATTTGCGACCAGATGCGTATATCTTTCCAGTCTTAACGACTTTTGATGGTATAATTGGTTTCCCAAGGCTGTACACAAAATGCTCATATTCATCTTCCACATTAGGCATTTCTTCAATTTCATCGTGGATATTTTTTGTTATCGAATAGCTTTCAATATGATGAATTGACTGTAATTTTCCTTCATACCGAAAACCTATATAATTAGGTGGTTCTTTAGGCCAACCGTTAATTCCAAATGGGTGAAAATATTTCATTTTCTTTTCTACTAATTCTATCCATGTCAAATCACAATTTTTTGGGTTTTCAGTTGAAAGTGAAACCACATATACCCAATTTGATTCTTTTGCCTGCATAGTCATTATATCTCCTAAATATCTCATTAATTCTTTTAACAAGTCTTTTTGTGATCTGCTAGAACTAGTTTTTGCAGAGTTTGCTAGTTCGTATATTCTCTTCCAGGACAGATGATTTACTGGAATATCATTTATAACCTTAAAAGGCAAATATGCGTTTGCATAATCTTCACTACACTCTGACATTGAAATAATAGCTTTATGTGAGACTGGACTCTCTATAATATTTTTTCTTTGTGAGTATAAAGTGAGTTGCTCAGCTCCTGGTAAAATCCAGCCCCTTTTGGCTTCAATAATTATATAAAATGAAGTAGTATCAGTTATTTCCAAATCCGTTATACCTTTATTCTTCTCAAATTCCTGATACTTAATCCTAACATTTTGTGCATCAATCTCTAGTGACATCACCTCATTGATTACTGATTTAAGAAATTCGGGACAGCGTGCTAATGACCAAGCAATACTTTTAGTTATGTCGTTCTCAAGATTTCCTATTAACTGAAATATATTATTTACTTCAGTACCGTATGCAACCAACTCTGACATATTTTCTTCCCCTTGCGTGTAATTTTAGACCTTTTATATAGTTTTAAATCTTTATTTTGGACAGCAATACTACATTCTCCACATGAAACGTTTGAGGAAAAAGATCGACGGGTGTGATGCTTACGGGTCTAAACGTTCCTGCATCAACAAAGCGGCGTAGGTCACGCGCAAGGGTTGCCGGATCACATGAGACATAGGCAATCGCACGAGCACTCTGCTTAGAAAGCTGCTGAATTACATCAGGAGCAAGTCCCGCACGAGGAGGGTCAACAATAATAACGTCAGCATCTGTATCAGGGAATTCTCTACCTGCGTCTCCGCCTACTGCGTCAACGTTATCAAGCTTGGCTAGTTCAAGGTTGCGACGAAGATCTCTAACTGCTGGACCATAGGCTTCAACAGCAGAAACAAATCCTGCACGCTTTGCCAGAGGAAGCGTAAAGGTTCCTGCTCCACAATAGAGGTCCATAGCCTCATCGTCTGGCTGAACATCCAAACCAGAAAGTACAAGCTCAACGAGTTTCTCGGCACCTTTAGTGTTGACCTGAAAGAATGAAGGTGCAGAAAGCTGCATCTTTTGGCCGTCAATGAGTTCGCTCCATGAGCCGGAGCCGCTCAGACGCTCTACACCTACAACGCGTCGGGCTTTACTGGGGCCCTTGGTCATAACGCGAACAATACTTGTTGCCTTTACTGCGTCGCCTAAAACGCGTGCCACTTGCGTGCGTGGGAAGCCGCTCGGAGCGGTCCAGAGCGCCACTTCAAGCTCTTTAGTGCGTCTAGACACTCTGATGCCAATACGTTCTATGTCGAGCTCGTGAGAGCCCGAGAGGTAGGAGAGAGCGCCGCTTACAGCTCCAACTGCCTTCTGGTTGCTCTTATCCAAAAGCGGACAGTCTTTAATGCGAACAATGTCTTGTCCGTTAGGCGCATACATGCCTACCAGCGTTTTATTGCCGTTGCGCTTAAATGCCAGTTCAATTTTGTTGCGATAACCCCAAGGTTCGCCAGGAGAAACAATGCCTTTTACCAGTTCGGAGGCATCGTCGGGTGAAAAATGCCCAATGCGTTCAAGAGCAGAGACTACGCCGTTGCGCTTCTCGACAAGCTGCTGCTCGTAGAGCATGTTGCCCCAAGGAGTGGCGCCTGTAAGTGCCACAAAAGGATTGGGGCGAGGCTCTCTGAACGCAGAAGCTTCCAAAACCTTTACAAGTTGTGCGCGAGAAAACCTGTCCGTGTCCTCGGTAATCTGTACACTAACGGTATCTCCAGGAACAGCACCACCAGAGATGAAAACCGTTTTGCCTTCTGAAGTATGAGCAATGGCATCCGGGCCATAGCTCATGCGTTCAACATGTAAGGTGAGCTCAGACACTTAGTAGACCATTCCCATTGCCTCGCGGACCTCATCGAGCGTGGCGTTAGCAATAACATTTGCACGAGCGTTTCCGTCGTGGATGATGTCGCGAATAAGGTCTGGCTGAGCAGCAAACTCTGCACGCCTCTGACGAATCGGCTCAAAGTAGGTGTTAACGGCATCAATGACGTAAGTCTTGAGTGCTCCACCGCCACCCATGCCAATCTCGTCAGCAATCTCTTTTGGATCACGGCCAGTACAAATACCAGCAGTGGTGAGAAGCGCAGAAACGCCAGGACGATTATCTGGATCAAAGGTAATCATGCGCTCGGAGTCAGTCTTGGACTTCTTGATGAGCTTGGCAGTTTCTTCAGCTGTCATAGAAAGCGAGATAGCGTTACCGTAAGACTTGCTCATCTTGCGACCATCAAGACCAGGAATCAATGGGGTAGAGGTGAGAAGGCCAGAAACCTCCGGGAATACCTTTCCGTAGCGCTCGTTAAAGCGACGAGCAATTTTAGAAGTAATCTCGATGTGGGGCAGCTGATCGCGACCAACAGGAACAACATTTCCTTTACAAAAAAGAATGTCGCATGCCTGGTGCACAGGATAAGTGAGGAGAAGACCTGTAAGAGCATGGCCAGATGCTTCCTGCTCTGCCTTAACGGTTGGATTTCTATGAAGCTCAGACTCGGTAACAAGCGAGAGGAACGGAAGCATAAGCTGGTTAAGAGCTGGAACTGCAGAATGCGTGAAAATCATAGTCTTTTCTGGATCAATTCCGCAGGCCAGATAATCAATAACCATATTGTAGACATTATCTGCAATATGCTCAGTGGTGTCTCTGTCTGTAATAACCTGATAGTCAGCAATAATAATATTGGTATGAACACCAAGATTTTGGAGTCTTACGCGCTCAACAATAGTGCCAAAGTAATGACCAAGGTGAAGCCTTCCAGTAGGACGGTCACCAGTAAGCATGTTGTACTTTCCTGCATGCTCGGCTAAATCCGCCTGGATTTCATCGGAACGGCGAACAGCTGCTTCATAACTGCCTTCATTTGGCATAGTTACTCCTTGTTAATCTCAAATTTTTGCTTTCATTATTTTATTTCAATAAAAGTATTTTCCTCACACAATCTTTAATTTTATCAGCCTTAATTTCTATCTGTTCTAATTTCTGTAAGCGGTATTTTTAATGCGTTTACGGAATTATATGAATTTATCATGCAGTATATATAATGAAAAATACCTATAGATTACTTAGGTAGTTTAGAGGAAATTATGAAATGGGAAAAATAGTTGGGTGGGATACCATGATCCTTGGAATGGAGTTTCCGTTAGTAGGAATTTTGCTTCAACCTGCGTTTTGGATAGTACTGTTGTTAATTGTTTTAATTGTTTTATTTGTAACTAAGAAGTCCAAGTAATGCTTCTTATATATCTAATTTGATTCGTAGGACAAATTTTAGATTAACAGAAAAATATCCGCCGCATCGTTAAGCTATTGTATCGATCATAGGTATTTAACATCTACTGTTTTCCAAGCTTTTTGCGTTCAAGGGCACGAGCAATAAGGATTTGTTTGCGCAGCTCAGGAATCTTTTTGCCATCCATGGCAGGAGTGTCAGCAAGTTTGTAAGGGATACCTAGCTCTTCATACTTTTTTACGCCCATCACGTGATAGGGAAGTAGATCTAATCCAATAACGTTATCCCAGTGAGCAATGATTCTACCAACGCCAGCAAGTTCTTCTGGTGAATCAGTAATTCCAGGCACTACAACATGTCTGATAAGAACTTTAATACCCCTACGATTAAGCTCATCGCCAAACGCAAGCGGTCTTTCTGAACCAACTTCACAAAGACTAAGGTGGCCCTTTGGATCAGAGTGCTTGATATCAAGGAGCACTAAATCTGTATTATCAAGAACGCGCTCAAATTTTTCTGGAGTTTCTGGATTATACGCAATGCCAGAAGAGTCAAGACAGGTATGAATGCGTCCTTGCGGGTCATTATGAGCCGCCTCAAACAAAGCACCGATAAACTCAGGCTGAGCGAGTGGTTCGCCGCCAGTGGCTGTAATTCCGCCGTTTCTATAAAAAGCTCTATTACGGTTAAAGGTGGCAAGAATTTCTTTTACCGATTTTTCTGTTCCAATACCAAATTGCCAGGTATCGGGGTTATGACAATAGGCACAGCGCATGGGACACCCCTGGGTAAACACAACCAGGCGAGTTCCAGGACCATCTACGGTGCCAAAGGTCTCAATAGAGTGGACCCGCCCACAAACTGTGAGCGGGTCATTGAGATCCATGTGAGTATCAGAACAAGACATGGACAAGAAATCCTTAGAGAGCGTCGTGGAAGGTACGAGAAATAACGTCGTCCTGCTGCTCTTTGGTAAGGGAATTGAACTTAACAGCGTAACCAGAAACGCGAATGGTCAGCTGAGGATACTTCTCTGGGTGTGCCTGAGCATCAAGAAGAGTGTCCTTAGTAAATACGTTAACGTTGAGGTGATGACCGCCCTTCTCGGCATAGCCATCAATCATGTTTACCAGGTTGTCAATCTGCTCGGAAGCTACTTCGTTGGACTGCATGTGTTTCTCCTTACGAGTTTGTTGGCGAGAAGAAACGTGTAGATAGATCTTCTCGCCAGGGCTTGTTATTTACGATCCTCAGCACCTTCAACTGCGGATGGGTCTGCCTCACAGGCGCAATCAATCTTGTTCTCAATCTGAATATCAAGATTCATATCAGAGAAGTCGATGTGCTCAAGGTCTAGCTCGCTACCGTGGAAGTAGACGTCAGAGCCCTTACCAAGAGCATTAGGAATGATTGAGAAGGTATTGGAAATACCGTCTTGTGCGTCGTTGAATGGAAGCTTAGCAACGGAGGCCAGGGATGCAACAGCACCGTGAGTATCGCGGTGGTGCATTGGGTTAGCACCAGGAGCAAAAGGAACGCCCGCACGACGGCCATCAGGAGTGTTACCGGTGGCCTTACCATATACAACGTTAGAGGTAATGGTCAGGATAGAAGTGGTTGGGACAGAATCACGGTAGGTGTGGTTCTGGCGAATCATGTTCATGAAAATCTCAACGATGTCATGAGCAATGGTGTCAACGCGGTCATCATCATTACCGTACTTAGGGAAGTCGCCCTCAGTGATGTAATCGGTAACAAGGCCGGTCTCATCGCGGACAACCCTTACCTTTGCATACTTGATTGCAGAGAGGGAGTCAGCAACAACAGAAAGACCAGCGATGCCTGTTGCAAACCAACGATGAACGTGCTCGTCGTGGAGAGCCATCTGGATGCGCTCGTAGCTGTACTTATCGTGCATGTAGTGGATTGCATTAAGAGCGTTGACATAAACGCCAGCAAGCCAGCGCATCATGTCCATATACTTGGAGAAGACATCGTCGTAATCAAGGTACTCGCCCTCAACTGCACGGTACTTAGGACCAATCTGCTCGCCGGTCTTCTCGTCACGGCCACCATTGATTGCGTAAAGCAAGCACTTGGCAAGGTTTGCGCGAGCGCCAAAGAACTGCATCTCTTTACCAACACGCATGGAGCTGACGCAGCAAGCAATTGCGTAGTCATCGCCATGATAGACGCGCATAAGATCGTCATTCTCGTACTGGATAGAGCTGGTGGTAATAGAGATCTTTGCGCAGTAGCGCTTGAAGCCTACAGGAAGCTTAGTAGACCACAGAACAGTCAGGTTAGGCTCTGGGCTGGTACCCATGTTTTCAAGGGTGTGGAGCCAGCGGAAGCAGGACTTGGTAACCATAGAGCGACCATCAATGCCAATGCCACCAATGGACTCAGTGACCCACTGAGGGTCTCCAGAGAAGAGCTCGTTGTACTCAGGAGTACGGGCAAACTTGACCATACGAAGCTTCATAACCAGGTGGTCAACAATCTCCTGAATCTCAGACTCAGTGAAGGTACCACGAGCAAGATCGCGCTCTGCATAGATGTCCAGGAAGGTGGTGTTACGGCCAATAGACATTGCAGCGCCATTCTGCTCTTTTACAGCTGCAAGGTAGCCCAGGTAGAGCCACTGAACAGCCTCTTTGAAGTTCTCAGCAGGGCGGCTCAAATCAAAGCCATAAATCTCACCAAGCTGCTTGAGCTCCTTGAGAGCACGAATCTGCTCGGAAAGCTCCTCGCGGTGACGAATGGTCTTCTCGTCCATGACGGTGCCGGTGCCATTTTTCTGATTTGTCTTATCGGCGATAAGAGCGTCAACACCGTAGAGAGCAACGCGACGGTAGTCGCCGATGATGCGGCCACGGCCGTATGCGTCAGGCAGACCAGTGATGATGTGGGAGTGACGGCATTTACGCATGTCCTCTGTGTAGACATCAAAAACGCCAGCGTTGTGAGTCTTGCGACGGTAGGTGTAGAAGTCAACAATCTCTGGGTCAACCTCGTAGCCGTAGGCCTTGCAAGCAGCCATTGCCATACGAATGCCACCGTCTACCATAAGGGCGCGCTTCAGTGGCTTGTCTGTTTGAAGGCCAACAATCTGCTCAAGTGGTTTATCAATGTAGCCGGCCTCGTGGGAGGTGATAGTGGAAACCAGCTTGGTATCCATATCAAGTACACCACCATTTGCGGTCTCTTGAGCAAAGAGATCCATAACATCCGCCCAAAGCTTTGTGGTAGCCTCAGTTGGACCAGCGAGGAAGGAATCATCGCCATCGTAAGGGGTGTAATTCCTCTGAATGAAGTCTCGGACGTCAATTGCTTTTTGCCAGTTACCACCGACAAAGCCGTCCCAAGCCTCCTGTGCTGGTGTTTCCTGCATAACACACTCCTTTTTACATGGATTTTTGAGTCCATGTTCATGCTGAGCGTGTTGAGTGGAGCATGGCCGCTCAGCAGTTTACAAATAGCAATCTTGAGACTAATTTTGACAGCAGGTATGTCTTTGGACAAATGACGTCAAATATTAGTTGCGACCTCTAACTTTACTCAATATGTAGTGCCAAACAAGTGACAAATACGCAATATTTTGACAAGTTAGAAACGGTTTACATTTGCGCAGGTCAGAAATTTGCTAAAAAGAAAGCTATATAAAAATTGTTGAGATTTAGTCACATTTATTGCGACAGGTGTCCATTTCTTCTCCAAATGTCCACAAAAATGTTGTTATTCTTAGCTATAGGGGAGGCTTCATGGATACTGTGGCATTAGAAAAACAACGCTTGCGAGAAGAACGTCTAGCAGCAAGAGAAACTCTTTCTGAACAAGAGAGAACTGTGCTTGATGATCGCATTACTCAGAAACTCCTTGCAACCTCTGAATATGTAGAAGCAACTACTGTTTTAACGTATGTTTCTGTTTCATCTGAAGTTTCTACCAGGATGTTTATTGAGAGCGCTCTACGCGATGGGAAAACAGTGGCGGTACCTCGTTGTCTACCTGGACATTGTTTAGAGTTTGTTGCCATCGTTTCATTGGAACAGCTGGTAGCAGCACCATTTAACTTGTTAGAACCAGCAAAAGAGCTGCCTGCTTTAACTGAGGACCAGACAATCAATTCGATTTGCATTGTTCCAGCGCTTCTTGTTGATATAAAGGGGTATCGCTTGGGTTATGGCGCTGGTTTTTATGACCGGTTCTTGTCTACGTATCCTGGCAAGAAAATTTGTCTTGCTTACCAGCAAAATTTGAGACAGACAATGCTTCCTCATACAGCATTTGATGTTGCCGTAGATATGGTGATAACCGAGTCAGAGGTACTTACGTGTGCATAAAAAACCTGCTGCAATTTAGCATTACAGCAGGTTTGTGTTTCTCGCCAAATGGTTATATGCAACTGGCTATGCTTCATCTTTGAGATGAGTCGCCATCAGTTGGATTGCTTCTCTGTAGCTGTCAATTCCTTTACCAGCAACTGTAGCAAAGCATGCGTCCTTTATATAAGAAATGTGCCTAAAGTCTTCTCTGGTAGAGATGTCAGTAAGATGTACCTCAATCATGGGAATTTGCACCGCTAGTGCCGCGTCGAGCAGGGCAACTGAGGTGTGCGTATAGGCGGCAGGATTGATAATAATGCCATCGTAGCTGCCCAGGGCGTCCTGGATTGCATCAACTAGATCACCCTCATGGTTTGATTGATAACACACACAATCAGAGAAACCTTGAGAGAGGGCTTCTTCCTTACAAGTCTCTATGAGGGTTCTGTAGTCAGCTTTTCCATAAACCTCTGGCTCACGAATGCCCAGCATGTTGATGTTTGGGCCGTTAATTATGAGTAGGCGAGGAGCGTCGAGGTCATCCTCATAGTTGTCTTCAAAGTCGTCTGCGTCTAAGTCAGAGGCAAGGCTGTCAAAGTCTTCTTCGTCTTGATCAAGGGTATTTTTTTGAGCAAGCAAAGAGATGAGCTCATCTACCTCTTCGTTGTGTTGAGTGGGAAGATCTGCTCGCTTCTCATCTAACGAACAAAAAGTCTTTTCTGGCTCACCAAGGACTTGGTCAAGAGAGTTATTAACCTGGCTCACAAGATTAGGACCAAAGACTACCTCAAGTCCGTTGGCACCCTTTCCAACAATACCAAGAACACCAGTGGCTGTGGCCAGCTGTTCATGGTCTATAAGCGTCATATCATTGATGGAAAGGCGAAGTCGTGTCATGCACACTTCGTTGTGAGTTAAGTTTTTTGAGCCGCCTATTGCATTTAGGATCTCGTGAGCAATAGCATTGCCGTCCATTGGATATCTCCCCAAGTATAACCACATATCAAACACTTAACCGTTTGACTTGGTCTAGCATTCTCGTAGTCTTATGAATACATACCTACGAAGCATAAGTATAGGGTCTTTAACGTGCCAAAATTCAAAATCTACGAACCATCCGGTGAACGGTTAAAAAATAACTGCGAACGCTTACTGTTATGCTTAAAGCGTGTCGAGAAGACCCTTGGCATCTGCGTCTGGACTACCGAGACAAAAAAAGGTTACGTCAGCCCATGCTTCATAGAGCGGAATACGTACTGCGGCAAGATTCTGAACACCCATACGTTCTGAAAGAGGTCTGCCGACAATAGCTAGGTCTTCAAGAGGGCGCGTAAGGTAGACAAGCTTGCCGTTTTGACGGAGGAGCTGGTAGTTTGAAGGTGTAACAACTACGCCACCTCCACAAGAGATCACCGCACCACTCGTGCTAGAAATCTCTTGAATTACCTCATGCTCTAGACGCCTAAAAGCCGCTTCACCGTGTGTTTGTAGGTAGGTTGCCGCCTCGCAGTGAGCTTTCTGCTTGATGAGAAAATCAGTGTCTATCCAGGGACGATTGAGGAGTTTTGCTAGGGCTTCTCCCGTAGAAGTCTTTCCAACTCCCGGCATACCAATAAGCACGATGTTTTCTTTTGAAGCATGGAGCTCACGCGAGATGCTTTCTATCTGAGAGTCTGATACATCTTGTCCCAAAAAGAGTGAGCTAGCCCTAGCTGCTTGAGCTACCAGCATTTTTAAACCATTTGCATTGAGTATTCCAAGACTTTCTGCATCTAAAAGTAGCTGAGAGCGCAGCGGATTATAAATAAGATCAATCACGCATTGGAGGGAAGAAAAAGCAGCAAGCTCCTCTTTTGAAAGAGGAGAAACACCAGCATGTGGGAACATTCCTACTGGCGTTGCATTGACAAGAAGATTAGCGTCATAGTGGAGTTTAAGCTGGTCATAGGTAATTGCGCAGTCTACATATGAAGAACTTTCGTGAGGGTTCCTGGAGACTCCCACAACATATGCACCGCCTTTTTTGAGCGCATAGCAAATTGCCTGACCAGCACCACCAAAGGCTCCTAAGACCATTACTTTCTTTTGGCTCAAGTTGACCTTGAGGCTTTTTACCAGATACTCAAAGCCATACACATCGGTGTTGTCTGCTGCTATAAAACCATTTGCATCTTTTACCAGGGTATTTGCCGCTCCTATAGCTTGTGCATCCTCAGAAGCTGAGTCCGCAAGAGCGCAGGCATCCTTTTTGTAAGGGATAGTAACGTTCAAGCCCTGCCAAGGTTGGTCTTTGAGAAAACCCTTTAGCTCAGAAGCAGAAAGCTCATGAAGCTGGTAGGGAAATGACCCCAACTTTTCATGAATTGCTGCCGACCAACTATGAGAGAGTTTCTCACCAATAAGGCCGTAAGGAGCAAGAGGGGCTGTAAGGTTACTTGAACCTTGTTGTACAGTTTTAGAACTCACGAGATGTCTCCTGAACTGCCTTTGCAGCGTTCATCAAAACCTCAAGCAACTCTAAAGCATACGGTTCAAGTTCATTAGAAACAGTTGCTTTAACCTGGTCTCTTTTGGCATTTTCTCTTGAGGAATCAAGAACAGCGAGGTCCTGCCCCTTTTTGTAAGCACCAATTTGTTTGGCAACCGCAATCCTCTGCTCAAAGAGGTCAAAGATTTGCGCATCAATTGAATCGATTTCCTGGCGAAGCGTTTCTAGCTGATTAGGCATTGTGATATCCGTTCTGCTCAGAGGGCCAGGAATATAAGGTGTCGAGAAGAGCTAGTGCAAAAGTGCTTTCAACGCAGGGTACAGCGCGTAAAACTGCATTTACATCATGTCTGCCTTGAACTACAAGCTGCTCTGGTTCCATAGTCTGAAGATTAACCGAATGTTGAGGAAGCCCAATGCTCGAGATAGGTTTTAACGCGCACCTAAACCAGATGGGAGCACCTGTTGAAATGCCGCCCAGAATACCTCCAGCATGATTGGTGGTTGGCACAACGGAGCCGTTACGTACTTCGTAAGCATCATTATTCTCAGAGCCAAGTAAATTGGCAACATCCATGCCGCTGCCAAATTCTATGGCTTTAACAGCGGGAACACCAAAGACTGCAGCAGCGATGGTATTTTCGAGCCCATGGAAATGAGGGCACCCAATACCTGCAGGAACACCCGTTGCCGCACATTCTATGATGCCGCCAACAGTATTTTTCTCTGAGCGCAGCTGCGTAAGGAGTGCACTGGTTTTCTCGCCAGCTTGAGCATCAAGGAAAGGAAGCGCTTGAGGATCAGCTTGGAGCAGCTGATCCATTTGGTAAGCAAGTAGCTTGCTGGCCTCAAGTGAGTTGTTTACGAGCTCAAGGGGAGTATCGCTGACGTCCTTTATTTTGAGAACGTGAGCTGCAATAGTTATGCCCTGAGCTCGCAAAATCTGGAGCGCTATTCCTCCCGCAATGCAGAGAGGGGCGGTGAGGCGGGCGGAAAAATGTCCTCCACCCGTTTGCTTGTACGAGTCTCCCCATTTTGCCCAGGCAGCAAAATCGGCATGTCCTGGTCGTGGGACAAGCTTTGTAGCTGCGTAATCTTGTGGACGAACGTTTGTGTTAGGTAGCTCCGCCGTGAGCGGGGAGCCATCTAGAATGCCTTCTGCTGAAATTCCTGAGACAAACAGTGGATCATCAGTCTCTTTACGCGGAGTATCCCACGGATGCGATGGAGATCTTCTTTGAAGGAATGTCTTGAGAGCTGCTAAGTCAATGCTAAAACCAGCAGGTAAACCTTCAATGGTGCAGCCGATTTTTGGAGCATGAGACTCGCCAAAAATAGATACTTTTACTGTTGTCCCAAAAGTTGAGGTCATCATTTATGACTCCATACTGTGACAGACGCCACCAAGCTGCTTGAAGTGCTCAAAGAAGAGCGGATACGACTTATTGATTGCCTCGGCATGGGTGATGACAACAGGACCTGTTGCATACGAAGCCAAAATAGTTGCCATCATCACCATGCGATGATCATTGCATGAGTCCACAATGCAGCTGATGGGCTGTTTTCCTCCTGTGATACCAAGTTCTGTCTGATCTTCAGAGAGTTCAACGGTCACACCAAATGCCTTAAGTACGTTGCAGATACTTTGAACGCGGTCGGACTCTTTAAGACGAAGGCGCTGAATATTGGTAAGCCTACTTGTTCCAGGGATAAACGCAGCTAATGCAGCAAGTACCGGGGCAAGATCACACACCTCGGAGACAGAAATGGTAAACGGCCGCAGGTGATCCATCATACAAGCTGCACCCTTTTGCTGGCGAGAAACACGTGCGCCCACAAGCGATAACGCGGCCAAGATAGCTCTGTCTCCCTGGATACTTTGCATGGAGAGTCCTGTGACCTCTACGCCTTGTCCAATTGCTCCCGCAGCAAGCCATGGTGCAGCGTTTGACCAATCTCCTTCGATTGAATAAACGCCTGGACAAACGTAGTGTTGAGGTTCAATGGTATAGGTGGCATTCTTTGCATCAAATACAGTAGTAACGCCAAAGTCTTTCAATACGTGCTCTGTGATAGCCAGATAGTCTTTTGACTGGATGGACCCTGTAATCTGTAGTGTTGAAGATACGTTTAACAAAGGTAATGACAGCAAAAGTCCAGAAATAAATTGAGATGAAATATCTCCTGGTAGCTCAAATAAACCGCCAATAAGTTTGCCTGAAACCTCAAGGATCTTCTCGTCTTGCCAGCTAAAAGACATACCATGGGCAGAGAGTTCTGAGACAAGCGGCTCTAGGGGTCGAGAAAAGAGTCTTCCTTCTGCAGAAATTGTGGCGTTTACGTTTAGCACGCCTAGAAGGGGGAGTAAAAACCTGAGCGTGGTGCCAGATTCTTTGCAGTTAAGCTGCACGTTTTGAGGGCGGTTTTGCTCTTTTACAGGGACAACTCTAAATCCCTGTTTAGTTCTAGCGATAGTGGTGCCTAAAGCTTTAAGACAATCAACAGTTACTTGAATGTCCTCTGATGTGTAAGGACAGGTAATGTTGGTGGTGCCGTTTGCAAATGAAGCGCAGATGAGCGCGCGATGAGCGCATGATTTTGACGGGATGGCTTCTACCGTTCCAAACAAATCATGAGGAGTTATTGAAACATCCATTTTTCACACGCTCCATAACTAATTGCTTGATGTAAGAATACCGCAGTTGAGTGTCAGAGAAGGATATGGTTAAAATTGTTTGAAGATTAAAGGAGGAAGCAAGTGAATAAGCCTTTTAGTGCCGTAACTCAGGTTTTACGTGGTTATACGTACAATCAGGTTAAAGCTGTAGTTGAGGTTCTTGTTGATTCTCCTGTACATAACGTTGAAGTAACCATGAACACTCCAGAAGCTGCCTCGTTAATTCAGAAGCTGTCCAGTGAATATGGTTCTGATATCAATATCGGCGCTGGTACCGTGCTTACTCTTGAAGATCTTCAGACGGCTCATAAAGCTGGCGCTACGTTTGTTTTAGCACCAACGCTGCTCTCTGAAGAGATGTTTGACTACTGCAAAGAGCATGAGATTTTAAGTGTTCCGGGAGCGTTTTCGCCAACAGAGATTGCACATGCATTTGCTCTTGGTGCAGATATTGTCAAAGTATTTCCCGCAAATGAGGTCAGTTATGGATACGCCAAAAAGGTATGCGAACCTTTAGGAAACTTACCGCTTATGGCGGTTGGTGGCGTTACAACAGATACTATTGCCGAAGTATTTGCTGGTGGTTATGCCTATGTAGGAACTGCTAACGGCATCTTCAACAAAAACGATATCCTAGCTGAAGACAAGACTGCCTTAAACGAGTCAGTACGTAAGCTTGCAGAAGAGCTAGAGCGTCAAGGACGTTAGTCTTTATTTGCCAACTCAATAAGCTGTTTAAGTTCTGTAAATGATTTGTGCTCAATGCGAACATCACCAATGCCATAGATAAGCGCCATATCAATTGAATCTGCGTGGCTTTTCTTGTCATGAAGTGCTGCGCTGTAAAGTTCTTCCACAGTAAATGAAGTGCTGGTAGGAAGATTATATGACTGCGTAAGTGTAATGATGTTCTCTGCGTCTTCAACAGTACAAAGACCAAGCTTGGAACAGGCTTTTGCCAACATGGAAGTTCCAGCAGCCACACAGGAGCCGTGTCCAAGTTCAAAGTTGCTGAGCGTCTCAATAGCATGGCCAAGTGTATGGCCCAGATTGAGCAATTTTCTTGACCCTGCTTCTTTGAAGTCTGCTTCAACGATTGATTTTTTTATTTCGATACACGCTTGAATGAGTTCTTGCCTATGCGTCACGTCGATGACCTGCATGGGGTTTCTCGCCAAAGAGATTTTATTGAAGAGATCCTGCCCGGAAAGTACACCGTATTTAATAAGTTCTCCGCAGCTATCTTGCAAGAGGGGAGTCGGAATTGAGTTTAGCAGCTCAAGGTCAACAATAACCGCCCTGGGGTTATAGAAGGCTCCAACCAGATTTTTTCCAAACGGTAGGTCAATGGCAGTTTTTCCACCAATTGAGGAGTCAATCATTGCCAAAAGTGAGGTGGGAACGTGGATGAGTGCGCAGCCGCGCATGTAGGTAGCTGCAACAAATCCCGCAAGATCGCCAATAACACCTCCGCCAAACGCCACGACAATGTCTTCTCGCGTAAAACGGTTTTCTGCAAGGATGCTTACCAGCTTTTGATACGACTCAAATGATTTTGCGTGCTCACCTGTGGGAACCGTAGCAGTTGTGACAGAATAGCCGGCTGACTCTAACGAGGCGAGAAGTTCTGCGCCAAAGAGCTTGTTCAAATCTGGATGAGTGACTACAAGAATCTTTGACCCTGAGGTGCAGGAATGAATGAGCTTACCAGCCTGCGTAAGCAGGTGATGCCCTACATGAATTTGATATGAGTCGGATGTTAGGTCAACAGAAATAGTATTCATGAACTCCTCATTTGCTGGTTGAATTCATTTTAGCATGGGAAAATACCAGAAGAAAATTACGCAAACCGTTACAAAAGGCAGTAAGTAGGCTGGGGTATACTTATGCACCATGACTCCGTAGCTCAGTGGATTAGAGCGTTTGCCTCCGGAGCAAAAGGTCGTGGGTTCGAAACCCACCGGGGTCACCACGTGCAAAAAACCGGCCATCACTGACTGGAGATTGTTTATATGTCATTGCAGGGTACTGAAGGCAAGAGTAGCAAACGTTTTGAAGAAACGTATGAAGGTCTGACGTCAAAAGAAGTTGCAGAGAGAGTATCTGCGGGTAAAGTCAATACTAATACAGACGTCAAAACCAAATCTATTGCTCAGATTATTGCAGAGCACAGCTTTACGCTCTTTAACATAGTTAATGTTTTGATGGCGCTGCTTGTTGTTGTAACGGGACAGTACAGAAATGCACTGTTCATGAGCGTAGTTCTTGCAAACTTGGTCATTGGTATTGTGCAAGAGATTCGTGCAAAACGCATGGTTGACCGCCTGTCTCTTATGACAGCTCAGAGTGTTTGTGTAATTCGTGACGGAAAAGATACCTTTATCAAACCAGACGAGCTTGTCATCGATGATCTTGTGCGCTTGAAGACGGGCGATCAAATTCCTGCTGACAGTATTCTTGTGTCAGAGCACGTAAGCGTTGACGAAAGCCTTCTAACTGGTGAGGCGGAGCCCGTGCAAAAGACCACGGGAGACGAGCTTCTTTCTGGTAGTTTTGTCGAGAGGGGCAGTCTTGTTGGTAGGGTATGCCGTGTAGGCCAGGAAGGTTATGCTGCGCGTATTAACGCAGAAGCTAAGTTTGTAAAAGAGATCAATTCAGAGATTCTTACCACCATTAAGTCGATTATTCGCGCAGGTTCCATTGCATTGATTCCGCTGGGTATTGGTCTTTTTGTTCGTACCTATTTCATTGGTAACGCCGATTTAAATGAAGCGCTTCTTTCGATGATTGCTGCTGTTATTGGCATGATTCCTCAAGGACTCGTTCTTCTCACCAGCTCGGTTCTTGCTATTGCAACTATTAGGCTTGGCCAGAAGAATGTTTTGGTTCAGCAGCAATACTGCATCGAAACGCTGGCACGCGTAGATACCCTTTGTTTGGACAAGACGGGCACTATCACCACGGGAAACATGGAAGTTGCTCGTGTTTTGGATGCTTCGTTTACACCAATTACTGAGGCCGCAGGCGCTCTACAAGCGGCTGTAAACGTTGTCGGCGCAAACAAAGATGACGCTAACGATACGGCTACGGCAATCCTTGCGTACGCATCTAAGCAGGGGATTCAAAGTGAACGCCCTTCTCGCGTTGTGGCGTTTTCTTCCAAGCGAAAGTACTCTGGCTGTGTGACTGAGGACGGAGAGGCATTTGTTATCGGTGCAGCTCAGTTTGTGCTTGGGCCTGAGGCGGCTGATGTAATTGCAGGCTCCGATGCGTTTGCATCCATTGAACGCGTACTGGTTGCCTGCCGCGTTGACGGCTTTGACCAAAACGACGCATTGCAGGGAACGCCGCAGCTCCTGGGTTATGTGGTGCTCAGGGACCAGATTAGAGAGACCGCCCCACAAACCATTGCATACTTCCTTGAGCAAGGCGTTGACTTGCGCGTTATTTCGGGCGACGACCCTCGTACCGTCTCTGCTATTGCTGAGCGCGCGGGAGTTCCTCATGCCGACGGTTGGGTAGATGCAACTACGCTGCACACAGAAGCAGATATTGCTGCAGCTGTTAAGAAGTACCACGTATTTGGTCGCGTTACGCCAGAGCAGAAGCGTGAGCTTGTTATTGCACTCCAGAATCTGGGCCACACCGTTGCCATGACCGGCGACGGTGTAAACGACATCCTGGCTCTGAGGCAGTCGGACTGCTCTATCTCTGTTGCTTCAGGTTCTGCAGCAGCTAGAAATGTTGCAGAGATTGTTCTGGCAGACAACGATTTTGCGCACATGCCAGAAGTTGTTGCTGAGGGTAGGCGCTCTATCAATAACCTTCAGCGCTCTGCTGCGCTCATTCTTGTTAAGACGGTTTACACTGCAGCGCTTGCACTCTATTGCATTATTGCGCCACCATATCCTTTTATTCCTGTTCAGATGTCACTTTTGTCTTTTGCAACCGTTGGCCTGCCATCGTTTGTGTTGGCGCTTGAGCCAAATCATGACCGCGTAAAGGGCAACTTCTTGGTCAACATTTTGCGCAAGTCACTGCCAGCTTCTATTGCGATAACTATTACGCTTGCACTCCTTATGACTGCAGGTCATCTGTTTAAGCTGAATCTGTCTCAGGTATCTACGATGGCGCTTATCACCACTGCAACAGTTGGCTTCGCGCTGCTTAGAAGAATCTCTTTGCCGCTTACCAAGCTTCGCATTGCACTTCTTGTTGTATGCATTGCCATTGTTGTTGGCGGTTGTACGGTGGCGCAGGACTTCTTCCGTATTGCACCGCTCACCCCACGCATCTTGCCATACTTGGCAATTTGTCTGGTGATTTCCGTTATCATCTTCAACAGAATTTCCGAGCGTTACATTCACAACTATGCAAAGGATCGATTCTTTGACCTGGTTGTGAGATTAATGGGAGGAAAGTCAACTTATAGCTCTTCTGCTGATACAAACGATTAAACTGAAGCACAAGCAAAGAGTTGTGGAGGGTGTATGCGTTGTCCAAACTGTGGATCTGAGGTCGATGAAGGGGCTTTAACCTGCCCTCATTGTCAGATTGATCTAAGTTTGACCCAAAGGATTCCTGTTACTCAAGCTCATTGGTGCCCTCATTGTGGCGCCCTGGTGGCTGCCGGCGCAGAAAGCTGCCCAAAGTGTGGCCTTCCTTTACCACAGGCAGTGCCTGCTGCTCGTCCAGCTCGAGCTATCAGGCCCACACGCAACATCAAGCTTCCAGAGATTGACGCCGCTCCAGCATCTGGCGAGAAGACCGATCCGCTCGTAGACGCAGAGTATGATGCATCCTCTTCTGTCGCAGCAGATCCCACTGTTTTGCAAGATATGCCAGCCGACAACGCTGACCCAGACACTACCAGCGCGTTTGCCTCGGTAAGTCGCAGGCCAGCTCCTCGCTTTGAGTCTGCAATCCCTTCCGAGCCTTCAAAAGAGAACCTCCCTGAAGCAGAGGGAATCCCGCGTACGCGCGTTATTCTGCTCTCAGCACTTCTTGTTACCTCGCTGGTGGTAGCTGCAATCTTTGTCATCACACACCCGTGGGACCCGCAGGCAACCGACAATCGAGCAAAGGTTGAGGCGCCAGTCTCATCTACTCCTACCACCACACCTGTTACGCACCTTACGGGTCAAGACACCAGTGCAACTCAGCAAAATACAAGTTCGGATGCTGTTTTTGACGCACTTGATAGTGATTATCAGAAGCTTGGAGACCTCTCAAAGCGCCTTGATGATAACGAGAAGACCTTTGATCAGCTTGCTATTACTGGCTCTGATCAGGAGCGCGCTGATGCTCAACAGGAAGCAGAGCAGATTTCGCTGGATATTAGTAACGTCATCTCTGACCTTTCTAGTCTTGATGACTCCAACGGAAACTATCGTCAGACTATTGAAAATCTCACCAAGCTGGGTAACTGGCTTCGTAATCGCTCCGATGCTTTGAGTGAGGGATGGAAGCGCTCAGTTGCTTCTAACAATCCTTCTCAGGACAAAGACAACATCTTGGCGCCAGTTGATAACATCAGAGACTCCAGCGGCTCCAGCTCATACCAGAAACTTTTTGATGAAAATTACGTGAAATGGAAGCCACAAAAGTAGTAAAAAACAACCGTTCAGCTGCTTTAATTTCAAAAATCTCATCATACTGGTAAAATAATTAGATTAGAAAAGATGTTCTTTATTACTAAGGGTTTCTCGCGTTTTCTTCTCTTAGATGTAAAGAAGCTTGGAGGAATTATGTTTGGACTTGATCCATTGTATACACCAGAGCGCCAGGTTACTGGTACTGAGGTTGCCGTCTTTGATACCAACAAGGGAATCATTAAGGTTCAACTTGATGGTAAGGGCGCACCTATTCATGTGGCAAACTTCTGCGAACTTGCAGAGTCTGGCTTCTATGACGATACCAAGTTCCACCGTCTTGTTCCTGGCTTTGTAGTTCAGGGCGGAGACCCAAACACTCGTGAGATGAGTGTTGAGGATGTTGTGTTTGGAAACCCTGGTCCTGACGGAATTCCTGGTACCGGTGGTCCTGGTTATCGCATCAAAGAGGAGTTCACCACAAATCCTAACAACTCCCACGTTGACGGTGCTCTTGCTATGGCTCGTTCTCAAGATCCAAACTCCGCAGGTTCTCAGTTCTATTTCTGTCTTGGTCCACAGCATGGCTTGGATTCTGGGTACACCGTATTTGGCACAACTATCGAGGGAATGGATGTCATTTCCCAGTTAAAGGTTGGCGATGTCGTCAATTCCATTAGAATTGAAAACGCTTAAAGCCAAGTCGCACAGACTCTTGGAGGATATTGTGAATCAACAGGCATTTGAGTTAGGTAAATCTGCATATGATCAGGGCGACTGGTTTGTAGCTATCAGTCAGTTTGATGTGGCTAAAGAGCCAGGCGAGGTAAACGGTCAGATTGACCACCTTCTTGGAAACGCTTATATGAAGCTTGGACAGTTTGATTCCGCAGCTTCTGCTTACAAGTCCGCTCTTGCTGACGCTTCCTACGGCAAGGTTGGCGCTCTCTCTACTAATCAGGGTCGCGCACTTCTGGCTGCTGGTAGGGTACAGGAGGCTATTGCTGCCCTTACTAACGCTGTCCAGGACACTTCTTACGCAACTCCTTATAAGGCACAGCTTGCTCTTGGTTCTGCATACGAGAAGATCGGTGATATTCGCAACGCCGGTATTGCTTACAGAAACGCTGCAGTTGACGAGAAGAACCCTAATCCTTCATCAGCACTTTGCAGCCTAGGCGCATGCTTCATGGGTCTGAACAGGCCTGTTGATGCTGTTGAGGCATATCGTACCGCTCTTGATTTTGCTAATCCTCTGGATAATTCCAATAAGATTTATGCAGATCTTGGTCTTGCATACGTTGCAGCAAATCGCATGTCTGAGGCAGTTGATGCCTTCACTCACGCTACTGCAGACGGCAGCTTTGCTCTGTCTAATCAGCAGCAGTCTGCCTTTGATGCAGCTCGCAGGGCTATTACTGCAATGACTTCTGGCAAGCCATCTGAGACTGATGCCTTCCTTCAGGCAGCTGGCTATGGTGCCTATGATCCACTGGATCCTACAGGTATGTCCGGCGAGCTCATCCCTTCTGCAGAAGATACTGGCTTCTTCCAGATTACTGAGCAGGAGATTATTGAGCAGGATAAGAAGGACAAGAAGATTAGGCGTAAGCATCGCCATACCGGCCTTAAGGTCTTTATCACTATTCTTATTTTGCTTATCTTAGCTGTTGGTGGCGCTGGTTATGCTTACTATCGTGGCTATGGATGGCCAACCCAGCAGTCTGTTGTTCAGGATATTTTCAACGCTAAGGCACAGGGCACCGATATTGGCCGCTATGTTTCTAGCTCTGTCTCTAGCACAACGCTTCAGCAGATTTCCAACAGCCTGCCAGCAAGCTCCGCTGTCACCATCAACGGTGTCGACCAGAGCATGACTCACTCTACAGTTAATGCTTCTGTCAGTCTTTCTAATGGCGGCAACGTTGACTACACCATTGAGCTTGTCCGTGATGGTATTGGTTGGAAGGTTGCAAGCGTTACCACTTCGTACGTAAGCCAGAATAACCAGAACTCCGGCACAACTTCTGGTACTAACGGCTCTAATTCGGGAACTACCTCTGGAACTAATGGATCTAACTCCTCAAATTCCTCTAATAGTTCCTCCAGCTCTTCAAAGTCTGGTAACTAGTACTAAACTGTTTTAACCGTTCTTTCTGCAGGATAATTACGCACACGCGTAGCACGTTTGATTGGATATCATGTCTATCTTCGATTCGCTCTTCGGAGAATATGGCGGAGACCTAGCCATCGATCTGGGAACTGCAAACACCCTTGTTGCAGTTCGTGGTCAGGGTATTGTCATCAATGAGCCATCGGTTGTTGCAATCGATAAAAGCGAGAGCCGCGTTCTGGCTGTTGGCGCTGATGCAAAGCGCATGATTGGCCGTACTCCTGGCTCCATCATTGCTGAGCGCCCTCTTAAAGACGGCGTCATTGCAGACTTTGATGTTACTGAGGTTATGCTTCGTTACTTCATCGAGAAGGCACGTGAGCGCAAATATCCTTGGTCACCACGTCCACGCGTAGTTGTTTGCGTTCCTTCTGGTGTTACATCTGTCGAGAAACGCGCTGTTTTTGAAGCAACTATTCAGGCAGGCGCTCGCCAGGCATTCTTGATTGAAGAGCCCATGGCTGCAGCTATTGGTGCAGACCTTCCAATTGAGGATCCTACAGGTTCTATGGTTGTAGACATTGGTGGCGGCACTACCGAGGTTGCCGTTATCTCCATGGGCGGTATTGTTGTCTCGCAGTCCATCAGAACTGCAGGTGACGAGTTTGATCAAACTATTCTTGAGCATGTTCGTGATGCTTACAACCTCTCTATTGGTGAGCGTACCGCAGAAGATATCAAGATTAAGGTTGGCTCAGCAGCTCCTCTTGCAGAAGAGCTTGACGTTGAGGTAAACGGTCGTGACGTCATGAGTGGTCTTCCAAAGACTGTTCGTATTGAGTCAGAAGAGATTCGTCGTGCCCTTGATCGTCCTCTTGACGAGGTCACCAAGGCTGTCAAAGATGCGCTTGATGTGACTCCACCAGATCTTGCCTCCGACCTTATGTACTACGGTATTTTGCTTACCGGTGGCGGCGGAATGCTTCGTGGTCTTGATCAAAGACTTCGTGAAGAGACTGGCGTTCCCGTTAACGTAAGCCCAACCGCGCTAGAAAATGTTGTTACCGGTTGCGCAAAGGTTCTTGAGGCTAACGCATTGTCCGGTGGATTTGTTCAGAGTGCAGGCCAATAAATATGCCATTGTCTCATCAGATCCAGGGTGCTTCAACAGGCCTTGGATCTAACAATAATAAGCATACGGGCGGCCGTAGTTTTATTATTCTTTCGCTGCTTTCAATTGTGTTATTGACGGTCAGCGCTCGTATGGGTACAGAAGGACCGCTCGAGATGGTTCGAGGTGGGTTCTCTACTATTACCATGCCTTTTAGAATGGCGGGTTCAGCTATTGCCATGCCTTTCCAGGGCATTGGTAACATTTTTAGTAACTTAACAGCAGACCAGCAAACGCTTTCTGATCTCAAGGCAGAAAACGAGCAACTGCGTTCAAGAAATGCAGAGCTAGAAGAGACAAATCAGTCCACGCAGCGTCTGCAGGGTCTTCTCGACCTCAAAAATACCTATAACCTGCAGTCCACAGGCGCTCGTGTTATCTCTGGTTCTACTGACTCGTTCAATAACACCATCGTGATCGACAAGGGAACTTCGTCTGGGCTGGCTGTTGGCATGCCTGTTGTTGATAGCGGTGGCGTTATCGGCCAGATTATTGAGTGTAGTCCTACAACCTCTACCGTTCGTCTTATCACTGACGAGAAGAGCGGCGTGGCTGCTATGGTTCAAAGTAGTCGAGCTCAAGGCATGCTTATGGGTTCTGCGTCAAGACAGATTACTCTTAACCTCATCAACACCAACCAGAAGGTTGCCGTAGGCGATACAGTTGTTACCAGCGGTCTTGGTGGCGTATTCCCTAAGGGTCTTCCTCTAGGTAAGGTTACCAGCGTTGAGGCAGCTCCAGGATCGCTCTATTACACCATTGTTGTTGAGCCTTATGGAAATGTCAGCACTAACGAGGAGGTAATGGTTATCACGTCTCTTTCTGAGGAGCAAAAAGCTACCGCAGATGATATTGCTGAGGCAGATAAGCAAAACACTCCAACTGCAACTAATTCAGACGGTAAGGATAAAGACTCAAAAGACGGATCTTCTACGTCTTCATCGAGCGGTTCTACTGGCAGCGGTTCAACAAACAACACAACAAACACTCAGCAGAATGCAACAGTTGCTGCTCCAACGGGTACTACACAACATAACAGCGGAAGAACAGATTAAGGGGGATGCATGCAGGTTTCTGATAGAAATAAAAACACACGCAGCATCGCCGTTCTTGCTGTTGTTTGCTTCATTTTGCAGATTATGCTTACACCACAGGTTTCTTTTGGTGGGGGAGTTATCAATTTTGCACTTATTTTCTCGGCAGCTATTGCGCTGAGATATGGTGGTAAAACCGGCGTGATATGCGGCTTTATTGCTGGTCTTATCTATGATTTGACTTCTGCTAATCCTATTGGCCTTATGGCACTCCTGCTTGTGGTCAGTTCTTATTTCATGGGCCAAGAGGTAAGAGACAGAATCTCTGGCAATTTTGGTACCTCTATGGGCTTTGTTGCCCTTCAAACTTTTGGTGTCACCTTTATGTATCAACTCATTAATTCTTTGATTGGCTCTGGTGGCAACTTCTTTGAGGGGCTGCTGTTTAAGTCTTTCCCCACCATGCTGTTTACCATTTTGGCAGCGCTTCCTGTTTTCTATGTACTTTCTCATTCCCAAAGGTCTCATTCATCTTTGGGTGGAACTTCGCTCTACCGCGGATCTCACCGAGCTCCACAGCGCCTTAAATAAGGGGTTAGTATGAATTTCACCCTTGTTATCCTTGCTTGTTGCGCTGTTGCAGCAATTGGTTTGATTATTGTTTACCTCACCTTTGGTAGAAAAGACTCGCCGTTTACCTTTGATATTGGCGGCGGCGCTCCCAAGGCGTCTGGTGGTTCTGACGGCTCTGCCGAGAAGACCCTCTCGTCCAGACTTATCGGATTTGCAATTGCTGTTGGCGGCATGTTTGCCGTGCTTATTGGCAGGCTTTGGACCATGCAGCTCTTATCGTCAGCTGACTACACCGAGCAAGCAGAGAGAAACCGTACGCGCACCGTTACTACCGCAGCTCCTCGCGGTCGTATTTTGGACAGAAATGGCGTGGAGATTGTTACCAACAGGCCAAGTCCAACGGTAGTAGCTCGAGCAGACGTTGCAGAAGACTACATTAAGCTGCAGATTCTTGCTAACCTCTTGGGTATGCCTATGTTGGCGGTGCGCAGAAAAATCATGGATACCTCTGATGGTGCTCAAGCGCTTCGCACGGTTTCTGTAGACGTTTCTAGGCGCGTAGTTGCCTATATTTACGCTCATGGCGCTTTGCTTGATGGCGTTTCAATTGAGGAGCGCACCCAGCGAGCCTATCCAAACGGTTCTCTTGCAGCTCATGTTGTTGGCTACACCGGAACTGTTACACAAGAGCAGCTTGAAAGCAGTAAAACTGCGGATGGCGGCTTTGTGTATGCCCACGGCGATATCGTGGGACAAACGGGTGTTGAGTATCAGTACGAGTCCGCTCTTCAGGGTGTTCGTGGTGAACAAACGGTATATGTTGACGCTGCTGGTAATGTTTTATCTCACTCAACGTCTATTGCTCCTCAGAGCGGCTCAGATGTTGTTTTGACCATTGATGCAAACATCCAAAAAGCAGCAGAAGCATCCCTTGTCAGTGTTATCAATACAGTTAGATCACAAGACTTCCAAGGTCGCAGTGCAAGTGTGGTGGCGCTTGATTGCACCAACGGTGAAGTTATTGCTATGGCAAGCTATCCAACGTATTCACCTTCAATGTTTGTTGGAGGCATTTCCAGTTCTGACTGGGATATGCTTTCTTCTGAAGAGGCAAACTATCCGCTGATGAATCGTGCAATTGCTGGACAGTATCCATCTGGATCTACCATCAAAGCACTTACTACCTTTGCTGGACTCAAATACGGCATTTGTGACGGAAATTCCAGCTGGTATTGCACGGGTTTCTGGACTGGTTTTGGCGAGCAGTACGGCATGCACTGCTGGCTTCTTTCTGGTCACGGCACCGTTAATCTGATTACCGGTATTACCAACTCTTGCGATATTGTTTTTTATGAGATTGGTAAGGGCTTCTTCTATAACAACGATCATCCAGAGGGCATGCAAGAGACATTCCGTGCCTTTGGACTTGGTGCGCTTTCTGGTATTGACCTTCCAGAAGAGGCATCTGGCCGCGTTCCTGATGCAGAGTGGAAGTGGAATTACTTTACTAGCTCACCTGATGATGCTCGTAAGTGGCAGGGTGGCGACAACTGTAACCTTGCAATTGGACAGGGCGATCTTTTGGTAACCTGCCTTCAGATGGCAAATGCGTATTGTGGCATTGCAAATCGAGGTCCAATTTATAAACCACATGTTTTGAAGAGTATTAACGCCAGAAATGGCAATGGCTCTGTTATTGAGTATAAAAACGAGGTCATTCTGACGCCAGAAGAAAAAGACGAGCACCGAGACATTGTTGCTCGCGGCCTGTATGGCGTTGTCTACGAGGAGTCAGCTACTCAGACTATCCACTGGACTAATCTGGATGTTACTGTTTGTGGTAAGACGGGTACTGCTGAGCAGCAGTCTATTGGCGAGCCCGTTGGTTGGTTTGTTGGCTATGCACCTGCAGATAAGCCTCAGTATGTTATTGCTGCAAACCTTGATTGTGCACCTGCTGGTGCTAGCTCTGGTATGTATATTGTTCGAGACGTCTTTGGCGCAATTTATAATCAGCCAGACAACGTTGGTAGGTAAGGAGGCGAGAAACCCATGGCACTTGATTCATCTGCAGTTACAAAACAGAGAATGAACTCACCTTTTAGGAGACGTGGAGGTATTCCTTCAGGCGGTCTTGCCAAGAAAGAGAAGCTTACTGGTAAGAATATCTTGAGTAATCTCTATCTAGCACAGCTTGTTCCCGCGGCACTTCTCGTCCTCATCGGTATTGTGGTTATCTGGACCGCATCGATGAACATTGCCGAAGCTAGTTTTCCTAGGCACCTTCTGGGTATTGGTTTGGGCCTTGTTTTTGCCACACTTATGTGGCGCTATGACTACAGAGCACTTTCAAATATGACAAATGTACTGCTTGTCGGCGTAGTTGTGTTGATGATTTTGCCTAAGATTCCAGGCTTTGGCGTTTCGGTTAAGGGTATGACTGGTTGGGTTAATATCCCACTTGTTGGCTTTAGATTTCAGCCGTCTGAGCTGGGAAAGATTGTCACAATCTTCCTTATGGCTTCGGTGTGTGCTCAGTATAACGGTAAGGTAGAAACGCTCAGAGACTATGTAAAGCTTTGTGGAACATTGATGGTTCCCTTTGGCTCCATTATGCTTTTGCCTGACCTGGGAACTGGCCTGATTATTTTGGTTATCGGAGCCACCATCATCATTTGCTCTGGTGCAAAACGTTCTTGGATTCTTGTGACCGTTCTTTTGCTCATTGCTGTTGTTGCTCTTGTTGTTGTGACTTCTATGATTCCTGGTATTCCTCACATTCTTAAGGAGTACCAGATGAAGCGTCTTACCGTCTTCTTGGATCCTTCTGTTGATCCGTCGGGAGACGGCTATAACCTGCAACAGGCAAAGATTGCCGTAGGTTCTGGTGGCTTTATTGGAAAAGGACCAGGTAACGCTACGCAGGCAAGTGGACGATTCTTACCAGAGGCACACACAGACTTTGTTTTTGCACTCTTCTCGGAAGAGTTTGGCTTCCTTGGTGCATTCGTTATGCTTTCACTTTTTGCATGGATGATTTTTGCAACCATTCTGTTTGCCATGAAGACCGAGAATACCTTCTCTAAACTGGTACTTGTTGGTTGTGCGGCCATGTGGTCGTTCCAGGTTTTGCAGAATGTTGGCATGTGTATTGGTATCATGCCTATTACTGGTATTCCATTGCCTTTTATCAGCTTTGGATCAACATCGATGATTGCTCAGCTCGTTTCTGTAGGAATCGTCCAGTCTGTTTACAGACATAGAACAAAGGCGGCATAAGCCATGGCAAAAAGAAACAGCTTGGGCAAACTTGCCACCTCTGTATTACAAGAATTCCGCGGGTCGCTTTCATCTCTAGAGCCAACTTATACGCATATCTACGTTGATTCCCTTGCTTCTGAAGAGGTAATCCTGGCTGTACATTCGTATTTTATGCCAGAGAGAACAGATGCAACGGTGCGCGTCTCTAAACTTGCCGACGGTGTTTCGTTTGTTTCTGGAGGCATTGGTCGCACGGGAAAGAATGCTGCTATTCCTGATATTGCGGTGATTATTCCTACGCCAACATCACAGTACGAGGACGCCCTTACCATGTTGGTAAGTCATTCAATTCCTTGTGCGGTGGTTGTAGAGTCTGCAGTTGAAGCGCAACAAATTGCTGATACGCTCTACAACACGGGGCTTATTAGCATTGTTGCGGGCACCACTGAAGAAGTGCTCTTTGATCGACTCTCTTCATGGATTGCAACTGCAACAGAAAAATCAGTCTCTTTTGCGGCAGCGTATCCTCTTTGTAGAACTCAAGTGGTCAAACAGATAACCGCTGCTTGCGCTAAAGAAAATGCAGCTATTGGAGCTGTAGCATTGGTTCCTGGCTCTGATATGCCGCTGATGACAGCGCGCCAGATCAGACTGGCGCTTGATATTACCGCCGCCTATAACATCAATATGAATGTTGAAACCATCGCCGAACTTCTCGGCGTTGTGGGCGCGGGCTTTGGATACCGTACGGTTGCACGCACGGTCGCAGGCGCAGTTCCAGGGTTTGGCTGGGCGCTTAAGGCTGGCATGGGGTACGCAGGTACTCACACTACTGCTCGCGTCATTCACGCGTATGCTCGCAAAATTGCCGAGAAACGCGACGGGGTAGCAGCTGATTCTTCTACCAAAACCGGCGCTTCGAATGCTTCTACAGATGCAAGCGCAACAGCAGATACAAATTCACAATCAAATACCGTAGAGATAGCAACCACACAGTCCCTCGCCAAAAGATAGAAAGTAGACTATCGTGCGTGTTAAACGAGAAAATCTCTTCCGTCTCATTGAGCCCATGCTTCCGCATGTCGAGAAACCCTCAAGATACTTAAATCACGAGTGGGGAGCAGTAGAGGAGCAAGAAGGTCCTTTTCACGTTTGTATGGTTTACGCTGACGTGTACGAGGTAGGTCAGCCTAATTTGGGCATTGCCATTCTCTATAACGCTTTGAATAAGGCGCCTCATGTTTCTTGTGAGCGCGCCTATCTGCCTTGGGTCGATATGGCAGCTTTGATGCGCAAGCGCAATGTTCCTCTGCTTTCGTTGGAGGGTGCTGCACCTTTAGCATCTTTTGACGTGGTGGGCTTCACCCTTGCGCATGAAATGATTGCAACCAATATTATAGAAACGCTTGATTTAGCAGGCATTCCATTGCTCGCTGAAGAACGTGATGAAGAGGACCCACTTATTTTTGGTGGCGGTCCTTCTGTTTGGAACTCAGAGCCTGTAGTCCCGCTCTTTGATGCAATTCTTTTAGGTGATGGCGAAGAAGCGCTGGTAGAGATGTGCGAGTGCGTGAGAACTTCCAAGCTTGAAGGAGTTTCTCGCCAAGAGATTTTGCAGAGGTTGTCTGAGATCCAAGGTGTCTACGTACCGTCGCTTTATCAGATTGTGCACGATAATACCTCAACACGCTGGGGATATGCGGTTCCTAAAGAGGGAAGTAGCGCACCAAGCGTGGTTTATAAGCGTTGTCTGCCAGATCTTTCAGTAACAGACCCTGTTGCGCAGCGCATTGTTCCGTATACCGAGATTGTTCAGGACAGGCTGGCTCTAGAGATTCAGCGCGGCTGTGCTCGCGGCTGTAGGTTCTGTCAGGCCGGAATGACGTATCGTCCTGTTCGCGAGCGCCCAGCTCAGCAGATTGTCCAAGCAGGCGAGGAAGGCCTTTTGAAGAGCGGTTACGATGAGGTCTCGCTCACGTCACTCTCTACAACGGATCACTCTCAGTGCGGCTATATTCTACGTCGTATGAACTCTGATTTGCGTAAACGCGGCGTGCGAATCTCCATTCCTTCCCAGCGTATGGACGCGTTTGGCGCGGAGATGGCAGACGCTGTTTCTACCTCAAGGCGCGGCGGACTGACGTTTGCACCAGAAGCAGGCTCTCAGCGCATGCGTGACGTCATCAACAAAAATGTTTCCGAGGATGATCTTGAGTCCGCAGCTAGAAATGCGTTTGAAAACGGCTGGCGCCGCATGAAGCTCTACTTTATGATGGGCCTTCCAACAGAAACCGATGAAGACATTCAAGCCATTCCCGCAGTTGCAAAGCGTATTTTAGATATCGGTCGAGAAATTGGCGGCAAGGGCGTTACGGTTTCTGTCTCCGTTGCCGTATTTGTACCCAAGTCCTACACGCCATTCCAGTGGGTAGGCCAGATTTCTCGTGAGGAAGCCCAGCGTAGACAGCAGTTACTCTTGTCGTCAAATCACGATAGGGGACTCAAGATTGCCTACCACGATTCTGGAACGTCCCTGGTAGAAGGTGCGCTTTCAAAGATGGGCCGCGACGGTTTTGATTTGATTTACCGGGCTTGGAAAAATGGCTGTAAGTTTGATGCATGGACCAGCGAGTTTAATCTTGATGCTTGGAATGCGGCAGCAGAAAGTCTGGGTTTCTCGCTCTCTGATATTGCAACAGAAACCTTTGATATCCAGGCAAAACTTCCGTGGGATCATACGTCTCCTGGCGTTTCCAAGGGCTATCTACAGCGAGAATATCGTAAAGCGATGGACGAGGTCACCACACCTGACTGCACGTTTACCTCTTGTACGGGATGTGCGGTATGCCAGACCTTAAAGGTTGACAACGTGTTGATGGGGGTGCGCTCATGACGGATGTGCAGATAGAGAGCGTAGCTCCTGGGGTGGTTGAACCGGCGAAGAAAGATTGGCGCGCTGGTAGACCGCAGATTCAGCCAGAGATTATGACGGAACGTGGAGCAGAGATTTTTAGGCTTCGCGTGGCTTACAAGAAAGATGACCGCCTTGCGTTTTTAGGACACCTTGAGCTTATTGGTACCATTGAGCGCTGTGTTCGCCGAGCTCAGTTACCGTTTAGGGTGGGTAATGGCTTTGCAAAGCGCATGGGCGTTCAGTTCTCTCAGGCGCTTCCCGTTGGCGCTTCGTCTGAGGCGGAGTACTTTGACTTGAAGCTCACAAAATACGTGGACCCGGATGAAGCGTTAGATAGGTTGTTGTCGGCTACGCCTCCCGCGCTTGCTCCGTTTGCTGCCAGCTACGTTGATCGGTCGCTGCCTGCGCTTGAAGCATGGTTGAATGCCGCTCATTGGAGATGTGACATTTTAGGAGAAGGTCTTAGGTCAGATGCGCTGCGTTGGGGGTTTGAGGATCTTCTCGCCAAAAAAGAGCTGACATACATGCGCGGAGACAAGCAAAAAGTGGTCAATTTAGAGACAACATTTGCGGGCTATAAGATTTCTGAGAGCTCATCTGAAACGTGCATTTCATTTGAGCTTGATACACTCCAAGATCCAAGAGCAGCGCTTAGACCTGCAGTTTTGATTTATGAGGCTCAAAGAATTGCAGCTCAAGCTGGAGTGGATGGCCTACAAGGCATTGACTCGTTGAAGGTGTGCCGAGTCTCACAGGCACACGTTTCAGAAAATGGACTCCTTGTGAAGCCTCTATAACATGTAGTTTTGTCTTGGAATTTTCTGAAATATGCAGTAGACTATTTCGAGTTGTGTTTCTCGCCGAGGGACATGGGACACCGACAGTTTCCCGCGGATGCCACAGGTCACGGCGGCGAAGATCTTTGCTCGGATCTTCAGAGATACAAAGATAGTATTAATCGTTGCAAGAATCAGCAATGAAGGGTTACACACATGTACGCAATCGTAGCAACTGGTGGCAAGCAGTATAAGGTTGCCAAGGGCGACGTAATCAGCGTCGAGAAGCTTGATGCGCAGCCTGGCGATAAGGTAAAGCTTGATGTTCTTATGCTTAACGACGGCAAGAAGGTTGTTGCTGACGCTGCCACTCTTTCCTCTAAGAAGGTTACCTGTGAGGTTCTTGAGCAGTACAAGGACAAGAAGGTCCTCGTCTTCAAGTTCCACAAGCGTAAGCGCTATCACCGCGCCAATGGTCACCGTCAGAACCTTACTAAGCTGAAGGTTACCGCGCTCCCTACCGCTCGTAAGGCTGCTGCTAAGGCATCCGACGAGTCTGCAGAGTAATTGGTCACTTCTGATATTGAGATAGGCAGGTAGCATTTATGGCACACAAGAAAGGTCTCGGCTCTTCCCGCAACGGTCGTGACTCACAAGCACAGCGCCTTGGCGTTAAGATTTACGGTGGTCAGGCAATCAAGGCTGGCCAGATTATCATCCGTCAGCGTGGTACGCACATCACTCCTGGCGTAAACGTTGGTCGCGGCAAGGACGACACTCTCTTTGCACTTTGCGATGGCGTTGTTGAGTTCAAGAAGGGTGCTAAGCACGTCGTTAACGTCGTTGCTGCTGAGGCATAAGTTTTCTTGAACATTCGCAATTCATTCAAGGGGTCCTTCGGGACCCCTTTTTGTTTCTCGCGGTATCTTACGCGTACCGTTCACAGTTTCTAATTTGTTTCTTAATGTATTTCTTGACACAATCTGGCAAAGTAATGGTATTCTTCTTACATTGCAATTTACGCTTTTGGGAGGAGGACATATCATGCGCGCTACATGCACTCAGCAGTGGTGGTGGAACAACTTGTCTTTCTCCGGTCAGCGATGAGTTGCTTCTGCATACGCATTTAGAGGCTCTCGGGTGACCGAGAGCTTTTTTTGTGCGTACGTTTCTTGCTAAATCCGGATGGCGAGAAACCCGTTTAGTTGAAAGTTTTGTTTGTTCATTTTGTTTTGCGTTAAAGGAGTTTGTATGTCTACAGAAAATCTCAATCAGGTCAACGCCGCAGACACAGAGACAGGATCTGCTGAGCAGGCACCACGTGTTGTTGCTGTTTCAAAAAATGCAGGAGTATTGGACGTTACTTCTCTAGTCCTTGTTGCCGTTCTTATTGCTGCTGGTTTTATTCTTAACCTGACCGTTGGTAAGGCAATTAGTGCTATTGGAATTGGTCCAGAGTTTATTATTTCTTCGTTCTGCCTGGCTATTCTTTTGCTTAAGCCAAACGCTATTCAGAGCCTGGTCATTGGTCTTATCGCAGCTACCGTTATTCAGCTGACCACCTCTGTCCCTGGTGCTGATTTTGTTGCAGAGGGCGCAGCTTCACTTGTTATGTTTGCCTTTACAAAGTCTGCTCTTGCAGATAAGCCAGTAATGCCTGCAATTGGTTCTTTTGTAACCACTCTTATTTCTGGCTTGATCTTTGCTGCCATTGCTATTCCAGCAAAGGGTGCAACTATTGAGCTTTTCTACGTAATGCTTCCTGTCATCGTGGGAACCGCATTCTTTAATGCTATTGTTGTTCAGGTTCTTGCGGCTCCTCTTAAGAAGGTTTTGGGTCGATAAGTTCTTAGATACGCACATATTTCCTGGAGAACACTGTGTCTATTATTGAAGTTCAATCTGTGTCATATAGCTATCCTGATAGCTCAGCGCATGCTCTGAATGAGCTGTCACTGAGCGTTCAGGAGGGTGACTTTGTAGGTATTGTTGGTCCTTCTGGCGCAGGCAAGTCCACGCTTGCTCTTGCGCTTTCTGGCGCTATTCCTCATCACTTCAGAGGAAGTTTCTTTGGAAAGATTCTTGTTGCTGGAATGGATACCTGCACAGTTGCGCTGACTGATATCTCTAAAATTGTGGGTTCTGTCACCCAGGATATCAACGCGCAGATGGTTGCTTCAATTGTTGAGGATGAGCTTCTCTTTGGCCTTGAGAACTTTGCAGTTCCTCATGCAGAGATTCCAGAGCGCATTACCTATGCTCTAGAGACAGTTGGTATTGCCAACCTTCGCTTTAGAGAGATTGCTTCTCTTTCTGGTGGACAGAAGCAAAAGGTTGCTATAGCAGCACTTTTGGCGCTTCAGCCACAAGTTATGGTGCTTGATGAGCCAACAGCAGCCTTAGATCCAACGTCGTCCGAGTTAATCTTCCAGACCCTTTTAGAGCTCAACAAAACCAAAGGCATTACGGTTGTGGTAATTGAGCAAAAAGTGGGTCTTCTCGCTAAGTATTGCTCAAAGATTGCCGTTATGGACAAGGGTTCCATTTGTGCATACGGTAGCGGTGAGGAAGTGTTTTCTCAGGTAGATTTACTGCAAGAGGTTGGCGTTGATGTTCCTCGTTGCGTGCGCGTCTCAAAAGGCGTCCATGAGCTCTCTCATCAGTCTGAGTATGCTCACTTATTATCTGAGGCGGACAGAGCTGTCTGCGATGAAACTGCGCTATCAGTTCAGTCAGCCGCCAAGCAGCTTGCGTGCTGTGTAGGCGCTCTCCAGCATCGCAGCATTTCCCTTACAGAGGACTCTGAACCATTAGCTACTAATGACGTTGAGTTAGCAGGGGAGACGTATCTTCCAAAAATAGATGGCCCTGTGATTGCTGAATCGAGCGGGCCATTTGGCAGAATTGGTGTTCTTCAAGACGCTGACCAGCCAAGCACTCAGTCTGTTCTTGACGTTATCGACGCCACCTTCAAATATCAGGCTAGTACTGATGGCGTTGAGCGCGTCTCCCTCAGCTTGCACCCTGGCGAGCTTGTGGCGCTTGTCGGTCAAAACGGCGCAGGTAAAACAACTTTAACTAAGCTGGTAAATGGCCTGTTGCGTCCTCGATCGGGAGACATTCATATTAAGGGTTCTTCATGCAAGGATTGGAAGACGTCGAAGATTGCTCAGCACGTCTCTACACTGTTCCAAAATCCCGATTACCAGATTTGCAAAGAGAGCGTCCTTGAGGAGATTGCGTTTGGTCTTGAGCTCAAGGGTGCGTCTGCAGAGGATGCGCGCAAGAAAGCGCTTGAAGTAATTGATCGCATGGGGCTTGATGCAGATGCGTCGCCGTTTATGCTTTCTCGCGGTCAGCGTCAGATGGTAGCACTTGCTTCTGTGGTTGCCTGCGAGCCAGATATTCTTGTGCTTGATGAGCCAACTTCGGGTCTGGATTACAAAGAGTGTATGCAGGTCATGAATATGGTCAAATCACTGTGCGAGAAGGGCTGTGCAGTTCTTATGGTCTGTCATGACATGGAGGTTGTGCTGGACTTTGCCACAAGAATTGTCGTTATGGCGCATGGCAGCGTGTTAGATGATGGGGAAGTTACACAGATCTTCTCGACAGATGAGGTTTTGAAAGAAGCGTATGTTGAGGCTCCTCAGATGATTCAGCTGTCAAAGCTTGTAGGGGAGCATGTGGATCCTTCCTTTGCAGGACTTAGCAGTGCTTCAGAGGTGCTTGGGGCATTGCAGCATCAGTTTGAGATTGCTCGTATTGCAGCCACGCTTAATGGTAAGGAGGCTCCTCGTGGGTAGTGTTATTGATTACACCGAAGGAACAAGCTTCCTTCATAAGGCAAATCCTGTGGCCAAGCTTGTGTTTGCGCTTGAGCTCTTTGTGGCCGCCTTTGCCGCACAGGGAACGATTGAGGTACTTGCGGTGCTCGCGCTCACCATTCTTGTGGGAGTTATCTCGCAGAACGCTCAGAAGACTTTTAAGCTGGTATTTGGCTTTGCTGTCTTAGGTCTTATCTTGTGCGTTGTACAGACACTTGTTGCCCCTGCTGGTCAAACGCTCTTTTTATTCATCACGGTAGGTGGTTTGGAGCGCGGCTTTAACGTCGCCCTAAAAACAATTGCGCTGGCACTGCCGCTACTTTCTATGCTTTCGCTTATGCGTGTAGAAGACCTCATGAATGCGCTGGTAGAAGTTGCGCATGTTCCTTATCCTTATGCATTCACCATTGCAACGGTTTTGCGCTTTGTGCCTGTCTTTGCTTCCGAGATGAATCACATTATGGAGGCTCAGATGGCTCGTGGTGTTGAGTTTGATACCAAAAATCCACTTAAGAAGCTCCAGCTCACCATGCCCTTGATTGTTCCTCTGCTGGTAAGCTCAGTTAAAAAAGCTGATGCTTCAGCACTTGCGGCTGAGCAGCGAGGTTTTTATCTAAGGAACGCTTCATCTGCATTTAAACGCTATCCTTTGGCTCCATCAGACTTTGCTTTGATGATTCTTGGCGTTGCGGTAATTGTTGTTATCCTCGTGTTTGCATAAGAACTTCTCGTGTTTTCACTGTGCTTCGCTGGTAAATGCCGTAACATTAAGGTATTAGAAGGAGGACACGTGGAAACTTTCACTGATCTTTGTCATATCAACGTCAAAGGCGGAGACGGCGGCGCAGGTTGCATGTCGTTCCGTCGAGAAGCATATGTACCTAAAGGCGGCCCTGATGGTGGCGATGGTGGTCACGGCGGCAATGTTGTCATTGTTGCAGATCCGCAGCTCTCGTCCCTGATTGATTACCGCTATAAACATCACTTTAAAGCAGAGCGCGGCACTCACGGTAAGGGTGCTCGCCGTCATGGTTCTGATGGACAGGATTTGCTGCTCAAGGTGCCCCTGGGAACCGTTGTGCGCGAGCTTGATCCAGAAACGCAAGAGCCACTCTACGAGATTGCCGATCTAACTTCTCCAGGTGAGCAGGTAGTTGTTGCTCCTGGTGGCAATGGTGGCCGCGGTAACATTCACTTTGTCACCTCAGTGAGGCGTGCACCAGCATTTGCCGAGAAGGGCGAGCCAGCCCAAGAGCACTGGATTGAGCTTGAGATGAAGCTCATGGCAGATGTGGCCTTGGTGGGCATGCCTTCTGTTGGTAAGAGCTCTCTTATTGCACGTATCAGTGCCGCTCGTCCAAAGATTGCTGACTATCCTTTTACCACCCTTGTTCCAAATCTTGGCGTCGTCCGTGCACAAAACGGACAGTCATTTGTCTGTGCAGACGTTCCTGGTCTTATCGAGGGTGCCTCTGAGGGTAAGGGCCTTGGTCATCAATTCCTTCGTCATATTGAGCGCACAGCGCTTATTGTCCACATGGTTGACGTTACTGGTGGCTATGAAGGTAGAGATCCTGTAGAGGACTACCACGCTATTAACGAGGAGCTTAAAGCGTACGCTTCAAAGCTCGCTGATCGTCCTCAGATTGTGGTTGCAAACAAATGCGATATGCCTGGTACAGAAGATGCTATTGAGGCTCTCAGAAAAGCCGCTGAGGCGGATGGCAGGACTTTCTTTGCTATCTCTACGGTAACTGGTTTAAATCTTGATGATTTTGTTACTACCTGTGCTGCAGAAGTGGCAGAGCTCCGCAAAGAAATTGCCATTACTACGCCAACGGTTGACCGCAGTGAGGCTTGGGAGCATCAGCGACTTCGTCGTGATAACAAGCTTCGTATTGAGCGAGAAGAGCGTCATGCGTGGCGTGTCTCCGGTGGTCAGATTGAGCGTATGGTTATTCAGACCGATTGGGACAATGATGAGGCTGTGGCATATCTACAGCGTCGTCTTGATCGTATGGGTCTTGAAGTACAGCTGGCAAAGGCTGGTGCAGTTGACGGCGATGAGATTCGCATTCTTGAGCTCACCTTTACCTATGAGGATCCAAATAAACCAAATACAGATGGTATAGAGATTCCTGATGAGGACGCCTCAGACCAGCAATTCGAAGATGTTGAGTTTGAAGAGGCTCCATCTGATCCGTCTCATGTAGCTGAGGCTTCTTCAGAAACTGAGTAGAGTATGGCAGCCGACGTCTTAAATAACATGCACCCTGGCCTGCCTCGTTTGGGACAGGATAAAAACCGCACCTATCGTCTGGGGATCATGGGTGGAACCTTTGACCCCATTCATAACGGTCACTTGGTAGCCGCTGAGCAGGCATATGATGACCTTGATCTTGATGTGGTTGTCTTTATGCCTGCTGGTCGCCCCGCGTTCAAACAAAATAAAGGAGTTACCAGGGGAGAAGACCGTTACTCAATGACGCTTTTGGCAACCTCAGATAATCCTCATTTTGTTGCTTCTCGTTTTGAGGTGGACTACGAGGGTATTACGTATACCGCTGATACGCTTAGAAGATTGCGCAAGGTATATCCGTCTAACGTTGAGTTTTTCTTTATTACCGGTGCCGACGCAATTGCTGATATTGTTACGTGGAAAGATGCGCAGACGGTCGCAGAACTTGCTCACTTTGTTGCTGCAACACGTCCTGGTTATGAATTAAGTCGTGCTCAAAAGGTTATTGTGGATTCACCGTATGACTTCAAGGTAACTTATCTTGAGGTTCCTGCACTAGCAATCTCATCAAGCTATTTGCGCAGTAGAGTTCAAAAAGGTCAGAGCCTTAGATATCTGACTCCCGATTCAGTTACAGGCTATATTCATAAGCATGGCCTTTACGGCGCTGATACAACACCGCTCAATTAAGTAGTTAAGGCTCAAGAAACCTGCTGCTCAGAGATTTATACGCTAGCAGCAAGGCAGTGTCATACAGATACATATGTGGCTTGATTCAAAACTTTGTAGGACATAATGGAAAGAACACTTATAGCAAAAGATATTGTTTACACCGCAGAACAACAGGCGCTCATTGATCAGCTTGAATCTGATCTTAAGAGTCATATGTACCACAAGAACCCTAAGCGATTTGCGCACTCTATTTCTGTTGGACATTGTGCAGAAACCCTCGCGCAGGCCTATGGAGCAGATATGTTTAGCGCTCGTGTGGCAGGTATTTTGCATGATTGGGAGAAACTCCTTCCTGATGCAGAAACCATTGAACTAGCAGAGCGCTTTCGTATCCAGACAGCAGCTCCTTATCAGAAAATCGTAGGACTCTTGCACGGTCCTCTCGCCGCAAAAACCCTACCAGCCATCTACCCTTGGCTCTCTGAGCAGATTCTCAGTGCGATTCAAAAGCACACTGCGGGCGACCGTCAAATGAGCAAACTAGACAAAATCTTGTATGTAGCTGATCTTATTGAACCTTTGCGTCCAAGTTTCAGGTCAGTTGAAGAGGCGCGCGAGGTATATTTACGCGGCGGTTCTCTTGATGAGCTTTATGAGACGGCGTTTTGTGGCGTTATGATGTATGTAATTTCTACTAGAAGTTATTTGTATCCAAACTCAATTGCCCTATACAATGAGATGATTGAGAAGACATCTAAGTAGCCTGGCTACATGAGAAAACGGAGAAATTCATGGCTGTAACTTCACTTGAGCTTGCAAAGACTGCTGCAATTGCTGCAGATCAAAAGAAAGCTGAAGATATTCTTGTGCTTGACCTCACTGGTCTCAGTGATGTTTGCGATTACTTTGTTATTTGCACCGGCGGAAATGCTCGTTTGGCTGACGCTATTGTTGATGAAGTTCGCGAGAAGGTCAAGGCAAATTGCGGCGTTCGTCCAATTTCTACTGAGGGCCGTGACGGCCTTAATTGGATTCTGATTGATTACGGTTCAGTTGTAGTTCACGTATTCCAGCCTGAGGTAAGGTCTTACTATCGTCTTGAGCGACTTTGGGCAGATGCTCCTCGTGTAGAGCTGGATATTGAGGGAGCTATGACTTCTGAGATTCCTTACGCTGATCTTCCAGAGGATGCTTTGGCTCCAGCTTTTGAGCTTTCTGAGGATGACCTAGTAGACAATCTTCCAGAATCTGCTGATCCTACTGAGTAGTGCTGGTGTGCTAGATTTGCTCGTTTTTGCCTGTAGGCATGGTGTCAGAAACGCGATGTTCAAAGCGTAGATCTCTACCATACTGCACTGCATCGGCGCCAAATTTATCTTTGAGTTTATCGGTTACCTCGGAGAGATGACGTAAGTCACTCCGAGGTTTCTTTTTTGTTGTAGGTCCAGAGGCTTCCTCATCAAACGTGTCATCAAATTGATCAAAAAGAGACGTTTGAACTGGCTTGCTTTGTGTTTCATCTGTAAATGAGCTAATGCCAACGCCAAGCAGTCTTACTGGCTGTCCTTCTTTCCAAATGGTTGAAAGAAGGCCTACGGCAATCTCTGCAAAGAGATGCTCATCATCAGTTGGAGTAGACATTCTTTTTTGAGCGGTATGAGACTCTGTTGCAGAGGCTTTTACCTTAAGCATTACGGTATATCCTTGTAACTGTTTTCGGCGAAGACGTCTGCCTACAACACCAGAGATGTGTCTGATGGCTTCTTCTATTTCTTGTTTATCAAACAAATCTGTTTCAAAGGTTCTCTCGTTAGAAACAGATTTAACATCGCGAGGTTGAGCAGCTTCATGAACCTCTGAGATTTCTTTTCCTTGTGCGCGCAAAATCATCTTTGAGGCAGTATTGCCAACAAGGGAAGTGAGATACGTTGCATCTGCTCTTGAGAGTTCTCCAAGCGTTTTGATTCCTTGCTGATGAAGAGTTTTTGCCATAGCAGGACCAATGCCACTCATTGCCTCAATGGGCAGTGGTGCTAGAAAGCGGCCCTCTGTACCAGGAAAGACCGCAGTAAGACCTCGAGGCTTTTCTTGTTCAGAAGCAATCTTGGCAATTGTTTTATTTGTTCCTAGTCCAATGGAGCAGGTAATACCTAGTGCTGCAACTTTCTTTTGTATGCGCTTACAAATTTCTAAAGGATTTTCTTTAGAAAATCTTCCAGGAGTAATGTCAAAAAATGCCTCATCAATAGAAACTTGTTCAACAAGGGGAGTCTCATCTTTGAGAAAACCCATAACAAGAGCACTCATTTCTGAGTATCTGTCATAACGTCCCGAAGTCCAAATTGCATGAGGACAAAGCCTTACCGCAGTAGCTGAAGGCATGGCAGAATGAACGCCATACTTTCTTGCTTCATAAGATGCGGTTGAAACAACTCCTCGTTTTTGAGGAGAACCTCCTACAATTACTGGTTTTCCACGCCACTCAGGATGATCAAGTTGTTCTACGGATGCAAAGAACGCATCTAGGTCAAGAAGGCCAATAGCCTTACCATGCCATTCAAAATCACACGATTTACGTGCGGTTTTATCCGATATGTTCTTTGACGTTTTCATAGATTTAGTGTATACTTTTTGCGTAAATAGAACAAGTGTTTCATATATAAATTACGAGTACTTTTTGAAGAGAGCAAATTTATACTTTTCGAGGTTAACGCGTTGTTGTACACTTGTAACCCGATTTGTGGCTTTGCGGTGCAGCCCATCTAACATCCGAGGCACCGCTCGTATGGAGGAGTTTTCATTGGCAGTTAAGATTCGTCTGGCCCGTCACGGTGCCAAGAAGCGTCCGTACTATCGCGTAGTTGTCGCTGATGGTCGTATGCCTCGCGATGGTCGTTACATTGAAGAAGTCGGTCGTTATAACCCACTGACTAGCCCTAAGACGATTGATATCAACCTCGAGAAGGTTGATGAGTGGGTAGCAAAGGGCGCTCAGCCAACAAGCGCAGTTTCTCACCTCATTGAGATCGCTCGTACTGGTGCTCCAGTTGCAGAGAAGAAGACCAAGCTCTCCAAGAAGGCACAGGCAAAGGCTGCTGCAGCTGCAGAGGCTGCTGCTGAGGCTGCTGCCGCAGCTGCTGAGGAGTCCGAGGCTCCAGAGGCTGAGTAAATCGTGTCTGAATTCACAGAGCCCACTGAGGTAGACGCTGTCGATCAAGACATTCAGGAGATGCCTTCTGACAAGGTAGCTGACCTTGTTGAGTACATCGTTTGTGGTCTTGTCGATAATGAAGATGCTGTTGCACTCGACGTCACCGATCGCGAGGATGGAGCCTTAATTGAGGTTTCTTGCTCTGAGGAAGACGCTGGACGTGTCATCGGCCGTAAGGGTAGAACCATTAAGGCTATTCGTACTTTGGCTCGTGCTCTTGGCCAGCGTGTTGGCACCTCTGTTGATGTCGAGGTTGTAGGCTAATTTTGCGTAAACACTGGCGAGCAATTGCTCAAATTGTTAAAACGCATGGTAAAAGAGGGGAGGTTGTGACGGTTCCCGTTCACAGCCTTCCTTCTCTTATAGCTGAAGGCATGACAGTTGTTCCTGTTCCGCCTGCGCTTAAGGGACCAAGAAAGTTCTCAGTTGTCTCTGTTGAGTCAGATGATAGAGAAGGTAGTCTTGTCACTTTTGAAGAGGTAACTACCATCTCTGATGCAGAAGAGCTTGTTGGTAAAACGCTTCTGGTAGAAGAAGATTGTCTTCCAGAAAACTTTGGTCTGGTAAATGTTTCTCTACTTGTGGGTAGAGAAGTACGTGATACAGAACATGGTTCTCTGGGTGAAATTACAGAGGTTCTTGTTGGACCTACACAAAATGTGTGGGTCATTGAGGGGCCTTTTGGACAGGTGCTGATGCCTGCCGTGGATGAATTTATCAAAGAGGCCCCAGCCGAGGGCTTCATTACCGTCTCAATTCCTCAGGGCCTTCTTAGGTTAGGTGAGTAGCATGCGTCTAGAAACGCTCTCAGTATTTCCTGAGGTCTTCTCGCCCTATTTAAATGCTTCTATTATGGGCAGAGCCCAGAAGGCAAATATTTTTGAGTTCTATGCGCATGACTTGCGTGACTGGACGCATGATAGGCATCGTACGGTAGATGATGCTCCTTTTGGTGGTGGACAAGGCATGCTTATGAAGCCTGCTCCCATCTTTGAGGCAGTTCGTGAGATTTCTGATCAAGCGGAACCTAAGCCCCACGTGGTGTTTTTCTCGCCAGTTGGTAGACCGTATTCTCAGGCTATTGCTCAAGAGTTTGCTCAAAAAGAGCGCATTCTGTTTGTTTGCGGCCGTTATGAGGGCATGGATGAGCGTGTCTATGAGCTGGCAGATGACGTTATTTCTATGGGAGATTACGTTCTGACGGGCGGAGAGCTTCCTGCGCTTACCGTGATTGACTCGGTTGTGCGCCTGCTTCCCGGTGCGCTTGGCGATGAGATGAGCTCGCAGGATGAGTCTTTCTCTGACGATGGCCTTCTTGAGTATGCTCAGTACACGCGACCAGCAAACTTTGAGGGGCGAGAAGTTCCGTCTGTGCTTCTATCTGGAGACCACGGAGCGGTAGCAATCTGGAGACGACAATCCGCACTTGCTCGCACACGTGCGTGGCGTCCCGATCTTCTCGAGAGCGCTCAACTCACAGAGAAGGACAGAGCGTATTTAGCAGAGCTTGATCAACAATCTGGTGATAACAATGAGTAGCGGACACTCTAAAGTACTTGAAATTTTTGAATACCTGGTAATTGTGGCAGTTGCCGTTGCGCTGGCATTTTTTATCAGGACTTTTGTTGCTGAGGTATATGAGGTTCCAACAGGTTCCATGCTCAATACCATTCAACTGGGGGATCGTCTGGTAGGAGAGAAGCTCACCTATCGTTTTGGTGGCTCTCCACAAGCAGGTGATGTAGTTACCTTTACCAGTCCCCAGAATCCCGATACGCTTTTAGTTAAGCGCGTCATTGCTACAGCAGGTCAAACGGTAGATTTGCGAGACGGTGCTGTGTATGTTGACGGTCAGCTTATGGACGAGCCTTACACTGAGGGCAAGCCAACGTATTCTCTTGCAGATCGCACAGGTGCCGTAATTCAGAATTATCCGTATACTGTTCCTGCAGGTCATATTTTTGTTATGGGGGATAACAGAACAAACTCGCTTGATTCCAGATATTTTGGAGCAGTTGCGGTTTCTACCGTGACCTCTAAGGCAATGTTTATTTTCTGGCCCTTTGACCATGCTCGCGGGCTATAGTACTTACGTCGGACATTTGAGAGAAAGAACATCATGGGCGCAACACCACTAACGTTTCAAGATATGATTTTGACCCTTGAACACTACTGGGCAGAAAAGGGTTGCACGGTCATGCAGCCATACGACTCTGAGGTAGGCGCTGGTACCTTCCATACCGCAACTATCCTGCGCTCACTTGGCCCTGACGCTTGGCGTACCTGCTATCCGCAGCCTTGTCGTCGTCCTGCTGATGGACGCTATGGCGAGAACCCCAATCGCTTGCAGCACTACTATCAGTTCCAGGTCTTGCTCAAGCCATCTCCTGCAGACTCTCAAGATCTCTATCTTGGATCACTTGCTGCTATTGGCCTTGATCCAAAAGACCACGACGTTCGCTTTGTTGAGGACGACTGGGAGAGTCCAACGCTTGGTGCTTGGGGTCTTGGCTGGGAGGTCTGGCTCAACGGCATGGAGGTTACTCAGTTTACATACTTCCAGCAGGTAGGTGGCATTGAGGTAGATCCTGTTCCTGTTGAGATTACCTATGGTCTTGAGCGTATTGCTATGTATGCTCAGGGCGTTGATTCCGTCTATGACCTGGTCTGGAGCTACCTGCCAGACGGCACTCCAATGACATATGGCCAGGTATTCCTTGAGAACGAGCGCGAGTTCTCAACCTACAACTTTGAGGTCGCTAACATTGAGCTTATGCGCGAGAAGTTCGACGAGTATGAGGCAGAGTGCCATAGCTGTCTTGAGCGCAAGCTTCCACTTCCCGCATATGACTGCGTTATGAAGTGCAGCCACGCATTTAACTTGCTTGATTCTCGCGGTGCTCTTTCTGCTGTTGAGAGAGCTAACTATATTCTTCGCGTTCGCACCGTTGCTAAGGCATGCTGCGAGTCGTATTTGGAGGAGGTTGCTTCTAAGAAAGCACCTGCATCAACTACTCAGGAGGAGGTGGCTTAAATGGCTGAGGTTAGAGACTTCCTTTTAGAGATTGGTTCTGAAGAGATGCCTTCTGCTCCATTGCAGAAAGCTATTGCTCAGTTCAATAAGCTTGTTGTTTCTGGACTTAAAGACTCTGGTTTGTCATTTGGAGAGGTTAAGATCCTCTCGACACCTCGCCGTTTAACCGCCTACGTTAAGGACGTTGCTGAGGCTACAGAAGAGATTTCCGAGGTCAAGCGTGGTCCTAAGGCAGAGATTGCTTTTGACGCAGAGGGCAATCCAACTAAGGCTGCCGAGGGATTTGCTCGTAAGTGCGGCGTAAACGCTGATGCGCTGACTCGTCGTGTAGATACCGATGGTCATGAGTACGTCTTTGCAGAGCTCAATATTCCTTCAGTTCCTGCTACAAAGATTCTCTCTGAGCTGGCAACTTCTTGGATTTCTGCACTTGATTGGCCTCGTAGTCAGCGCTGGGGTTCTTTCCATGAGCGCTACGTTCGTCCTGTTCGCTGGCTGTGCGCTCTCTTTGGTTCAGAGATTGTTCCTGTTACGTACGCTGATGTAACTAGCTCAAACACCACCCAGGGCCATCGTGTCCTTGGTCCTGGTTACCATGAGGTAGCAAGTCCAGCTGACTATGAGCAAGTTCTTAAAGACGCTGGCGTTTTGCTTCAGGAGCAGAGAAAAGACGTTATTCTCGCTGGTATCAAAGAGGTAGAGGCTGCTCGTCCGGGCTCTCACGTTGATATGCCAGAGAAGGTCTTTGAGGAGGTCATTAACCTAACTGAGTGGCCTCAGGTTCTTGTGGGTACCTTTGACGAGGAATTCCTTAACGTTCCTTCAGAGATTATTACTGAGTCCATGCTTTCCAACCAGCGCTATTTCCCAATCTATGACGCTGAGGGTAAGCTGACTCGCGAGTTTATTGTGGTTTCTAATGCAGACCCATCTTGCGCTGAGCGCGTCATTGACGGCAACGAGCGCGTTGTTCGTGCTCGTCTCGACGATGCTAAGTTCTTCTTTGAGGAGGACTTGAAGCACACGCTTGACGAGTTTGCTCAGCGCCTTGAGACCGTTGTCTTTCAGGAGAAGCTTGGCACCGTTCTGCAGAAGACCCAGCGTATGGAGACTCTTGCTGCAGAGATTGCACTCGACGAGACATCCAGTCAGGAAGAGGCAGAGCTTGCTGCTCGTGCAGCTCATCTTGCCAAGGCAGACCTTGTCAGCCAGGCAGTTGTCGAGTTCACCAGCCAGCAGGGCGTCATGGGTGGCTACTACGCAGAGGCAGCTGGCGAGAAGAGCGATGTAGCTGCAGCTATTCGCGAGCACTATCGTCCTCGCTTTGCCGGCGATGAGCTCCCAAGTGGCCAGATTGGTCGCTTTGTAGCTATTGCTGACAAGCTTGATACCATCTGCGGCATCTTTGCCATCAACGAGCCACCAACCGGCTCTTCCGATCCTTACGCTGTTCGTCGTGCAGCTATTGGCGTCATTGCGCTGGTCCGTTCTACCTCCAACCTTGACCTTAAGAAGCTTATTGCAAGCTCTCTGGAGCTTTACCGCCAACAGGGTCTTGCTGTTGACGAGTCTGTTCAGTCCCAGGTTGAGCAGTACTTTATTGGCCGCCTTGCATCTATTGCTAAGGACGAGAAGATCTCTGCAGACGCTATTGAAGCTGTCAGTGCAATTGGCGTTATTAATCCTGATGAGTTTCTTCAACGTGCTCGTGCGCTTGATGAGGCACGTCAGAACGAGCCCGAGCTCTTTGAGGACCTTGCTACTGCTTATGCACGTGCAGCTCACCTCAGCGATGCTTCTCTTGGCACAGAAGTTGATACAGAGCTTTTGTCTGAGCCAGAGAAGTCGTTGCTCGCTGCTTGTGAAGAGGGTCAGAAGCAGGTGGCTTCCGCTCTTGCTGGTTCAGACTATGCTGCTGCTGTTTCTGCACTGTCACAACTGCGTGAGCCTATTGATATTTTCTTCGATAAAGTGCTTGTCATGGATGAAAACGATACCGTTCGCCGAAATCGTTTGCGTCTTTTGAACAAGTTTGCCCAGGTATTTAGTAATGTCGCCGATATTAGTGTGCTTTCTCGTAAGAAGTAGAGTACGCTTAGGTTAGGTAAATGTTTGTATCTTTCTGAATACTTGACTGAAAGGGTTACAGCATGAGCACACTTGATATTGACAACAACTCTCTTGGTGATGGTCTGCCTATCGTCTATGTTTTGTCAGACTCTCGCGGAGAGACTGGTGCTGCAGTAGTTAAGGCTGCTGCTGCTCAGTTTGGCGATGATTCCGTAGAGATTGTAAGGGTTCCAAATATTCATAACGTTGAAGACGTTCGCGCGTATTTCAATGAGCATGAAGATGAGGGTCGCCCTCGCGCAGTCTTCCACACCTTTGCAGATGGCTCTCTCAGAAGAGAAATTCGTCGTGAGCTTGATCAGCGCCTCATCCCATCTATTGATCTTCTGGGACCAGCAGTAAACGTTATTTCTACGCTTACGGGTGAAGAGCCAAGCCACGCAATTGGCGCATTCTTTGAGGGAGTTACTCGTTAAGAGAGCGCTGACGCCTCAAAATATCAAAAAGTTAAATGAGCATCCTTTTTGGGTGCTCATTTTCTTTATGGAGAATTTCACAATTTGCAACCATAAGTTTGTAAATCATTCTGTGAACGGTCGATATTGACCGCTCACCGTTATTTTGTTCAGATGAATCGCGTAGGTTGGTAACATACTATGAATGTGAGGACAGAACCTACTTTGTTTGGTTTGATGTCTTTGCGTTCAATTGTGTTGGTGCACGCTTTGCGTGTGACAGTTTGAGAGTTTGGAGTGTTATGTCCGAGAAGCACGTTTACAGCTTCGGAAAGGACCACGCCGGTAACGATGTTACTGAGGTCGCTGGCGCATCCGTAGAAGAGGCAAAGTGGATTGTTGGTGGCAAGGGTGCAAACCTTGCAGAGATGTCTAAGATTGGTCTGCCTGTACCTCCAGGATTCTCAATTACTTGCCAAACTTGCGTTGCTTATTCCAACAACGGCAACGTCTGGCCTGAGGGCGTCACTGATGAGATTGACGCCGCAATGGCAACTCTTGAGGAGCGCATGGGCAAGAAGCTCGGCGATGCAGAAGATCCGCTGCTTGTCTCCGTCCGTTCCGGTGCTCCATTCTCCATGCCTGGCATGATGGACACTGTTCTTAACCTTGGTCTTAACGATGAGTCCGTTCAGGGCCTCATTAAGCAAACTGGTAACGAGCGCTTTGCGTGGGACTCTTACCGTCGTTTTGTTCAGATGTTCTCTGGCGTTGTTATGGGCGTCTCTGGACAGCTCTTTGAGGATGCAATTGCTGCTAAGAAGGCCGAGAAGGGCGTTAAGCTTGATACAGAGCTGGACGCAAATGACCTTCGTGACCTTGTAACTTGGTTCAAGGGCATCTTTGCTGCAAACGTTGACGTTAAGGAGCACCCAGAGGTCTCCAAGAACGGCTACGCTGTCTTCCCATCTGATCCTTATCTCCAGCTCCGCCTTGCTGAGCAGGCAGTCTTTGGTTCTTGGATGAACGACCGCGCAATCCTTTACCGCAAGCAGAACAAGATTCCTGATGAGCTTGGTACTGCAGTTAACGTTCAGGTCATGGTCTTTGGTAACAAGGGTGAGACCTCTGCAACTGGTGTTGCATTTACTCGTAACCCTGCAGACGGTACCAACGAGCGCTACGGTGACTTCCTGATTAACGCTCAGGGCGAGGACGTTGTTGCTGGTATTCGTAACACTGAGCCTATTGCAGACCTCGTTAAGGTTCCTGCACTCAAGGAGGCAGGCGAGGAGCTCTTCCACGTCTTTGAGATTCTTGAGGATCACTACGCAGACATGATGGACATCGAGTTCACCATTGAGAATGGTAAGCTCTGGATGCTTCAGACTCGTGTTGGTAAGCGTACTGCTCTCTCTGCACTTAAGGTTGCAATTCAGATGTACGAAGAGGGTCGTATTACCAAGGAGCAGGCTGTTTCTCGTGTTGCTCCTGAGCAGCTCGATCAGCTTCTGCACCCACAGTTTGATCCTAACGCTGAGTACGAGACCATTGCTAAGGGTCTTAACGCTTCTCCTGGTGCAGCTGTTGGTGCTGCAGTCTTCTCTTCTGCAGACGCTGAGGCTTTTGCAGAGGCAGGCAAGCCTTGTATTCTTGTCCGTTGGGAGACCACTCCAGATGACCTCCACGGCATGGTTGCTGCAGAGGGCATCCTGACTTCTCACGGCGGCAAGACCAGCCACGCAGCTGTTATTGCTCGTGGTATGGGCGCTCCTTGCGTCTGCGGTGTTGATACACTTCGCATTGACGCTGCTAACAAGCGCTTCACCGTTGCTGATTCCGGCCTTGTTGTTAACGAGGGCGATGTTATCTCCATCGACGGTACCACTGGTGACGTCATCCTTGGTGCTGTTGAGCTTGTCCAGCCAGAGCTTTCTGGTGACCTCCAGACCATCCTTGCATGGGCAGATGAGGTCCGCCTTGACGAGTCTCGTGGTCGCGTCATTGGCGTACGTGCAAACGCTGATAACCCAGCAGATGCTCAGACTTCCGTTGATAACGGCGCTGAGGCAATTGGTCTTGACCGTACAGAGCACATGTTCCTTGGTGAGCGTAAGCACCTCATTCAGGACTTCATTCTTGCAGACTCTGAGGATGTCAAGCAGCTTGCTATTGAGCAGCTCGGCCGTGCTCAGAAGGGTGACTTCCTTGGCATGTTCAAGGTAATGGACGGCAAAGACGTTGTTGTCCGTCTTCTTGACCCACCACTGCACGAGTTCCTTGATTCCCCACGTGAGCTTGACGTTGAGATTGCTCATGATGAGGAGCAGGGTAAGGACGCCGCTGCAAAGCGTGCTCTTCTCGCTAAGTTTGACGCCTTCCAGGAGGCAAACCCAATGCTCGGCCTCCGTGGCTGCCGCCTTGGCCTTGTCTACCCAGAGCTCAACGTTATGCAGGTTCGCGCTATCGCAAGCGCAGCTGCAGAGCTCAAGCGCGTTGGTCTTGACCCTCGCCCAGAGATCATGGTTCCTCTGGTTGGCTTCGAAGAGGAGCTCATCCAGGTCCGTGAAGAGGTTGAGGAGACCATCAAGCAGGTTGCTGATGAGTACGGTGTTGAGCTCAACATCCCAGTTGGTACCATGATCGAGCTTCCACGTGCAGCTATCATGTCTGAGGAGATTGCTAAGCACGCAGACTTCTTCTCCTTTGGTACTAACGACCTCACCCAGACTTGCCTTGGCTTCTCTCGTGACGACGTTGAGTCTGCATTCATGCCTCTCTATCTTGAGCGCAAGATTGTTAAGACCAACCCATTTGCAACCCTTGATAAGGGTGTCGCAGAGCTTGTCCGTATGGGCGTTGAGGGTGGCCGTAAGGGTAATCCTAACCTCACCATCGGTGTCTGCGGTGAGACTGGTGGCGATCCAGAGTCCATCCACATGTACTACAACCTTGGTCTTGACTATGTCTCCTGCTCACCATACCGTGTACCAATTGCACGTCTTGCTGCAGCACAGGCTAAGATTCAGGCTAACGGTGGTCCACAGAAGATTGCTACTAAGTAGGTTTTCTTCTAGACACACTGCAACAAACTCTAGAGGGCGGCTTCGGTCGCCCTCTTTTGCTAGATAGTAATATCCTGCTATTATGAGGTAAAGATGCAGGTACAAGGAGGTTCTATGTTATCCATTAGACGAGAAGATCTTGAAGCTCGCGAGCATCAAATCTTATCTCCTGAAGCGGCTTTTTCTGATCAAAGTAAAGGTCGTGCGATTGCAGAGGAACCTGACCAGTACCGTACCTGTTATCAGTGTGATAGAGACCGTATTTTGCATAGCAAGAGCTTCAGAAGACTTGCTCACAAGACACAGGTTTTTCTCGCCCCAGAAGGGGACCACTATAGAACCCGTCTTATTCATACGCTTGAGGTTTCGCAGATTGCACGCTCAATCGCAAGGCCTTTGGGCTTAAACGAAGACCTTACTGAGGCAATTGCGCTTGGACATGACTTAGGTCATACGCCGTTTGGTCATATTGGCGAGAAAGCGCTTTCGCACGCTATTAGTCTGTATAGGGGAATGGATCCTGAAGCCTCAGAAAATGAGCGTATTTTTGCCCATAACCAGCAAAGTGCTCGTATTGTTGAGTATCTGGAGAAAGACGGACAGGGTCTTAATCTTTCTCATGAGGTCATCGATGGTATTAGATGTCACTCAGGCAATCTACGCGCAGAAACAGCAGAAGGAAGAATTGTTGCCATATCGGACCGTATTGCGTATGTAACGCATGATATTGATGACGCAAAACGAGCAGGACTTCTTTCGGAGGAGTATCTCCCAACTGAAGCTCGAGAGGTGTTGGGAAATAGCTCACCTGAGCGCATTGAAAACATGGTTCACGATATTGTCTCTGAGAGCTCTCGCGTAGGCGACATTAAAATGACCGACTCTATGTGGGGCGCCATGATGACCATGAGAGCATTCCTGTTTGCTAATCTGTACGCATCAGGAGACGCAAAATACGAAGAACCCAAGGCGTATGACCTCATCATTGAGCTGTTCGATTATTTTGTAAATCATTTGGACGAGGTTCCTGCAGAATATAAGTGTCATGATTTTGATCATCCAGAAATTCAAGTAGCGGATTACGTGTCTGGTATGACCGATAGGTATGCAACCAGAGTGTTTGAAGATCTTCGCCTGCCGTGTTCCTGGGGTAAGAGAAGATATGTAAAGTAAGTTTTATCCAAACTAACCCTTGTACAGTGGAAAGTATTCACGTATACTTTCCGTCTGTGTGTTAACTATGTGTCGTTCGCAGGAAGCGTCGGCACCTCTAGAGATGAGGAAACAATGGACTACATTCGCGCTATTGAGCGTCAGCAGATCCGCGAGGACATTCCTGAGGTCCGCGTTGGTGACAACGTAAAGGTTCACTATCGTATTGTCGAGGGTGACCGTACTCGTGAGCAGGTCTTCCAGGGTGACATTATTCGTCTTTCCGGCGAGGGCTCCCGTGAGACTTTTACTGTTCGTAAAATCAGTTTTGGCATTGGTGTTGAGCGTACTTTCCCACTTCACTCACCAAAGATTGCTAAGCTTGAGGTTCTTCGCCACGGTGTTGTTCACCGCGCTAAGCTCTACTTCCTGCGCGATCGTGTTGGTAAGGCTGCTCGTCTTCGCGAGAAGCGCTAATCAACTTCATATGCTCTTTAAAGCCGCCTCCGGGCGGCTTTTTTAGTACCATAGTCGTGTAGTTTGGAGAAAACATGGCTGATTCTGCTAAAGACATACTTGCTCGTTTAAGCGATGCCCCGGAGACTGAGGTATACGAACTCATAGCTCGTTATAGCGAGGACCCCCGTAAACAGGTTATCAAGGCTTTAGAATCAGCTAAAAAGCGCATTGAAAAAGAACATTCCGAGAAGACCCGTGTAGAAGAAATGTATCGCTTTCAGAAGGAGCTTTCTGGGGGCGGACTTGTTGTTGGTGTTGATGAGGTGGGCAGAGGTTCTGTAGCTGGCCCTTTAACGGTTTGTGCGGTATGTTTGCCAGAGAATCCTATCATCTATGGACTAAACGATTCCAAAAAATTAACCGCAACAAAGCGAGAGATTCTAGCGGCACAAATTCAAGAAGTTGCTACAGCAATTGGCATTGCTCATATTGCTCCTCAAAGAATTGATGAAGTTGGCATGGCACAGTGTTTAAGAGACGCTATGCTTCAGGCTGTCAAAAACACAGGTATTGAGCCTGAATGCGTCTTGATTGATGGAAATCCTATGCATATCCACCCCAAAGAAAAGACTCTTGTTAAGGGTGATGCGCGAATTGCTTCTATTGCTGCTGCTTCAATTGTGGCAAAGGTAACAAGAGATGCTCTTATGGTGGCCTATGACGAGGAGTACCCTGGCTATCACCTGGCAGAATGCAAAGGATATGCCTCTGCTGAACACATTGAGGCTATTGGTGAGATGGGACTTTCTCCTATACATCGTGCGTCGTTTTGTGGAAACTTTGTTAAGACGCAAAGACTGTTTTAATACACCCAATTTAAGCAATCAGATTAACTTTCAGACGCAAACAGGTACCCGTTCATTCTAAGAGGATTGAACGGGCTTTTTCTATAGCCGTAAGCTCGTAATATCAAATTTTTTACTTTCGTCAGAATCATTACGCTGTTTAGACAGACAGCAGTCAAGTTAGTGTCAAAGTGCTCCTGCAAACTGAACTCTCCCACAATGAAAGGAGAGTTATGAGCAAGAAAGACACAAGCAAGTATCCAGGTTCTTTGCCTAATGAGGTAGAGGAGAAACACTCACCACAGAAGGAGCTAAAGGATCAGGACAAGGTTTCTGAAGAGGATGACGCACAAGAGGGAAGAATTCCGCTAGAAGAGATGTCTTCTCGCCAAATTGGCGAGAAAGGCGAGGAGATCGCTGCAAAATACCTCATCAAAAGAGGCTACAAAATTATCCAAACTAACTGGACGTGTCAGATTGGTGAGGTTGATATTGTTGCTCAAGATGGCGATAACGTTGTGCTTGTTGAGGTAAAGACAAGACGTATTTTGAACAAAGACGATAGCATCATGCCTGAGCTGGCTGTAAATAGGGCAAAGCAGGAAAAATACAGAACGCTTGCGCTTATGTATGCAGCGCTTCATCCAGCACTTACCTCTATTAGATTTGATGTTGTTGCTATCAATCTGGTAGCTCCAAGCACAGCAAGCCTAAGGCATTTAATTGGAGCATTTAGCTGGGACGAGCAATGAGTCAAGCAACCATCTGCGTTCATACCGCAACTCTTAGAGGAATTGAGGCAATACCTGTAGATGTGGAAGTGGGTATTTCAGGCGGCATACCTGGAATAACCATCGTAGGAATGCCTGACAGCTCCATTATGGAATCTCGTTCTCGTGTGCGCTGCTCACTAAAAGCTGTTGGTTTTACCATCCCTCGATTGCTGGTAACAATCAATTTGACGCCTGCGGATATAAAAAAGACAGGTACTGGATTTGATTTGCCTATAGCCGTTGCTATTCTTGCAGCTACTGGACAGATTCCTCAAGAGATTGTGCATAACAGGATGTTTGTGGGAGAACTCTCATTAAACGGCAAGATCTCTTCAGTGAGAGGTATGGCAGCGTATGCAATGCTTGCTAAGAAACTGGGAATGAAACTGATCTCCTCTTCAGATTGCAATTTGTTTGGTTCTGACTGGAGTCACGTCATAGGAATTCAATCATTGCTCAACTTGAGTTTAAGAGACCAATCATTCTGTAAGCCATTGGTTCAGCGCAAGCATGCTGTTGAAACAGCAATGTTCAGCGAGAATTTCGACTTTGAAGAGGTAATTGACCAGGAATTAGTCAAGCGAGCTATCGTAGTCGCAGCCACAGGAAACCTGGGGATGCTCATGATTGGCCCGCCAGGTGCAGGTAAAACAATGCTTGCTAAAAGAATTCCAACTATCCTCCCAGAACTCTCTAAAGAAGAGCGCGATGAGGTATTGCTCATACATTCTGTAGCGGGGTGTGAAACAGATTCTATTCAAGCAGGTGTACGGCCCTTTAGGTCTCCTCATCACTCAGCTTCTGTAGCAGGCATGATTGGAGGCGGTAGACCTGTCATCCCAGGCGAAATTTCTCTTGCCCATAAAGGCGTGCTCTTTTTAGATGAGCTGCCCGAGTTTGCTTCTAATACGCTGCAGGTTTTACGTCAGCCAATCGAAGATGGATATGTACGTCTTGCGCGAGTGGATGGCATCTATAAGTTTCCTTCTCAGTTCCAGCTTATCGCTGCAGCTAATCCCTGTCCCTGCGGATACTTTGGAGATAAAACTCACACCTGTAAGTGCTCTCCAGGAAAGATTTCTACGTATCAATCAAAAATTGGAGGTCCTTTAATGGATCGAATAGATATTGTGTGTGATGTAGCTCGACCTTCTTCTGATCGAGTAATTCAAGGTGAGCTAGGACTCACTTCAGAAGGCATGCGCTCACTTGTTGTCTCTGGCAGAGACTTTGCTTCTTGGCGAGAAACCCGTGGAGTAGATGGCACTTCTCGCCAAAAGTACGTGGAGAGCTTTGATGAATCAGCATTGCAACTGCTGCATAGATTTGCTCGTGGACTTCATTTAGGAGGTAGAGCAATAACGCGTACCTGCAGAGTTGCAAGGACTATCGCAGATATTGCTCACCATGAAAAAGTGACAAAAGACGACGTATCTGAGGCGGTTGCCTATAGGTCTCGTTCTTTGGAGTAGCAATGGAGAGATGGGAGATTTCATCAGAAGATGAGGACTATCCAAAAGAATTACTACTGCTCAATCATCCACCTGAAATTATCTATGGAATGGGGGATAGGAGTGTTTTGCAGCAACCTTGTATGTCTGTAATTGGGGCTCGTAGGGCCACCCCATACGGTATGGCAATTGCAGAAATGGCTGGCAGATGCGCCGCTGATAATAATATTGTGGTGGTATCTGGCGGAGCTCTAGGCTGCGATTATAGGGCGGGTATGGCTTCTCTTAATGCTGGTGGAAAGACTGTTGTAGTGGCAGGCTGTGGTGCAGACGTGACATATCCAACTACTTCTGCAGAGCTTTTTGAAGCAGCGCGAGAAGGAAGGGGAGCAGTCATTTCTTTAGACAGGTGGGGAACGCCTCCTAGACGTTATGCCTTTCCTAGAAGAAATGCGGTTATTGCGGCATTAGGTAAAGTGCTCTTGGTAACGGAAGCGGGTCTTTGCTCAGGCACCATGAGTACTGCTGAGTTTGCTAACTCTCTTGGTAAAAGTATTTATGCAATACCCGGGTCTATCTTTTCTCCTGCTTCTGCTGGTACGAATAGACTCATCTCTGAAGGGGCTCAAATTATTCCTGATGAGACATCGTTGGGCATTGCAATTTCATTAGATTTTGATTGCCTAGTTCAGGAACAATTGAAGCAAGATAAGAAGCTAACACCACTTTTATCTGCACTTATTGCTTCTCCTTCAAGACCAGAAGAGCTTGCATGGAGGCTATCAGAAAACGTACTTACCGTGTTAAATTCTCTTACTGATTATGAAGCTCGTGGAATGGTAAAAAGATTACCGGATGGAAGGTATACTCCTTCTAAAGAGTTTTATTTGGATTCGTAGTGTGTGATAGGTGAACAATGACACAAAAAGTTACTGTAGTTGGCGCTGGTTTAGCTGGAAGCGAATGTGCTTTACAGCTTGCTTCACGTGGTGTTTCTGTAGAGCTCATTGAGCAGCGCCCTGTTGTTTCTTCTCCAGCACATCACACAGATATGTTTGCTGAGCTGGTCTGCTCCAACTCTCTGAAGTCCACTAAGGAAGATTCTGCAGCTGGAATTTTAAAGTCTGAGCTTAAAAAGATGGGTAGTTTTCTGCTCCGTATAGCAGAAGAAAATTCTGTTCCTGCAGGCGGCGCGCTTGCGGTCAATAGAGAAGAGTTTTCAAAGGCTGTTACTGAGCGGATTAGAAATCATCCAAACATCTCGGTAACTCATACAGAGGTCACGGAGTTATTTGATGAGCCAACAGTTATTGCTGCAGGACCACTGTGCTCAGATAGCTTGTACGAAGCAATTTCTAAGCGTGTTGGAACTAACAGAATGTCGTTTTTTGATGCAGCAGCGCCTATTGTGTCTTATGAATCAATTGACCATTCAATTGCCTTCTCTCAATCTCGTTATGAGGACTTGGGAATTGGCGATTACCTCAATTGCCCAATGAATAAAGAAGAATACGACACATTTGTTGATGAGTTACTTGCAGCTAAACGTGTTATTGGCCACAATTTTGAGCAGTCTGATTTATTCCAAGCTTGTCAGCCTATTGAGGAAGTGGCAAGAACAGGACATGATTCCATTAGATTTGGCGCTTTAAAGCCAGTAGGACTTATTGATCCTAGAACAGGTAAACGCCCCTGGGCAGCAGTTCAGCTTCGTGCAGAAAATGCAGCTAAATCAGCATTTAATCTGGTTGGTTTTCAGACAAATCTTACCTGGGGAGAGCAAAAACGCGTATTTACCCTCATTCCAGGATTGGAAAACGCTGAGTTTGTTCGCTACGGAGTCATGCACAGAAACTCTTTTGTTGACTCTCCTCATGCGCTTGACGGTTCGTTTGGAATTCCGGGAACTTTTACTATTCTTGCAGGTCAAATTACGGGTACAGAAGGCTATGTTGAGGCGATTGCCTCAGGTTTGCTTGCAGCGCTTAACATGTACGCTCGTCTGTTAGGCAAAGAGGAAGTCAAGCTTCCTTTAACAACCTCGTTTGGCTCTCTTGTGGGATATGCAACAAATCCAAATACCAAAGATTATCAGCCCATGCATGTTAACTTTGGAATTTTTGAGCCACTGAACGAGCATATCAAAAGAAAAGACGAGCGACGTCAGAAGATGGCAGAGCGCGCTCATAATGACTTTGATGACTACATCTCTTCTCGTCAGGAACTTTTTGATTGCATGAAGCGTGATTAACGTGGCTATTTCAAAAGAGCAGGGTAGTCACGTAAAACAATTTATTGAGTATCTAAGTAAGGTCAGGAATCTCTCCGAGAATACTCTAAGGTCATATCAGACTGATCTTTTGGCATTTGAGCAGTGGTGTAGTAGGGAAGGTGTTGCGGTAACTCGGGTTGATCACAGAAGCCTTCGTCTCTATTTGGCCTATCTCAAACAGGCTCAATATTCAGCAAAAACACTAAATAGGCATTTATCTGCGTTGCGTGGTTTTTACAAATGGATGCAGCGAGAAAAACTGATTGCCACAGACCCAGCTCTTTCACTGAGCAATCCTCGAGCGCCACGAAATCTTCCACATACTATGACTGATTCCGATGTAAATAGGCTTTTAGAATCATGTGATGTTTCAACCGCGGTAGGGCTTAGAGATAGAGCATTTCTTGAGTTTTTGTATGCAACAGGAGCTCGTATTTCTGAGGTGGCGTCTCTCAAGCTTGAACAGGTTGATTTGCAAAATGGAACAGTGCGTCTCTTTGGTAAAGGCTCTAAAGAGCGAATTGTTCCTCTCTATGAGTCAGCTATCGAGTGGCTTAAAAAGTACCTTAGGTCTTCTCGACCTACGCTTTTGTTGAAAGATAAAGCGGGCCGTGCACATTCGGCTCTTTTTATTTCCGTAAGAGGAAATAATATGAGCGCGGATTCTTTGCGCAAGGTTTTTTCGTCGTATCTAACGGCTGCAGGACTAGATAGCTCACTCTCTCCACACGCTATGAGACATACATACGCCACAGAACTTCTTGGTGGTGGAGCAGATCTTCGTGTTGTGCAAGAACTTTTAGGTCATGAATCACTTTCAACTACACAGGTGTATACGCATTTGTCAGTTGACAGGCTCAAAGAAGCAGCAAAAGCAGCTCATCCAAGATCAAAATAAGCTGAGCATTGTTGTGGAAGATCTTGCACAGGGGAGTCAGATGTATTTGCGTAGTATTTGTAGAGGTTATGGTCTAAATTCTTTATAGACGTAGCCCTTGTTTTCCTGCTATACTTTCAAAAGTTGTGTAGAAGCACAACATGCTGTTACCAAACAGCACAAAATCGCACGTACGACTACTTGTTTGCCGTGGTGCCTAACGCTAAGCCAGGTGTTGGGTGGTTTTAACAAGGCTTGAACTCGTACGGAGGAACAACCAATGGAGGTAAAAATGGCTGCAAAGATTACTATTCAGACTCTTCTGGATGCTGGTTGCCACTATGGTCACCAGACTCGTCGTTGGAACCCTAAGATGAAGCCATACATCTTTGGTGAGCGCAACGGCATTTACATTCTTGACCTTAAGCAGACCATGCTTGGCGCAGACGCTGCTTACACTTTCCTGAAGAATGTTGCATCTAAGGGCGGCCGTGTTCTCTTCGTCGGCACCAAGAAGCAGGCTCAGGAGCCAATCGCTACTGAGGCAGCTCGTGCAAACATGCCTTACATCAACCAGCGTTGGCTTGGCGGTATGCTCACCAACTTTGTCACCATGCGTTCCCGCATCAAGCGCCTTGAGGAGCTTGAGGCAATGGTAGAGGATGGCCGTATGGCAACTCTTCCTAAGAAGGAGCAGGCTCTTAAGAACAAGGAGCTTCTGAAGCTTCAGCTTAACCTCGGTGGCGTCCGTGATATGACTTCTCTTCCACAGGCTCTCTTTGTTGTTGACTCCAAGCGTGAAGAGAACGCAATCCGTGAGGCAAATCGTCTTCACATTCCAGTTGTCTCCCTGCTTGACACCAACTCTGATCCAGATGTTGTTGATTACGGCATTCCTGCAAATGACGATGCTATTCGTTCCATTTCTCTTATGTGCCAGCTTGCTGCAGACGCAATTCTTGCAGGTAGCGGCAAGGAGCAGATTTCTGCTGAAGAGATGGGCGCTGAGTCCGAGACCCCAGCTGCTGAGTAACTCTTAGCAACGGGTTAAATAATTTAGTTATTCAGTAGATTTTTGGGAGGAAAACATGGCAGAGATTACCGCAGCACTTGTTAAGCAGCTTCGTGATATGACCAGCTCTCCTATGATGGAGTGCAAGAAGGCACTCGTCGAGGCTGAGGGCGATATTGAGAAGGCAGTAGATATTCTTCGTACTATGGGCGTTGCTAAGGCAGTTAAGCGTGCTGGTCGTGACACCAACGAGGGTACCATTGCTACCTTCATCAGCCCAGATGGCAAGACTGGCGCAATTCTTGAGCTCTCCTGCGAGACTGACTTTGTTGGTACTAACCCACAGTTCACCGGCTTTGCTGGCGATCTTGCTTCAGTTGTCGTTGAGAGCAACCCAGCTGACGTTGAGGAGCTCAAGGCTGCTAAGCTTGGCGACGAGACCGTTGACGAGGCAATCACCGATAAGATCCACAACATCGGCGAGAACATGCGTGTTCTTCGTTTCCAGCGTGTTGAGGCTGCAAACGGCGCTCTTGCTAGCTATATCCACCTTGGTGGCAAGCTTGCTGACATTGTTACCTTTGAGTTCAACAAGCCAGAGACCGCTGAGTCTCAGGACTTCAAGAACTTTGCACACGATGTTGCAATGCAGGTAGCTGCAGCTGCTCCAGTTGCTGCTCGCCGTGAGGATGTTCCACAGGACATCGTTGATCACGAGCTCTCCATTTACAAGGCACAGGCTGCTGAGTCCGGCAAGCCTGAGGCTATTCAGGAGAAGATGGCTTATGGTCGTCTCGAGAAGTACTACAAGGAGTATGTCCTTACTGAGCAGGCATTTGTTAAGGACCCAGATATGACCATTTCTGAGTACGCAAAGCTGCTCTCCAAGAAGGTTGACGACGAGGTTAAGATTGTCAGCTTCGTGCGTTTTGCTTTTGGTGAAGAGTAAGACTTTTTACTTCAATTATTTTGAGCCGGTTGTCTTCAACCGGCTCTTTTTTTAACGCGATTCCTGCAAAACTTACGGTGTCGTTTGTTAAAATTATTACAACTATGGCAAACGGAGAGAGCGAGGAAGCTTTGTCTTCAGCTAAATACAAAAGAGTACTTTTAAAGCTTTCTGGTGAAGCATTGATGGGTGAGCAATCCTTTGGTATTGACCCTTCAATTCCAGAAATGCTTGCTAAAGAAATTAAGCCTGTCTGGGAGTCTGGCGTTCAGGTTGCCATTGTTGTTGGCGGCGGAAACATCTTTAGAGGCGTTTCTCAGGCAGCAGCTGGCATGGATCGTGCTCAAGGCGATAACATGGGCATGCTTGCAACAGTAATCAACGCTCTTTCACTCCAGGATTGTTTTGAGCGCAATGGCATGGATTGCCGTGTTATGAGTGCAATTTCCATGGCTCAGGTTGCAGAGCCTTATATTCGCCGTCGTGCTATTAGGCACCTTGAGAAGGGTCGTATTGTCATCTTTGCTGCAGGTACCGGTAACCCTTACTTCACTACTGATACCGCTGCAGCTCTTCGCGCTTGCGAGATTGGCGCAGAGGCTCTGATGAAGGCAACAAAGGTAGATGGTATTTACGACTGCGATCCAGTTACTCATGCAGATGCAGTTAAGTTTGACACTGTCACCTACAAAGATGTTCTCGCCAAAGAACTTAAGGTTATGGACGCTGCAGCAATTGCGCTGTGCAAAGACAATAAGATGCCAATTCTTGTATTTGACATGCAGTCTGAAGGCGTTTTCATGAAGGCAATTTCCGGAGAAGAAGTCGGTACCACTGTCGTTGAGGAGGACTAATGAGCGTTCATTCTGATAAAGCTAAGCAGTCTATGGAGAAGTGCATCGAGGCACTTAAGAATAACTTTGGCCGCGTCCGTACTGGTCGCGCAAATCCACACGCGCTTGACCACATAAAGGTAGACTACTATGGCCAGCCAACTCCAATTTCTCAGCTTGCGGCCATCAAGGTTCCAGAGGCATCTATGCTGCTTGTAGAGCCATGGGACAAGACCGCTCTAAAGAGCATCGAGAAGGCCATTGAGACTTCTGACCTTGGCATTACTCCATCCAATGATGGTTCTGCTATTAGGCTTCCTTTCCCAATGCCAACTGAGGAGCGCCGCCGTGAGCTTGCTAAAGAGTGCTCTCAGATTGCTGAGGAGGCTCGCGTAGCTGTTCGTAACGTTCGTCGTGACGTTAACGGCAAGATTGAGCGCGATGAGGAGCTCTCTGAGGACGATCAGAAGCGCGAGAAGAACGGTATTCAGAAACTGACCGATACCTATATTGCACAGATCGAGTCTCTTCTTAAGACCAAGACTTCAGAAATCATGGAGATTTAAGTGCAGTTTGATACAGACAAACTCGTCCAGTATTTCTCAGACGCACCAGAAGATATCAGTCTCTCTGATATCAATTTAGAAACTATTCCGTCTCACGTTTCCATCATTATGGATGGAAACGGCAGATGGGCTACAGCTCGCGGACTTGACAGAACTGAAGGTCATAAGGCCGGTGTTCTTTCTTTGCGCGAGGCTGTTACTACAAGCGTGCGCCTTGGATTGGACGTTCTGTCAGTTTATGCGTTCTCTACAGAAAACTGGAAACGCCCTCAGCGTGAGGTTGACTTACTTATGCGTCTTTTTGCAGAGACGCTGCTCAAAGAGCTTCCGCTGTTCCATCAAGAAAACGTCAAGCTGCGTTTCTTTGGTGACCTTGATGCCTTGCCAGAAAAGACCCGCAAGACCTTCCAGCGCGGACTTGATGAGACGGCACAAAATACTGGTATGACGTTTGCGCTTGCGGTCAATTATGGCTCCCGCGCGGAGCTAACCAGAGCAGCTGTTCTTCTCGCCAACCAAATTGCTGAGGGTAGTGTGTCTGCTGATTCGGTGACTCCAGCAGACCTTGAGAAGAACCTCTATACAGCAGGACTTCCTGATCCAGACCTTTTGATTCGCACGTCAGGAGAGCTGAGGCTTTCTAACTATTTGTTGTGGCAGCTGGCTTACTCGGAGCTGTATGTTACGCAAACTTACTGGCCTGACTTCTCTAAGTGGGATTTTTTGCGCGCCATTAAGGACTATCAGAGTCGCGAGAGGCGATTCGGAGGAGTGAAATAGTGGTGGACAATACGCGCGATTCCAAAAAGCCTACTTCCAGGATTGATACTGACTCTCAGCTAAATCCTGAAGAAACAGGTAGTGTTGGAATTGATAGACAGATAGAAAAGCTGGAGATTCGTCGCTCACTTAAAGAGCTGCAACGATCTGCTGGTAACCTTATGGGCCAGCGAGTCCGTGGCGTTACCGAAAAGCTTTTGACCAGAACTCTGTCTGGCGTAGTCTATGCAGCTATTGTGCTTGCTGCTCTGTTTGTGGGCAAAGAAGCCACCATTGTTTTGATTGCTGGTATGGCATGGCTCTGCTGCTCTGAGTTTTTCCACATTTGTCGCATGGGCGGACGTATGCCAAACGAGCCTCTTGGCCTTGTTTTCTCGCTTATTTTCCCCATAATTGCGTATTTTGGTCATGTCTTTCCGCTGGCATTCTCCCTGCTTTTGATTATCCTTTGTGGCCTTTGGTATGTCCTTACTCCGCGAGCAAACCTTGCAGACGTGGCGGTTACGGCCTTTGGACCTCTGTATACGTCGCTCTCACTTTCAACGGTAGTGCTTCTGAGGTCCACAGAGCCTAGTTTTTCTATTCCTTGGATCACGCTTGCCGTCATGCTCTCTGTGTGGGCTAACGATTCTTTTGCGTATTTGTTTGGATCTAAATTTGGCAAGCATAAACTGGCACCAAGAATTTCTCCAAATAAGAGCTGGGAAGGCTTCTACGGTGGCCTTTTAGGCTCAATGCTGGTGTGGTTCTTGATTGCCGTGTTTGGTGCAATTGACATGAATCCTCTGTTTGCGCTGCTCTTTGGCGTAACTGAGGGTATTTTCTCCGTTGTGGGAGACCTCTTTGAGTCTCGCATTAAGCGAGGCGTGGGCCTCAAGGATTCCGGTTCAATCATGCCTGGCCACGGCGGTCTGCTTGATAGAACTGATTCGATGATTTTTGGAACTATGGCGGCGTTTCTTCTCTTCCAGCTTGCCGTGCTCTTTAGCCAGGTCAAGCTTCCTATTGCGCTGCCGTTTGGAGCATAGGTTTTGAGCATTTTTGAAGATACTGCGCCTCGTGCCGCTAGTCATGAGCCTTTACGTGTTGCTGTCCTTGGAGCTTCGGGCTCTGTGGGCATGCAGACGCTTGATGTATGCCGCCATTTCCCGCAAAAGGTGCAGGTAGTTGCCCTTGCGGTGAGGTCGTCGGCTGAGTTTGCCGTGAAGGCAGCAAATGAGTTCAACTGTAAATATGTTGCTTTTGCCGATGCAAGTGTCAAGGGCAACGTTCTTCTCGACGCGTTGCCTCAAGGCTGCAAGGCAAGCTTTGGCCCTGAGGCTGTTCAGGCGCTCGCTGAGATGGATGAGGTTGACTGTGTAGTCAACGCAGTGGTGGGAGAGGCTGGCATTTTCGCTGGTCTGGCCGCTGTGAAGGCTGGCAAAGTGCTGGCTTACGCTAACAAGGAGTCAATTGTTGTTGGCGGAGACCTTCTTATGCCTCTGGTCAAGCCCGGTCAGCTCATCCCCGTTGATTCTGAGCACAGTGCCATCTTCCAGTGCCTTATTGGCGAGAACCCCGCTGATATCCAGAGGATTTGGCTGACCTGCTCGGGTGGTCCGTTCTTCGGATATTCTCGCGAACAGCTTAAGCACGTTTCGGCCGACGACGCCTTGGCGCATCCAACCTGGAAGATGGGTGCCAAGATTACCATCGATTGCGCCACGCTCATGAATAAGGGCCTTGAGCTCATTGAGGCTCATCATCTCTTTGACACTCCAATGGATAAGCTTGAGGTGTTGGTACATCGTCAGAGTCGCATTCACTCTATGGTTGAGTTTGTTGACGGCTCTGTTAAAGCGCAGCTCGGAGCCTCTGATATGAGGCTGCCTATCCAATATGCGCTGAGCTATCCACATCGTTGGCCAGCAATTGCTCAGCCGGTTGAGTGGCAAGAAACTGCTCCTCTGACAGGCGATTATGCTGACGAGAAAACCTTTGGATGCCTAGCTCTTGCTCGTCATGCAGGAACTGTTGGTGGAACGCTTCCTTGCATTATGAATGCAGCTAATGAAGTTGCTAACCATGCATTTAGACGAGGAAGATGTTCATTTCTTGATATTGAGCGCATTGTTGCAGAGACTATGAATGCCTCTGAAGTTCAAAGGGTAGAAGACCTTCAACAATTGACGCTTGTAGACGCAGAGGCACGAGCTTTAGCCCGTTCTTTTGTGGGATAGGAATTTTGTGAATTTGTTAGCTATTCTTTCACCAATTTTTTGGGGACTCTTGGTCCTCTCGCTCCTTGTATTTGTTCACGAGGCTGGTCATTACGGTATGGCTCGCCTCTGTGGCGTCCGTGTTACTGAGTTCTTTTTGGGCATGCCGTTCAAGTATAAGCTTTCTCATAAGAGCAAAAAATACGGTACCGAGGTTGGTGTAACGCCACTTCTTTTTGGTGGCTATACGCGCATCTGCGGTATGGAAGGCGAGCTAGATGAGCTGCTTCCACAAGCTCTGATGAGTGTTCAAGAGGCGGGTTCACTTGAGGTTGGTGTTCTTGCAGCAAAACTTAACTGTGAGGATGAGCGCGCCTACAATCTGCTGTACACCCTTGCAGATTGGGGATCCATTGAGCTTGTCAAAGAGTCAGATGAGCTAGCGCGCACCACGTTTCAGACGCTCGCGAGAGATGCTGAGCTTCGCTGTGAGTATGATCGCGGTCACAACTTTGAGCTTGAAGGCTCTACAGCAGCAGGGGAGCCTCGTGTTCCACAGATGTCCGCAGATGATTTCTTTGCTCAGGAAAAGGCTCATACGTATGTTGGTGTAAATGTTCCCAAACGCTTGCTTATGATCTTGGGCGGACCTTTAGTCAATATTGCGCTGGCCTTTGTGCTTGTTGTGGGCTCTTTGATGTTTGTTGGCATTCCTGCTGCTCAAAATAAGGCTCAGCTTGGATCCGTTGAATCTGGCTCTCTTGCTGCTATTTCTGGCCTTACTGCCGGAGACACTATTCTTACCTTTAACAAGGTAGAGGTACATACCTGGGAAGACCTTACTGCTGCTATCAAAGATGCAATGTCCAATGGGGGCAAGGATATCCCTGTCACGTATGAGCGCAATGGCATTCAACTTGAAACTACCATTAAGCCAGTTTTGCGTCCTGACGATAAAATCATCGGCGTGACACCTGTCATGACCACCTATCACTTCTCATTTATTGACGCATCAGCTGCAGCTGTATCGTATGCCGCACAGGTTGGTCAGTTTGCACTCAGACTGCTCATCCCAACGCAGACCATGGAAGTTCTCAATCAGTCATCTTCTGTTGTAGGCATTTCTGTAATGGCATCAGAAGCTGCTGCAGAGGGTTTCTCGACTCTTATTATGCTGGTAGCAGCTATTTCCATGTCACTTGGATTCATGAATCTTTTACCTATTCCACCTCTTGACGGAGGAAAGATTCTGATTGAGGTAATTCAGGTGATTATTAGAAAGCCTCTGTCTATCAAGGTTCAAAACATTTTGTCTTACATTGGACTGGCGTTTTTCCTGTTTGTCTTTGTTGTTGCACTGAGAAACGATATTCTTCATTTACTTTTTAGGTAGCTGATTTTATGTCTGAGATTGCTCGCACAAAAACTCATCCCGTCATGGTTGGATCTGTCCAGGTTGGCGGCGGCGCTCCCGTTTCCGTTCAGTCTATGTGCACCACTAAAACAGATGATCCAGACGCAACGCTCCTTCAGATCAAGGGGCTTGCCGAGGCAGGGTGCGAGATTATCCGTGTGGCAATTCCAGACGCAAAGGCCCTTGACGGCTTTGAAGAGATTTGCAAATACTCGCCACTTCCTGTTGTTGCCGATATTCACTTTGACTATAAGCTGGCGCTTGAAGCTGCAAAGCGAGGTGCGGCAGCGCTCCGTATTAATCCAGGAAACATTGGTTCTATGGAGCGTGTTGACGCCGTCATTGAGGCAGCTAAAGAGGCACATATTCCAATTAGAATTGGCGTTAACGCAGGCTCTCTTGCTAAAGAATTTGATACAAGACAAGATATGACCCTTGTCGAGAAACTCGTGGCATCGTCAAAGTCTTTTGTAGAGCATTTTTCTTCTCGCGGTTTTGACAACATTGTTTTGTCTGCAAAAGCTCACGATGTTCCTACTACGCTTGCGGTATATCGAGCGCTTTCCAAGGAGCTTCCACAGATTCCTCTGCATGTAGGCGTTACAGAAGCCGGTGCGTTAAGGCAGGGAACGGTAAAGAATTCTGCTGCGGTGGGCATTTTGCTTGAGAGCGGTATTGGCGATACCATGCGCCTTTCTCTAACGGCCGATCCCGTAGAAGAAGTCCACGTAGCATGGGAGCTTCTTGCTGCCCTTGGTATGCGTCGCATTAAGCCGGAGCTGGTGAGCTGCCCTACCTGCGGCAGGTGTGGCGTTGACATGATTCCTATTGCAGAAGAAGTTACCAAACGCCTGGATGGCGTTCGTGCTCCAATTTCTGTAGCTGTCATGGGATGTGTTGTTAACGGTCCTGGTGAGGCTAGGGGCGTTGACCTTGGTGTAGCCTGTGGCAAAGGTCAGGCAGTGTTGTTTGAAAACGGCAATCCTATTAGAAAAGTGCCTGAAGATAAAATTGTTGATGAGCTATTCGCCGAAATTGAGAATCGTTTTGGCAAAAAATAAGTAAACTATACGTATTACTTCATATTGAAAGGAAACTACCTTGAAGCACTGGATGCGCATGTCTTCTTTGTATGCACCAACACTCAAAGAAGACCCAGCTGAGGCTGTACTTGCAAGTCACCGCCTGCTCCTTCGTGCTGGCATGATCAGAAAGACCGCTGCGGGTCTTTACTCTTATCTGCCACTTGCATGGCGCTCTCTTTTAAAGATTGAGGCCATCATTCGCGATGAGATGGATGGTATTGGTGCTCAGGAGATTCTTGTTCCTATTATGACTCCAGCTGAGCTCTGGGAAGAGTCTGGTCGTTGGGATGTCTATGGTGATGAGCTCATGCGTATGCATGACCGTCATGATCGTCAGTTTGCTCTTGGTCCAACTCACGAAGAGACCTTTACAGACCTTATTAGAAACGAGCTTAAGAGCTATAAGCAGCTTCCTGTAACGCTCTATCAGATTCAGGATAAGTTCCGTGACGAGCGTCGTCCACGCTTTGGTCTTATGCGTGGCCGTGAGTTCATTATGAAAGACGGATATTCCTTCTCGGCAAATCAAGAGTCGCTGCAAGAGTGCTATGACCAGGAGAAGGTTGCTTACCAGAACGTTTGTGACCGTACGCGTCTTAAGGCTCTGCAGGTAGTTGCAGACTCTGGTCAGATTGGTGGAGACACCTCTGTTGAGTTTATGGCGCTGGCAGAGGCTGGCGAGGCAAGCCTGGTTTACTGCGATTGCGGCTATGCTGCAGATACTGAGGCAGCTGCAGCAAAGATCAACGTAGAAGAGCGTGAGTCTGGCAAGATGTGTGAGATTCACACTCCTGGTATTGGCTCCATTGATGATGTTGCTGAGTTCCTTCACGTTTCACCTGCAGCAACTCGTAAGGCTCTAGCTCTTGTTGACGGAAACGGTAAGCCAGTTGTGTGCTTCGTTCCAGGTACTCATGAGCTCAATGAGGTTAAAGCTGAGCACGTCTTTGGTGACTATCACATGATGACCGATGAAGAGCTTGAGGAGTATGGTCTCATCAAGGGCTTCATCGGACCTGTTGGTCTACCTGAGGGCATTCGCGTTGTTGGAGATCTCTCTCTTGAGGATACTCAGTGGTGGCTCTGTGGCGCTAACAAGGCAGACTATCACCTTGATCACGTTGAGCTTGGTCGTGACTTTGAGATTAACGAGTGGAAAGACCTTGTCACTTCTCAGGAGGGCGATATTTGTCCTGAGTGTGGTCTTCCTCTGCATGCTGCTCGCGGTATTGAGGTTGGCCAGGTCTTCCAGCTTGGCACCAAGTACTCTTCGGCTCTTAACGCCACCTTCACCGACGAAAACGGCGAGGATAAGCCTCTGGTTATGGGCTGCTACGGCATTGGTGTTTCCAGGCTGCTTGCTGCTGTTGTTGAGCAATACAATGACGAGAAGGGCATCAAGTGGCCAGTCTCTGTTGCTCCTTATGAGGTTTCTGTTCTTTGTCTCTCTGACAAAGACCCAGAGATTTGGGATGCTGCAGGTTCTGTAGCTGACGCCTGTGTTGCAGCTGGTCTTGAGACTGTTGTTGATGACCGTGCAGAGCGTCCTGGCGTTAAGTTTGCAGACGCAGATCTTATTGGCTTCCCATGGCAGGTTATTGTGGGCAAGAAGGGCGTTGCTAACGGTATCGCAGAAGTCAAAGAGCGTGCTACCGGCGAGCGCTTTGAGGTTGCCCTTGATGAGGTTGCCTCTTGGTTGGCAGAGAAGATTCTTCCAGAGCGCGAGCTTTAAAATATACAACCAATTAGAAAATTGTCGAGAAAAACAGAGCTTTGGTTTGCTATAGTATTTCCCGCACCACGTTCGGGGAATTAGCTCAGCTGGGAGAGCGCATGACTGGCAGTCATGAGGTCAGGGGTTCGATCCCCCTATTCTCCACCACGCATTCTGGCGGCGGCATCAGTCGCCGCTTTTTTCTTACGGGCTCATGGCGCAACGGTTAGCGCAGGGGACTCATAATCCCTGGGTTGGGGGTTCAAATCCCTCTGGGCCCACCAAATACACATGTGGCGAGAAACCCTTTGGTTTTCTCGCCATTTCTTTTACCGAAACACTCTACCGTTTAATGATTCGATTACTTAATTTATATAAAAGACGGGTACAATAGCCAAAGTGATATTTGATAGATAGGGGATATATGACTCCTGAGACTCGCAAAATGAAGCTCTTTAGTCTGGCGCTTTTGATTGGCGGACTTTTAGGTCTTGTTAATGTTGCGGTTCTTGTAATTGGTGCTGGTCCATCAATTGATTCCGCTCTTCTTTTGCTTGCAAGTATGATCTCGCTTCTAACTGGTGGTTATGCAGCTAGAGAGGCTAATGTACCTAATAGAGCTGTTGCTGCCTATCCAATGATTTTTGGATCATGCGTTGTATTAGCTGCTATTGTTGTTGGACAGTTGGTGCTTAAACCATCTGTTACCTTGCAGTTTATTGAGCTGTTTGCACTTTTGGCAATGGCCAGCGCTATTGCCCGAGGATCTCATAAAGTTAAAAAGTCTCTTGAGGCCAAGTAAATTATTTTGTTGACGTCGTTTTATTGTTCTAGCTCCTCTTGTGTACGTTTTTCCTTGTGAACTGACTTGTTGGGGGTTTGTATGGATCGTGGAACTAAGTTGATGATGGCGCTTTCCTCTATGCTTGGAGCACTTGGCGTTGCTGGAATTGTCATCTTTGCCTTCTCAGTTGGCTATGGTCGTTTCTCTTCAAGCATGATTGTGCTTCTGCTGTGTAGCTTAATGGCAGTTTATTGCTGCTACATTCTGCAGAAATGCATTAGTCTGGCTAAAGACTTTGAGAAAACCCACGGCATTGTGCGTCTTGTTGCTGGTATTGAGCTCATTCTCTTTACCATTGAATGGGTTTTTGTATCGCAGCTTTCATCTCAGCCTATGGTAATTACGCCAATGATTCTTCAGCTTATCTTCCTGGGAATTATTCTTGTTCAGATGAATAAAGCTGTGTCTACGTATTCACCTTCAAAAAAGTCAAAAGCTAGAAATTAGCGTCATTGTTTGTTATTATTGCAAGTCGTTCGGGCGATTGGCTCAGGGGTAGAGCACTTCCTTCACACGGAAGGGGTCGCTGGTTCAAATCCAGCATCGCCCACCATAGAAATTTAAAGGCCTAGGTAACTGGGCCTTTTTTGTTAGTACTTAGTTACAGTAATGACTAATATTTATTGCCAAGCACACATATTAGAGCTTCCCTTATATACTTGAGCTCTAGGAAAGGGGAGATGTATGACAGATTCAACTAACAATTCCAGCACTCTTAATCCAGTCGAGCAGTTTGATATGTATGTTGCTCACGTTGGCATTAACGCAAGCAATGCGGACGAGGCAGAAAAGATTGCCAACCTGTTTACCGCTCTTATGGGACTTCCAACTATTGAGCAGCCACCCTCATTTTTTGCAGGGACCCTGGTAGAGGTCATGAAACAAAATGGCCGAGGCACAAAGGGTCATATTGGCTTCCATGTTAACAATATTCCTGCTGCCGAGAAGTACTTTGCAGGTCGTGGCTTTGAAATCGATGAGTCATCTAGAAGGCTTAATTCAGATGGCAGTACGTTTTTGGTCTATTTCAAAGACGAGATTGCTGGCTTTGCTATTCATCTCACCATGGATAAATAAGCCAACTTCATTAAATTGATTTACGATTATTTGGCGAGAAGATCTTTCAAGTAGAAGAGCCTTCTCGCTTTTTTGTGTGTGGATGGATAGGGAATAGCTATTTATAGGTGATTCTTATTGTTGATGATATGAAAATTTAATAAATTGCAATTTAGAATGCAGTTTATATTCATTTTAATGATATTTTCTTTTATCATTTGATTTAGATATTTGTAATCCTTTATGGATTTGGAAGGTTTGAAGTGAAAAAGTTCAAGTATGTAGTAGCGTCGATTTTAGTTGCACTATGCTGCGTAATTGTCATTGGAGTTCCAAAGTTTGCGCTTGCAGAAGCAGCAGTTCAAAATCAGCTCACGGTTAATGTTACTGATGACTATTATGGTAAACCTGTTGATGGCGTAACAATTACCGTGACTAATACAGTTACCGGTACCAACGCTGCAACTATGATTACTAACCAAAACGGTAGAGCTCAGACTAGCCTTGCTAACGGAAGTTATAAGGTTGAGCAGACAACGTTTAAAGCTGGATATGTTATTGATCACACAGCTAAAAACGTGACTTTCTCCGCTCCTGCTGGTAGTAATGGCGATCCTCAGACCATTAACTTTGAAAATGTCCATATTATGGGCCAGCTTTATGTTGGTGCCGAGAAGAAGATATCAGGTAGTATTTGGGATTCAAATGCTATTACTGATATTCAATTTGACATTGAAGATGAATTTGGAAATAGAATTGCCTCAAATGTTCCAGGTGGACAAAGCGTCACCGTACCAGTAACAGGAAGCTATACGCTTATTCCAAAAAATTATCCCACTCGTTATGCATATAATACCGATGCTGTAATGGTTGATTCGGTCTTTGCATGTTCTCCAACCAGCAATAATGGCATGGTTCCTCTACATGCTGTAACGTTCCCTTATGATTCAGATACTCGTCTCTTCGAGCAAACAACTCGCGCAACAATTAAACTCCCAACTAGAATTGGTAATATTGTTGTAAGAGTTGTTGACCAGTACGGGAATCCTATTGCTGGCGCAACTTTAAAGGCAACTCCTGCTTATGAAATAACTCCTGGAATTCCATCACCAGCATGTCCTCCTTCTATGGGTGGATTTAATACACCTGATCCAGCCTATTTAACTGGTTCTAGCGCTCCTCGTGCTATGACTCAGGACCCGTCAGCTCCCGGTGTCCCTTATACTCAGACAGGTGAGTTGAATAGGGATTCTGATGACAATTATCTGCTCACAACTGGGCCTGATGGCACCGTAATTATTCCGGATTATCTTGTTGAGAGAGAATCTACTATTACTCAGCTGACCACTCTTGATGGCTACACTATCGATGACCCTAATCCTCAGGTTGGTGAGATTACTGGCTCTAACGAAACAACCACGGTTACTTTTGTAAATCGTAGGCCAGAGCCACCTGCTCCAGAGCCACAGCCAGAACCTCAGCCAGAGCCACAGCCTGAGCCAACTCCAGAGCCTACTCCTGAGCCTCAACCACAGACTCCGGAAAAGCGTAAGACTCCAAAGAAAAAGAAGGCTGTACTTCCAGACACTTCTGACATTTCTAGTGTCTCTTCTTTAATTGTTGGAATTATAGGTACATTAAGCTCTCTTGCTGGTGTCTCAATGTATCTGAGCAAGAAACGTTTCTAAGACTACAGGATTTATTGAATCTACTTCAAAATTTGCTTATGTCTATCAAGTGAACAACCTGTGCATTTAGTAATTTGAAAATGTATGGGGAGTTCACTTGATTTTTATAAGGTGAGTACAGATTTCCTCAGTTTTGCCAGTTAAAAATTTGAAATAATTGTGTTTAGTTTTGGATATTATCTTTAATTCAATGTCTAATTCCCTTACTATAGATAGAAGTATTTACTTGGATGATTCGGTTTTAAGGAATTGAATTGAAACGATATAAAAACATTGTTCTTGCTGTTTTAGTTGCGTTGACGCTCGTTGTGTCAGTCATCGCTCCAAGAATTGCTTTTGCGGACTCCAATGAGATTAGTGCTCTTGCTGTTGATAAATACACACGTGAACCAATTGAGGGTGTACATGTTGTAATTTATCAAGGTGGTTCTACTATCGTGGCCGAGGGAGAAACAGGAGCTGATGGTTACTTTAGGCCTTATCTTCCTCTTCCTGACGGCGCTTATAGAGTTGAACAAACCACTTATAAAGATGGCTATGTTCATCAGGTCGACTCTGTTTCTTACTTTTTTAGGGACGCTACATATGGTTTAGGTGATGTGGTCGTTGCTGAACTGGAGAACCAGCCAATTTTAGGCAATATTATTGTTAAAGTCGTTGACACAGATGGCAATCCTATTGCCGGTGCAACTCTTAAGGCTACTGCCGCAAACGTTGCTGGACCTCGTATCCCAACGCCTCCATTTACTCAGACCGGTATTCTCACCATGGAGGCTGACGGAAGCTACTCTCTTACAACTGGTGCAGATGGCTCTGTTGTAATTCCTAACCTTATGGGTAACACTTCCACTACCATCACACAGCTCACCACTATTGATGGTTACCAGATTGATACTACGGTTCGTGTTGGTCAGATCACTGGTACAAATACTACTGCCACAGTAACTTTTGTTGATCCTCGTATTCCTGCTCCAACGCCTGCACCAGATCCAACACCTGCTCCAGAGCCACAGCCTGAGCCAACTCCAGCACCAGAGCCTCAGCCACAACCAGAGGCTCCAAAGGCTAAGAAGGTTAAGAAGTCCGTTCTTCCAAATACCGGTGATAATGCGCTTACGCTACCTTTGATTATTGGCGTTGCTGGTGCAACTGTTGTTGTTGCTGGTGCTGCTCTTTTCCTTCATAAGAAGCGTCAATAAATCTTCATAAGCCTGGTTTCATTTACATAATTCACCACGTAAATCAAGTGAATGACTTATACTTATCCAGTTCAGATATGTATGAGGAGTTCACTTGATTGCTCTTGCGGATAAGATTTCTAAGTCATTTGGCGGCAGAGTCCTTTATTCAAACGCAACACTTCAGCTCAATGCAGGTGAGCGTTGGGCGTTAGTTGGTCCTAATGGTGCGGGTAAGACTACGCTTCTAAAGATCATCATGGGCCTAGAGTCTGCTGATGAGGGAACTGTTACCTTTGCAAAAGACGCTACTCTTGGATATCTTGAGCAAGAAACAGAGCTCATGGGAGACAGAACTGCCCTCAACGAGGTTATCGAATCCGCTCATGAGATTAAACAGTGGGAGAGAAAGGTCAACGACCTTTCAATCAAAATTGCCGAAACTCCTGAAGGTGCAACGCTCAATAAGTATCTTGAAGACTACGCTCATGCTATGGAGCGCTTCGAGCGTCTTGGTGGCTATGAACTAGAGAGTAGAGCTCGCCAGATTCTTGCAGGTCTTGGATTTCCAGTAGAAGATTTTGACAAGCCAGCTAAAGAGTTTTCGGGCGGCTGGCAGATGCGTATCTCTTTGTCAAAGCTGCTTCTGCGACGTCCTGATGTTCTTCTTCTGGACGAGCCTACTAACCACTTGGACTTGGAATCTGTTCAGTGGCTTGAGAGGTTCTTATCGTCATATGACGGCACGGTTTTGCTGGTAAGCCATGACCGTTCATTTATGGACGCATGTGTAACGCACGTGGCGGCGCTTGAGAATCGTATGCTTGTCACGTATGCCGGCAATTATTCAGGTTATCTGCATCAGCGAGAAGAAAATCTTGAGCAGCTCCGTGCTAAACGCGCAGCTCAAGAGCGCGACATTGCTCATATGGAAACCTTCATTGAGCGATTTAGGTATAAGCCTACCAAGGCAAAACAGGTTCAAGAGCGCGTAGCAAAGGTCGAGAAGATCCGTGAAGAGCTGGTAGTTCTTCCGGAGCAATCTCATCACATGCATTTTAGGTTCCCAGAACCTCCTCGTACCGGAGATACTGTCATCTCTCTTGAGGGCGTGGCCAAATCGTACGAGGATAACTTTGTCTACGATAACGTTGACCTTAAGCTGTATCGCGGAGATCACGTTGCGCTTGTTGGCCCTAACGGCGCTGGTAAATCTACTCTTATGAAGCTTATTGCTGGTAAGCTTAAGCCAGATGCGGGACAGATTAGCCTTGGTCAAAACGTCACTGAAGCTTACTATGCACAGCACCAGCTTGAAGAGTTGAACCCTGCAAATACGGTACTTGCAGAGCTTGATACCGTTGCTGCGGGCTGGACTACTTCTGAAGAGCGTAGATTGCTTGGAGCCTTCCTTTTCCATGGCGATGACGTTGAGAAACGCGTAAATGTGCTATCTGGTGGCGAGCGCGCTCGTCTGGCACTTGCTAAGATGCTGGTTTCTCCAGATCCGCTGTTACTTCTAGACGAGCCAACTAACCACTTAGACATTGATTCTGTTGACGTTCTAGAGAAGGCGCTTGTTGACTTCCCAGGAACTATCATCTTGATCAGTCACGATGAGCACCTGGTCAGAGCTGTAGCTAACAAGGTTGTGGACGTTCGCGACCACAAGGTTACGGTCTATGACGGTAACTACGATTACTTCCTCTTTAAGCTGGCAGAGCTTCAAGCAGCAGCGCAGGGGGAGACGTCGAGCAAGACGATGTCCTCGTATGGAACTTCGGGTGCAAGAGCGGTTAAGAGTTCTGGCCCAGAGGTAGGTCAAGCTGCAGGTTCTTCTCGCAATGTGAAGACTAAGGAGCAGAGAAGAGCTGAGGCCGAGGAGCGCAACCGTAGAAGTCGTGCGCTGAGGGAGACCAAGAAGCGCTTGGATGAGGTTGAGGCTGCACTTACTCCTGCGCATAAACGATACGATGAGCTCATGACGCTTATGGCCGACGAGGCGCTCTATAATGATCCTCAAAAGTTTGATGAGTGTATGGCTGAATACCAGGCACTCTCCAAAAAAATTCCCGCTCTTGAGGCTGAATGGTTGGAGCTTTCAGAAAAGATGGAAGCTGACATTGACGAGTAGGTAGTTTTGCCAATCTTGGGTAAAATTGTCTTGTACCTACTGTCTTGTAACTAACGTTATGTTCTTGAGAGTCTTTGTTTGTACGTGCCTGTCTGTGTGTCTTTGCAGATGTTGAGATAAGGATTGTTGTGCCAACTGCTTTAACATCAGTTCCATCGCTTTTGACAACGCTCGCTGAATTTGCACTGGTAATCTTTGCCATTGTGGTTCACGAGGTTGCGCATGGCTTTGTTGCATACAAGTGCGGAGACCCTACCGCTAAAATGTCTGGCCGTTTGACGCTCAATCCACTGGCACACATCGACTTGTTCGGTACGATTCTTTTGCCGTTTATGTTGGTATTGATGGGTGGTCCTAGCTTTGGTTACGCAAAGCCCGTTCCCTATAACCCCAACTACCTCAAAGATCGTCGTCGTGACGAGATTCTTGTAGCACTCGCAGGTCCAGCGTCTAACATTTTGCAGGCGTTTCTCGGCGCACTCTTGTTGCGTTTGCTCAACGCATTAGCAGTTGCATTTGGTGCGGCACTAAATCCGCTGGTAATGTACTACGTTTCTTCGCTGGTAATCTTCTACATTCAGATTAACGTAAGCCTGGCAGTCTTTAACATGCTGCCTATTCCGCCTTTGGACGGATCTAAGCTGCTGCTCTATTTTCTTGGCGAGAAAAACCGTCAAAAGTTCTATGCCATCGAGCCCTATTGCATGATTGCTGTGGTGGGACTCATGTTCTTTGCACCGGGCTTTTTCTCGTCCATTATCGGGGGCATTTCTAACGTCATTTTGAGTCTACTTGCGAGAATCATCTAATGTCGTACAAAGTAAACACTGCAACATATTCGGGCCCATTTGACCTGCTGCTTCAGTTGGTAAGTAGACAAAAAGTAGCCATTGGATCCATTTCTATCTCTGAGGTTGCTGATCAATACCTGGCAGAAGTTGACGCCATGGAGGAGCTTGATCTGGACGTTGCCAGTGACTTTGTCCTTGTTGCGTCAACGCTTTTGGACATGAAGGCTCATGCCTTGGTGCCTCAAGATGTTTCGCTCAAAAGCTCATACGATGAAGATGAGTATGATGACGAGCTTGACGGACTTTCTCCTGATGAGGCGCGAGAAGTTCTTATTGCTCGCCTTATTGCCTATAAGCAGTTCAGAAATGCAGGTGCCGCACTAGGTGGTCGTATGGAGGCGGAATCATACATGTTCCCACGCTCAGTGGGCCCAGATCCTGATTTCTTGAACCTCATGCCAGACTATCTTGAGGGCATTACCCTCAGAAGCCTTGCTGTCATTTGTGCGGACATTGACTCAAAACGTGAGACATTCTTGCTTGAAGCAGAACATGTGGCGCCAAAAAGGCTCCCAGTAGCTCTGACGGTAGCTTCTGTAGACCGACTCACGCGCTCTAAGGGCAAAGTGACGTTCTCTGAGCTCTTAGACGGACAAGATACGCCAGAAATTGTGGTTGCAAACTTTTTGGCAGTGCTTGAGCTCTTTAAGCGCGGCCTTGTTCGTGTTCAGCAGGATGTCATCTTTGGCGAGATTGAGATTGAGCACATAGAGGGCGCAGATTCATACCAGCTTGATGAGTCAGTTCTTTTGGAACTAGAAGAACTATCTGGTGATGAGCCAGACCTTGAAGGATTTAACTTGTCTCAAAATGCGCTCCAAGACGTCCAGCAGACGCTTTTATCGCTAACCCATACGCCCGATGAAGCACAGAAAGAGGCGGAATAGCTTATGGCAGAAGAGCTTACCTATTTAGATTCTGAGTCACTCAAAGGTGCACTAGAATCACTGCTTTTGGTTGCAACAGATGCAATCACCACGGCTGACTTTTCTAAGGTCACCAATGCAGCTCCTGCCGAAGTTGCCCAAGCCCTTAAAGAGCTTGCAGAGGAGTACACGCGCTGCAACAGGGGATTTCAGCTCAGAGAGGTAGCCGGCGGTTGGCGTCTCTTTACGCACCCAGCTCACCATCAGCTGGTCAGCGATTTTGTGCTCTCCTGGGATACGCGTCGCCTTTCTCAGGCAGCGCTTGAGACGCTGGCGGTTATTGCTTATCACCAGCCCGTTACTCGTGAAGGCGTCCGTGCTATTCGTGGTGTTAACTCTGATGGTGTCATCTCTTCACTTCGCGAGAAAAACCTTGTGCGAGAAGTGGGCAAAGAGGCAGATAGGGGACAAGCCATTCTCTATGGCACAACAGCCCTTTTCTTAGAGCGCTTTGGCCTCAAGTCTTTGCGAGAGTTGCCGCCGCTGGAAGACTTTGCCCCTGATGAGGAGTCCAAGCAGTTTATTCGCGAGAGACTTTCTGGCAGAAGCTTCACTTCAACGCTTGAAGAAGCCGCAGAAGACATTGACGATGAACGTTCCCTTTTGGGAGACAGTTACGATACGCAAGAGGATGCATAGGCCGTGGCAGAAGAGCGTATTGTCCCCATGCGCCTGCAGCGCTTTTTGGCGCGCGCAGGAGTGGCTAGCCGCCGAGGCTCTGAGCGCCTGATGACCTCTGGTCGCGTCACGGTAAACGGCCAGGTAGTCACCGAGCTTGGCAGTAAGGTCGATCCGCTGGTAGATGTTGTAGCAGTTGACGGTATTGTCTGCTCAATTGCCGAGAAACCCGTCTACTTGATGCTCAACAAACCTGCAGGTTATCTGACTACTATGAAAGACCCTCAGGGTAGACCAACCATTGTGGACATGGTTCCCACTGACAAATACCCGGGACTTTTCCCTGTTGGACGTCTTGATATGGATACCACGGGTCTTTTGTTCTTTACTACCGATGGTCAGATGGCACAAGAGCTTTTGCATCCCTCAAAGCATGTATGGAAGCACTATGTTGCTCATGTAGTAGGTACACCTACAGAAGAGCAGCTAAATCGCCTGCGAGAAGGTATTGAGCTTGAAGACGGCCCTGCAGCTCCTGCTGAGGTTGAGATTGTATCCAACGATGCCAAGCTGAAGGCACTTCTCGCCCCACAGGGTTTAGGAAAAACCAGTGGAGGAGAGCCAAACTCCCTGGTCAGCGTAACTATTAGAGAAGGCAGAAAGCACCAGGTCAAAAAGATGCTTCTGGCAATCCATCACCGAGTACTTGCACTCCACAGAGATACGTTTGGGCCGCTCCACCTTACAGGCGTTAAAGAAGGACAGTGGAGACTTCTTACAGAAGAGGAAGTTGCCGCTCTGGAGCGCACTATTGGTAGAGAGCCTGGTGCTTCTCCCATCATGCCTTTACATACCAGCAAATAACTACTAGTCGCACAATTACTAAGTGCACGTCAAACAGCTCAAACACGCCCAGAGAGGAGACATAATGCAGCCATTTGAAGTTCCAGCTCAGGTTCATCGCATTTTGTTTATGCGCCATCCAGAAAGCGTGGCTAATACTCAACGTTTTTTCAGTGGCAGAAGAGACGTTAAGCTTACCGAGCATGGCATTGAACAGCGAGAGCATGCTGTTCGTGCGCTTGTTGCATTTCATCCAGATAGAATTTGGACCTCTCCTTTATCTCGCTGCAAAGACATGGCCCAGATGGCTGCCACCGAGCTTGGTATTCCTTGTGAGGTAAAAGATGACCTTGCAGAGATGGATTTTGGCATTTTGGAGAGCAAGCGTTTTGCTGGTGCAGAAGAGATTTTAAAGCCCTATGGCCTTACGTTTCCTTGGGCCTCAGACAAAAACGGCCACTCCATACCAGCTCCAGAAGCAGAGTCATACGAGCAGGTAAGAAGCAGATGTCGCACTATTCTTAACGAGCTTTCCAGTCTTTCTGGACGCACTGTGTGTATTTCTCATGGCGGTTATTTGCGCTCTATGATGGCAGAGATTTTTGGCATCCCAGGTAGTTCAAGCTGGAATGTGCATCTTGCAAATGTCTCTTCAATCTTCTTTACTAGTACAGGCAGTTCTGATTTCAAGCTTGGTGGATTTAACCTTGATCCAGAAGAGGTTATTCGTCGTTCCACTGAGCCAAGTTTTTACGATTTTCGTGACATTTGGGGTGTCACCGAGGGGGATAAGTAATGATTGTTGCTATTGACGGCCCAGCAGGCTCCGGAAAGTCTACGGTTGCTCGCGCACTTTCTGATCGCCTGGATCTGATCTTTCTAGATACGGGCGCAATGTATCGCTCGGTAACCGTAGAATGCCTGCGTCAGGGCATTGATATGACTGATACCGAGAAAATCATTCAGGTTGCACGCAGCATTAGCATCTCGTTTGGTAACTCTGCAAACGGCCAGACCGTCTACGCAAACGGCTCAAACGTTACAACAGAGATTCGTACTCCCGAGGTAGATAGAAACGTTAGCGCTGTTGCAGCCATCCCTGAGGTCCGTGAGGCTATGGTCACACTTCAGCGTCGCGCGGGCGAGAATGGCGATGTAGTTGCTGAAGGTCGTGACATTGGCACCGTGGTATTTCCCGAAGCTGATGTAAAGGTTTTCTTGACCGCAGACCCTGCTGCTCGTGCTCACCGCCGAGCCGTTCAGCGCCAGGGTGGAGACGCAGCCACCGGAAACGATGCCCAGGTAGACGCCAAGAATGAGGAGAAGATCCTCGAAGACATCAAGGCTCGCGATAAGGCTGATTCTGAGCGTAAGGCAGCACCACTTCGTGCTGCAGAAGACGCTCATCACATTGACTCTTCTGCGCTTTCTGTTGAAGAGGTTATTGCAGCTATTATTGCCCTGCATCCTGGACTCGGCAAAAGAGATGCCCGCAACCACAGGGCTTCTCACCAGGGAAATGGATCAGAGAGCAGCTCTTCTGATGACGGGAAGTCTCACACGGAAGAGCCTAAGCGCTCCGAGAAAAAGTCTTCTATAGCAGCGGCATCTAAGCGTTTGCGTCCTTTTGGCGGAAACTCATTTGACGATTATTACGATACCGCGCTTGCTGATTTTCCAGCTCCAGCTAAGTTTTTTAAGTGGCTGGCAGTAAGTGTGCTTGGACTGATTACAAAAATCTGGTTTAGATGGCGCTGGGACAATGACCAGCTCTTTGTTGGCGATAAGACCCCTCGCGTTCTTATCATGAACCATCCAACGTTTTTGGACCCCATTGTTACTGTTGTTCACCTCCTTGTTCACGGTATCCCCGTGAGAACCATCTACAAGAGTGAGTTCAACAAATTCAAACCGCTTCAGTGGGCGCTTTCTAGACTGGGCGGTATCCCAGTAGATCGCGGAACTGCCGATATGAAGGCAATTCGTCGCGCAACCACGGCTCTTTCTAGAGGAGAAATGCTTCTCATTTATCCTGAGGGTACCAGAGTCAGAAGCAATACTGAACGTGGAGAAACCCACGGCGGTTTTGCTCTTATCGCACAGCTTGCCAAGGTAGATGTTCAGCCACTAGCTATTATTGGTGCGCTTGATATTAAGAAAAAAGGTTCTCCTCTGGTTAAGCCTGTAAAGGTGTATCTTCGCGCTGGTCAGAAGGTTTCTTTTAGTGATCTGACTTCTACGAAGCGTAAAGATCAGGCAAAAGAGATGGAAGAAGTGGCCATGGAGAGGGTATACGAGCTAAGAGATGCAATGCTCAAAGAGCATCCCGGAAGGAATTAGTTCGTGCCTACTATTAAAATTGCCGATGAAGCAGGCGCTTGTTACGGTGTAGAAAGAGCTCTTCAGATGGTCCAACAAGCCGTCAAAGATGCTCATGCGCCCGTGCGCACGCTTGGTCCGCTTATCCATAACCCTCGCGTTGTTACGTCCCTTAAAGACCAGGGCGTAGAGGTGGTTGATTCCGCTTCTGAAGCTGCAGGAAGTGCGCTTCTGCTGCGCACTCATGGCGTAACTCCTCAAGAGGAGCAGATTGCCAAGGACGGCTGTGTTGACGTGTTAGACGCAACCTGCCCGTTTGTAAAAAAGGCTCACGGAGCTGCAGAACTTCTCGCCAAGCAGGGCTATGCCGTATACGTGGTGGGAGAGTCCGGACATCCTGAGGTAGAAGCAACTCTGGCTCATGTACCAGGTTCTTTGGCTATTGACTCAGTAGAAGAAGTAGCCGCTCAGGCAGACGCTATGAGAGCTGCAAAGAAGGTTGGTCTAGTGGTACAGACCACCATGAGCGCCGCTAAGCTCTCTGAGGTAGTTAACGCGGTGCTTCCGCTTGTTGACGAGCTTCGCGTCATGAATACCATCTGCGAGGCCACTGCAGGCCACCAGGACTCGTGCATGAGGCTTGCAAAAGAGTCTGACATCATGATTATTATTGGCGGCAGGATCTCTGCAAATACCACTCGCTTAGCAGAGATTTCCAAGCTGTATTGCCCCGCAACCTATCACATTGAAGGCGCTGATGAGCTTCAGGCTTCCTGGTTTGAGGGAGCAGAGCATATTGGTATTACCGCCGGCGCTTCTACACCGGAAGCTCATATCAATGCAGTTAAATCAGCTATTGAACAAATCGTAGGCGTCTAACATGGAACAGCGCGCAGACTACGGAAATACAAAATCTGGTGGACTTGGTGCGCTTATTGAGTCCGTTGAAGAGGGTAGTCCCGCGTGGAAGGCTGGCCTTGAGCCCGGCATGATTATCGAGAAGGTCAATGGCGTGGTGCCAAAAGATCTGATTGATTGGCGCTGGGAAGCCGACGGCTCTCTCTGTGAGCTTGAAGTTTCTATTCCCGGCGATGATGAGCTCTATGAGTGTGTGCTTGAGCGCGAGTCCGGAGAAGACTGGGGCGTTGACTTTGTTGACGTGCTCTTTGACGGTATCAAGACGTGCGTAAACGCGTGCCAGTTCTGCTTTATGGCTATGCTGCCAGAAGACATGCGCCCCTCGCTTTCCATTAGAGACGACGATTATCGCCTGAGCTTCTTGCAAGGTAATTTTGTTACGCTCACTAACCTCACCGATGAGGACGTTGAACGCATCATCTCTCACAAGCTTGAGCCTATGAACGTCTCGCTGCATGCAATCTCGCCTGACGTTCGTCGGAATCTTATTGGTGCTCGCGCAGCCAGGGGTATTGAAGTGCTTGAGAAACTCATGGACGCGGGCATAGAAATTCATGGCCAGATTGTTTTGTGCCCTAATATCAATGACGGTGAAGAGCTTGATAAAACGCTTGATTGGGTAGAGGCTCACCAGCAGATTACCTCGTTGGCCATTGTTCCCCTTGGCTATACCAAAGACTCCAAACGCTTTACGCATTCGTATTCTGATGACGTAGAGCTATCCCGCTCTGTAGTCAAAATTGTTGAACCATACCAGGAGCGTGCACGAGCTTCTTTGGGCATTACTCGATTCCAGCTTTCTGACGAGTTCTACGTAGACGCCCAGCTACCTATTCCGCCAGCGTACACCTACGACGGCTATCCGCAGTTCTATGATGGCATTGGCATGCTCAGAAGCTTCCTCGATGAAGCTGAAGAGGTGTGTCATGCTATGCGTGCAGGCCTTGATGAGGCAGATACCTATCTTTCTGCCCGCTCTCGCAAGATTTTGCTGATTGTAGGAGAAGCTGCTCAGCAAACCATCCAGACCTTCTGCGACGACTGGTCAGCTGACGGCAACGTTTCTACTTTTGCCGTGCGCAACGACTTCTTTGGTGGAGACGTTAACGTCACAGGACTTATCTGCGCCGTTGATCTTCTCGCCCAGGTACCTGAAGACCTCACAGATGTTCTGGTGGTGCTTCCTGAGGTCATGTTTAACTTTGATAAGGTGACCCTTGATGGCATGTCACTAGCCGATTTAACTGCGCAGCTAGAGGCTCGCGGAGCAAAAGTCATCATGTCAATTCCTGGTCCCACAAACATTGCCAAGTCGTGCATTAAAGCGCTCAAAGAGTGGGATTAGCCACGTATTGCTGGTATTATTAAACTAACTGAATGAAAGGTGAGACATGGCTAAGCCCATTGTTGCTATTGTTGGACGCCCAAATGTTGGCAAGTCCACGCTGGTAAATAGAATTGCCGAGAAACGCGATGCAATCGTGCACGAGTCAAGGGGAGTAACCCGAGACCGCTCATATCACGATGCTGACTGGAATGGTCGTGAGTTTAAGCTCATTGATACCGGCGGTATTGAGTCAATTAAATCGCAGGATCGCTTTGCTCCACACATTCGTGAGCAGGCACTTCTTGCGTGTGAAGAGGCAGACGTTATTGTCTTTGTGGTAGACGGCTCTACCGGCGTTACCGATGAAGACGAAGAGGTTGCACGCATTGTTCGCAAGAGCGCCAAGCCCGTGTTCTTGGTTGTCAACAAGAAAGATAATCCTGCAACAGAGCAGGATGGTCTTTGGGACTTCTATGCACTTGGTTGTGGAGAGCCTCTGCCTCTGTCTGCCTCTCATGGTCACGGTACTGGTGACTTGTTGGATGATATTGTCAACGCATTCCCCGAGGCTGATGAAGAACCAGAGGATGATGGCATCCTTAACCTTGCAATTATTGGTCGTCCAAACGTTGGTAAGTCTTCACTGGCAAACCGCCTAGCTAACAAGAAACGCTCCATTGTTTCTGACGTTGCGGGCACTACGCGCGATGCTATTGACACCATGATTGAATGGAAGGGAACTCCCATTCGTCTTGTTGATACTGCAGGTATTCGCAAGAAGAGCCAGGTACATGAAGACGTTGAGTACTACAGTCTGGTTAGAGGTCTGCAGGCAATGGACCGCGCAGACGTCTGTCTTCTTGTGGTTGACGCCTCTGTTGGCGTAACCGAGCAGGACCAAAAGCTTGCTAACATGGCTGTTGAGCGCGGATGTGCTCTGGTACTCCTGCTTAACAAGTGGGACCTTATTGACTCTGAGGCAAAGCGCGATGAGGTAGCAGTCTCTGTAGCAAAGCGCCTAGCCTTTGCGCCATGGATTGCTTCCATCAACGTTTCTGCACTTACCGGACGCGCTATTGATAAGGTGCTTGCCGCCGCTCTTTCGGCTGCAGAATCCCGCGCACTTCAGCTCAAGACTTCCGAGCTCAACGAGCTTCTCGCTCAGATCAGAGAGGGCGGACACACGGTTTCTGACCGCGGCCGCCGTCTTAAGATTCAGTACGCCACTCAGACGGGCTCCAAGCCTCCTGTTATCTCGTTCTGGTGCAACGCTCCAGACCTTGTTGACGATAACTACGAGCGCTTTATTGAGAACAGACTTCGCGAGAAGTTCCCTCTGGTTGGCACACCTATTCGTTTGAAGTTCCGTAAGAAGGTTGAGTCTAACTAATGTCTGGCATTGTTGTTGCTCTGATTTTTGGACTAATTGCATTTGGCCTTGGTGGCGTTCCATTTGGCCTGATTATTGCAAGTGTTATGGCTCATGAAGATATTCGCAAACTTGGATCAGGAAACATTGGCACCACCAATGTTGCAAGAAATGCTGGTAAAGCTGCAGGTATTCTTACGCTTCTTTGCGATGCAGGTAAGGGCATTGTCAGTGTCATGCTTGTTCGTTGGTTCTTGGGAGCCCAGGGATTTACTCCTCTAGTCTCGGGAAATGATCACGCAGAGGCTGAGTTCATCATTTCTTTTGTGTATGCCTGCTGCGTTCTTGGTCATATCTTCTCGCCATGGCTTCACTTCCACGGCGGCAAAGGAATTGCTGTTGGATTTGGTGGTGGCCTTGCGGTAAATCCGCTTGCAGCACTCGTAGCTCTTGCGGTGTTTATTACGCTTGCCGTACCAACTAAGTACGTATCACTTGGCTCCATTGGTGCAGCGGTTGCCATTCCGCTTTTCTGCCTTTTATTTGGTATGGACCCCGTGGCAACTATTCCGGTATTTGTTGTGGCAGCTGCAGTAATTTGGGCACATCGCGAGAATATCAATCGTCTTAATGCTGGTAGTGAGTCTAAATTCTCTTTCGGCGATAAGAAAAAGGACAAGTAATCATGAAAAAAGTTGCTGTTATTGGTTCGGGATCGTGGGGTACCGCACTTTCAACACTACTTGCTTCTACCTGTGATGAGGTAATTATCTGGTCTAGAGAGGCCGATGTCACCGAATCCATCAATAAAGAGCACGTCAACTGCAGACATCTTTCTGATTCCGAGCTACCACTTAATATTGTGTCTACCACTAGTGAAGCTGAGGCTCTCACCGGTGTAGATGCTGTTGTTATGGCTGCTCCTTCTGCGTTTTTACGCTCTGTTTGTGCTGCTTGCGCACCATATCTTGACCCTGAGGTTGATGTTTTGATCCTCTCCAAGGGTATGGAGGCTGGTTCTCACAAGCTTATGCATGAGGTAGCTGCTGACGAGCTAGGAAATCCTGCCAGAATTGCCGTGCTTTCTGGTCCAAACCATGCAGAAGAGGTTATTAAACAGGGAATCTCTGCTGCAGTTGTAGCGTCTGAAGATGCCGAGGTTGCTAAGCGCTTCCAGACACTGCTTTCTCGTCCGTACTTCAGAACCTACATTAGCTCTGACGTGCGTGGCGTTGAGGCGTGTGCTGCCGCTAAAAACGTTGTAGCTATTGCCTGTGGTATTGCTGTTGGCCTTGGTAATGGCGATAACGCCCTTGCGGCCCTAATGACCCGCGGCTTGGCAGAACTTGGTCGCGTAGTGTGCGCTATCGGCGGAGACCCACTCACCTGTATGGGTCTTGCTGGTATGGGTGACTTGGTGGCTACCTGCACCTCCGAGCATTCAAGAAATCGAACGTTTGGAGAAGCCCTGGTTAAGGGCAAGACGCTTCAGTCATACCAGGAAGAAACCGGTATGGTTGTTGAAGGCGCTCAGGCTGTCATTGGTCTTTATGAGCTTGGTCAGCAGATGGACGTTGAGATGCCTATCACTTCAGCTGTTCATGCTGTGCTTTACGAAGGCGCTACGCCAGAAGACATTACTTCTCGCCTTACCAACCGTCTGCCTAATGAAGAATTTTATGGAATGACTCGATAGGAGAGTTTAATGAATAACGTCCTAGTAGCTCCATCAGTCCTGTCCGCGGATTTTTCCAAGCTTAAGAGTGAGCTTGATTCAATTGCAAATGCTGACTACATCCATTACGACGTGATGGACGGTCACTTTGTTCCTAATATCTCTTTTGGTCCAGATATTTTCTCTTACTGCAAAAAGTCTTCTGAGCTGCCCATTGATGTCCATCTGATGGTTACCAATCCAGCTGAGATTGCACCTCTGTTCCTGGACCGCGGCGCTGACGTTGTTACCTTCCACTACGAGGCTGAGGTTCACGCTCATCGTCTTGTCCATCTTATTAAGGACTCTGGTGCTAAGGCTGGCATTTCTCTTTGCCCTGGTACTCCTGTAAGCGTTCTTGAGGATCTTATTGAAGACCTTGACCTGGTACTTATCATGACGGTTAACCCTGGTTTTGGTGGACAGAAGTTTATTCCTCACTCAATTGAGAAGCTCAAGGCACTCAAAGAGCTCTGCCGTAAGCACAACGTTAACCCTCTGATTGAGGTTGATGGTGGTATTAGTGCAGCTAACGCAGCTGATGTTGTAGCTGCTGGTGCTGATATGCTTGTTGCAGGTAGCGCTGTGTTTGGCCAGGAAGACCGCGGTGCAACTATTGAGGCTATCCGCAACGCTGGCGAGTCTGCTCTTACCGTTCAGGGCTAAACGCGATAGCTCAAGCATTATCTTCGCCAGATCACCAAGATTGAATCTACAGAAACACGTTATGGATTACGTTTACTTAGACTATGCAGCTTCAGCACCAATACGCCCAGAGGCGCTAGATGCCGAGAAAACCTATGAGGCTTCACCCATTGCTGGAGTGAACCCAAACTCTTTGCACTCGCTTGGACGTCAAGCAGCGCGAGAGCTTGATGGTGCTCGTGGTGTTATTGCACGTGCGGTAGGCGGCAAATTTAGAGCTCCTGACGTGGTCTTTTGCTCCGGCGGTACCGAGGGCAATAACCTCTCAGTTCTTGGTATGGCAGAAGGTATTCGTAACAAGGATCACAAGCGCAACACGGTGGTTTTCTCGGCAATTGAACATGATTCTGTTTTGGATCTTGCGCCTGTTCTTCGCGAGAAGGGCTTTGAGGTAAGAATTGCTCAGCCTAACCGTCAGGGAAAGATTGAGGCTTCTACACTTGAGGGTCTTTTGGACCAGTCGGTAGCTCTTGTTTCTGTTATGTATGCCAACAATGAAACGGGCGTTATTCAACCAGTTGTAGACCTTGCACACGCTGCTCATAAGGTGGGAGCGCTTTTCCACACTGACGCCGTTCAGGCGTTTGGTCGTATCCCTCTTGAGGTAGCAGGCGTAGATGCTCTTACTGTTGCTGCCCATAAAATTGGTGGACCTCTGGGTATTGCCGCAGTGCTTATGCGTTCCAAGGTTCCCTTTAAGGCTCAAAGTTACGGCGGGGGACAAGAGTCTGGTAGACGTCATGGCACTCAGGATGTTCGAAGCGCAGTTGCGTTTGCCGCGGCTGCTCAGTGGTGCCAGGATAACCTTACTCAAACGCAAGAGAGCGTTTCTGCGCGCGCTAATAAGGTGTACGAGACTCTTTGTGCTTCTCCTAAGATTAAGCCGACTACAGAGGCTTATGCTGGCAAAGACCATATGCCTGGTACGGTCAGCATTATGGTTCCCTCAATGGATTCTGAGACGCTTATCTTAAAGCTTGATCAAGCGGGATTTGAAGTCTCAGCTGGCTCTGCGTGTTCTTCAGGCTCTCTTGACGCAAGTCATGTTCTCTCGGCTATGGGAATTTCTAGAAACGAGGCTCTGGGCAGCCTCCGCATTACTTTTGACGAGCGCGTTTCTGAAGCTGATCTTGATGCCTTCTGTGCAACCTTGCTGCAGATTGTTGGATAAATTTTTCACATACTAATCTCTGCATTAGTTATGTTCTGCGTCCGATACGTCCTTATTTACGGTAGACTAGATGAGTAACCGTATATGAGGAGGCCCTATGAGTGAGTCTGTAAATCTGATGCAGCTCCAGGATATTGATTTGCAGCTGCTAAAACTCGCATCCAACTTGGCCTCAATGCCCCAGGTTCAAAAAATTAAAAACGCCCAACTTGCAGAGAAAAAGATTGCTTCTCAGCTTAAGCAGGTACTTGGCGTTAAAAAAGACGTAGAAATTGATATTTCTGACCTCAATGAGCAGCGTGCCCACTATGTTCAAAAGACAGAAGAGGTCTCTGCTACTGTAGAAACCGCTACTAATCATCGTGCTCTTAGAGACTTTGACCAGCAGCTTTCTTCTTTGGCAAAGAATATCGAGAAGTGCGATTTTAAGCTTGCAGCAAAAGCAGAAGAGCTTGAGAAGTGCAAGAAGGCTTATCAGACAGCTCAAGACTTGCAGGTAAAGCTTATGAAAGAGCGTGAGGGCCTTTCTCAGTCCCTTGAGATTGATTCTGCGGCTCTTCGCGCAGAGATTGTTGAGCTCTCTAAATCTCGAGAAGAGCTTGCAGCTCAGATTTCTTCTGACACGCTTGAGCGCTATGAAGCTGCACGTAAACGTTTTAAGGGCCTGGCAGTTGAGCACCTTGTAGGAAACGTTCCAAGTGTCTGTCGCGTTAAACTGCAGCCAAGTTCATTCCACGATCTTCAGCACAGCTCCGAGATTGCTGAGTGCCCTTATTGCCACAGGATGCTTATTACATCTACAGCGTTTGAAGAATAAAGGAATTTATCGCCATGTTGGATAAAACCACTCAGTCCTCTGTATGCCTTGTGGTGTGCGGAGGAATTGCTGCATATAAAGCCTGCGAAGTACTCAGAGGCCTTCAGAAAGCTGACTGTGATGTTCGTGTTGTTATGACAGAAGATGCAGCTCAGTTTGTAGGAAAGACTACCTTTGAAGCATTAACGCATCATGAGGTAGTGCAGTCGCTCTACAACAATGCCGAAACTCCAGTTGCTCACGTTGACCTTGCTGATTGGGCAGATTGCATGGTAGTTGTACCAGCTACTGCCAATATCATGGCAAAGATGGCTCATGGTATAGCTGATGACGCTGCAAGTGCAACGCTTCTAGCAGCTCACACGCCAGTTCTTGTGGCTCCTGCCATGAATACGCATATGTGGAAAAATCCTGCAACTCAGGCAAATGTAGCGCTACTCCGTCAACGCGGCATCCACATGGTTATGCCCGAGTCAGGGCGTCTTGCCTGCGGTTATACCGGTGATGGCAAGCTTGCTCCAGTACAGCAGATTGTAGACGCTGCACTGAAGGTTCTTTCTGGTAATGACGCGGCACCATCCAAGCAAGATCTAGCAGGTAAAAAGCTTCTTATTACCGCAGGACCAACGCACGAGAAGATCGATCCAGTTCGCTTTATTGCCAACTGTTCTACAGGAAAACTTGGCTATACCGTGGCTAAAGTTGCAGCTAGTCGTGGAGCAGAGGTCACCCTTATCTCTGGACCCACATATCTTGAGGCTCCTCAAGGAGTCAACGTGCAAAGAGTAGTGTCTGCTGAAGACATGTATAAGGCATGTGTAAACGTCTTTGACGGTGTTGATGCCGCTATTTTGACGGCAGCTGTTGCCGACTACACACCAGCTCATCCAGCAGATCATAAGCTCAAGAAATCACAAGAGCATCTTGAGTCTATTGACCTTAAAGAAACCACCGATATTCTCGCCAGCCTTTCTAAGACTAAGAAAGACCAGGTTGTCGTAGGTTTTGCAGCAGAGACAAATAACGTCTTGGAGCATGCTCAGGCTAAACTTGAGCGTAAAGGTTGCTCCATGATTGTGGCAAATGATGTTTCTAGGCCAGATTCAACCTTTGGTTCAGATACAGACCGTGTGGCTTTTGTAACTCCTCAAGGTATAGAACAGCTTGAGACTTTGCCACTTGCTGACGTAGCTTCAGAGCTTTTGGACCGTGTGACCAAAATGCTTGAGGAGCGTGCATAGCGTGCAACCAGAAGATCTTTTTATTGGATGCCATCTCTCGGCAGCTAAGGGCTGGGAGGCAATGGGTAAGGATGCTCTTTCTATTGGGGCAACTACCTTTGCTTTCTTTACTAGAAATCCTCGTGGTGGCAACGCTAAGGCTCTAGATGAGGCTGATGTTGCAAGGCTTAGGGAGCTTCTTGAGGCTCATCACTTTGGGCCTTTGGTTGCACACGCTCCCTACACCATGAACCTCTGCTCGGCTAAAGAGGAGACCAGGGATTTTGCTCGTCGTGCGCTTACAGAAGATCTTGAGCGCATGGAGTATCTGCCAGGTAATTATTACAACTTTCATCCCGGTAGCCATGTGGGTCAAGGCTCTGACGTGGCAATTAAGCAGATTTCTGAAGCTCTTAACGATTGCCTGTTTGAAGGTCAGCACACCACCGTTCTTCTTGAAACGATGGCAGGTAAGGGTACAGAAGTTGGTAAAACGTTTGAAGAGATTGCCGCGATTTTAGATAAGGTAAACCACCCCGAGCTTATGGGCGTGTGCCTTGATACCTGTCATGTTCACGATGGCGGCTATGAGATTGTAGATAATCTTGATGCTGTTCTAGATACGTTTGACCAGATAGTTGGCTTGAAAAAGCTCAAAGCCTTGCATCTTAATGACTCCAAGAATCCTCTTGGAGCTCATAAAGATAGACATGAGCAGATTGGCAAAGGCTTCATTGGATTAGAAACGTTCCGCGCTGTGGTGACTAATCCGCGCGTCAACACGCTTCCTATGATTTTGGAAACTCCTCATTCTGAGCTTTCTGGTTGGGGAGAAGAAATTGCGTTACTTCGTTCTTTTTTAGGTGATAACTAGTGGGAATTCTGGTAGGTTGTGAACAAATTTCTATGGAATGGCCTGGTAAGAAGGTTCTTACCAACCAGACTGTTGGCGTTAATGAGGGTGACCGTATTGGTGTTGTAGGCAAAAACGGCGATGGAAAATCAACCCTCTTAGATCTTATCGCCAAAAGAATTGAGCCCGATTCTGGTAACGTAATTTGGAGAAGTGGCATCCAAGTAGGCTATATGGGCCAAAGTGATTCACTTTCTGATACACAGACGATTTGTAGTGCTGTTGTGGGAGACACGCCAGAGTACGAGTGGGCATCTGACGCTCGCATCCGTAAGATTATTGATGAGCTCATTGGAGACTTGGACTGGAATGGCCTGGTAGGAGAGCTTTCTGGAGGTCAGCGTAGACGCTGCGATTTGGCTCGACTGCTTGTGGGCACCTGGGACTTAATGCTTATTGACGAACCTACCAACCACCTTGATCTTCATGCCATTCAGTGGCTTGCCAATCACCTTAAAAACCGCTGGTCAGAGGGGAATGGCGCCCTCATTCTAGTCACACATGACCGTTGGTTCTTGGATGAGGTCTGCGACCACATGTGGGAGGTCCACGATGGCGTTATTGACCCATTTGACGGCGGCTATTCTGCCTACATTCAAGCTCGAGTTGAACGTGATAGACAGGCAGCGGTGATGGAAGAGCGCCGTCAAAATACGCTCAGAAAAGAGCTTAATTGGCTTGCTCATGGTGCAAAGGCACGCACGTCAAAGCCTAAGTTTAGGATTGACGCTGCCATGGAGCTTCTGGCCGAAGATCCACCACTTAGAAACACACTTGAGCTCAAACGCATGGCAGTCTCTAGGCTAGGCAAGCAGGTTATTGAGATGCATGACGTCTCGTTTGCTTACAAAAATGCCGCACAGACTGCCGGCGTTGACTCCCAGGTAGACGTCATTAAGCACGTCGAATGGCTTATTGGCCCTGGAGACCGCTATGGCATTTTGGGCGAGAATGGCGCTGGTAAATCTACGCTTCTTGAGTTGATGACACAGCAGTTGCAGCCAACATCTGGTCTCGTGAAGGTAGGAAAATCTGTCAAATTTGGCTGGCTTTCTCAGCAGATTGATACGTTTGCCACAAAAGAGACGTGGACTGTTCTTGAACTGCTTGGCCAGTACAAGACAAGTTACCTGGTAAATGGCAAGATGCAAAGCCCTACACAGTTGCTTGAAAGTTTGGGCTTTGATCGCCGAGAGTTCACTAATCGCTTGCAAGACCTCTCCGGTGGCCAGCGTAGGCGTTTGGCACTTCTGTGCGTCCTTCTGGAAGAGCCGAACGTACTGGTGCTGGACGAGCCAGGCAACGACCTGGATACGGACATGCTTGCTGTCCTGGAAGACCTGCTGGATTCCTGGCCAGGAACCCTTCTGGTAGTCAGCCATGATCGTTTCTTGATTGAGCGTGTAACTGACGACCAATATGCCCTCATAGATGGCCATATTCGCCACGTCCCCGGCGGCGTAGACGAGTACCTCAAGCTTGTTGATGCTGCAAAGCAAACGGCGAGAAGAGCGGGGGAGTTGTCGGGTGCACGCGAAAGCTCAGGTACAAATGAGCCGCAGGTAGACGGGTCTTCTCGCCAGGAGGGTGCGGTGCTGAGTAACGCTGAGCGCCGAGAGATGAAGAAGCGCTTTGACTCGATTGAGAGGCGTATGGGCAAGGCTCAGGAACTGCCTGAGCAGATTAGGGAGCAGATGAGTTCCGCTGATGCTACTGACGCGCAGCGTTTGATGGAGTTGCAGCAGCAGCTTGATGACGCAGAAGCGGCGCTGATGGAGCTGGAAGACGAGTGGTTAACGCTAGCAGAGAAACTTGGTGAAGCGTAAATGGGAGAGTTGCTCTCTAGGTTTGTATGGCCAAAGTATGGTCGCAAGAGTTTTGTTGCCTTGCTTTGTAAAGGTGTTGAGGTCATTGGTGACCTCCTTACACCTTTGATTATTGCGCGCATGATTGACCTGGGAATTCATGGGGCAAACATGTATGACATTATTCGCTACGGTATTTTGCTGGTAGTTATTGCGCTTTTGGGCTTTAGTTTTACCCTGGTCTGTCAAAAAATTGCCTCCATTGTTTCGCAGCGCACAGGTACTGATCTGCGTAATGAAATTTTCAAGAAAATCCAAGAGCTCTCAAGTGCCGATATTTTAGCTCTTGGAACAGACACGCTGGTAACCCGTCTTATCAACGATGTTAATCAGGTGCAGGTTTCCGTTGCTCTGGGCATTCGTCAGCTGGTCAGATGGCCAATCTTAGCGGCCGGATCTATTATTGCCACCCTTATGCTTGATGCTCAGCTTGGAATGGTCTTCTTGATTGCAACAGTGTTGGTAGCAGCTATTTTCTTCTTTGTTGCACGTAAATCTACCGCACTCTTTACTGAGCTGCAGAAGCGCCTTGATACCGTTTCTTTATATATGCGACAAATGCTTTCTGGTATTCGTGTTATTAGGGCTTTTAGGCATGAATCAGAAGAGAAGGAACAATTCTCCGAGGCAGTTCTTGCTCAGACAGAAACAGCAACTGATGCTGCAAATTACTCAGCGCTACTGAACCCTGCAACTTTCCTAGTCATGTACCTGGGAATTGCCGTAACGCTTTGGCTTGCGGCTCCTCAGATTACTGCGGGTACGCTATCGCAAGGAACCGTGGTGGCACTTGTCAGCTATATGACTAGTGCGCTTTTAGCTATTGGCTACGTTGCTAACCTGGTTATTATCATTACACGCGGAACTGCGTCTGCTACTCGCGTGATGGAAGTTCTGAACACCAAACCTGCTCTTACCGATAGCGGTAACAAACGCTTTAACCTCACTGAATCCGATTTTACTGGCGTTGCTGTAGCGTTTAAGGATGCCTCACTTGTCTACAACGGTGGAGGAGACCCAGCTCTTTCAGACATTAACCTCTCCTTAGAGGCTGGCCAGACGCTGGGTATCATCGGCGGCACAGGTTCTGGTAAGTCCAGCTTTGCCGCCCTCATCCCGCGTCTTTTTGATACTGAGACCGGTTCTGTAAGCGTCTTTGACCACGACGTCAAAACGTATACGTTTGAGCAGCTGCGTTCCCTTATTGGCTTTGTTCCGCAGCACACCTCACTGGTCAGCGGCACCATTCGCTCCAATCTCTGCTGGAAGGATCCAAACGCCTCTGACGAGGAGCTCTGGTCAGCACTTGAGGTTGCTCAAGCAGCAGACTTTGTGCGCGAGAAACCCGATCAGCTTGATAGCATTGTCGAGCGTGGTGGCAAGAACTTCTCGGGAGGTCAGCGTCAGCGCTTGACCATCGCCCGTGCGCTGGTAGGAAACCCGCGCATTGTCATCTTGGACGATGCTGCTTCCGCACTTGATTTTGCTACGGACGCGCACCTCCGCGCGGCGCTTCGTAAGCTCAGTGCCACCACTACAAGCATCATTATTTCGCAACGTGTAGCAGCGGTAATGCAAGCAGATAAGATTCTTGTTCTTGACCACGGCAAACAGGTTGGGCTGGGAACACACAAAGAACTTCTCGCCACATGCCCGCTCTATAAAGAGATTTGTCTCTCGCAGCTTCGTCCTGAGGAGGTGGAGTAATGGCCGATATGTATTCTGGCGGAAGCACCTCCGCTATCGCATCAAGCGCGCCTGAGCATAGCAAGAGCGGCTCAGTAGACGTCATTTCCATGTCTGCAGCAGAAGTGACACGTCGCCTAGCTGCATGGATTTCTCCTCACGCAGGTTTTTTGGTTCTGGCGGCTGCCTCTTCAATTGCAACCGTGCTTTTGCAGCTCTGGGTACCCATCATTGTAGGCGCCGCCATTGACCAGCTCATTAGACTGGTGCAGGGTGGCGAGGCTGCGCTTCTACCAACGCTCGCTCAACTCTCGGTGGTAGTGTTACTTGCAAGTGCAACGCAGTGGCTTGCTTCTTGGTCTACCAATAAGCTCACCTACCTGGTCACCCGTGACCTCAGAGAAGCGGCACATACTAAGGTGACAAACCTTCCACTCTCGTACATTGACACGCATTCCCAGGGAGATTTGCTCTCGAGGGTAGTAAACGATGTGGACCAGCTTGGCGATGGCCTCCAGCAGGGCCTCACGCAGTTCCTTACGGGCGTGGTAACCATTATTGGAACCTTGTGCTTTATGTTCTATATGTCGGTTCCTATGGGCCTTGTAGTTGCTCTGGCTACTCCGCTCTCAATTATTGTTGCATCCGCCATTACTAAGTACGCAAGCTCTTCTTTTGGCAAGCAGCAGGGCTACCAGGGCCAGCTTGGCGGATACGCAGAAGAGATGGTCTCCAACCAGGAGCTTATCACCGCATTTGCCCACAAGGATGCCATTATTGAGCAGTTTGAAGCTATTAACGAGAAACTCCGTGTAGTAGGAGAGCGTGCACAATTTGCCTCATCGCTTTCTAACCCCTCCACGCGTCTGGTAAATAACTTCATTTACGCACTGGTAGCTGCTCTTGGTTGTATTTGCGTTCTAACGGGAGTTCCTTCTCCGCTTACCATCGGTCAGGTGCAGAGCTTCCTCTCGTACGCAAACCAGTACATGAAGCCTTTTAATGCTATTTCTGCAGTTGTTACGCAGGTTCAGACCGCCTATGCAAGCGCTCGCCGCGTGTTTGACCTTCTCGATGCAAAAGAAATCAAGCCTGATCCAGCAGACGCTGAAGTCATCAATGACCCACAAGGCTCCATTGAATTTGACGACGTGGCGTTCTCCTACGATCCCAAGCACCCGCTACTCAGTCACATTTCGTTCAAGGCAGAGCCTGGCCAGAAGATTGCTCTTGTTGGCCCAACTGGCTGCGGCAAGACCACCCTTATTAACCTGCTACTCAGGTTCTATAGTATTGATTCTGGCGCAATTTATGTAGACGGACACAATACGCAAAAGCTCACACGAGCATCGCTTAGAGAGCAGTTTGGCATGGTGTTACAGGATACGTGGCTCTTTAAGGGAACCATCAAAGAAAACATTCGCTATGCAAAGCCAGATGCCACGGATGAAGAGATTATTGCCGCAGCTCAAAAGGCTCAGGCTCAAGAGTTTATCCAGCAACTTCCACAAGGTTATGACACCATGGTGGGAGAGTCTGGTGGGTCTTTATCTCAGGGTCAGCAGCAACTTCTGTGTATAGCTCGTGTCATGCTTGCAAATCCACCTATTCTGCTTCTGGATGAGGCAACCTCAAGCATTGATACACGAACAGAGCAGCTGGTACAGAAGGCGTTTGATACCATCATGAACGGCAGAACTTCCCTGGTTGTTGCACACAGGCTCTCTACCATTCAAGGTGCGGATTGCATTCTTGTCCTCAAGGACGGCTCAATTCTTGAACGCGGCACCCATGATGAGCTCTTAGCTAAGGGCGGCTTCTACGCCAATCTGTACGAGAGTCAGTTTGAAGGCACAGACGCATAAATTAAAATGGAATTTTTGAAAGAGCCAGCACCTTGAATGGACTGGCTCTTTCAATGTCACCTGTAATTGACAAACTGGAAGTTATTTTTGCAAGGTGATAAGTCCTGCACAGTCAGACATTTTTTCGAATCGCATTTCTGGAAATTGACCTTTTAGCTCGTCCCATACAAAATACATTTCATCACCGTCCCATTCATCTGCCGCAATCCGCATACATTCTTGAAGTAATGACCGAGTTTCAAATGCTATATCTCCGATATATATACATCCTCCCTCGTTCAACAGCTTAAATAATGATGTAATAAAATCTACTTTTTGAAAGTCAGTAAGATGATGGAGAGAATATGTAGCAATGATCGCGTCATACTTTTGTTTCTGTATAGGTTCCACCAAGCCATTGGAAAAATCGCCTTCATACAAACTTGCTTTAGGCATTTTCTCTTTTGCAATTTCAATCATTCTATCTGAAAAATCTTGTCCGTAAATCGTACAGCCGTTTTCATATAATCTTGAAGTCAGTACTGCTGTTCCAAACCCAATATCTAAGACAGTCTTCGCAGATGAACAAATTACACGATTATAGATTACATTAAGAATAGATTTGTAGCCTGCAAAAGGATACGAACCGTATTTGTCAGACAAACCTACACTCTTATCATAATCATCTGCCCATAAATCAAAACCTTTTTTATCTTGCATATTTAACCTCGATAACTTCCAATTTGTCACTTTGTCTATGCTACAAATTAGATCACACCGGTTTTTGAAAAACTACTTCAATATATAAAAAGCCAGGAATACTCCTGGCGAGAAATTCTGGTCGGGTGGACTGGATTTGAACCAGCGACCCCTTGACCCCCAGTCAAGTGCGCTACCAAGCTGCGCCACCACCCGTTTGCTTTTGATACGATAGCATTCCAACATAAAATGAGCAAGCAATTCCCGGTAACCGTGAAGATAGAGTGGGCTAGATATGGATAACTTCTTTCAGCGTGCATTCTCAGTGGTCAAGCAGATTCCCGAAGGCAGAGTCAGTACGTATGGGCAGATAGCTCGAATGATAGGGGAGCCAAGAAAGGCTCGCTATGTGGGATTTGCTATGCATCAAAGTCCTGGCGTTGCTGGAGGTGTGCCGTGCCATCGAGTAGTCTTCAAAGACGGCTCGCTTGCTCCTGGTTTTGCGTTTGGTGGACCTGATGCTCAACGAGAGCTTCTAGAAGCAGAGGGCGTGCGGTTTCTACAAAACGGCAAGGTTGATATGAAGCGCTTTCTTTGGGAAGCATAAAAGATGAAACATTATTTTATGTTGTGAAATATTCTCCCAGCTAAGAAGCACTATTTGCTGGGTACAATCGCAGTGAGTTCCTGGTAGTTGGCACGTTCCGTTTAATGGAGGTCAAATGAAGCGTAGCTCTGAGATGAGCAAGTTCTTTACTGCAATTTTTGTACTACTAGTAACGTCAGCCTTGAGTGTGGGCATTTTGTCTGGCTGCTCACAAACAGAAAACAAACAAGACCAGTCACAATCCACCACATCAGAACAAAAAGAAGAGAAAAAGGACGAGAAAAAAGAGGATTCTTCCAGCTCCTCTAGCTCTTCATCAAACAATTCCAACGCAACCAGTTATGGCACCTATCAGATTCCTGATGGATTCAGCTTTGATAACAGCCTGTATCCAGATCTTCAAATTACCACACAGATTGATAAAGACAGCCTCTGGCCAATCATTATTCGCATTGAGGGTACAGCAGATCAGTTTGATTTGATGAGAAAAGCTACTATCGATGCAGCTCAGAGGGCTCAGGTGCTTGAGTCCGCAGAAGAGATTGGCAACACCGTTGACCAAGCCCTTGCTCACCCAACAAACTACAACCTGACTGACTGCGCAATTCTTACTTCTGCACCAGAGTCATATCGTAAGACCTATGTCATTACGTTTACCGTAAAGAGTCACTACGAGGTTAAAAAGTAGTTACTCATATCCTGTCTAACTTCCTGGGCAGTTACTACACCGATAAGGCGCACCTGGCTAACCGCTTCAAGGAAATCACATGGAGTGTAGGATCTTTATTAAGGTCGCCACAACAGTCACAACAAAAGGAACTACGGTTACAACAATGGCCCAAAAAGTGAAATACTGGTTCTCCCAAAAGGCGAAGTACGCTAATCGGCTGATTGGAATACATAAAAACAGCATCACGCCAGCTACAATCAAGGCAGGAAGGTTCCCCCTTGATAAGTCTTCTTGTCTGATGCTCATTGCTGCCAGTACCGGGGCTAGGATGAAATACATAAGTATAGGAAACCCGAACTGAATCATCCTTCCTATCGATCTAGCAGGGAAAAGTGGCAGCCGCATCGGAAACGTTGACACCAGTACAAGAATTATATAAACCAGGCTGGGCCTTAAAGCGATAGGCACCCTTCCGAGGGTTGCTTTGATGCCAATGATGCTGCTTTTAATTAATAAAATCTTCATATTCACCCTTATTGATGTAATCCGTTATGTTTTCGGATATGTACCTATAGAACATAGTTCAAAGTACATAGTTTTTGAAATCCTAAGCGGCTTACGCAAGTGGCTTATATGCATCATCAACATTGATGTGGCAATAACCACCTGGGTTCTTCTTCAGGTAGTCCTGATGATATTCCTCAGCAAGTACGTAATTGTCCAGCGGCTCAACCTCAACGGCAAGTTTCTGGCCAAAGAGAGACTCCTGCTCAGTCATAATGCGGTCGATTACAAGCAAGTCTGCGTCGTTTGTGTAGTAGATGCCCGTGCGATACTGCCTACCAACATCGTTGCCCTGCTTATTTACTGAGAGGGGATCAATAACCCTAAAGTAGTAACGCAGAATGTCATAGAGGCTTACAACAGTCTCATCGTAAGTAACATGCACTGTTTCTGCGTGATCTGTTGCCTTCACCTCTTGATAGTTAGTATCCAAAGTTTTACCGTTTGCATAGCCAACGGTAGTTGCGGTAACACCCTTAATTCTGGAGAAGTACTCTTCAAGTCCCCAGAAGCATCCACCTGCCAAATAAATCTCTGCCATAAAAGCCTCCTTAGGCTGAATTGCTGTTATAAAAGTTTGAAGTGACTACGTTTAACTTCAAAGACACCTTCTTTGCTTAAAGAAGATATTACAGCGCTCAAAGCACTTCTATCTACACCAAGATAATCCGCAAGTTGTTGTCGGTTGAAGGGGATATCAAACTCTGTAGAACCTGCAGCTTGAGAGCGCGTATGCAAGTACGCTATCAGTTTGCCACGAATGCTTTTTGGTGCGGCATCTTGAATGCGTCGACTCAGCATAATGTTCTTTTGAGCAATTGAAGCCATAAGATTTCTGATGATAATGTCCACGCCACCGCAGATGTCGCACGTTCTGGCAGTAATTTGACGCACGTCCAGCAGCAGAATATCCGATTTCTCGGTAGCAACGACCGAGGTCAAAAGCGGCACGTTTCCAAGAGCTGCATACGCCTCTCCAAAGGTGTCTCCGGTATGGAAAGCTCCCATCACAGAGATGTTGCCCTGAGCGTCAGATCCCTCAACGTGAATAGCACCAGAGATAACAATGCCAAATTGATGCGCCTTGTCGCCAGCGCACAAAATGATCTCTCCAGGCTCATAGGTGCGTACAACAGCACGTAAATGCTTTAAAAGAGCCTCTAGTAGCTCTGGTTTTACTCCTTTAAACACAATTGTGTTTAGCAAAAACGAGGGCTTGATGTCTTGTACGTTCATATACGCTCCAAAAAATTTCTGGACAGAAATCGTTTTGTTGTAATTACAACATACCTTATTCCACATTCCTGTAATCATGAAACCCAGAAGAGCAAATCTCTTCTCGCTATATGGTTTTATGGAGAGGAAAAATAGTGGATAACAAGATGTTCTGTTTCCAGTGCGAGCAGACGGCTGCTTGTACTGCATGTACTGGCGCTGCTGGCGTTTGTGGCAAGCCTTTTGACGTTGCGTTTGCTCAGGACGAGCTCACCGGCGCTCTGGTTGGTCTTTCTCGCACCGAGCTTGCCGCTGGCAAGCGTTCTAACCGCGCTGACCAGCTGATTGTTGACGGCCTGTTTACCTGCATCACCAACGTCAACTTTGACAAAGGCGCTGTTGACGCAATTACTGCTCAGGTTCGTGACGAGAAGAACCGTCTAGCTGCAGAGGCTGGCGTAGAGCCTGTTGAGGATCTTCCACTTGGCGGCGTTTGGTCCGATAACGAGGACATTAGGTCCCTCAAGTCCCTCATTCTCTTTGGTATTCGCGGTATGGCTGCTTACGCTTACCACGCTCGCGTTCTTGGTAAAACTGACGATGCAGTTGACGCTTTCTTTGTAAATGCACTTGCTGCTCTTGCTACCGAGTCCTCCGTTGACGTTTTGCTGCCTCTTACTCTTGAGGTAGGCGAGGTCAACCTCAAGTGCATGGCTCTTCTCGACAGCGCAAATACCGGCGCTTATGGCACCCCAGTTCCAACTGAGGTTCCTCTGACTATTGAGCCTGGTCCATTCATCGTTGTTTCCGGTCACGACCTTCTTGACCTCAAGATGATTCTTGAGCAGACCGAGGGCACCGGCGTTAACGTTTACACTCACGGCGAGATGCTCCCAGCTCACGGTTACCCAGAGCTCAAGAAGTATCCACAGCTCAAGGGCAACTTTGGTACCGCATGGCAGAACCAGCAGAAGGAGTTCAAGGACATTCCAGCTCCTGTTGTCTTCACTACTAACTGCCTCATGCCACCTCGTCCTAGCTACAAGGACCGCGTCTACACTACCGAGCTTGTTGCCTTCCCAGAGCTCGTTCACATTGACGAGGATGCAAACGGTAAGAAAGACTTCAGCGCTGTTATCAAGCAGGCTCAGGAGCTTGGCGGATATGCTGAGGCTCAGGAGCTCACCGGTATCAACGGTGGCCACAAGGTAACCACTGGCTTCAGCCACGGTGCCGTTCTTGGCATTGCCGATAAGATCATCGATGCTGTTAAGCAGGGCGCTATCAAGCACTTCTTTGTTGTTGGCGGCTGCGACGGCGCTCGCCCTGGTCGTAACTACTACACCGAGTTTGTTGAGCAGACTCCTGCAGACTCCGTTGTTCTCACCGTTGCTTGCGGTAAGTTCCGCTTCAATGACCTTGACCTGGGTACCATTGGTGGCATCCCTCGTATTCTTGATGTTGGTCAGTGCAACGACGCTTACGGTGCTGTTCAGATTGCAACTGCTCTTGCAAATGCATTCGACTGCGGCGTTAACGACCTGCCACTGAGCTTTGTTCTGTCTTGGTACGAGCAGAAGGCAGTTTGCGTCCTTCTAACGCTGCTGCACCTTGGCATCAAGAACATCAAGCTTGGACCAACCCTTCCTGCATTTGTCAGCCCTAACGTCCTTAACATTCTTGTTGAGAACTACGGTATTGGCCCAATCGGCGATGCTTCCGAGGATCTTGCTCAGATGCTTGCCTAATTGGCGAGAAACCCCTCTCATCCTTTCCTTAAACGCCTCCTAGCTACGCGCTGGGAGGCGTTTTTTGATCGTGGATTTTGTGGATCTAACTTGGAAACCGCCAAACTCAGATAAAGATCGATATTCTTCCTTTTGTTAAGGAGGGAAAAATGAGAAGACTAACAGTTAATGACCTAAAGAATCTGAGTAAACTAATTGATCCAAAAATACAAAATAATCAAACTATGTTTGAGTGTTTTGCTCAAATCTGTGATAACTACGATAAGGTGCCTTTAACTGAAATTGAATGCCCATCTATTAGCTGGAATGCTTTTACATATGCTTTCTACATCGTTAATCTAAGGCCTCTTAAAACTCAAAATGAATTATTAGCCGCAATTGCTATATATTCTTTTTTAAATGTAAACGGCTATGATTTTGATCCTTCGCTGCAGGATCTTCTGGCTCATATTGATCTATTAAAATCTGACCAATATTTTGCTCACGAATTTTGCTCATGGATCGAACTAGAAATCATGTAATAAAGCCTTATCTCAAAATCTCCGTTTCAGCCATAAATTGATCAAAATGCCTTTCTAGCTGCTTTTCATTTGGATAAGCTTCATGATAAACAGGCATATGCAACTGCTTTTTATTGAAGTCAATATATTCGGTTTTATCCAGAAGCCTCGATAATCTAATGCGTTTACTATCGGGCTCAACTGAAAGTAAATGTGCATCAAAAAGAAGATGTAGATCAGACCTTAGAAGAATACCATTGGTAACCATTTGAGTTTTAGGTCCACGATATTGACCAATATGAGCTGCTTGTAAAACCTGAGGAACATCGTTTCCAGAGATGGCACATCTATTGGAATAGGCCTTTAGCAAATTATTTCTAAACTGAGCTTGTCCTTGCCTACGCACGGATTCTCTGAATTCCTTAATGCGCTCATCAGTGTCATCAATCTGCTCAAGCTGATTTTGAATCTCTGGCTTGAGTTCATCAAAACCTGCCGAAATAAAAGATGAATTATTAACTGTTTTGGCGTTAACCGGTCCATGGAGAGTAAACATTCCAGTAGCGCTGTTATAACGCTCTACAAACGCTAATCCCATCACTTTATATTTCTTATTTTTATCCTTAATAAATAAACCAATGGGGAGACCGTCATTTAGGCAATTCATTAAAAGTGCGTTGTACAACTTTGACTGTACTTGGTTTCCTTGAGTCTTAATATGCTCACTGTACTCAATTGACCAGGTACCATCAGAATAGTAAATTGGCTCTCCATCTTCATAAAGACCATTACCATTTGAAGTGTGGACCGAGAGAGCATACTGCTTTAATCCATAAGAAACTTTGCTTTTAGACGGACTATAGATTCCGGAATCCCTAGAAATAGGAATTCCACCAACGGTAAATCCTTTTTCTAGACGATGGGGGAGTTTATCAATCTCACTATTTTCATGATCGATAAACCACTGATAAGCGGAGACAAATTCCTTTGGAGCAACTTTAAAAGCTCTTTCAAGAGTTGGATTAAAGATCGTGCATTCTGTAATGATCTGATCAAACATCCCAGTCTCCTCACAATTAACCTGTACAAACAGTAAGTTTTTCTCGCCAACGTGTAAAGATCTTTAATAAAATTGCTTCACGAACTCCAAATATTCGATTTATTAAAGAACGTTCAAGAATGACGCTCTTCTCGTTAACAGAATGTGGCATAATGCCACTGTAAAAGTAACAATTAATGTTAGTCATTAGTAGCATTTAACAGAGGGGTTTCTATGGCTAAAGTTGCAGTTATCGGTTGTACCCACGCAGGCGTTTTTGCCACTTCTTCAATCCTGGGTGCACACCCAGATTGGGAGGTCCACGTCTTTGAGCGCAATGACACGGTTTCCTTCCTGTCTTGCGGCATTGCTCTTTGGGTAGGTGACCACGTAAGCGATCCTAACAAGATGTTCTACAGCTCTCCAGAAGCCCTTGCAGAGGCTGGCGCTCACGTTCACATGACCACTAACGTCACTTCCGCAGACGTTAAGACCAAGCACGTTGCTTGGGAAGACCTCAAGACAGGTGAGGCTTTTGAGGACGACTTTGACTACCTTGTAGTCACTACCGGCTCTAAGCCAATTGTTCCTCCACTGCCTGGCATCGACGGACCTCGCGTTCTTCAGTGCAAGAACTGGGCTGATGGCCGTCGCATTCACGACACCATGGCAGAGTCTAAGTCCGCTATTGTCATCGGCGCTGGCTACATTGGTGCCGAGCTTGCAGAGCAGCTCTCCGAGCGTCAGAAGGCTGTTACCCTCATCGACATGCTTCCTCGCGTTCTTGCAAAGAACTTTGACAAGGCAATCACCGATCAGGTTGAGGATGCTTACAAAGAGCACGGCGTCACCCTTGCACTTGGCGAGAAGGTCATGAGCTTTGAGGACAATGGCGATTCCGTCACCGTTGTTACCGATAAGGGCTCCTACACTGCAGATTACGCAATTCTGGGCATTGGCTTCCTACCTCGTACTGACCTCTTTGACGGCCAGCTTGAGATGCTTCCTAACGGCGCCATCAAGGTTGATGAGTACATGCGCACCAGTGAGCCTGGCGTTTTTGCAGCTGGTGACTCCGCTTCAATTATCTTCAACGTCACTGGTAAAGAGGACTACATTCCTCTGGCAACCAACGCTGTCCGCCAGGGTCTGCACGTTGGTCCTAACATGCTTGAGCCAACTGCTGCTTACGCAGGTACTCAGGCTTCCAGTGCGGTTCAGCTCTACAACTACTCCATGGCTGCAGCAGGTCTCACCGTTGAGGGCGGCAAGGTTCGTGGCTATGAGTACGATTCTGTCTCCATCACCGAGAACTATCGTCCTGAGTTTATGCTGACCACCGAGCCAGTTACCGCAACGCTGGTCTGGGATCCAGAGACTCGCCTTATCAAGGGCGCACAGTTCTTCTCGACACATGACGATGTTGCCCAGGCAGCAAACGTTGTTTCTGTAGCAATTGCCGCTGGTATGACCATCGATAACCTTGCAGCTGTTGACCTCCTGTTCCAGCCAAACTTTACCAACCCAGTCAACTACATAGGCTCCGTTGCTATGGCTGCCTGCGCAAAGGCCAAGTAAGTTCCGCATATATTGCAGTAAAAGAGAAGGAAGCTGGTGGAGGTGCCAGCTTCCTTCTTTGCTATAGAGCCTAAGTTTAGCTCGATTTATGCCTGTTTGGGGCGCCTGTGCGCCTATCTTGAGATGACGCCTTGCTTGGAACGACGTCTATTTGAAACGACGTCTACCTTGGCTTTCTGCTCACTACAGCAATGTAGTTGAAATCGTCAGCATGATCGTTGAAAAACGTAAACATGCTGGTAAACATCTTGGTGTTCTCTGGCTTAAGGCCGTTTCTAATAACCCTTAGAGCACCATCAGCGCCTTCGTCCGCAATAAGTCCTGCTGGATTCATGAGCGTCATCTTGCCGTTCTTAGTTTCTGGGCAGAAACCCGCCGACTCAAAGAGGTTCTTCCAACCTACAAGAGTCAGAGGCTTTACGTTGACGTTAATGGTTCTTGAGAGCTCATGGACTAGCTCGTCGTCTTCTTTGAGCAGAAGAACGTCATGAGTAAGCAATACGCCACCGGGCTTAAGTACGCGTGCGTACTCTTTTACGGCTGCCTCTTTCTGCTGATCAGAGAGCATAGTGAGCATAGCCTCGTTAATAACAACATCAAAGCTATTATCGGGGTAGGAGAGGTTTGTAGCGTCTCCTTGTTCCACTGTTACGTACTCCTCGATATTGTTTCTCGCGATATTTTCTTTTGTTTTAGGGAGCACATCTGCATTAAGGTCAATTGCGGTTACATGACAGTGAAAACGTTTTACCAGCTCAACCGTAGTAGTTCCAATATTGCAAGCTACCTCAAGAATCTGAGTTTCTGGCGTAATCTCTACTGAGTTAAGAAGCCAATTGGTTGCTTCAATACCTCCGGGGCGCAGTCTTGTCTTGCCCATGCGGAGTAAAAACTCGTGACCAGCTTCCATACTAAGACCCCCTTCATACTATAAAAGAATAAAGTTAGCTCTATCTAACTAATACAAGTTAACCACATCATTACCTGCGAAAAAAGCCAAATTAATTGCTATTTTTAAACAATTTCATAGACGTGAGTTTATAAATCTTATTCCGCGAGGACCGCTGTATACTTTGGTAACTCATTCAAAGATCTTGGGGAGTTAAACATGAGCAAGGCTACAACAAAGATGGCCATCGCGTTTGCCTTTAAAGAACTGCTGCTAGAGAAGCCGTTGAATAAGATTACGGTTAATGACATTGCCGAGAAGTGCGAGATGAACCGTCAGACGTTCTACTACCATTTTCACGATATTTTGGAGCTCACCGAATGGATTTGTGAAGAAGATGCAGAGCGAGCCCTCAAAGAAAATAAGACGTATGACACCTGGCAAGAGGGGTTTCTCGCCATCTTTAACATGATCAAAGAAGATAGAGCCTTTATCGTCAATATCTATCACAACGTACCGCAGGACTATTTATACAAATATTTGTATAAGGTCACGTATCAACTTCTCTATGACGTACTTGAAGAAAAAGCTGAGGGAATGGTTGTTAGGGAAGAAGATAAGGCTTTTATCGCAAATTTTTACAAGTATAGTTTTGTGGGATTAGTGCTTGAGTGGATTGATGGGGGAATGACAGAAGATCCTAAAATCATTGTTGATAGGCTCAATTTTCTTATTCATGGATCGTTTAAGCACGCACTGACCAATGCTAAAAGAAACAAATAGCAATACGACAAAATAGTCTCTTTGTCGTGAAATTGAGCAAAATAAGTGGACTGTCACTTTATCGGACAGTCCATCTTTTTTGTGCATTTTCTTTAGCAGTTTATAAGTTTATAGTGGACGCAAGGTAAGGGCGACTTACTAATTTCCGCAGGTAATTGATGCGGAATACTAAGGAGGAAGTTATGTATTACTCTGCTGGAACGTATGAATCGTTCGCTAAGCCAGAAAAGCCCAAAGATGCCGACAAAAAATCAGCCTATATCATTGGAACAGGACTTGCAGGACTAGCTGCTGCGTTTTATCTTGTCCGCGATGGTCAGGTAAAGGGTACAAGAATTCACCTGCTCGAGAAGCTTGAGCTTGTGGGCGGAAGCTGCGATGGCCGCAAAGATGTAAGCAAGGGTTTCTACATGCGCGGTGGCCGCGAGATGGACAATCACTTTGAGTGCATGTGGGATATGTTTAGAGACGTTCCATCCATTGAAACACCTGGCGTCTCGGTACTTGATGAGTACTACTGGCTCAACAAGCACGATCCTAACTACTCTCTCTGCAGAGCTTCCGAGAAGTGCGGCAAAGACGCTCACACAGACAAGAAGTTCAAGCTTGATAAAGAGTCTTCACTTGCACTCGCAAAGCTGTTTATGACTCCCGAGAAGGACCTTGAGGACAAGAAGATTAGTGACGTACTTCCTAATTCTTTCTGGAACACTAACTTCTGGCTTTATTGGCAGACCATGTTTGCGTTCCAAAGGTGGTCCTCTGCTCTTGAAATGAAGCGCTATCTTTGCAGATTCTGTCACCATATTGACGGTCTGCCTGACTTTACTGCGCTGCGTTTTACCAAGTACAACCAGTATGAGAGCATGATTTTGCCACTGGTCAGGTATCTTGAGAATCACGGCGTAAGCGTTGACTATGGTATGGACGTCAAGAACGTCATCATCAACGACACCAATGGTAAAAAGGTAGCCACTCAAATTGTTTACGAGAAGAACGGCTCACAGCAAACCATTGATTTAACCGAAGACGATTTGGTGTTTATCACCAATGGCTGCTGCACCGATACCTCTTGCTATGGTGATCAAAATACTGCTCCTGACATCAGTAACGTCAGAAATGGCGTAGGAGAGTCCTGGGATCTGTGGAAGAACATTGCAGCTCAGGCCAAGCATGGTGAGTACGGCAATCCCGATAATTTCTGTAGTGACTTTGAGGCAACCAACTGGATGAGCGCTACCATCCAGACAAAAGACGAAGAGATTATCAAGAAGATTATTGGCGTCTGCAAGAGAGATCCAAGAGAAGGTAAGGTCACAACCGGCGGTATTGTAACCGTCAAAGATAGTACCGATAACTGGTACCTCTCGTGGACCATCAACCGTCAGCCACAGTTCAGAGCACAGGACAAGGACACCGTACTTATCTGGGTCTATGCATTGAGCACTAACAAGCCTGGTAACTTTGTTAAGAAGGCTATGCGTAACTGCACCGGCGAGGAAGTGTGCCAGGAGTGGCTCTATCACATTGGCGTTCCAACCAAGAAGATTGAGGACTGGGCTAAGAACCGCTGCAACACCACTACGTGCTTTATGCCTTACATCAATGCATTCTTCCAGCCAAGAAAGGCTGAGGACAGGCCTCTGGTTGTTCCTGAGGGTTCCGTTAACTTTGCCTTTATTGGACAGTTTGCCGAGACTCCTCGCGACACCATCTTTACTACGGAATACTCAATCCGTACTGGTATGGAGTCTGTCTACACGTTGATGGATGTTGATAGAGGCGTACCAGAGGTTTGGGGTTCTCAGTACGACATCAGAGAGCTTCTAAGGGCAACCTACTATGCTCTGGACAAGAAAACGCTTGATAAGGCACCACTCTCGTTCAAGGAGAAGATGCTCTTAAAGGTAGCTCTCAAGGCTGTCAAGGGCACTGATATTGAGCTGCTGCTAAGGAACAGCGGTCTGATCAAGTAGAAGTGCGGAGAAAACCGCAGAGTCAAAACGATTGGCAACACGCGATTAAACACGTGTGAGTAACATAAAAGTGGCTGCATTTGACGTGTCATCTGCAGCCACTTTTTTACGATTCAGACATAACACTTAGAAATAAGACTATGTGTACTAGGTTGCATGCTCTGTAGACCTGTATCAATTAGCTAAAAATGTATGTGGCACAAACAGCGAGAAAACAAATTATAATTTGTAGCGACAAGAAAAATGTAATGGTTCTACATGCGACTTAAATCAAAATACAACACTATTTTGAGGAGATTATAAGATGAATGACTACTTAAAATTAAATCAAGATAGATGGAATAAGGTAAACAATGACTATACCGAACCACTAACGCATGAAGAATTAGAAGAAGCTAGAAACAGTCCAATTTCTGTTGCATTAACGGTCGGGAAAAAAGTTCCAACAGAATGGTTTGAAAAGGCCAACGGAAAAAAGATATTAGGCTTAGCTTGCGGTGGCGGACAACAGGGTCCCGTTTTTGCTGCTAAAGGCTATGACGTAACCATAATGGATTTTTCTTCATCACAATTACAAAAAGACGAGATGGTTGCTAAAAGAGAAGGCTTAATGATCAATACCGTTCAAGCCGATATGACAAAGCCTTTTCCATTCAAAGACGAAACTTTCGATATTATTTTTAATCCAGTTTCGAATGTATACATTGAAGACTTAGAAAACATGTATAAAGAAGCCGCTCGCGTATTGAAAAAAGGCGGGCTGTTAATGGTCGGCTTCATGAATCCTTGGACGTACATGTATGACGCTGACGTTGTATGGGACCACCCCGATGAGGAATTACTTTTAAAGTTTTCAATTCCCTTTAATTCAAGAAAGCTTGAAGAACAAGGCAAAATAACCATAGATCCAGCATATGGATATGAATTTAGCCATACCTTAGAAGCTCAGATTAGAGGACAACTTAAAAATGGCCTTGCTATGATTGATTTTTATGAGTCATGTGATAAAAGGAATCGATTATCACAGTATGGGAATGACTATATTGCCACGCTCTGCATCAAGCTCTAACCCTATAGAGTTCTCTTCAGGACAGCCTGGACAACGTCAGAATCAAAGTCTCCCTGAGCCTCTGTAAGCGCCTCTAAGAGCTGAGCTACGCCTTCCTCATACACGCTAGGCAACAGATACTTCGAGACAGCCTTAGCCTCGTCAGTTCCGTTTTCCATGCAGCATGAGTGATGAGCAATCTTAAGAAGATCAAGATCGTTTTCGGAATCGCCGCACACAATAACTTCTTCTGGCTTAAGACCTATAGTCTCAATGAGCTTCTCGAATCCCTGTGCCTTATTCCAACCACGATAATTGATGTCAAACCAACCAATATAGGGAGAAACCAACTCAACCTCTGGAACTGCACTGGTAACAGCCTCATAGATTTCTTGCGCGCGCTTTTCATCTTGGGGTAAGAGAAGACCTCCCGCATACATAGGGATATCTTTTGGAACGGACTGCGGACCAAGCCCTGGCACAAAAGTGTTAAACGAGGCTGCAAGATGATCTACTACCTCTTGAGTGGTATCAACTATTTTCCAACAAGAGGTAAATGACGTATCTAAAGGCTGCTCAAGCGGACCTTCTTGATAATACGTAAGCAAACAATCATCCATTGGAGAAATAACCTCGTAGATCTTCTCCATCATCTCGTAGGTAAATTGTTTGGTGAAAATGAGCTTGCCATTAAAGTAGAGAATCTTTCCACTAGAAAACACGCCAGTGTCTGTCAGGGAAACGTCAGACTTTAGATAAGAAAGTGCATCATAAACTGGCCTTCCGGTAGAAAGTCCAAACGCAATACCTGCGGCTTTAAGATTATTAATTGCCTGATGAGTTCTTTCTGAAATAGCCGGAGTGTCAGCGGGTTTTAACGTTTGGTCCATATCGGAAAGAACAAGCTTAATCATCAGGGCTCCCAAGATACGTGTGCTAAGTGAGTGTTTTGTTAATTCTACCAGCAAGAGTAGAGAAACGCGTAAAAATTGCCGTTATTATTACGTTATTAACTTAAAACTACGAGATTAGTAGAGGTCCATGAATATTTACGACCACTTTGCTCACGAGGATGAATATCCAGAGCTCAACATAGAGGCAATGTCTGAAAGACTTGCAAAGGCGCTGTCGTTTAAGACGGTGTATACCGACGCGGAGACAACCGATTGGTCTCAGTTTGATGCTCTTCAACAGCACATTGTTGATAGCTTCCCGTATGTTATGACCGCAGCCTCTAACGTTGAAGTGGTTGGCCACTCGCTCCTCATTGAGATTCCGGGATCTAACCCTAAGCTTCCTGCATTGATGCTTATTGCTCACCAGGATGTAGTTCCTGTTGTTCCTGGTACAGAAGACGCATGGACGCACGACCCCTTTGGTGGAGATGTCGATGACACCTACATTTGGGGACGTGGTGCGCTTGATATCAAAGACATGCTTATGGGCGAGCTTGAGGCACTTGAGTATCTGCTTTCACAGGGTTTCTCGCCAAGCCGCTCTATCTACCTGGCATTTGGCGAGGACGAGGAGGTCTTGAGCCACGGCGCCACTAGGCTTGCAGAGGTCATGGCCTCGCGAGAAATGCGTGCAGCATGTCTGTTGGACGAGGGCACCACTACGTTTTTTGATGGCAGCGCTTACGGTGCGCCTAAGGCTACCGTGGCCGACATCTGCATCTCACAGAAGGGCTTCTTAAACGTTAAGCTCACCGCTCCTGGCCATGGCGGACATTCCTCTAATCCTTTTGGTGGAACATCGCTTGAGCATTTGAGCTGCGCACTAGCCGCTCTCTCTGAGGCTAAACCTCAGCCTGAGCTTAACGACATTGTTAAAGAAACCTTTAAGGTTCTTGCACCAGAAATTACCGATGAACCTTTTGCTTCTCTGGTGTGTGACGTAGATACAAATGCAGATAAGATTGCCCATGCTGCAGCCCAGATCAAAGAGCTCTATCCCTTTGTTACTACAACATATGCTTTCAATATGCTTGAGGGTTCAAGCAGTGCAGCAAACGTTATGCCTGGCAATGTCAGCGCAACTATCAATATTAGGCTGCTTCCAAGGGTAAGCGTTGAAGAAACCGTTGAACACATCAAACAAGTAGTAGCCCAAGTTAACCCTTATATTGAGGTTGAAGCTTTACACTCAACTCCAGCAGGAAGAATTGATTCTCCAACTGGAGCTGGATATCAAGAGCTCAAGGCCATTATGGAACACTATCATCCAGGTGTTACCTTTGTCCCGTCATTTGTATGCGGTGGTACCGATTCTGTCCGATACGAGGGAATTTGCAATTCTATTCTGCGTATTTGTCCGTTTAGGCCAACACCAGAAGATGAGGCAAATGGCGTCCATGGCATTGATGAGCGCATCGAAAAACGCGTTTATACTCAGGGTGTTCGTGTTCTTATTTCCTTTGTTAAACAAATGTGCCAATAATTTGCTATCGCGCAACTTACGTTAAAATAGACACATGTTATGTACTACAAAAGGGGAGTGAAACGTTGCAAACTAGGCAGCAGCTAGCTAATCAAGTAGCATCCCAAATTAAAGAAGCAGCAGACGCCGATGCAGCAAAAGCGCAGGCAGAAGGAACTATTACTGATCCGGTTGGAAGCTCTAATAATCCTTCTAATGCTGTTTTTACCGTTGCAAATGTCATTACGTTTTGCAGGTTAATCCTTACGCTTATCTTTCTTGTGCTCTTCTCAACAGGCGGAAATCGCTGGGTTGCACTGGGCTGTTATGTAACCGCAGCTGTCACTGATTTTCTTGATGGTCAGATAGCTCGTAGAACGCAAACCGTCAGCTGGCTGGGCAAAATCATGGATCCTATCATGGACCGAGTTCTTCTTATCACAGGCGTTCTTGGTCTCTTGATTATTGGTGAGCTTCCTCTCTGGATCCCACTCTTTGTTATTGGACGAGATATTTACCTTACTCTTGGCGCTCTTGCGGTTCGCAAATTCCGCAGACGTCCTATTGATGTTGTCTTTGTTGGTAAAGCGGCAACTGCATTTTTGATGACTGGTTTTAGTCTCTTGCTTTTGGGCATCCCAGTTGTATCTGGTCTTGGTCTGGTAAACGTCAATTGGCTTCCAGGACTTAATTCACAGAGTTCTGCTGTCGGTATCTTCTTTGTGTACATAGGGATTGTTTTCTCGGCAATTACCGCCATTGTTTATACTGGTGAAGCGGCTAAAATAGTTAAAAATAGTAAAAACACTCAAGCATAAGTTAGGTTGTTTATGACTTTCCTTCAGCACAACCATGTATCTTTGCGCCAGCTCTCTCATAAAATGCTGGCTTTTCTTGTAAGCGTGCTGCTTGTATTTGTTCTAGCTGCTCCTTTTGCTCCTGCAACTACGGCTCTGGCAGAAAATACCTCTTCTAACAAGTCTTCTGTAACCGATGAGCCAAAACTTACTGAGGCAACTACTGCCATTGTCACCGATGCACAAGGAAACGTCCTCTGGAGCAAAAACCCAGATCAAGAGCTCCCTATGGCATCCATCACCAAAGTTATGACTGCAATTGTGGCGCTTGATTCTGGCGTTAATCTTGATGAGCCTTGTGAAATCACTGTTCCAGATCTTGAAGAAGGTTCGCAAGTTGCTGGTTTGACCTCAGACGATACGCCTACACTCAGACAGCTGATCATGATGATGCTGGTGTATTCCGCAAATGACGCAGCTTATAACATTGCTGTCAACGTATCAGGCTCTCAACAGGCCTTTGTTGATCAGATGAACAAGAAGGCTGCTGAAATTGGCATGACTCACACACAGTTCCAGAATCCTCACGGCCTCGATGCTGATGGTCACTATTCAACCGCGCGAGACCTTGCTTTGATGGGTCGTTATGCGCGCGAGCACTATCCACTTATCGCAAGCGCTGTGCATACCAGGTCATACACTACAACGGTAGGAGGGGAGCAGCGCACGTTCCACTCAACCGATGACCTTATGGACACCTACCGAGGTCTTCTCGGCATTAAAACAGGTGCAGAAGACTCTGGTACTGCCTTCTTGGGCGCTTCAAAGCGTGGAAACATTACGCTTTATACCTGCGTGCTTGGTTGCGAGACTACGCAAGGTCGTTTTGACGATACCGCCATTCTGATGAACTGGGCTTATCGCAATTACAATCGCGTAAGCATCCAGCGTTATAACCAGATTGTGCAGATTCGTACGAGCGAGGATAACTTCTTACTCTCTGCAGTGGTTAAACCATCAACTTCTACCACGTATATGGCATGGCCTGGCTCTAAAGACTTCACCTACCAGACCTCCATGCTTTCTCCCAACTATCCAGTAGCTAACAACCAGCTGATTTCTTCAACTGCCTGGTCCCAAGATTCCGCGCAGGTAGGCACCACCATTACTCAGGCACATCTTACGCTGTGGACTATTCCAGCCTACAACCTCTTTGACCTGTATTCGGTTGCTCCGTATCTCTTTGGGAGAAACTAATGTCTGAGCAGAAACGCTCTATCCTTCATACCGAGCTTGAGTATCTTGGTGCACAATTCTCAACCTCAACTGAAGGCTTCAACTTAGCCCAATCTTTCTATGGCGAGAAACCCCTTGAGGAAGCTCTGAAAGATTGTGCTCTTATTGACCTGAGTGGTATCGGCTACACACTGGTAAGTGGAGTTGCAGCTCAAAATTTTGTTGAAGCTGTCTTTGCAGGTAAGCAGCTTGAGGTAGGAGAGACTTCATTTGAGTGTGCACTTACGGGAGATGGATCTCTGTCTTCCATCGGTCTTCTCGCGCGCTCTGGTCAAAACGAGTACGTGGTACTTGATGCATCTGAGCGCTCTCTTGTTCTAGACGAGTGGCTTTCTATCATTGCATCTGTCGAGCAAAACGGTGTAGCTCCTTATGCAGAAGTGTCTTTGGAAGACGCAACTCCGCTGCTTACTCCGCTTCTTCTTGCTGGTAAAAAGGCCAAGAAGGTCCTTATGGACTACCTGGGAGAACAGAGACTTCCAGAAGACTCAAAGCTTTGTAATCTTATGCTTGACCAAACAATCCCTGCACTTGTGGCCAATGTTTCAACCAAGAAAGTTCCCGCGTATCTGGTTATGGTCCCACCGGTACATACGGTAATTCTTTTTAGAAGCTTGCTTTCTTTTGAAACAGTCCATCCTCTTGGACATAAGCAACTCATTGAAGGCCTTAAAACATATCTTCCATGGTTTTCAGAACTTGCAAGTAACACTAAAGTAGTAGTAGCTAAAGATAAACTTGAGGGTTGGGGTTTACTTAGAGCCTCTGATGATTTCATTGGCGCAAGGGGTGATCTTCTATGAAATATGCGATTAATGCAGTAGGTGTTCCTGCTCCTATGGGACCATACTCTCAGGGTACTACTGCAGGTAGATTGGTATTTGTCACAGGTCAAATTGCGGTCTCTGCAGAAGACCCAAAGGAGCTCATTGACGGAGGAATTGAAGAGCAAACTACTCGTGTCATACATCTTGCTCAGTCAATTCTGGCAGAGGCAGGATGCACCCTTTCTGATGTAGCTCAGACAACTATCTACCTTGCTGATATCAATGATTTGCCTAAGGTAAACGAGATTTATAGGCAGTACTTTGTTCTTCCTGCACCTGGCAGGGCAGTTGTTGAGGTTTCTGCGTTGCCTCTTGGTGCGCTCATCGAAATGGACTGCATTGCTTGTCGTTAAGCGTTATTATTATCTTGTAACCAAATTAAGGAGAAACCATGTCAACTGACGACATCAAACAGCAGTCACCAGACTCAACAGAGATTTTCCGCATGCCATCAGCTGACGCTACGGTTCCAGACCTTATGGCTCAACAAAAGCCAGCTCACCCTGTCCTTACTATTGTCAAGGGACCACAGACTGGTCAGACTTTTGAGCTCAATTTACCTCAGATTTCTCTTGGTAGAGATCCAAAGAGCAGTGTTTTCTTGAACGACATGACAGTTTCCAGAAATCATGCCACTATTGACCTTTCAAATCTTGCGCTTGGTTATGCAACTATTGAAGACCTTGATTCTCTCAATGGTACCTGGGTCGATGGTGCCATTATTAACAAGGCTACCCTGCGTGATGGCTCAACTATTCAGATTGGTACCTTCCGCATGGTCTTCCATACCAGCAGAGTTTCAGCTTAAGGTTAAAGGATAGCTTTATGGCTGATTCAGGCTTTCTTACCATTGGTAAAGTAGTCAAGAAATTACAGACTCTCTATCCTGACTTGAGTGTTTCTAAAGTCAGATATCTGCAGGATGAAGGTTTGCTTACTCCTACCAGAACTGCTGGTGGCTATCGTCTCTATTCCCAAAAAGACGTTAAGCGACTTGAGACTATTCTGTATCTGCAGAAAAGCCGTTTTATGCCACTCTCAGTTATTAGAGAAGAGCTTGATAGGCAAGATAAAAACCCTGAAGCTGAACAACAGGTCAAAGCTCAGACTGACGAGGCAACTGGAGCTGAGGCTCAGGCTGCACCTGAAGCTCAAAGTTCTTCTCGCCAGGCTCAACCTCAGCTTGATGGAAAGCAAGTGTCTCAGGCAATTCTTGGTGCCACGCATGCTGATGCTATTGTGGTACCTGTAGATGACCCTGAGGTAGTTCAGAAATATCACGCTATTGATCGCATCCCAGAAATTGTGGGATGCTCTGTAGGTTTTGTGCGCCAACTTTCTGAGGCGGGAGTCATTACTTTAAAGCGCTCTCCACATGGCAGAGACCTTGTAGATGGCAAAGACTTAACGCTGATTCGCCTTTGTAGTGAGCTTCGTCACTTTGGTTTTGAGCCCAAGAACCTGCGTCAATACGTTATGGCTGCAAACCGAGAATCTAGTATGTTTGCCAAGTCACTTGTCGTATATGCTAAAAAAGGCGGGGGAGTTGAAGTTGACCACACTGACGAGACTCGTCAGCAGTTTATGGCTGCTCTGACCCGCATGTTAGGCCTCACCAATGCGGTTAGAAATGAACTTATCACTAAATTAGTTCGTGAATCTTTTAAGGATATGCATCTAGACGAGTAATCTAGGTATATATAACTATTCATTGATTTTGATTTTGAATGTGAGGACATTGTGTCTACGTATGATTATGAGAGTCATATCATTAGCATTCCTGATTATCCAGAGCCAGGCGTTATCTTTAAAGATGTAACTCCACTTTTTAAAGATCCTGAGTGCTTCCACGCAGTTGTTGATGACATTGCAGAGCACTTTGCTGATGCGGGAATCACCAAGGTTATTGGTGCTGAGGCTCGTGGTTTTCTTGTTGGAACCCCTGTAGCCTACAAACTTGGTGCAGGCTTTGTTCCTGCTCGTAAGCCAGGCAAACTGCCTCGTGAGGTCTACGCACAGGCTTATGACCTGGAGTACGGTACCAGCGAGCTTCAGATTCACACCGATGCTCTTACCCCAGATGACGTGGTTCTTATTGCTGATGACCTGGTTGCTACTGGCGGCACCTGCGTTGCTTGTGCGCAACTTGCCGAGAAGGCCGGTGCAAAAGTAGCGGGCTTTGCGTTTGCACTTGAGCTTTGCTATCTGCACCCAAGGGAGATTATTGGTAAGTGCTTTGACCAAGAGGTCTACACCCTTATTAAGGTTCAATAAGCTGAATCACTTACATCAGACTTACTTTAACCTGACAATGTTGGCTGACAAGACTACGTGCTTGTCGGCCATTTGTCTTATTTACATAAGCATTTTGTTAATGACAGTAAACTTGTTTGCAATACATAGAATTTCTCCATAATTGCAGGTCAAAGATAAATTTATGCAATGATATTTGCCCGCTCCATGCTATATAACTGCACAAATAGTCTTTGAAATTTGTATGAAATGTCATTTTCGGGGTAAACTATTCAAATACTCGATAGGGTAGCTTCCTGTTTACACGGGTTTCTCGCTAAGAAATCGGCGAGTTGACTTTGATTTTTTATCAAATGAGCTATCCTAGATGGCAAAGCAAAGCAACACGTTGCCCAATTGATTTCGTGCTTTGCGGAAGGAGCTTATATGTCACAGCGCCGATCTTTCACAAGACGAGACGCTCTCTTATTTGCAGGTCTTGGTGTAGCTGCTACGCTGCTTACCCCAGCCAAGCTATTCGCAGACCCACAAAGCGATCTTGAGGCCGCATCTGCCCAGCTAGACTCTCTTGGTGCAGCTCTTGCAGAGGCCATGGATAACCTTAACGAGAAAACCTATGCACTTGACGCCACCAACAACAAAATTGGTGAGGTTCAGGAGCAGATTGCAGAGACTACAGACCAGCTCAATAAGCAGCGTCTTGTCCTTTCTGCAGCAATGAAGAGTGCTTATAAGGCAGGCCCACAGGAGACTTTGGACTTCCTCCTTGGAGCATCGAGCCCAGAGGACTTTGTCAGCCGCGTCTACTATATGGACCGCACCAGCAAGCAGGAGGCTGACTCCATCAATACCGTCAAGGCTCTTGGTGACCAGCTTCAGGCTCAGCAGCTTGAGCTTCAGGCTGAGCAAGAGAACCTTCAGGCTCAGGTCGCTGAGATGAAGACCACCGCAGATGGTCTTCAGAGCCAGGTTGCAGAGGCTAAGGCTTACTATGACTCCCTTGATGCTGAGGTAAAAGCTCAGCTTGCCGCTCAGGAGGCTGCATCAGCTAACAACAACGTTGCTTATGCAATTGAGACTGTTACTCGTGAGACTCCTTCTAACAGCTCAGAGTCTAACGATAGCTCCTCTAACGATTCCAGCTCTAGCTCTTCAAGCTCTAGTTCAAGCAGTTCGAGCAGCTCTAGCAGCTCTAGCAGTAGTTCTAACAGCAGCTCTAACTCTGGCGGCGGATCTTACTCCGGTGGTGGCGGTGGCTACCCAGCTGCAGGCGGCGGCGTTGCAACTGCATATGCATGCATTGGCTATCCATACGTCTGGGGTGGAGCTTCTCCTGCTTCCGGCTTTGACTGTGGTGGCCTGGTTTACTACTGCTTCCTCGGCTACCGTGCAGGTACCGCAGGAACCATCGGCCGTGCTATTCGCGCCGCTGGTAACTGGCATGATTCCCTAGACGAGCTCAACTATGGCGATATTGTCTTTACCCGTGCAGGCTATGAGCACGTTGGAATCTACATCGGTGGTGGTCGTATGATCCACAGCTAACGAGTCTGTCGGTGTTATCGAGGGTCCTGTTTATGCTTGCTATGGTGGAGGACCATTCTCCGGCTAACGTACAATTTCTGTACACAGTTTTAACTCACGCACGTAAAGTCGTACAATATCCAAGTACGCTTTACGTGCTTTTTTATTAACCATAGACTGCTAGGGGAGATTGTGGCGTTTCATCTCAAACATAAGACAAACATTATTGAGCGTCACTTTTCTCGTAGATTTCAGGTAGCCCTTATTGGAGAAGGCCTGCTTGTTGGCCTTTTGGGTGGCGGCGTAGTCACGCTGTATCGCCTTTGTCTTTCTTTTGCAGAAGCTCAAATGCGCTCCATTACTCAATCAATCGCAGGTAATTGGCCATATATGGCTCTCTGGTTTGTTGTTCTGATTATTCTTATGGCGGCCGTTTGCCTACTCATGAAGTTTGAACCCTACACCGCTGGCTCTGGAATCCCTCAGACCAACGCTGAGGTCATGGGATCTGCCGATATGCCTTGGTATCGAGTTCTTCCTGTTAAGTTTATCCAGGGCGTTCTAGTTGCCTTTGGTGGCCTTTCTATGGGTCGAGAAGGCCCATCAGTCCAGTTAGGCGCTGTTTCTGGTAAAGCGGTCTCAAAGTTCCTCAAGCGTAAAAGGGGAGAAGAACGTCTTCTGGTAACCTGTGGTGCAGCTGCGGGTATGTCAGCTGCTTTTCATGCCCCTCTTACGGGCACACTTTTTGCTATCGAAGAGATCCAGAAGGAGTTTCATGCTCCACTGATTATCTCGGCAATGACCGCTTCAGTAGGTGCCGACTTCCTAGTTTCTAACGTCCTTGGTATGAAGCCAGTTCTTCAGCTTCCATACGTGGCACCATTACCTCATGTCGACTTTGCATTTGTTCTTATCGTCGGTTTTACCTGCGGTTTATTAGGAGCGCTCCACAATAAAGGAATGTTCTTTGCCCAGGGGCTATACAAAAGGATAACTAAGTTTGCGCCTTTCTCGAGGCTCATTATTCCATTCATGCTGGCTGGAATTATGGCTTTTACCTGGCCAGATCTTCTTTGTGGCGGTGACGCCATTATCGAGAAAATCAAAGAGCCAGCAACACTTACTGAGCTCATGGTTATAGCGCTTTTGCTTGGTAAATACTTCTTTACCACAACCTGTTTTGCTGCTGGAACGCCTGGTGGAACTCTCTTTCCTATGGTTGTTATGGGAACGCTTGTTGGAACACTGTTTGCCCTGGTAGCAACCCATGTTTTTGGCATACCTATGGCATATGCACCAAACTTTATTGCAATGGGTGTTGCAGGCATTTTTGCCGGAGCAGTAAGAGCGCCCGTCACCGGAGTAGTGCTTATATTTGAGCTCACAGGTTCTCTTGAGGCACTTATGGCTATGTCAGCAGTTGCAATCGTGTCCTACGTAACCGCAAATATCCTGCGTGTTGACCCATTCTACGAGCACTTACTTGCAGAATTCTTGGCTTCTCAGCAAGGGGAGTCTAAACCAACATTAGATTCTGGCGAGAAAATCCTTCATGAGTTCACCATTGGTCAGGGAAGCCCTGTTGAAGGCAAATTGCTCCAAGATATCCCATGGCCAGACAAAGTAAGGGTTGTAACTATTGATCGTGCGGGTTTGGAAATTATTCCAACGGGTCAAACTGAATTGATGGCACTCGACAAGATTCTTGTTATTTATGATGAGATGTATGAAAGCGATGTCATGATTAAATTGAATGTCATGACCGACTCATCGGTATAGCGCTTATCACTGCCACACGCGTTAACACAAAGGAGAGGGGTTTCAAATCCTTCTCCTTTTTCTTCAATTCATTAGTTTACATAATATCGATTATCAGACTTTTACATACTATTATATAAATAGTATCGACTGCAATAGTATACAGAGTTTCAATCACATTATTATTACCCAGAAAATGAGCCTCTGAGAGCCTTTCTAAGCCACGATATTAATTACTTATGAGTAATTACACCTACAGCTCTATAAACTATATTTGATGACATGATAAATTTGATGATTATTCAATTTGATAAGTTGGCGACAATACTGAATCTTTTATTTATAAAATGACTTTCTTTGTATCTCTCTCTAAAACTAATTTTTAGAACTGAACGTTTTTATAGTTATACATATTGATAAATCATCTTGGAATAATTTAATAACAGAGCTTTATATAATCAATGTATTGATGATACAAAATTACACCGCATCATACTTCATTGTATGCTTTTGACCTTTTACTCCCCTTTTATATATCAAATAAGCAATCTACCTGCATAAATATAATAAATAGGCAGGTAGATTAGGTAAAAATTCTTCTATACAGTCAAACAATATATAATAATTGTACATCCGAAAATCACGGTCTTAAGGAAACATACTATGGAAAAACAAGCACTTCTCGCCCAATGGCTTCATGAACAAGAAATTGCTCATATCAAGGGATGGGATTTCTCCCATATTAGGAACAGATATAAAGAAGAGGATGATCTTCCATGGGACTTTGGAAGTATCATCAAATCCTATCTACACGATACTGATTATCTATTAGATATGGAAACGGGTGGTGGAGAATTTCTTTTGTCTTTTCTCACCAATCCTAAACAGACTGCAGCAATTGAAGGTTATGCTCCAAACATCAAACTGTGTGAAGAGAGACTCCTTCCTTTAGGGATAGACTTTAAGGCAGCTGACGGAGGAGATGAGCTTCCGTTTGAAGATGATTACTTTGATCTTGTTACCAACAGACACGGTAAATACAACATACAAGAACTAAAAAGAATTCTTAAAAGTGGAGGTATGTTTCTTACGCAACAGGTTGGCGCTGAGAATGACAGGGACCTGGTAGAGCTTCTACTAGGAGATATCGAGCTTCCCTTTCCTAAAGCTTATTTAAGTATTGCCAGACAAGAATTCATAGATAATGGATTTGACATTATTGAGGAAGCTGAAGCCTATAGGCCAATAGAATTTTATGATGTAGGTGCTCTTGTTTGGTTTGCAAGAATCATTGACTGGGAATTCCCATACTTTGAAGTCAAAAAATACCAAGAGAACCTCTTTAAAGCTCAGAAAATTATTGAGCAAGATGGCGTAATCAAGGGAAAAATTCATCGATACTACTTTGTGGCGAGGAAAAAGTAATATATCAAGACAAATTTAGGAGACTATCAAAGAAGAAAAAGAAAACTATGAAAGTAGAAAAAGAACTATCAGAAATGTCTCTGAACGAATTATGGGAACTTTTCCCAATATTTCTTGTCGAACACAATGACAAATGGGATGCATTTTATAGTGAAATGGAAGCTAAGCTGCGATGTGTTTTACCTCAACACTCTATAAAAAGGATTAGTCATATTGGTAGTACCGCAGTTCCTGGAATATGGGCAAAAGATATAGTCGACGTTCTTGTTGAAATTTCAACAGATTCTAATATCGAATGTATTGCGCAACTTATCGAACGCAGTGGACTTCTGCAAATGTCAACGGAAGATCGCAGAATATCTTTGAACTCTGGTTATACTAAAAATGGGTTTGCCGATAAGGTCTTTCACATTCATCTCCGATATGTCGGAGATAACGATGAACTGTATTTTCGAGATTACCTGAAAGACCATCCACAGATTGCAAAAGAATACGAAACGTTGAAATTGGGTTTATGGAAACAATTTGAACACAATAGAGATGCTTATACAGAAGCTAAAACAAAATTCATCAGAAAATGGACTGCTGTAGCAAAGAGTGATTACGCTGGGCGTTATTGACTAGAAGAACAAAATGCAGTCATAGATTTTCGGAGACAGCCATGAGAATTGAACATATCGCACTGTATGTAAACGATTTAGAGAGTGCTCGACGGTTTTTTGTAAAGCACTTTGGAGCAACATCCAACGATGGCTATCATAATCCTCAAACGGATTTTCGCTCGTACTTCCTTTCCTTCGATAAAGGTGCACGACTTGAAATCATGAACAAACCTAAAATGTCAGATTTACCAAAAGAGATCAACCGCACGGGATACGCTCATATTGCATTTAGTATCGGAAGTAAAGAAAAGGTAGATACCCTCACTGCAGAGTTGAAAGCAGACGGCTATGAAGTCATCAGCGGACCAAGAACAACCGGAGATGGATATTATGAAAGTTGCATTATTGCCCTTGAAGACAATCAAATTGAAATTACGGTTTAACTAAAAATTTAATTATCTCAAGGAGTTACATGAAGATCGCTCTTATAAAACCAACTGAAGAAAATAAAGCACAGCTCATAGAGATGCTTGATGAGTGGAAACATGATATCGAGACAAATCATACAAATCCATCTCCAAGACGCATTTTTAGATTTGATCACCATGACTTTACAAACTATCTTGAACAACTAGACGAAAAGGAACCAGTTCCAGCTGACCGAGTGCCTACAACAACCCTCTTTTGCTATGACTACGATAAAGACATTTTTGTTGGAGCTGTAAATATTCGCCATTGCCTTGATGAGGGACTTCTACATAGTGGTGGACATATTGGTGATGGAATTCGACCAAGTGAGAGAAGAAAAGGCTATGCAACAGCAATGATTGCGCTTGCACTCAAAGAGTGTAAGAAACTTGGTATTGAGCGTGTTCTCATGTGCTGTCGTAAAGATAATATCGGCTCGGCAAAGTCTATTATCAATAACGGCGGAATACTCGAAAACGAAGTCCTTGATGAGGACAATGTACTTACGCAAAGATATTGGATTGACCTTTAGTAGTTCTTCTCGCCAAAGAAATAATAAGGGGACCGTAATTGCTTGCGGTCCCCTTTTGGTATCAAACTTTAAAGCTTCTTATCGAGAAACTCTTAGCCCTCGACAGGCTGTCCAAGATAAGATGCAACAGAAGTTGCAGCAATAGCACCGTCTGCTGCTGCAGTAATAATCTGACGCAGTGGCTTCTTATTGAGGTCTCCTGCGGTAAAGAGACCAGGTGTCTTAGTAGCCATACGCTCGTCAGCAAGGACATAGCCCTGCTCGTCAAGATCTACAAGGTCTGTCAGAAGCTCAGTTGAAGGAACACGACCAACTAAGACAAAGACACCAAAGCTGCCCTCATCAAAGGTCTCTGTGTGCTCTTCTCCTGTCTGGTTATTGCGGAAGGTGATGGAAGTAAGTAAATCGTTACCATCAACTGCAGTAATGCTGGTCAGATAGCGAATCTCTGTCTTAGGATTCTCCTCAAACTGCTTAATTGCAGTAGCGTTAGCTCTTAGGTGATCCTTGCGGACGATAAGAGTTACTTTGTCAGCAAAGCGAGCCAGGAACTGAGACTCCTCTACAGCGGTGTTACCGCCGCCGATAACAAACACCTGCTTGCCGCGATAGAACATTCCGTCGCAGGTAGCGCAGTAAGAAACACCCTTGCCGGTAAATTTCTCTTCGTTGGTAAAGCCAGCGTGACGAGGGTTAGCGCCGCCAGAAACAATGACAGCCTTTGCGTGATAGGTTCCCTCAGAAGTCTCCATCACAAAGAGGTTAGTCTCTGGATCCTTAACAATAGAAAGGACATTGGCCATGACAATCTCTGCGCCGAGGTCTGTAGCCTGCTTCTGAAGAGTATCGGTAATAGTGAAGCCATCAGTGTTTGGCATGCCAGGGTAATTCTCAACCTCAGTAGTGGTGATGACCTGGCCACCTACCGCCTGTTTCTCTAAAACAACAGTATCGAGAAGGGCGCGTTTTGCATAAATTGCTGCTGAAAGTCCCGCAGGACCACCGCCAACAATAACAAGGTCTTTAGTAATAACGTCTGCCATGATTGGCTCCAATCGTATAAATCGTAACTGGCTTTGTTATACCCTACTGGTGACAATCATTATCAGTTATCTCTAAAAAATAGATTGTACACAATCTATTCACATATGAAAAAAGGCGCGCCAAGACCCCCATCTTGAACGCGCCTCCCCTAGTAATTTAAAAACTAGTTAGCGATGATGAAGTAAGCAACAAATGCAAGCGTTGCTACCCACATCAAAGGCTTAACCTTCTTAACGTTTCCTGTTACAAGAGCAACAACAACGTAGAAAATGAAGCCAAAACCAATGCCGTCAGAGATTGAGTAAGTCATTGGAATACCAGCGATAACCATGAATGCTGGGAAGCCCTCGAGAAGATCATTCCAATCAATCTCAGTGACCTCAGACATCATCAGGAAGCCAACAAGTACCAATGCACCACAGGTAGCTGCAGAGCTGACGATAGAAATGAGAGGTGCAATGAATGCTGCTGCAATAAAGAGCAGACCGGTGAAAATAGAAGAAAGACCAGTACGACCGCCGTCAGCAGCGCCGGATGCGGACTCGATGAATGTGGTAATGGAAGAAGCACCAAAGAAACCACCTGCAGCTGCAGCAGCAGAGTCAACAATGAGGATCTGCTTGATGTCCTTAACGTTGCCGTCCTCAGTGAGGAAGTCTCCCTGCTTAGCAATGGCCATAGCAGAACCCATGGTGTCAAAGAAGTCAGACATCATCAAAGAGAATGCAAAGACGAGAAGAACTGGCGTTGTCAGAGCCTTAACAATACCCATAACACCAGCACTATCGGTCAAGAATGGTGCGCCAAAGGTGGAGAAATCAAGACCAGAAACAATGCCAGTAGGGCTTGCGGTAACACCAAGAGGAATACCAGCAAGTACGGCAAGGATAATGCCGATAAGCAGGGAACCCTTAACACGAGCAGAGTAAAGAACAACTGTTGCAACAATGGAAATTACACCAACGATAAAGGTTGGAGAGAAAATATCGCCAAGAGCAACAAGGGTGGATTCATTAGCAACGATAATACCGCTATTCTTGAGACCAATCATGGCAATAAAAAGACCTAGGCCAACAGAGATTGCGTGGCGTAGGTTTACAGGGATTGCATCCATGATTGCTTCACGAAGGCCGCAGAGAACTAAAAGAAGAATAGCAATTCCTTCAATGAAGATAACTGCCATTGATGCATGCCAATCTCCACCAGTAATTGGAGTGAGAGAGAAAGCTACAACAGCGTTTACACCCATACCAGATGCGCAAGCAAGTGGACGGTTAGAGAACAGACCCATCAAAATGGTCATAATGCCGCCACCAAGACAGGTAGCAGTAATAGCTGCCGAAACTGGAACTCCTGCAGCAGCGAGAAGAGCTGGGTTTACTGCAATAATGTATGCCATTGCGAGGAATGTAGTAATTCCAGCCCTAAACTCTTGAGCGGGATTACTGCCACGCTCAGCTACCTTAAAGAACTTCTCCATTAAGCTCTTCCTTCCTAAAGAGGCTTTTCCTTTATGCAAGCGCTGAAGCGCTCATCACCAAAATAAAAAAATTATTGAACGCCGCTTGAACCAAAACCGCCTGTACCGCGATCAGTCTGATCAAGCTCATCAACTTCAATAAGCTCTACAACAGGGACCTGTTGAATCACAAGCTGCGCGATACGCTCACCACGCTCAATGTGAATAGTTTCTTTGCTATCAAGGTTAATGGCACAAACCTTAAGCTCACCGCGATAATGAGCATCAATGAGGCCAGGAGTATTTGCCATAGAAAGGCCCTTTTTAAGTGCGAGACCGCTTCTAGGCTGAACAAATCCTGCATATCCATCAGGAATTGCGATAGCTAAACCGGTGGAAATAAGTTTGCGCTCAAAAGGAGCAAGATCAACATCTTCAGCACTTCTAAGATCTAATCCAGCGTCTCCTGTATAGGCGTACGAAGGTAGTTCAACAGTAGGATCAAGGCGTTTAATAGGTAGCTGGATGTCAAAATTGCTCATTAATTCAGGCTCCTTAATTCTGCGCTAAATTCATCAACATCTTTGAAGTCTCTATAGACAGAAGCAAACCTAATGTATGCAACTTTATCGAGCATAACTAGGTTTTTAAGCACAATGCTTCCAAGGTCTTCAGATTTAATCTCGTATTGACCCTTATCTCTAATCTGAGACTCAATACCATCAATAAAATGATCAAGAGAAGCAACAGAGATATCTCTCTTTACTGTTGCAGCAACAAGACCTCTCATAAGCTTCTGTCTATCAAAAGGCTCCTTGTGACCGTCTTTCTTAACAACGGTGATAGGAATCTCTTCTAAGCGCTCATAGGTTGTAAAACGAAACTTACAGGACATGCACTCGCGACGCCTTCTAATAGCATCGTTATTCTCAGATGAACGAGAATCAATAACCTTTGACTCTTCGTGACCGCATTTTGGACAACGCATGGAATCCCCTTTTTTCGTATAAAAGGAAGATACCATTTTACGCAGGTATTGACTGCTATCAACACAGAATTCTGAGAGAAATTTACATAAATATTTACTATTTAGATACAGAAGGAATCTCTAAGGTTTGTCCAGCTCTTAAAAGAGAAGAATCGAGATTATTTCTTTCTCTAATCCAACTTACTTGCTGCTCTGTGGAGACGCCCTCAATTGGGTTACTCTCTGCAATTGACCACAACGTATCATTGCTCTGAACGGTAATTGTTTGTGAAGCGCTATCCATTACAGATGTAGCAAATGAATTAAGGGCAGTTGTGCGAAGGAAGGAAACCGCAAACATCAGAATAAATGATGCGGTAACAATAAGACCTGCAATAAAAGCCTCTTTGTTGGTCAGCGTCTTTACGTAAGAGACTTCCTCACGCTGAGGTGCAACGGAACCCTTCTTTGCGCCGCCTTCAATAACCTTGAATGCAGGCTTATAAGAAGCAAGTGCTGAAGTGCCATTAACCTGATACATCTTTGACTGATACATACGCCTCATATCATTTCCTTCCGTAATAGTTTTTACGGAACTAGTTATATCTAATACACCGGACAAAAAGTCATGTCCGAACGTTTGTACTAATAATATGTAGTACATTTGTTCGTGTCAAGAAAAAATAGAACATTCGTTTGATTAATTTTTAGAACACGTGTATTATTACTAAAAAGAAAAAGGAGGCTCATATGCCAAAGGGCAAACTCAGCAAGCGTCAGGCAGCAATTTATGAATACATCTGTTCATACACAGATCAACACGGCTATCCCCCTTCAGTAAGAGAGATTGGTGCTGCTGTTAATCTTGCGTCTCCTTCAACTGTCCATATGCATCTAAAGGTCCTGGAGCAGTTTGGCCTTATTGATAGAGACCCAAAGAAGCCTCGTACTATGAAGATTGTTCCCCAGGCTTCAAACACTTCTGACGCAGCAAAGCTTGCTCCCGTTACTCAAGACGTAGCTAATAATGTCATTAGTCTTCCTCTTGTAGGACGTGTTGCTGCAGGCACACCTATTCTTGCTGAGCAAAACGTTGAGGAATCTCTATCTCTTCCAACAAGCATTGTTGGAGATTCAAGCTCTTTCATTCTTCGCGTACGTGGAGAATCAATGATTAACGCTGGTATTTTTGATGGCGATTATATTGTTGTAAAAGAGCAGCAAGATGCCCATGACGGAGAAATCGTTGTTGCTCTCATTGATGACTCTGCAACTGTTAAGACATTCTATAGAGAAAATGATCGTATTCGTCTTCAGCCAGAAAACGATTTTATGGAGCCAATCTACGTACAGAATCCTGTTATTTTAGGTAGGGTTACTGCACTTATTAGATCAATTTCATAGTCATACTATGGGTGTGGAATTAGAACAATCCAAAGGTAGAGTAACTTTCTTTGATACTATTCGAGGAATCTCAGTAGTATCAATGATACTGTTTCACTTTACCTATGATTTGTTTTTTATCTCTCAAATTAAGCTTACGTGGTTTACTCCTTTAGTCATGCAAATTTGGGTGCCTTCAATTTCGTATCCTTTCATTTTTATTGCTGGCTGCATGTGTGCTTTTTCAAAAAATTCTTTTAAGCGAGCAGGGGTTTACGGTCTTGTTGCTCTTGCAATATTCGCAGCTACTACCTTTGCAAATATTGATACTCCTATTAACTTTGGAATTTTCTTCTGCATGGCTTCATGCACCTTGGTAGAAGCTCTTATTTCACGTTTCGCTATTCCGCCCAAAGGGTATGCAGCGGCAATTCTTTTTCTTTTGTTATTTGTTATCTGCATTCCAATTTCTGCTGGTCACATTGGTATAGGTAACATAGTTTTCTCGTTACCTAAAGAGTTGTATCAAACACCGTATTTAGCCTGGGCGGGATTTCCTTCTCCATCTTTTTCATCTGGAGATTACTATCCATTGCTCCCCTATTTGTTCTTGTATGTAAGTGGAGCAGCATTTAACAGACAACTCAAGGCAGAAGGCTATCCTAACTGGATGAAAACATTTTCCCTTCCTCTTATAACAGAGATGGGAAAACATTCGCTTATCGTTTATATTTTGCACCAACCAATTTTGCTGCTCATTGCCTTATTCGTCAGTCAGAATATCGTCCTCTGACACCACATAAGGCTCTAAAAGTGCCTGCATATAGGTGTCGGCTTTAACTGACAATAAAAGACCTTCAGCAACGTATTGCTCGTGTAGAAGCTGACATCTCTCGTGAACGGACTTAACAAGAGCGCCTTTGTTAAACGGGATAAGTGCACTAACCACCTTATCACCAGCGCTAGCTATCTCCTGAATTTTATGGAGAAGACCATTAATGCCCGTGCCTTCTTGTGCAGAAATAAATACAGCGTCTGGGTAGAGCGCTTTGAGCATTTGAAGTTCTTGCTCAGAAAGTAAATCAACCTTGTTAAGAACAAGAATTTGATCGCTTTTATCAGCCTCAATATCTTTCAAAATACTACGAACAACTGCGATTTCTTTAGAGAGATTCTTGTCAGTTGCATCAGCTACCAGCAGCAGAAGATCAGCTTCTTGAGCTTCAACCAGTGTAGATTTAAAGGACTCAATCAGATTTGTTGGAAGCTTTTGAATAAATCCAACAGTATCGGTCAGAACAATTTTTCTTCCTTCATCAAGAGAAAGTGCTCTGGTAGTTGGATCAAGAGTTGCAAAGAGCTCGTCTTTTGCGTATACATCTGCTCCAGTTAACTGATTCAGAAGCGTTGATTTACCGGCGTTGGTATAGCCAACCAGAGAGACGCTGAACGTTCCAGAATTCCATCTGGACTTAGACTGAACTTCTCGCCGTTGACCAAGCTGTTTGAGCTCATTTTTAAGAGTTGAAATACGCTTTCTAATAAGACGACGGTCAACCTCAAGCTGACTCTCACCCTGGCCAAAGCGACTACCAATACCACCGCGAGTTTGCTCGCCCACCAGGTGACTCCACATGCCGCGGAGCCTTGGAAGTACGTACTGAAGCTGTGCGAGCTGCACCTGAAGACGGCCCTCTTTGGTACGTGCATGAATACCAAAAATATCAAGAATAAGCGCTGTTCGGTCTATGACTTTAACAGGCTCGCCAAGCAATTTTTCTAGATTAGATTGCTGAGACGGCGTGAGCTCATCATCAAAGATGACCACGTCAGTGCTAGTGTTTCTTACCAGGGAAACAAGCTCTTCCGTTTTGCCCTTGCCGATAAACGTTTTTGGAATGGGTGAGTCAAGTTTCTGTGTTAAACGCATAAAGACTTCAGCACCATCGGTTTGTGTGAGGCGCTCAAGCTCGTCCATTGATTCTTCAAGCGACCAATCGCTTTTACCACAATCAACGCCTACAAGAATTGCTCGTTCAACTTTAGGAGCGGTATCAAATGGAACAAAACGACCCATAAACTCCCCATCTAAGACAAGGTAAATACATTAGTTTTGATGCGTCTTACTGGCATTGTACGTCAAAATGCTGTGCAAGAATCAGCTTGAGGGCTTCCTCAGGCGAAAGCTGATCCATATCAAGCCACCTGACTCGGCCATCTCGTTTAAGCCAAGAAATCTGGCGCTTAGCATACTGCCTGGTGTGCTGCTTAATAAGCTCACATGTTTGCTCAAGCGGCTGCTCGCCGGCAAAATACGCAAAGAACTCTTTGTAGCCAATAGCCTGACCAGCCGTGCAATTCTCGGAGAGACCGGCCTCAATAAGCGCCTGAACTTCTTCAACAAGCCCCTGCTCAAACATAAGATCTACTCGCTGGTTAATTCGCTCATAAAGACGCTGACGATCCATCGTAAGACCCCATATCTGGGCATCAAAGTACGGTGAATGAGCCTTTAAGCCCTCATGATGAGTTGCATACGACTTGCCTTCTTCCAAGAGCTCTAAAGCCCTTACAACGCGTCGCACGTTATTTGGATGGATAAGTTCTGCACTTGCTGCATCTTTAGTGGCGAGAAACTCGTGTAAGCCCTCAGGTCCAAGCTCTTCTGCAAGCTTTTCAAAACGGATTCGTACAGGAGACTCAATTGACCCAGAAGGAAACTCCATCTGATCAATAATCGAATCAAGATAGAGACCGGTACCACCACAAAAGATAGGCGTTTTACCAGCATCAATGAGCTTATGAGCTTCTGCGCGCGCCGCAGTCTGGAACATCTGAACAGAATATTCTTCTGAAATGTCGGCGCAATCTACCATCAAAAGAGGAACTTCTCGCTCTTCAACGGGAGTTTTTGCAGTGCCGATATCCATGCCACGATAGACCTGCATTGCGTCAACAGAAATGACAGAGGTCTCAAGCTTCTTGGCAACAAGCTCGGACAATGAGCTTTTGCCTGAAGCCGTGGGACCTACAATACAGATTACCGAGCCATGAGAGCTCATCGCGGATCAGACTCCATAGTTCCACGCAGGTACCAGGTACGAGCCTCATCAATATGAACATCAACAATTTTGCCGATAAGATCTTCTGGTGTATAACCCTCTGGCAGATTGAAGTGCACTGTTTGGTTCTTCTCGCTATGTCCCACCATAACAGAATCGTCACGCTTGGAAGTGCCTTCAACAAGAACTGCCTGAGTAGTATTCAAATCTACCTGGTTAGCGTCATGTGCCTGCTGAGCAACAAGCTCGGCAAGTCTGTCAAAGCGCTCCTGAATGACCTCGTGAGGCGTGTTGTCCTCGTACTTTGCCGCAGGAGTTCCTGGACGCTTAGAGTAAATAAAGGTGTACGCAGAAGAGTAACCAGCCTCTTTGACCAAAGAAAGCGTATCTTCAAAGTCTTCCTCGGTCTCTCCTGGGAAGCCCACAATAATGTCAGTTGAAAGCGCCAAACCTGGAATGGCCGCGCGAAGGCGAGAAACCACGTCTAAGTACTCTTCTCGTGTATAGCTGCGGTTCATCTTCTTGAGAATGCGTGTAGATCCGCTTTGAACCGCAAGATGAAGGTGAGGCATGACAGCTGGAGTTTCTTTCATAGCTGCAATAGTCTCATCAGTAAGATCTTTTGGATTTGACGAGGTAAAACGAATGCGCTCAACACCTGTCTGACCAACCGCACGTAAAAGCTCCGCAAAACGAGGCTTGCCGTAAAGGTCGCGTCCATACGAGTTAACGTTTTGTCCAAGCAGAGTAATCTCACGAACACCATCTGCGACAAGGCGCTCGCACTCACCAATAACAGCCTCAAAGGTACGGCTGCGCTCACGACCACGAACGTAAGGAACAATGCAATACGTGCAGAAGTTATTACAGCCAGTCATGATAGGTACCCAAGCGTGATACTGCTGAGCACGGTTACTTGGCAGGTCTGTGGAGAAGCCCTTACCTTCCTCAGAGGTATCTACAGCAACACGGTCATTCTCGCCCCTAAATGCGCTGGTGAGAAGTGCTGGCAGGCTTGCGAGAGCGCTGGTACCAAACACAACGTCAACGGCCGGAACCTTTTCACGGAGCTTCTCGCCATCACGCTGAGCAATGCAGCCGCCAATAGCAACAATACGCTTGCCTGATGGAGGCGTTGGAGCGCTGACCATCGCAGAAGCCTGACCATAAAGACGCTGATCGGCATTCTCGCGAACGCTACAGGTCATGAAGATGACAATATCTGCGTCGTCGGTATCTGAAACCTCATTGCAGCCACAAGCCTCAAGCAGACCAGAGACTCGCTCTGTATCGTGCAGATTCATCTGGCAGCCAAAAGTTTTGATGTGATATGTTTTTCCTACGAGCTCGGAATTTTCAATCATGCTTAAAGTACCTCGTTATACTCAGTGGAACTAACAGCCGGAGTCTGCGTATCAGGGGCAGACAGTGTATGGACATAAATGGCAATTTTAATTGCAGTTCTACTCTCCCCTGCAATTTCGATATCAGAAAATGTTGGAGCACAGGTGATGTCCAGGCCGCAAGGAATCAAAAATCCGCGGGCAATAGCAATGGCCTTGATACCCTGGTTAACCGCACCCGCACCAATGCACTGAAGCATAACAGGCTCATTATCTTTAACCAGTCCCGCAATAGCTCCTGCTACAGAAGCAGGTGAAGACTTACTTGAAACTTTAAGCAAACCCATGAGTGCTCCAATTATTGTGCGTTTGTTCTACTCTTGCGACTCAATATCAAAAGTCACAACAATTTTGTTTTTACTTACACGAACACGAGGCTCAGACGTCAAAGAAACGTAGTATTTCTCGGACAACTCAGCAAAACTCTGCTCCATTTTTCGAGAAAAGCTGCTGATATCAGCTTTGCTCATCTTGAGGCCTCGGTGGTCTTTCATCAAATCAATTTCGCGAGAAACCCCTTCAGGTTCAACAGTGTGGCTGACCTGTGCATACACACTACGCAAAGGCTTAATCTGCTCAGCAATAATTCTATGAGCAGTTCTATCTGACATTGAAAGACCAAGAGACTTACAAACCTCAGAAAGCTCTGTTGCATCCGCTGCGGCCCTGAAGCGCTCGAGAACAGGAACGTTCTCAAAGCCTTCAACAAATAGCAGGTCAGCGATATCAAGCGTCTGTGCAATTCTGCGACGAGCAGTAGCTGCAACCTCTGCAGCAGAGCCCAGCATTACCTCACACGAGCCTTTGACCTCAAGCGCAAAGTCACAGCAGGTACGAATAATGTTATGAGGACCTTTAACGGTTGTTTTGATTCCATCCTCATTCAAACCACAAGTTGGCCAAGTAGACTGATCTACTCGCTCGGAAATTTTAGTAGTGTCTACCACAATCTGAATAACAGAACCAAGTCCCGGAGCAGAAGCCACAACCTGGGCTGATTCACAATTTTCTTTGATGGAGTAAAGAGCCATGCCTCGGCCATGAATTCCCCAACGGTCCATATGCATGCTCTCAAGCTTTGAAGTTACACGAGCTTCAAAGATTTTCTCCTGCATGTCTTTTGGAATACCCTGACCATCATCAAGTATGGTGATAGTTCTGAGCGCACCCTCTTTTGAGGTTGCAACATAAATGTGACGAGCACCAGCATCGCGAGAATTGCGTAAGAGCTCGATAACAATATCTTCTACCGAACGAATATCATGCTTTGCCTGTCTACGCTCTGCTTCTGCTACGCGTAAACGAACGTACCCCGCGCCGAGGGATTCCTCGACACGGAGTGCGCGCTCACCTCCCATGGAGGCGACAAAACCTGTTAAGTCAGTAGAAGTGGCTGCCATAAATTACTTAGCAACGTCTACAGCACGAGACTCGCGAATAACAACAACGCGGACCTGTCCTGGATATTCCATCTCATCCTCAATTTGCTTAGCAATATCGTGAGCAAGAACAGTTGCCTCGGAATCGCTAATCATCTGAGGCTCAACCATCACATGAAGCTCACGGCCAGCCTGCATTGCGTAAGTACGCTCAACACCCTCGTGCGCATTAGAGATAGCCTCAAGCTTCTCAAGACGCTTGATGTAGTTCTCAGCGGACTCACGACGAGCACCAGGACGTGCAGCAGAAATAGCGTCTGCAGCCATAACAAGCATGTCAAGCACGGTGTTTGGCTCAATGTCTGCGTGGTGAGCCTCAATGGCGTGAACAATCTCAGGACGCTCACCATGACGACGAGCAAGGTCTGCACCAATTACAGCGTGTGGACCCTCAACCTCGTGGTCAATTGCCTTACCAAGGTCATGAAGCAGACCGGCACGCTTAGCTGGAGCAGGCTCAAGACCAAGCTCTTCAGCCATGATGCCGCAAAGTACTGCAACCTGAACAGAGTGAGCAAGAACGTTCTGACCGTAAGAAGTACGGTAGCGAAGCTTACCAAGAGTTTTTACGATCTCTGGATGAAGATCGTGAATACCGCAATCAAATGCAGCCTGTTCACCAGCCTCAAGGACACGCTCGTTAACAAGGGCTTCAGCCTTCTTGTAGAGCTCCTCAATACGTGCTGGATGAATACGACCGTCTGCAATGAGGTTCTCAAGTGCAACACGAGCGGTCTCACGGCGGACTGGATCAAAACTTGAAAGAACTACAGTCTCTGGAGTGTCATCAATAACAAGAGAAACACCAGATACCTGCTCGAAGGTACGAATGTTTCTACCCTCACGTCCAATAATCCTACCCTTTAGATCATCAGATGGGATATGGACGGAAGTTACTGTAATCTCAGAAGCCTGATCTGCAGCGACACGCTGAATAGCGGTAGAAATAATCTCACGTGCAGTTTTATCTGCCTGTGCACGAACGCGCTGCTCAGACTCACGAAGAATCATAGCCTCATCGCGAACACTTTCAGAACGGACTCGAGCCAGAAGCTCATCATGAGCCTCATCTTTTGTAAGAGCTGCAATGCGCTCAAGCTCTTGAGACTGCTGAGAAACAAGAGAATCCAAATCGTTCTTACGACGATCAAGCTGGCCCTGAAGGCTGGAGAGCTGATGCTCACGCTTCTCTAGTGCATCAGTACGGTGATCAAGGGACTCTTCACGCTGAAGAATACGATTCTCCATGCTACGGAGCTCACTCTTACGCTTTTTCTCATCTGCCTCTGCTGCCTGCTTAAGCTGAAGAACTTCTTCTTTAGCCTCAAGAACAGCTTCTTTTTTAACTGTTTCTGCCTGGCGAGCTGCTTCAGAAGCAATACGATCTGCACTAGTCTGAGCATCTTTTAACTGCTGTTCTGCAGTTTTAATCTTTGAATTACTAATGTTAGAGAGTACGCCGTATGCAAGGCCTACTCCCACAAGAAGGCAAACAATGCCTACCGCTGCTAATTCCATACCTACTCCTCAAATGGCGATTACAAAAGTGTTCAGGAGACTTTAGACACAACAGTATCTAAAGAACCCGCCATGAGCAGGGTTCATTGGCTGGTCATGCCACATTCAGAGATAGATCAAATGTATGAGATACCTACTGTATACGTGACGCTGGTTGCCCAGCGGAAATGAGCCTATTCACGGCATATTTATCGTATAGAGCATTGTAACTTTTGTCAATAAATAGCAGGTAGGAAAAGTAAAGTACATCAATCCAACAGACTTATAAGCTAAGCAAATATATTCATTCAGATGTGGCGTTTTCATCCAAAATCTTTTTAGCAACAGATGATGCTATAGAAAATGAATATCCCTTTGTGGCCAGAAACCTGACAAGCTTCTCATAATCATTTTTTCCCGACAGGTGTTTTCTCTGGGCCAAAGAATACGCAACTTCAAATTCATCCACATCAGAAAAATAAGCGTCAGGCCATCCAGGGAGAGTCTCAACTTCAATCCCTTTTTTAGAAATTTCAGTTTTAATTTTAAGAGGACCCCAGCCTTGCGAAATTTTAGAACGTATATAAACGTCTGCAAAACGACTGTCATTAACCAAACCAACTTCAACAGCCCTCTGCACTGCAGGGTCTCTTACATTCTTCTGATAGCCATCAAGCATGAGCTTTTTTTGAAGCTCAGCTGTAGAGTAGTCCCTTTTTACAATCAAAGCCTCAATACGAGCTATAATGCACTGCGTTGAAATCTCTTTTAACTCATACAGAAACTCATTACGAGAATAAGGTGTAAAAACACCATCTTTCTCTTTGTTCTGAAGAGCGCGAGCTACTGTTGGAGGGATAAAGAATTCCTCCGTCCCTCCAACTTCAGTTTCTAAAAGTATCTTTGCCTTAGGCTTTGCCTGACCTAGAACTGCCTGTTTCTTTTTTGGAAGCTCAATCGTCCAAGAAATTTCTGACATTATTCAGCAGAATCTTCCGTTGCAACTGGAGCGCCAACTTCAGAATCTTCATCAAATACAAGGCCACAAGCAACTCGTACCTTGTGATCAATCTCTTCCATGAGATCTGGATTGGCAGTAAGGAAAGATTTAGCTGCTTCTCTACCCTGGCCAAGACGCTCACCTTCATAGGTGAACCAAGCTCCAGACTTATTGACAATCTCAAAATCAACAGCCATATCAAGAATGGAGCCCTCTTTGGAGATGCCTTGACCGTACATAATGTCAAACTCAGCAACCTTAAAAGGCGGAGCAACCTTGTTCTTTACAACCTTAACGCGAACACGGTTACCAACGTTTTCTCCGTTAACCTTAATGCTGTCAACGCGGCGAATATCCATACGGACAGTAGAGAAGAACTTAAGAGCCCTACCACCAGAAGTGGTCTCTGGGCTTCCAAACATAACGCCAATCTTCTCTCTAAGTTGGTTAATGAAAATACAAAGCGTATTAGACTTTGAAAGAGAGCCAGCTAACTTACGGAGAGCTTGACTCATGAGACGAGCCTGAAGACCAACGCTAGAATCGCCGATCTCTCCCTCAATCTCTGCACGAGGAACAAGAGCAGCAACAGAGTCTACAACTACAACATCAATGGCGCCTGAGCGAACAAGCATGTCACAAATTTCTAGAGCCTGCTCACCAGTATCTGGCTGAGAAATTAAAACATCGTCAATATCAACGCCAATACGAGCCGCATAACCTGGGTCTAGTGCGTGCTCTGCGTCAATAAAGGCAACAACACCACCTAGCGCCTGAGCTTCTGCAAGAATTTCTAGTGAAAGTGTTGTCTTACCAGAGGACTCTGGGCCATAAATCTCTACGATACGGCCGCGAGGAACGCCGCCAATACCCAACGCTGCATCAAGAGCAAGTGAGCCAGTTGGAATAGCCTGAATATCAAAGGCAGGACCACCCTCGCCTAAACGCATAATAGCGCCTGCACCAAATTTCTTCTCAATCTCTGCAGTGGTTGAGGAGATAACCTCATCTCTCTCATCACCAGTAGTACGAGCTTTGATCTCTTTTGAAACTGCCTTTTTAGCCATGAATACTCCTTGCTCTTTCTGATACCACGATAATATAAGAACAGACGTTCTATGTCAACGTCAAACATATACTCTATAGAGGGAATTTGTCTGATTTCTTTCCTTTATTTTTCCGCTCTTGAGCAGTTAATTTTTTCTTAATTACAAATTTGACTGTATAAGTCCTGCATAGCCGCAGAAATTAAGAGACTCAAAACAAACTAGTTTTGAGCCTCTCTATTAAAATCGAATTTTAAGCCTTCACAATTGCTTCATGAATTAATTGTAAAGCCTGCAAAACAGCAGCTTCTCGCACCTGTTCTCTATTACCAGAAAAATGTTTGCAGACCGTATGGGTAAAGTTTTTGCTGTTAATGCCAAACCAAACTGTTCCAACTGGTTTACCAGGCTCTTCTCCTGTTGGTCCTGCTATTCCTGTAACTGAAACTGCAATATCTGATCCAATAACGTCTCTAACGCCCGAAGCCATTTGAGCTGCGCAGGGCTCAGAAACAGCGCCAAGAGACGGTTCATCAAAAATGTCTTTTGAAACGCCTAATACCTTTTGCTTAATCTCAATGGTATAGCTTACAACAGAGCCCTTAAGTACGCTTGATGATCCAGAGATGGCTGTAAGAGCACCTGCAACAAGTCCTCCCGTACAAGACTCGGCTGAAGCTACGGTAATACCTGATGCAAGGGCATCTGAAATAACACTTTGAGCTTCTTTGAGAACTTCTTCAGAGAACATGGTCTTCCTTACTTTTAATAAGATTTGATACAAAAGCGGCGCCTCAGAGAGACGCCATCTTGTTAAACTTCAGCAATGTATTGCCACGACTTTACAAAGTAGTCAATTCCTGACCAGGCCGTTAGAACTACTGCAACCCACATAGATGCGTTGAAGATAAAGAGCAAAACGTCCTGAATCATTCCACCAGGAATACTTGGCAAGAAGAGTAAACCGCAGATAGCAACCATAGTTGTTGCGGTCTTCCACTTACCCAAGTCAGAAGCTGCAATAACAACTCCCTTTGAAGCAACAACCATCCTAAGGCCTGATACCAAAAACTCTCGTGCAACAATCACTAAGAGCACCCAAGGAGAAACCATATGCCACTCTAGAAGTACAAAAAGAGCTACAACAACAGCGAGTTTATCGGCAATTGGATCTAAGAACTTGCCAAAGGTAGTAACTTCATTTCTACTACGGGCAAGGTAACCATCAAGCTTATCGGTCAAAGAAATGACAACATAGCCGATAAAAACAAGAAAAGCTCCAAGTTTAAAACCAGGTGTTGCCAGAGAATCTGCCAGAGATACACCTAAAAGCTGCGCCAAGAGAAGCCAAAAGGGCACTAAGACCACACGAGCACAGGTAACAATATTTGCAGGTGTCCAAATTGTCTTTGATGACATGACCTATCCCCAACTAAGCGGTTTTCTCGCCAGACTGTGTGTCTGTAGTGTCTACAATTTCGCCAATCATTTCATAGCAGAATGAATCTACCAGGTCACAAAGGACAATATCTCCGACTGCGGCCTCTCCCTCTGCAATGTGAACAGCGCCATCACAGTCTGGAGCCTGGAACCACGTGTGGCCAATAAGCTCAGTGCCTTCGTCGGATTCTTCAATTCCGTCGATAATGACCTCGCAGCGCTCGCCAACGTGACGGGCAGTTGCCGCAAAGCCAAGCTGCTCTACAAGGTCAAGCAAGCGCTGAGTACGCTCAATTTTTACCTCATCTGGAACCTGATCAGACATCTTTGCACCAAGAGTTCCCTCTTCTGGTGAATAGGTAAAGACGGATGTGTAATCAAACTCCTGCTCCTGAATAAAGTCGTAGAGCTCATCTGATTCATCATCTGTCTCGCCTGGGAAGCCACACATTCCCGTAGTTCGAAGAACCATGCCAGGAATCTCAGTTCTGAGGCGATCAAAAAGCTCACGAAGCTCCTGTGTAGAGCCAGAACGACCCATGCGCTTAAGAATGCGCTCGTTGCAGTGCTGAATTGGAATATCAATGTAAGGAAGAACCTCAGGTGTATCGCGAATAGTGCTGATGAGCTCATCGGTCATACCTTCTGGCTGCAGATACAAAACACGAATCCATCCCTTATAAGGACGAACTACCTCAGCAACCTGCTGCATAAGCTTGGCAAGCGTTGGAGTCTGACCATCTGCTGTATCAGGCATATCCGAGCCCCAGATACCGGTGTCCTGGCCAATCAGAATGACCTCACGAACACCACCTTCCATCAGCTCATGTACCTCTTGAAGAATCTCTTCAGCAGGCCTTGAGTGATAGTGACCACGAATGTACGGAATGGCGCAGAAGGCACAGAATCTATCACAGCCCTCGGAAATCTTTACAAATGCACTGGCGCCATCAATGGTGCGCAGCATTCCATGGGCAGCAACAATTGACTGCGTAGGCTCAGGGATATTCAGAACGTCTGCAACAACGCTGACAATGCCATCTTCTTGATCTGCCGGAACAAACGCAGCAACTTCAGGAAGCTGCTCGTTAAGCTCTGCGCCATACCTGGAAGGAACGCAGCCACACATAATAATGGGCAGCTTACGCACTCCCTCAGAAGCGCCTTCGGCAATCTCAAGGGTAGTCTCAATAGACTCTTCTGTTGCAGAAGCCAAGAACGAGCAGGTATTGATAATTGCAACGTCTGCTGACTCTGGGTCTGCAACTTCACCAAAACCAGAGGCCAAAAGACGCGCACGCATGCGGTCTGTATCAACCTCGTTTTTAGCGCATCCTAACGTGATGTATAGGACGTTATAGCCCCTATCGATAGTTGTTGAACTGGAGGGGCTGGCCATAGTCTTTCTCCTTAAGGCTTGCAATCACAGACTGAAGAACATCGCGAGAAGCACTAGAAACACGCAGCTTATCGCCCTCAACGGTTGCCTTAGCCTTAACTTTCATATCACGAATATCTTTAGCGATCTTCTTGGCAGTCTCCTGGTCAATACCAGAAACAATAGAGCCAATCTGACGCACGGTAGAACCTGCTGCAGGAATGGGGTCTCCCCAACGAATAACAGTCAGATCAATTCCGCGCTTTACCAGCTTGGAGCCAAGAACATCCCTAACCTGAGATGCAACAAAATCTGCAGGCGCCTCAATAGTGAACTTACCCTCTTTCTTAGAGAGCTCAAGTGTTGCACCAGAATCCTTAAGATCGTAGCGCTGAGTTAGCTCACGAGCTGCCTGCTGAAATGCATTATCAACTTCCATCATGTCTACTTCAGACACAACGTCAAAGCTTGATTCTTTAGCCATTTCCCCTCCGTATTACCTGGGCGAGAAGAACTTCTCGCCCCATGGCGTTTAGTTGCTTGAATTGCTGTTGGAATTCTGGTTGTTAGTGGTGCCAGAAGTTCCACCGGTAGTACTTGTTGACGTGCTGTTTGTTTGAGTTCCAGAAGCATTTGCTGCAGTACTGTCAGCAGGCTTAGTGCCCTGAATGGTCAAGGTACCAATACCAGAAGCATTTGCGTCAAATGGCTTAGCAGTGCCATTAACGGTAACTGCAACTGCGCCAGGTGTACCTGCAAGAACGTTCATGGAATCAGTGACGGTGTATGTCTGAGACCAAGGACCAGTAATTGCATCAGCCTCAACACTCTTACCATCAACAGTAATCTCAACCCAACTGGTCTGACCATCTGCAACAGTAACCACTACGGTAGTCTGCTTAGGAGTCTCTTCCTTCTTTGGCTCAGTTGTAGTGGTGCTCTTAGAAGCATCAGTTGAATCCTTCTTAGAGGTGTCCGTGTTGCTATTTGTAGTAGTGGAATTCTTTGAAGAATCAGTTGTTGAATTATTAACGCTTACTGTCTTTGTTGTAGTAGGTGTAGTACGAGCTGTCATGCAGGAACGAACGCTGAACAGCAAAACGGCAGTAATAATCACAACAACAAGAGCAAACACAGTGGCAATAGTGCGTCCTGTGTCAGAGAAGTAATTCTGAAGTGCTCCCATAACACCTGGTCTTTGAGGAGCGCGGCGCTGTTGGGCGGCGGCGCCAGATGGCTGGCGACGGCGAACATTAGGCCTATCTACCTGCGCGATATTTCTTGATCCACGACGACCAGAAATAGTTGATGCACGCTCGTAAGGAGCAGTTACATTGTCATAGCGAAGGTCATCAGTGTAATCGCTTGGAGCAACAGTTCTTCTGGTTACATCGTCTTTGTAAGCTGGAATGCTAACACCTGCAATGCCTACACGCTTGCGCTGAACGCCACCGCGCGTACGGCTTGCCATAGTCTTCTGACGAGAAGCTTCTTCAATTCCAGCATTGTAGGCATGACCTGTGGCGTAGCGAGAATACGAGTAGCCGCCAGCATCCTCCTCAGATGCCTGAGCACCCAGAGGTACACCAGTTTGTCTGGAGCGAACACCAGACGTGGTTGCAAAGGCGCCCATATCGCCAGCTGGTCCTCCCGATGTGGGGAGAAGGCCGTGGTACTGTACATATGCCTTTGGCCTGCTACCAGACTCGTTTACGACGTCATAGCCCGCAATGCCACGACCAGACTGGGTGTCTCGCGTACGACGACGCAACTCATGAGAGTAGGTGCCGTTTTCAAACTCATAGCTCTCTTCCTGGAAGAGGTCTACGATCTCACGCGGATTAAGTCCTAGGTAGCGAGCATACGAAGAAAGCATGCCCTGAGCATAACCGCTCTGAGGCATATTCGTAAAATCGCCTTCCTCAAAAGCAATAAGTGCCTGCTCCTTGAGGCGAAGAATCTTTGATGCTTGAGTGATAGAAAGCCCGAGCTGACGTCTACGTTCTACGAGCATCTCACTAAAACGAGGGCGTGGCATGCTTACTCTACCTCCCTATAGGCAGCGTCTTGAACTTTGAGCTCTTCAAGAGCATCTTTATCGATAAGAACTTCTCGAGGCTTTGATCCGTTAGCTGGGCCAACAACACCTTTTGCCTCAAGCATATCCATAATTCTACCAGCACGAGCATACCCAACGGAGAGTGCTCTTTGCAAACTAGATGTAGAACCTAGCTGAGAATCCACAATAATGCGCGCAGCTTCCCAAATGAGTGGGTCGTCTGCCTGTGCCATACCACCAACTCCGCCAACACCATCAGCCTGTGTTGGCGTTGCAACGGTCAAGATGTTGTCGTGATATTCGGCCACGCGCTGAGTGCGGATGTACTTAACGGTCTCCTCAATCTCCTCGTCAGAGACCCAGCAACCCTGTGCACGATTAGGCTTCTTACCACGAAGTTTAACCAGCATGTCACCCTTACCCAGCAGCTGCTCAGCGCCCTTTTGGTCCAGAATAATGCGGGAGTTCAAAGAGTTATCAACTGAGAGCGCAACACGGTTATCGATATTTGCACGAATCAAACCGGTTACAACATCTGCAGAAGGACGCTGCGTTGCAACAATCAGGTGAATACCTGCAGCACGACCAAGCTGAGCAATACGGACAATGGAAGACTCAACGTCTTTGCCAGCAACCATCATGAGGTCAGCAAGCTCGTCGATGACAATGACAAAGTACGGCATGTGCTTTGGAGGATTCTCCATATCAGCGTACTTATCGCCATCAACATTTCTGTTGTACGTCTTAATGTCACGCACTTTGTAGTGCTCAAATACCTTAAGGCGGCGCTCCATCTCGGTGACGCCCCACTGAAGCGCACTTGCGGCCTGCCTTGGCTCGGTAACAACTGGAACATACAGGTGAGGAAGACCAGCGTAACCCGTAAACTCAACGCGCTTTGGGTCAACCATAATCAGGCGGACCTGCTCAGGAGTTGCGCGCATGAGCATAGACATAACAATGGCGTTGAGCAGGACAGACTTACCAGAACCAGTGGTACCTGCTACCAGCAAGTGAGGAAGACTTGCAAGGTCAACAACAATTGGCTTGCCCTCAGAATCGCGACCAAAAGCGCACTCAAGAGGACCGCCCTTTGCAAACGGAAGAACGTCAGCCAAGTTGACTGCCTGGGCTTTCTCGTTAGGAATCTCAATGCCGACTAGAGAAGTTCCAGGAATTGGTGCAAAAATACGAACAGACTTTGCCGCAAGTGAAAGCGCAATATCGTCCTCAAGATTGGTGATCTTGTTGACGCGCTCACCCTCGCCCATCGAAATCTTAAACGTAGTGACAGAAGGACCCGCAGTCCAACCAACTACCTGGCTGGAAAGGCCAAACTCCTCAAGCGTAGCCTGGAGTCTCTGAGCAGTAGCTTCAAGCTCATCATCGCTTACGGCAGAAGTGGCCGAGTTCTTGTTTGTCTTCAGAATGGTAAATGGTGGCAGCTCATACGACTCATCGTTGTCGCCTGGCCTTTTAAGCTGGTCAGGTGTGGCGAGAAAATCGGGTGTCGTTTTAGCTTTGCTCTTAGGTTTAGCCTGTTTTGTTGTAGGAGCAACATCAGCTACAGAAACATCGTTTTTCTCGACAACTGCATCATCTGGCTGGTCTTTCTTCTTAGAGCGCAGCTTATTCTTAGCCTTATCAATGAGCGTAGTAGGAGCATCTCCTGCGTCCTCTTGCGCCTCTTCTTCCTCATAAAGACGGGCGTCACGCTTAATGACAGAAGTCTTGCGATTGCCCAGATAGGTGGTCTCCCCTTCACCGGTCTCGTCAAAGAGAGAAGACTGGTTGTTTGCGCCACGTCTACCCTGCTTCTTTGCAGGCTGTGGAGCATTTGCGGCGTAAAGTGCCTCTTCTTTTGCAAGAGCACGCTCTTCTTTACGGTAGCGATGATTCTCACGCGCTTCATCCAGGCGGAAGCTTACGCGCTCAACCATGTCAGAAATAGAGAAGCCGCAGATAACAACACCGGCAATAATAAAGCCAATCAAAAGTACATTGCCCACCACGCGGCCAACAAAGCGCAACAAAACCCAAGCAATACCGCCGCCCACATAACCGCCGGCAGCCTCTAGAACTTTTGTGCCCAGAAGCATATCTGGAGCAGCCTCGGCACCTGGGAAGTTAAGTGAAATAAGAGCAAGAGCAGCAAGAACGTCCAGCGTTAGACCAATAGCAATACGCGTTGAGATTCCCTGATCATCACGCATAAAGAAGGTCATAGCAAAGACAAATACTGCAATGGGAAAAAGTAGTGCTCCCGTACCAAAACAGAGCTTGAGTCCATGACCCATTGCGCTGGTAATAACAGCGTTAGTAGGGACAATAATGGACAAAAACAGAGCAATTGCAACCACTGCAAGAACAACACCAATGATATCGTTCTGCAGTGGGCTCAAGCCTACTGCCTGTGCAGAAGCGGCGTTTCTAGAATTTCTTTTTGCTGCGTTTGAGGTGCGTTTAGAGGGCATTGGGCTTATACCTCCATAATGACCGGAATAACCATTGGTCGAGTACGAGTTTTGCTCCAAAGGAAGTTAGAAAGGGCATTGCGTACGCTCTTTCTCATTGCTTCAATGTTTGCGCCTTCGGACTTAGAGGCCTTCTCAATTGAATTTCTCACAAGATTCTGTGCGTCATGCATAAGCTCGTCATCGTCGGCAAATGAAACACCACGGCCAGAAATCTCAACAACACCTGGCTTAAGGTTGCGACCAACAAGGGTTACCACTGCGGTAACAATGCCGTCCTGAGAAAGGCGCTGGCGGTCACGAAGAACAACAGGGTTAGCGTCGGTGACAGAGAGGCCGTCAACGTACACTACGCCAGACTCAACCGTCTTACCACGAGTAACCTTGCCGTTTCTCATCTCAAGCGTGTCGCCGTTATCAAGAATGAAAATGCGATTAGCAGGAACGCCCATCTGCTGAGCAAGTTCTGCGTGAGCACGCAGGTGAACAGCCTCACCATGAACAGGCATGAAGTTCTTTGGACGAGCCATACCAAGCATAAGCTTGAGCTCTTCCTGGCTACCATGGCCAGAAACATGGACAAGTGCCTTTGACTTATCGTAAATCTCGCAACCAATCTTAGAGAGCGCGTTGATGATAGACTGAACGCTCTTCTCGTTACCTGGAACAGGAGTTGCAGAGATGATTACGGTGTCCTGAGGACGAATGGAAAGCGACTTGTGCTCTCCGTTTGCCATGCGTGCCAAAGCACTCAGAGGCTCTCCCTGGGAACCGGTACACAGAACAACAATGCGATCATCTGCGAGTTTATCAACATCGTAAGCATCAATGATGTCTTTATCGGCAATGTTGAGGTAACCAAGCTCACGCGCAACCTTTGTGTTGGTAATCATAGAGCGACCGGTAACAACAACCTTGCGCTTTACCGCTACAGAAGCGTCACACACCTGCTGAAGACGGTGAATGTGGCTTGAGAACGACGCCACAAAGACGCGACCGGTTGCATTTTTGATGATGTGACGAAGCGCTGCACCAACGGAAGCCTCGGATGGAGTCATACCGGGGCGGTTGGCGTTTGTGGAGTCAGACAGCAGCAGGTCAAGGCCCTCAGAGCCAAACTTGGTGATAGCCGCATAATTTGGACGCACGCCATCAATAGGAGTCTGATCAAGCTTAAAGTCACCGGAGTGAATAAGCGTTCCTGCAGGAGTCTTCATATGAATACCAAAAGCTGCAGGAATAGAGTGGGTCATCGAGAAGAACGTGATGTCAAAGGCACCAAGCTGGACCTTTGAGCCATCAGTAACCTCACGAAGCTTGGTGCCCACAATCTTGTGCTCAGCAAGCTTGCCTTCAATAAAGCCAAGCGAAAGCTTACTGGAATAGATTGGCACCTTACGAGTAAGGTCCATAAGCAGGTACGGAAGAGCACCAATGTGATCCTCGTGACCGTGGGTAATCAAAATACCGCGAAGCTTATCTTCATTTTCAAGTACATAGGTGTAGTCTGGCAAAACTAGGTCAATACCAGGCTGTTCGTCATCTGGGAACATCAAACCAGCATCAACAAGCACCATATCATTACCGTACTCGAATACGGTCATGTTCTTGCCAATGCCATCAAGTCCGCCCATAGGAATGACTTTAAGAGCTGGGTCTTTCTTAGGCATTAAAAAACTTTCCTTTCAAAACAACTTTCTATAACAGACGCAACCCAAAGGGCCGTCTACAAGACTTTTTGCAAAATCTACATGTTGTTTAATTATATAAAAAATCTGCACGTATTACGCTATATATTCCCAAAGAATCAAAATCTCAACAGAATAACAAGAGAGCTCCGACATGCATCGAAGCTCTCTTCAATACCTCATGTTTTATAAGACCTCGCGTGACGAGAAACCCATTGAGTTTGAGCGTGCCTTATGCGTCGTGGTGACGACGTGGCTGCCTACGCTCAGCATTACCGTTGTCGTTCTGACGACGTGGGCGACGCTCCTCACGGTCCTTCTTTGGAGCACCCTGTGGTGCCTCTGGCTTATCAAGACGGTCAAGAGAAATCTTGCCCTTCTCGTCTACCTCAAGGACCTGAACCTTAACCTCGTCGCCAACAGCCAGGACATCCTCGATCTTCTCGACACGTCCCTGTGCAACGCGGGAAATGTGAAGCAGACCGTCCTTGCCAGGAAGAAGCTCAACAAAGGCGCCGAATGGCTGAAGACCAACAACGCGACCAGTGTACTCCTCGCCTACCTCTGGAACCTTAACAATAGCCTTGATGCGCTCTGCAGCAGCCTCGGCAGCACCGTTAGTACCAGCGATAAAGACGGTGCCATCCTCCTGGATGTCAACGGTTGCGCCCGTATCCTCCTGGATACCGCGGATAACCTTGCCACCAGAGCCAATGACGTCGCGAATCTTATCGGTTGGGATAGAAAGCGAGATGATCTGTGGAGCGGTCTCTTTGGTCTCAGTACGAGGTGCAGGAATCTGCTCGAGCATCTTGTTCAGAATGAACATACGGCCCTCTTGAGCCTGGAGAAGTGCGCTGCGCAGAATCTCTGGAGTAAGGCCGGTTGCCTTGTTGTCCATCTGCATTGCAGTAATACCCTTGGTGGTACCGCAGACCTTGAAGTCCATGTCGCCAAGGAAGTCCTCAAGACCCTGGATATCGGTAAGAACAACAGTCTTGCCGTTCTCCTGGATAAGACCCATTGCAACACCAGAAACAGGACGCTTCAGAGGAACGCCTGCGTCCATAAGGGAAAGCGTAGAACCGCAGGTAGAAGCCATGGAAGAAGAACCATTGGACTCCATTACCTCAGAGACAACGCGGATGGTGTAAGGGAACTCTTCCTCGGAAGGAATGACAGGCAGAAGTGCGCGCTCTGCAAGAGCTCCGTGACCAATCTCGCGGCGCTTTGGACTGCCCATACGGCCAGTCTCACCGGTGCAGAATGGTGGGAAGTTGTAGTGGTGAATGTAGCGCTTGCCGTCCATTGGCTCAATGGTGTCAAGACGCTGCCACTCGTTGAGCATGCCAAGCGTACAAATGGAGAGAACCTGAGTCTGACCACGCTGGAAAAGACCAGAACCGTGAACAAGTGGCAGGTAATCAGGCTTGACCATGATTGGACGGATCTCGTCTGCAACACGGCCGTCAACGCGCTCGCCGGTCTCAACAACCATGACGCGCATAGCGTGCTTCTCAAGACCCTTGAGCTCAACGGCAATAGCGCGGCTCCAAAGCTCCTGCTCCTCCTCGGTGAACTGAGCCTTAATCTCGTCCATCAGGTCAGCAACCTTCTGCATACGGGACTGCTTGTCAGCATCCTTAAGAGCGGCGCTCATCTGGTCATAGTAAGCAAAGATGCGGTCATGAACCTCAGCGATTGGCTCATCAAGGATGTACTCACGCTTAACAATAGGACCGTTAACCTCTTCCCACTTAGCAATAAACTTCTTCTGCTCCTCGCAGAAGGCTGCAATTGCTTCCTGACCAAATGCCATAGCGGAGAGCATATCCTCTTCGGAAATCTCATCTGCACCAGCCTCAAGCATGGAAATAAAGGTGGAAGAACCGCCAAGCTCAAGGTCAAGGTCAGAGTGATCGCGCTCTTCATAGGTTGGGTTAACCAGGAACTCGCCGGTATCAGCGTTGCGACCAATACGGACGCACGCAAGTGGTCCCTCAAAAGGAACGCCACCAACGGCCAGAGCAGCAGAAGCGCCCATGACAGAGATGGTATCAACAGCGTTTACCTGATCTGCAACAAGAGAAGTTGCAACAATCTGAACCTCATTACGGAAGCCATCTGGGAAAGATGGGCGCAGAGGACGGTCAATCATACGAGCAGTAAGGGTTGCCTTCTCGGATGGACGAGCCTCACGCTTGAGGTATCCACCAGGAACGCGACCAACTGCGTACATTTTCTCAATAAAATCAACAGTCAGTGGGAAGAAGTCGTAATCTTTGCGCTCCTTGGAAACCACTGCAGTGAGAAGTACGGTAGAATCGCCGCACTTAACGATACAGGCACCTGTTGCCTGCTTTGCGAGCTCACCAGCCTCAAGGGTGTAGTGCTTACCATAGAGGTCAAATTCGTGAGTTACTTTAGTCATTTCTTTCCTCTTCTATCTCCGTTTGCCCCATTGCAAACGGGCCTCAAACATAAAGGGCGCCAGACGGCGCCCTAAAAAGCCAACTTACTGGATGTTGTCGCGGATACCCAGGGAAGCAATAAGAGTACGGTACTCTTCAATGTCGTTCGACTTGATGTAAGAAAGAAGACGACGACGCTTACCAACGAGCATCAGAAGACCACGACGAGTGTGGAAGTCCTTCTGATGGGACTTCATGTGGTCGGTGAGCTGACGAATACGCTCAGTAAGAAGAGCAACCTGAACCTGTGCGGAACCGGAGTCCTTCTCGTCCTTGCCGTACTGCTTGATGAGCTCAGCCTTACGATCCTTAGTTACTGCCATAATAAACCGCCTTTCGCGTTGAATACTCCTTGTACTGAGAAGGTAGCCGGCAGTGACTAGCCCCTAAGAACAAGGAAATAACCTACAAGAGGATACCAGTTACTGGTGAACTTTGCTAGTAAAAATCCACTTCAACTAGATACTGAGTAGAAATTCAAATGCCTTGAGACGCGCCTCAAGGTGTGTGGCTGCCCAAATATGCGCGCTTGTGAGCAAAAAGAGCGCAGTTTCTGGAGCAATCTCAGCAACAATAAGCTGGTCAAAGGTAAGTTTTAGAAGCGACGATAACCACGAGAGCTCAAGTGGAGTTACCTCAATAGCTCCCTCAATCTCATGCGCACAACTTCCACACAATGCACCACCAGCAGCTGGCGAGAAGTACGTTAGAGCTTCATCTCCACAGGCAATGCACGATTCCAACTCAGGGCGCCAGCCTTCATGTGCCAAAACCTTAAACACATAAGCAGCAACAACAAGATCTAAGTGTTTCTCGTCAGCTACTTCTTCGCAGGCTCTGAGAGCGCGAGAGAGCAGTGGATAGAGAAACGCGTCTTCGACGCCGTCGATACACGAAAGACGTGCGACTTCACAGATAGCTGACGCAGCCGCTACCTTAGAAAGATCTCCGCGCAGCGATGCGTGCGGCTCAAGCAAGGTTGCCTCGGACAAGATATCAAGTGAGCGACCTTCTGCCAGCAGTACGTCTAGCTCACAAAACAGTTCAACGCGGGCTGCAAATCGGCCGCCTGGCTTTCTAGCACCCTTTGCGACTGCACGACACTCTTCTCCTGAATCGGAGAGCATGGTTAAGATGAGGTCTTGCTCAGCGAGTTTTGTTCTATCAAGCACAATTGCTTTAAGACGCGTAGTCTTTCTACCAGGCACAACTAGTCCTCAGTTGAGTAGCCCAGGCGCTTAATCTCATTGGCATCACGCCTCCAGAGAGGCTGAACGCGCACCTGCAGGTCAAGGTAAACCTTGCGACCAAACAGTTTCTCCAAGTCTTTTCTAGCCTCAACGCCAACGCGTTTAATCATAGAGCCGCCCTGGCCAACTACGATGCCCTTTTGTCCTTCTCGCTCAACCAAAATGGTGGCAGAAATAGATAAATGCCCGTCCGTTGCTACCTCATAGGAATCACAAACAACGGCAACGGAATGGGGAACTTCTTGACGAAGATTCAACAAGAGCTTCTCGCGAACAAACTCTGCTACCAGGTCTTCTGGCAATGCGTCAGTCTCCATGTCCTCTGGGAACCACATGGGACCCTCAGGAAGATGCTCTGAAACAAGCGCAATAAATGCCTGGATATTGAAGTCTTCTGGAGCAGAAACAACAAGCACGTCATCAAAGTGCGCAAGAGCCTGTGCGGCCTCAAGCTGTTCTGCTACTTGCTCTGGAGTTGCAATGTCAGCCTTGGTAATAACCAGCAGCTTAAAGGCAGCATGTGCCTGCTCAACATGATTGGCAACCCATTCATCTCCACGACCAACAGGCTTGGTAGCATCAATCAAAAAAGCAATGACATCAGCGTCATTAAGCTCTCCGAGCGCTGCCTTGTTAAGCTCTTTTCCAAGAGCGTCTTTGGGCTTGTGGAGGCCTGGAGTATCTACAATGACCAGCTGAGAGTTCTCTCCATTCACCACTGCCCTAAAACGACGGCGCGTTGTCTGGGCAACAGGGCTTGCAATAGCTACTTTCTGGCCCATGCAAGCATTTAACAGTGTGGACTTACCAACACTTGGACGACCAACTAAAGCAACAAAACCGCTCCTAAATGGAGTGGTCTCAGATGTAGTGTTTTCAGAAACTGAATTGGCGGTCATATGTCCTCCAACTTACCAATGAAAAATTGCTCGCGAGAAAATCAAAAGTCCTATAAGAGCTGCGGTAATGCTAATACAGCATGAAGCTGCCGCAGCAATATCTTTGGCTTTACCGGCCATAGGATGAAACTCAGGAGAAACCAGGTCCACTACAGTTTCTATTGCCGTGTTAAGGAGCTCTGTAGTTAAAACCGCACCAATACACGCGAGGACAAGTGCCCAGCTTACGGCATCCAAGCCAACAAACAATCCCGCAACTACGGTCAATACAGCAGCTACTGACATACGGCGCAGGTTTGTCTCTTGAGCAAACGCTTGGCGAGCGCCCTGTAGTGCAAAGAGAAGGCCGCGCTTAAAGCTTGGATGTCTGCCTTTAGATCCCGGAATCATTACTCGTCAATCCCCTCACGGTGGCGAGTCAATACAACTGGCTCAATAGTCCTATCCGTTGAAAGCAAAGCAACAAGAGCGTCCTCACGAGCCTCCATAACCTCTGCCTCATCGTCTTCAATGTGATCATATCCAAGCAGGTGAAGCATGGCGTGAACAAGCATGAGCCTAAACTCGTCTGCCTCCGTAGTACCATATTCTTTTGCCTGACGTGCAATAAAGTTAGGAGCCAGAATAATATCGCCTAGCTCACACATTTCACCAGGAGCCAAATCTGGATCATCAGGTCGCTCTACCTCAAGTGAGATAACGTCTGTGGGCGCATTTTTTTCTCGCCACTCAAGATTTACCTGCTGAATCTCTTCATCGCTGACAATAGAAATGGACACGGTACAAGGACGCTCTACACCCTCTTCAGAGAGTACAAGGTTGCAATCGGCTTCAATCTCTTCTACAGAAATTGGGCACGCGACGCCTTCTTCGATCACAATGTCGTACTCGTTAACCACGTTACTCCCCTAGCTGTTTCTTCTCATACGCAGTGTATGCATCAACTATCTTACCAACCAACGTGTGGCGAACAATATCATTTCTATCTAAATCAACAAAAGCAACGTCTTCCAGATTACCCAACACCTGTCGAGCAACGTCCAGACCACTTCTTCCCACAAGGTCTCGCTGTGTTGCATCACCGGTAATAACAAATTTTGACGAGAAACCCAGGCGAGTCAGAAACATTTTCATCTGCTCAGGGGTGGTGTTTTGCGCCTCATCCAAAATGACAAACGCATCATTCATGGTACGACCACGCATAAATGCAAGCGGAGCAATTTCAACAATTCCCTGTTCAACAAGGTTATTTGCGTACTCCATGGAGGTCATATCAAAGAGGGCGTCATAGAGCGGTCTAATGTAGGGATCAAGCTTCTCTTGAAGTGTTCCCGGGAGAAAACCAAGAGACTCTCCCGCTTCTACAACAGGTCTTACTAGCACAATTCTGCTGATTTGCTGAGAAGTCAAAGCTGCAAGCGCCATGGCAACTGCCAAATAGGTTTTGCCGGTACCCGCAGGACCAATACCAAAGGTTATAGAGTTGTTTGCAATTGCCTTGGTATACGCTATTTGACCTTGTGTTTTAGGCTGAATTGCTTTGCCTTTATGAGTTACAAACAGGGTACGTGTTCCCGTATGCTCTAAGTTGGCATTTCTTTTTGTACTATCAAGCAGCAACTTTACGTCTTCAAGCGTTGGCCTAGATCCAGACTCGACCATTTGAATTAGGTGAGAAAAAATAAGCGTTAACTGCTCAATTTCTTGAGAAGTTCCCGACAAAAAGATTGCTTTGCCTCTGACTGAAATAAGAGCCGCACATGACGCTTCAATTTCTCTGAGCAAACTATCAGCTGGACCTGTCAGATATAAAGGATCCACTGAATCAGGAATAGTTAAGCGAATCTGTGTTGGCTCCATGTTCCCCCAATTTATAAATGAGTAGCTTTTAGCGTTCCATTAGGTAAAACTTCATCAAAGCGCATAGCGATAAGTTCATCAAGTTCAATAGTAGGGTCAACCTGGACATCAAAAAGACCGCCAGAAATTCCCCTACCAGGATACTGTACCACCACATTATCGCAGGTACCAACTAGCTTCTTAGCAGCATCAAAGCGCATAGCATTACCCAGATCACGCATTTTCTTTGCGCGCTCAGCCATCACTTTTGGATCTACCTGATTTGGAGCAGTAGCCGCGGGCGTTCCAGGTCGCTTGGAATACCTAAATACATGCATCTTTGAAAAGCCCATCTGACGACAAAACTCAAACGACTCTTCAAATTCTTTATCAGTTTCTCCAGGGAAACCAACAATAAGGTCCGTTCCTAACGCAATAGTTGGCAGTACCGAGCGAGCTTCCTCAACAGCGTTGCGATAAAGTTCTGTCCTATACACCCTGCCCATACGTGCAAGCGTAGCGTCACATCCGGATTGAAGGCAGATGTGCAAAAAAGGTGCAATTCTTCCGTTGGAAGCAGCAATAACCTCTACTAAACGAGCATTTACATCAGGTGGCTCAAGAGAAGAAAGCCTGAGGCGGCCTACCTCTGTTTTTTCAAGCACATACTCGAGAAGGTCTGGGAGCCTGAGGGTCTTCTTGCCCTCATCCTCAAGTTGAGCTTTATAGCTACCAAGATTAATTCCCGTAAGAACAACCTCTTGAGCTCCTCTGCTCATAGCATCTTTTACCTGCAAAACAACTTCACGAGGATCAAGAGACTTACCTGCGCCACGTGCTTTCCACACAATGCAGAAGGTGCAACGATTATCGCAACCGTCTTGAATTTTGATGCCAGGGCGCGTACGACCTGTTGGAGTAGGCTTGGAGATGACAAGTCCGTCGTCGCTTACGGATTCTGGTGCAAAACCTAGCTCTTCAAGAACCCTATCTGCAACTTTGTCCTTCTCGGCTTCTACCACAACGTTAGGAGCAAGCGAGGCAAGTTCATCAGCAAAAAGACTTGCAACACAACCCGTTGCTACTACAAGAGGGGCTCCCGGCATAAGCGCTGCTTTACGCACAGCTTTTCTCGTCTTAGCTTCTGCTTCTGCGGTGACAGCACAGGTGTTGATAACAATTGCCTGAGCTTCATCTTCTTCAACAATGCGACATCCCATGCGAAGCAGTGAATCCGCCATTAAATCAAGCTCAACGCGATTTACCCTACATCCAAGATTTATGAGCGCAATACCATGAGCCATTAGCGCCTCTTCTTGGAAGTCTTCTTGGAAGTCTTTTTGGCGTTCTTATTTTTGTGATCTGAAGAATCTTTACCTTCAGATTGAGTGGTATGTGACTCATCTTGAGTGTCTTGAACACTACTTTGTTTACGCTCATCAATAAGTGAGGTGAGTGTATCTAACTGATCTTTGGTCAGCCCTGTTGAAGTCTCAATGTGAACCAGAACGTAAAGGTTTCCACGAGCCTTAGTATGCAAACGAGGCATGCCTTTACCAGCCACGCTTAGCTGCTGGCCATACTTACAACCTGCAGGTATAGAAATCTCAATAGTTTCATCTTTGATAATGCCGTCAATGGTAACGGTAGTGCCAACAATTGCCTCAAGAGAATCTACACTAACTGAAGTAAAGAGATCGTCTCCCCTGCGCTCAAAGTCTTTATGCTGGGAAACCTCAATAGTTACGATGAGGTCACCAGAGGTATCACCCCTGACACCAGCCTCGCCCTTGCCGGTAATAGAAATTGACTGGCCAGAATGAACGCCTGCAGGAATTTCAACAGAAACACGCTCATGGTCAGGAGTTCTTCCCTGGCCACCACAGGTCTCACAGGCGTGTTCGACTTTTTTGCCTGTTCCTTGGCACTCTGGACATACAGTCTGAGACTGCATCTGACCAAAGACGGTATTTTGGACCTGAACTACCGTACCCGTACCGTGACAGCGTGGGCAGTCTTCAATTTTTCCACCCTCACCAAGGCCGGTGCCATTACAGTCATCACAGGTAGAAAGTCTGTTATACGAGATAGTTTTTGTAACACCCGCAGCAGCCTCTTCCAAAGTGATAGAGAGTCTAATTCCCATATCACTACCACGAGTACGCTGAGCAGCGTTGCGACCACCATGGCCGCCGCCAAAAAAGGAGTCAAAGATATCTCCAAAGCCGCCAAAACCACCGCCAAAGATATCTGACATATCCACATAGCCGCCACCAAAACCGGATGGACCATTAGGATCACCATAACGGTCATAGTTGGCACGTTTTTGCTCATCTGACAGCACAGAATAAGCTTCGTTTACCTCTTTAAACTTCTCTTCTGCATGAGGATCATCAGAAACATCAGGGTGCAGCTTTCTTGCCAGCTTTAGAAAAGCTCGCTTGATTGTTTTTTGGTCTGCATCACGAGCAACACCTAAGAGCTCGTAGAAGTCTTTCTTCTCTGCCACGCTTACTAACTCTCCCCTTGTAAAACCTAAAACTTAAATTCCCATATAGCCGACATGGCCTAATCCGGCCGTACAAGCATACAAAGTCATAATAATAATTGAGTAGAAGGCACCGTTGATAATTCCCGAAACAAAGGCATTTGCAAAGCTTCTCCACCAGCCAGCATTCATCTTGACGCCATCTGCAAGAACATTTCTTATGCCAAATATCAAAAGCGGAATCAACACAATGGCAAATAGTGGTGAGCGTAAATTAAGCGCCACAAACACAAGAAGCATTGCAGTTATACCTGTGATACGAGCTCCCGCGCGTTGGCGGAACGTCAACTGCTCTGAAGGAACCTTAACATTTACGATAAAATCACCAGTTGCAGAACAATTTGTTCCTGCATTTCCCATTCCAGGTACTCTGATTTGGTCACCATCATGTGAATTAGCTGGTACATCAACCATAATTTCGCTTGCAGACAAAACACGTCCAGAACCACCACAAACGTCGCATGGGTCCTGTACGACGTGACCAGCGCCTTCACACTCTGGACAGTCAACTCTAAACTTGCCTACTCCAAAAATGGAAGAAAGATCAATGTCAATATGGCCCGTTCCGTGGCAGGTAGGACAGGTAGTTGCCTCAGTCTTATGCTGTGATCCCTTACCAGCACAAGCATCACAAGTAACAAAGCGCTGATACGTGATGCCTTTCTTAACACCATTTTTAGCGTCTGTATCATTCAGCGTTAAGTCGTAGACAATATCTGCGCCAGTCTGAGGCTTGTATGCACGAGAGCGCTTTTGAGATCCAGTAGTCCAATTAGTAAAGTTGATATCACCAAACGGGAAGCCTCCCTCAAAAGGAGAACCTCCATAGGCAGATCCGCCAGGATAACCAGAAGGACCATAGCCGCCGCCATAGAAAGAGCCACTTCTCATTGCATCATATCGACGGCGTTTCTCGGTATCTGACAGAACAGCATATGCCTCAGAAACCTCTTTAAAACGTTCTTCAGCATCGGGCTCTTTATTGATATCTGGATGAAGCTTACGAGCTTTAGTTTGAAAAGCTTTTCTAATTTCTTCAGCTGTCGCGGACTCAGAAACACCAAGGATGGCGTAATAGTCCTTTTCGTTCATAGCAGCCATGAAATCTCTCCGATTCAACCCATAATAAATCTGCATCATGAGAACGTTTGAAAGTGTACCCACTTGTTTTGAACTTAATGCAGCACAAACACGTTACAAACGTAAATCCCAAAGACGTCCATAGAGCTCGTTGCCAAGCAGCCAGCCCTTCTCGGTAGGCTTATATGAAGCTCCAGTCCTAGAATTTGCCGCATCAACGTGAACTAACAGCCCATCTCGTACGCACGCATCAAACACATCATGTAGACGCAATGCGCCAAATATCTGCTCAGACTCTTCTAAAAGCGCAGGCGAAATTGGCTCCATAAGACGAGCGTGCAGCATCAAATCTTCTGCCACAGCTTCTTTTTGAGTCAGAAATTCAACATCAAACTCTGTCGAGAAAAGCGATGCACCTTCGGCAATTTTTCTTGGAGCATCAAGAACCACCAGTCGCGCGCGTTCGGCATTTAGCGGACGATTTGGCAAAGAGGTGTTGACCTTGGCAAGTACATCGTACTCAGCTGCAGTCAACATGCTTGCAGCGCTCGTGCCAAGCCCAAGGTACGACTCGCCTGTCCAGTACATCTTATTGTGCTTACAGCTCTTCTGATTGCGAGCATAACTTGCCACCTCGTAGCGTTCAAACCCCGCCGCTTGGAGCGTCTTTGAGGCCGCCTGCATTCGATCTGCCTGCACGTCATAGGTGTTCCATGGAGTGTCTTTATCCTGGGTTTGCTTAGCCAGCGCCGTGCCGTCTTCAATGGTTAGCGGATAGACACTCACATGATTTACGCCAAGCGAGATAAATCTTGAGAGCGAAAACTCCCAAGAACTCTCTGTTTGCTCAGGAATTGCACACATAAGATCAACCGACACATCGTAACCATGCTCTTTTGCAGCAAGTACTCTGTCGTAAGCCAGGTCGGCCGAGTGAATTCTGCCCAGCTTCTTAAGCTCATTATCGTTAAAGCTTTGAACTCCCAAAGAAACTCGTGTTACCCCGCCCGTAGTAAGACTGGCGAGAAGATCATCAGATAGTGAGTCTGGATTTGCTTCAATACTGAACTCATCAGGATTTACAATCGCAGAAGTGTGCTGCGCCAAATCCACTGCATCTTGACCAAGCAAGCTTGGCGTTCCACCGCCCATATAAACTGTTTTTGTGGCTGATAACAAACCAAGCTGGGCAGCCTCGTCTAGCTGATGTTTTAGTGCTTTAACGTAATTATTCATGCGACTATCATCTTGTCTTGTAGACCAAGAAGAGAAATCGCAATAGAAGCATTTTTGAGAACAAAACGGAATATGCAGATAAAGTGCAGAGGTAGCCGTTTGATTGTATTTAGACTGCCAGGAATCCACAACAAATCACTAGCTCATAGGTAGATTATGCTCAGGAAATTCTTGCTCACCCTCAAGCCGCTTGACGGTTTCTTTAATCTCTAGTGCAAGATCAATAAAATCCTGGGCCGTAACGCACTTTACTGACTTTCCACGCCAATAGGCTGCGTTTGGAATACCTCTAAAATACCAGGTAGAAAGGCTTCTAGCGCGAGCAATATGAATATCCGCAGCGTCAAGCAACCTTACATGCATCATAAAAGATGCAAGCATTTGGTCAAGCGTTGGAACAAGCACAGGTTGACCCTCAACTAAAGCTTGAGTGTTTTTAAAAATCCACGGATTTCCGTACGTTCCGCGAGCAATCATTACAGCCGTTACACCTGTCTCTGTAAGAGCATGAGCTGCTGCTTCAGCAGAGAGCATATCGCCAGAGCCTATAACAGGAATTGAAACAGCATCGCAAACTCTATTAACGGTCTCCCATTCCGCCTGACCTCGATACATCTGGGTGGCAAAGCGGCCATGAATAGCAACAGCAGACGCTCCAGCAGCCTCCATGGCGCGAGCAAACTCAGGTGCCACTTCCTCATCCTGACGTCTACCACGCCTAATCTTGACAGTGACAGGTACGCTAACCTCAGACAGACAAGCCTTAACCAAATCTGCAGCAAGCTCTGGGGTATCGAGAAGGGCTGAACCCTCCCCTTTTTTAACCACCTTAGGAACAGGACAAGCCATATTGATATCGATAAGAGCCAGCTTATCCCCTAAACGCTCACTAATCTGAGCTGCTGCTTCTTTAAACTGATCTGGCTTTGAACCAAAGAGTTGAACAGCAATATCAGGCTCTGTTGCAAGAGGCTCTACAAGCTCCCAGGTTTTATCGCCACCATAATGAATTCCTGCAACAGAAACCATTTCTGAATACGCAAGACCTGCTCCGCCAGCTCGAGCCATAGTGCGATACACGCCATCGCTGACACCGGCCATAGGGGCCATAAGCACGGGATTTGCAGACAGGCGCTCCTTAAGTGAAGTACCTGACGCAAAAGGAATAATGCGAGAAGAAAGACCAGCTTCAGGGGCACAGGTTGCAATAATAGTTTGAAGCGATTCCACAGATACCTTCTACTCGTCATCAACCTTGAGAACAGCCAAGAACGCCTCTTGGGGCACTTCGACTGAGCCAATCTGCTTCATGCGCTTCTTACCCTCTTTTTGCTTCTCGAGCAGTTTGCGCTTTCTGGAAATGTCGCCGCCGTAGCACTTGGCTAAGACGTCCTTTCTACGCGCGCGAACAGTAGAACGAGAGATGATTTTATTGCCAATTGCACCCTGAATAGGAACCTCAAAAAGTTGCTGTGGAATAATGCCTTTAAGCCTGTCGCAAAGACCACGAGCAAGATCGTATGCTTTGTCTTTGTGAACAATAAACGAGAGCGCATCAACAACGTCTCCAGCAAGCAAGATATCAAGCTTAACCAGGTCAGAAGTGCGGTACGAATCAAATTCATAGTCAAGTGAGGCATAGCCTTTAGTTCTACTCTTAAGCTGATCAAAGAAGTCCAAGATAAGCTCAGCTAGAGGAATACTAAAAATCATCTCAACGGACTTATCAGACAAATACACCATGTCCTCAGATACGCCACGATGATCAACAACAAGCTGCATAACCGTGCCAACAAACTCGGGAGGCACAATAATTTTTGCCTTGAGGTACGGCTCATCAATGCGGTCAATCTTAGTAACCTCTGGAAGATCTTGAGGACTGGTGATCTCAATCATAGTTCCATCGGTCTTATAGACGTGATAGTCAACAGAGGGACTGGTAGCAATCAAGTCCAGGTCAAACTCACGCTCAAGACGTTCTTTGACAACCTCCATGTGGAGAAGACCCAAAAAGCCTACTCTGAAGCCAAATCCCAAAGCAACAGACGTCTCTGGAGACCACGTAAGAGATGGATCATTAACGTGCAACTTATCAAGTGCGTCACGGAGATTCTCGTACTGCTTGTTATCAACCGGGAAAAGACCGGTAAATACCATTGGTTTTGCCTCACGATAACCTGGTAGTGGTTCTGCACAAGGATTTTGCTTATAGGTCAGCGTGTCTCCAACGCGGACAGCTTCAGGGTCTTTGAGGCCAGTTACCACATAGCCAACTTCACCAACAGAAAGCTGGTCAACAGCCATCTCAAGAGGTCTCTTAGCGCCAACTTCTTCAACAAGAAAAGGCATAGATCCCTGCATCATAAGAAGCTGATCGCCGGCTTTGATTGAACCATCAAAAACACGCACTGTTGCAACGACGCCTCTGAACTGGTCAAAATACGAGTCAAGAATAAGCGCCTTAAGTGGAGCTGTAGGGTCTCCCTTTGGAGGAGAAACCAAATACACCAAAGCCTCAAGGAGCTCGTGAATACCCTCACCTGTTTTACCAGAGACACATACCGCATCATCAGCCGGGATAGCAAGAACATCTTCAATTTCTGCACGTACCTCTTCAGGTCGAGCAGATGGAAGGTCAATCTTATTGATTGCAGGAACAATATCCAGGTTAGCGTTCATGGCCAGCATGGCGTTTGAGACAGTCTGTGCCTCAACGCCTTGCGTTGCATCAACAACCAGCACTGCACCCTCACAAGCAGCCAAAGACCTTGAGACCTCATAGGTAAAGTCAACGTGGCCTGGGGTGTCAATCAGGTTGAACTGATAGCGCTCTCCGTCATCTGCGTCATACATGACGCGGACTGCGTTTGATTTAATGGTAATTCCACGCTCACGTTCAATGTCCATAGTGTCCAAGAGCTGTGACTCCATATCGCGTTCTTCAACGGTATGAGTAAGCTCCAAAATGCGGTCACTGATGGTAGATTTACCGTGATCGATGTGCGCAACAATAGAGAAGTTGCGAATATGTGAAGTATCCTGTGTATTCATAAGGAAAATAATAGCGTAAACTACCCCCTTCGTGCTATACTTCAACAGCTGCCTCAAACGTGTCTCAGCGAAGAGGCCTCACATAGTAAACACCGAAAGGAACCGCACGTGGCTAACATCAAGTCTCAGAAGAAGCGTATTCTCACCGCTGAGAAGGCACGCCAGCGCAACAAGGCTGTCCGTTCCGAGCTTAAGACTGCTATTAAGGCAGTTCGCACTGCTGTTGAGGCAGGCCAGCTTGAGGACGCACAGGTTGCAGCTAACAAGGCATCCCGCCTTCTTGACAAGGCTGCTTCTAAGGGCATCGTACACAAGAATCAGGCTGCTCAGCGTAAGAGCGGCGTTCAGAAGCTTGTTAACACCCTTAAGTAGTTCTTATCTACTTTTAAACTTTTTAAAACGGACTCCTTGGAGTCCGTTTTTTCTTACCTGAATTCTTTGAATCTACACATTTGCGACGCCGCACAAAGCAAAGATGAGCTTGGTCATTGTGGTTGTTTTATCTTCTCCACTCTTAAGACCACGTTCTGCATCTGCACAGAGGCCCAGAATATATTCAAGCTCACCATCTGCAAATTGACGCGCCCAGCGTGCATAATTTCTTACTTGCCAGTCCTGCTTGCCCAAAACTGAGGCAATTTCCCGTTCTGTACCTCGCTTAACCATAGACCTAGCGCAAATAAGCTCTCTTACGCGTCCAGTCATAAGTGACAGATTTCCAATAGCTCCCGATTCATCCATCTGACTGTAAAGCTCCAAAGCCTTTTGAGCATTTCTCGCTGATAAGCTGTCGAGAAAATCCCACGGCTTGACCTCAACCACTCGTGCAACATGAGTCTCTACAAACTGAACGTCAATTGCACCAGGACGACCCAACAGAGCTGCTAGAGATTTAATCTGAGAATCGAGCATGGTGGTATTATCGCCAACACGACTTACGAGCTCGTTGGCCACATTTACTGGAATTTGTAGCCCATACTTTCTTCCAAGATCTCCTATATATTTAGGCAATTCACTTCTGGTCATTGCACCGCAATTAATAACTGCGAGCTTACCTAAAGCGTCAACTGCTTTGTAGAGCCTTGTTGTTTTGGCAAGTTTACTTGCAGAAAGCATCAGCGTTGTAGTTGGATTGGGGTTCTTTAGATACCCAACAAGAGCCTCTGACACAGACTTAGGCAATTTACCTGCATCATCAATGACAACAATTCGTCTAGAATCACCCATAGGAAGTGTCTGAGCAGAAGACAGAACAGATTCTGGAGTCAGCTCAGCACTTACAGAAATCTCATCAAGATTAAACGTAATAAAACTCTGGTTAAGACGGCTTTTAAGTTTGTCTATAGCCCTCGCACGCTTCATCTCGTCAGGGCCAACAGCCAAATATGCAGCTAGTAGCTTAGCCTGCTCCGCCATCTTTTTCCTCCTCTAAATCTGTATCTACTTTAGCATGTTGCACACTTACCCTAGGTCCATGTTCTCCGGGAAATACGGTGACGTCTCCATAATCTTTTGTGCAATAAAACCTTGCGCCAACACCCTCTAAGATATCCACCGCTTCCTGTTTAGGATGTCCATAACGATTATTCTTTCCAGCACTTGCAACTGCTACCTCAGGTTTTAGCGCGCGAGCAGTTTCTGGATAGAGTGACTTTGCCGCTCCATGATGGCCGACTTTTAAGAAATCAATATCGCCAACATCACCCGATGTTACCGTCTCTTTTGTTTGATCTCTTTCAGCGTCTCCTGTTAAAAGCGTAGTCAGGGTATTCTGACCATCGTTATACGTTACGTACAGCTCAACCGACGCATTATTAGCTTCTTTAGCTTTATATCCCCTATGTGGCCACACTACCCGGACATGAAAGCGACCAACATCAAATTCATCACCATATAAAACTTCATAGGAGTTGCTGCCGGAAATCCTCTGAATAGCTCTCTGAAGCTCAGGTTTTTCTTGTTTTGTTATTCCTTCTCCAACTAATACCTGACCTGCCTTCACCGAATCAACCATATACCTCACGCCACCAGCATGATCCTCATCAAGGTGTGTGAGCAAAATAGCATCAAGATATGAGATGTGTTGTCGCTCTAGAGCGTCATTAACCACATCTCCCACACTCGTGTCTACGAGCAGAGAATGCGCGCCGTCACTGAGCAATATGGCATCTCCTTGGCCAATATCCATCACACAAATTCTTGTTGGCGAGAAAAACTTCCAGTAGATACTTAAACCCAAAATAAGCATAAACATCATCAAACAAATGCCAGATAAAACTACTCTTTTCCCTTTTGGCCAAAACACGTAAAGAGCCACCATTGCTGCAAACACAAGCAATGAAACTATCCAGCTCATGTCAGTTAACGACACGCTTGCAAAAGATCTTTCGGATAAAAAAGAAGTAAGAGTCTCTATAAACTGACCAAGAAAATCCACAAGGCAGAAAGCAACATCTTGAGCCGGTTTAAACCAACATAAAGCTATTGCTCCAATTCCAAATAAGCTCAGAAGAGAAAATAAACTTGTAATCAGCGCACTTGAAAGAGGAGCAAGTAAAGAAAAATGACCAAAGTACATGCAATAAATTGGAAGGCACGATAGCTGAGCAACGGTTGTGGCACACATAGTATTTCGCACGTCAGAAAACGGTTTTCTAAGGATCTTCTGTATTGTTCCATATCCAGATATGTGAAAAGCAATTTTTGCATAGTACTGAGCAAGACCGCCGTAAATATTCATGCCAAAAATACATGCTAAAGACAAAGTGAAAGCAATATTCACACTTAGCTGTGGATCTATACAAAGCATAAATAATGCAACGATAGAAACTGCTGAGAGCGTATGATTTTTTCTTCCCACATATTGCATTACGTATTTTTGTTCAACAAGAAGTATTGCCCTCATTGCAGACGCAGGTAATCCACAGAAAAGCGCGTAGCTACTGAGTAAAAATAAATTCACTACCCCTCTTAAAAGAGGTTTTATCGTTAGCTTTTTAAGAAAAGCGTCAATAAAGGTAGAGAGAATTACCATGTGACAACTAGAAATTGCAATGAGATGCATTAGACCGCAACGCATAAATATTCTAGGAATGTTAAAGCTATACAAGCTAGGCCTATAGGCACAAAGACCGCATGCAACTAACGCTCGGCCAAAGCTCTGCTCTGGTTGAAGTTGAGAAATACAGTTTTCTCTAAATTGGGCAACTTCTCCAATAATTCCCTCTTCATAGGTTTTTGAGTTCACCTTGGTTATCTGAATTGAACCAAGTACTCCTCTCTTAAATTGTTCTTCTGAAAACTCCTTATCTTTATATTGTGTAAACCTGCCTTCACAACAAAGATGAGTTTCTCGCAAGAATGGTTCCTTGGCATGTATGCCCACAAATCCAATACAACTACCTTGGTAAAAGACAGACGCCTGACCAGTCCATGTATGATTTTTATAGACTAAATCTCTTGATACGACTAATTCAAAATCGTGTATAGCAGTTGACTCTAAAAGATCTACCGATGCCATTTGACTGGCATATATAAAAGAAGACCTGATAAAGATAATTACAAGTGAAAGTAAAACCACTCCAACAGTCATAAGGCTGGTATGCGCGTACTTTACATACCAAAGTCCTAATGCCGCCGCCATGCAGCTTCCTAAAATCTGAAGCAAAATAGTATCAAGCATTACGTTTCTTGCGATAAAAACTTGCAGCCATACACAAACAAATAGCAAGATACAAAGGCTATACGGAATAAAAGGCCTAGTGGGTTGTTCTATCACCTTAGACACGAATATTGTCCTTGAGCTGATCAAACTTTTTCTGGCCAATTCCAGAAACACGCATCAAATCTTCAGTTGTTTTAAAAGGTCCGTTCTTTTGTCTGTCTGCAACAATTCGCTGAGCTAGCCCTTCTCCCACACCTTGAAGCTTGGTTAATTCTTCTACAGTTGCTCGATTAATATCTACAACTGTCTTTTTATCTCTCTTCGTATTTGTTTGCTTATTGCTTGTGGCTTTGTTTTGCTCTGGCTGTGGAATCTCTGGTGGCGGCTCTTCTCCCTTTTTAGGAATATATATTTTTTGACCATCTTCAACAGGAGCCGCTAGATTAATCCCTTGCCCGTTTGCATCTTCAGTTAAACCTCCTGCTATTTGAATAGCATCATTCACGCGTGGGTTTGCCATTTGTAGAGCGTAAAGTCCTGGTGACTTAACAGCTCCATCAACATGAACCATCATTTGAGGAGAAGCTTCTTTAATCTTATGATCAGCTCCTGGCTGATCTGTAGCATTATCTTCTTCCGTATGTTGTGGATTTTCTGCAACAGTCACTCCTTGCGTAGAGTCTCCTTGATTATGCGATCTATCAAAAGACTCTGATGTTCCAGCAGAAATTATTCCAATTAATACAACTGCCGACACAATAGCTAGGACAACCACAGCGGCAACCGCTATGAGTTGTTGCTGAGATAGATTAAATCTTCTCATCAATTTATTAATTACTTGAGTGCGGTTATTTGAAATCTGAGCCATACAATCACCTCAGATTTATATTCAACTATTAGGTTAATGAGAAGCGGTACTTTTAAAGATTCATCTAATAGTTTTGTCCTAAAACTGCTGGTAATCTGACACAGTTATCAACAGTTACCAGATATATTGCACAAACTAACAAGTACAGAATTGCACTAAATAAGATTATCAAACCACTCGCATAAAAAATCCGCCCTTTTACGGGGCGGATTCTAAAAATGTATCTGAGCAAAGCTATCAAAACCTTTGAACTGCAGAAATACTTCAGACTTAAAAATATCCTAGTCAGCAATAAACTCTGCAGGAGCAAGTTCTTTATGACGAGCAGCAAGCTTTTTAGGTGGCTTATATGAAGGACACTGACTAAAGTCAATGTACTCAATATGTTGCATAACGTCATCAATCATGGCTTCATGGTCAAAGGAATTCCATGCTTCAAGAACTTCTCGCATTCTTGCGTGAGTCTCAGGACGTCGAGGCATAAACAATGTGCAGCAATCAGGAGCCGTCTGCGTTGAGATATCAAACGTGTTGATATCTTGGGCGCGACGGATGATTTCTTGCTTGTCAGAGCCAATCAGAGGCCTCAAAACAGGTATGGTGACTGCCTCGTTGACAGCAGCAATGTTATCAAGCGTCTGAGAAGCAACTTGACCAAGTGACTCGCCAGTTACCAGGGCTTTAGCGCCCTCAAGCTCTGCAATCTTCTGCGCAATGATGTACATCACGCGACGATACATAATGACACGAAGAGCCTGTGGAACAGCAAGGGAAATCTCACGCTGGTGCTCGCCAAAGGGCACAACATACATTCTGCCAATAAGACCAGCAGGCTCAAGAGCCTCAATGATATCCTGGCACAGATATTCACTGGTATCGGAAGTCATGGGACGTCCAGAGAAGTGAACAGGAATAACCGTAGCTCCCCTACGACCAACCATCCATGTGGCAACAGGCGAATCAATACCGCTAGAAAGAAGCGACACAACCTTGCCCGCAGTACCAACAGGAAGACCACCAACGCCATGAATAGATGCAGCGTAAACGTATGCGTTGCCCTGAACAACGTGTACATAGACCGTCATATCCGGATTATGCATCTGAACTTTTTTATCAGGGAAATTCTCGCAAAGTACTGCACCAACAAGCTGGTTAATCTCAATGGAATGCTTTGGATAGACCGTTGAGGAACGACGAGCATGCACTTTAAACGTAGCAAAGTCACCGGACTCCCCCAGCGCCTTCACGGCGGCGTTACAAAACTCCTGCTCATCTAAGCCACAACGATACGCCAAAGAAGCACGTGCAACGCCAGGAACCTGGGCCACAGCATGTTGCAGCTCTTCAGTTGCTTGTTTATCAGTGGTTTCTACAAGAAGATAGCCAGAAATGCGAGAAACCCCCGCCACTGGAAAGTGTCGGAGGGCTCGTCGCAAATTTGTTACCAACTGATTTTCAAAAGTGGATCGGTTCTTACCCTTTAAACCAATTTCGTGGTAGTGAACCAGACATACTCTTTCAGTCATAACTCTTAGTAAACGATGGTGTTCTCGCCCTTAATTGCCTCGTCAAAAGAATCTTTAACAAAGCCAAGGGTACCGTCGTTAATCTCTTTCATAGCAATAGAGACAGAATCTTTACCACTTGCAACAGTAGTAATGTCATCAAAATCCTGAACAGCGGTTACACGCAGGTGCTGACCGTGAAGCATATTGTTAATATCGCAAGCACGCTTAGAAGCAAGTGAGCAAAGCAAGAATGGATTCTGCTCAGTCTTCTGAAGCAGGCTGTCAATCTCAGGCTTAATAACAGACATTAAAGCTGACCTCCGTCTGATTCATAGTCATCAAAAACTTCCTCGAGCTTGCTCAGAGCAGTCTCAAGGTTGTCGTTCACAATGCAAACAGTATAGTCGTTTGCATGCTCCATTTCACGCGAAGCATTAGAAAGTCTCGTAGAAATGGTCTTCTCGTCTTCTGTACCACGACCTCTAAGGCGCTGCTCAAGCTCTTCAAATGAAGGTGGTTTAATAAAGACGAGAATGGCGTTGGGGTATTGTTTGTGGACCATAAGTCCACCCTGAACGTCAATCTCTAGAACAACAGACTGACCTGCAGAAATCAGGCGATCAACCTCGGATTTGAGCGTGCCATAGCAATGACCATGAACATGAGCCCACTCAAGGAATTCACCAGCATCAACGCGCTTTTTAAATTCTTCATCGGAGAGAAAATAATACGCAACTCCATCGACTTCTCCTGGTCGTGGAGAGCGCGTAGTAGCCGAAACCGTCAGGCCTAGGTTTGGGCGCTTGTCCCTCAACAGAGAGACAAGCGTTCCTTTTCCTACACCTGACGGTCCAGATACTACAAAAAGTTTGGCTGAACGAGCCACTACTTGGTCAGTGCCTCGAGGAGCTGCTCACGCTGACGAGCGCCAAGGCCCTTAACGCGGCGAGTTGCGGAAATTCCGAGCTCGTCCATAATCTTTGCTGCCTTTGCCTTGCCATAGCCAGGAAGGGACTCGATAAGAGCGGAAACCTTCATACGCTCAGCAATAGGATCGGTAGAATCAAGGACCTCTTTAAGGGAGACCTTACCAGTCTTAACCTTCTCGCGAAGCTCTGCACGAGCGTGACGAGCCTGAGCTGCCTTCTCAAGTGCTGCCTTGCGCTGCTCATCGGTAAGTGTAGGTAGAGCCATTGTTCCTCCAAACATCGTTTTCGTACTTCATATACGAAACTCAATTTAATGTGCCTTTTGCACTTCAGCAAAATAGTTTGCCACATAACACGTTATTTACAAGGGGTTTTTTAATATTTCCGCATCAAAAACCACCTGTTCACCACAATTCCAACAATTTCCGTTAATTTTTGAGCTCCGAAATAATGGATTCAAATGCTTCGACTGGATCGTTTGCGCAGGTAATTGGCCTACCAACTACCAATTTGCTTGCTCCAGCCTTAATTGCAGCTGAAGGTGTGGAAATTCTGACCTGATCGCCCTTCTCGGCACCTTCTGGACGTACTCCAGGAGTCACGATGAGCGCATTTGGTCCCAAAAGCTCTCTCATCTCCTGTGCTTCCTGAGGTGAGCAGACAATTCCATCGGCACCTGCGTTGTAAGAAAGAGACGCCAAACGAGCAACTTCATCCTTAATAGATCCGTCTACGCCAATGGAGTGAAGCGCATCCTCATCCATGCTGGTAAGCACAGAGATAGCCACCAGTTTGGTGCGGCCAGACTCATCAACGCCACGCTCTGCTGCAGCCTCTTCTGCACCCTCGCGACCAGCAGAGATCATCTGAGCGGTTCCCAGGCCATGGATAGATAAGATGTCTGCACCAGAAAGCGATGCAGAGTGGACAGCGCCTTTGACCTGGAATGGAATGTCGTGCACCTTAAGGTCAAGAAACACCTTGAAACCGCGAGCGTGCATCTCATCTACCATCGAGGGTCCGTAGCGATAAAAAAGCGTCATGCCAACCTTAACCCAGCGTGCATGGCCGGCGAGAAGATCGGTGAGCTCCAGAGCTCTTTCTCTTGTGCAATCAAGCGCAACAATAACGGCGTCGCGTGCCTGCTCGTCTGTTAGCATTCAACAGCTCCAATCAGCTCGTGGATGTCAGATACTCCCTGAGACTTTGCCCAGTCAGTAAGCTCGTTCAGAATACGTGGAGCACACATTGGGTCATAAAGGTTTGCAGAACCCACCGAGACAGCCGTAGCTCCCGCAAGGATAAACTCTGCAGCATCCTCGCCCGTTTCTACGCCACCAACGCCGCAAATAGGAATAGAAACCGCACTTGCGCACTCCCAAACCATGCGAACAGCAGCATTATGGCAGAGAGGACCACTGAGGCCGCCAGTTGGCTTAGAGAGCCTGCTCTTTCTTGTGTGGACGTTAATTGACATGCCTGGAATAGAGTTGATGAGCGTAAGACCATCAGCGCCTTCAGCCTCAAAAGCCTTACCAATCTCGGCAACGTTGACGGGGGCCATCTTAACCAGAATGGGCAGCTTTGTCAGAGGACGAACTGCCTTCATAATCTCTGTAGCCTGGTCTGGAGTACCACCGAGGGGCTTACCGCCCTTCTCAAGATTTGGACAACTCACGTTAAGCTCAATAGCTGAGATGTGTGGATTAAGCTCTTCAAGGCGCTCGACAACGTCAATCATCTCCTGCACGGAGTGTGCTGCCATCTGCATGATAACGCGTGTGCCACGACCCTCAAGATCTTTCATGTAGTCATCAGTGTGGGCGATAAAATCGTCCACTCCAGGATTGGCAAGGCCAACGCTGTTCATCATGCCGCCGTTAAGCTCGCACATACGAGGAGCTGGGTTTCCTTCCCAAGGAACGCGAGCAACACCCTTCATAGTGATGGCGCCAAGCAGAGAAACGTCGTAGAAACCCTCAAACTGCCAACCGTAGCCAAAGGTACCCGCAGCAGTGTTGATAGGGTTTTTCATCTGGATACCGCCCAGATTAACGGCCATTTTTACCTGATCTACCATGCGATCTCCTTTGCCTCAAAAACAGGTCCAACCATGCAAGCAGACGCATAGCCGCCCTTAGCAAGTGGGACATTGCAGGTGTTGCATGCGCCAAAGGCGCAGCTCATCATACGCTCCATAGAAACCTGGCAAGCAACGTTGTTGGCAATTGCAAGCTTGGCCACGCTTCTCATCATAGGCTCTGGACCGCAGGTATACACAGCGTCCCAAACACCTTGACTTAGAGGTTCCTCCAAAGCTGCTGTTACAAAGCCCTTAGTACCCTTAGAACCGTCATCCGTTGTGACGTACACGTTCTGTGCGCCCAAGGCGAGAAGATCTTCTTCTCCAAAGAGTTTCTCGGCAGTTTGTGCGCCAATGACCGCGTCAAACTCAACACCCAGCTCTGTAAGCTTGCGCGCTGCAGCGATAATTGGTGTGATACCCACACCTCCTGCTACCAGGACGCTTCTCTTGCTAGAGGCGTTAAGGCGCCAGGGGCGGCCGCAAGGAGCAGTCATGTCACTAGCGTCACCAGGCTTCATCTGAGAAAGCCTGCGTGTACCCTCGCCTACCGTTGCGTAGATAAGCTCGAGCGTATCGGTTGCTTTATCAGCTAGCGAGAAGGACAGTGGGATGCGAAGAATGTGGCGCTTATCGCCTGGAACATTAACGTTTACAAACTGACCAGGCGCTAGAGACTTACAAAGACCTGGTACCTTGAGCTGGGCTCTATACAGATTCTGGGCAACCTGGGTATTACTCAAAACCGTAAAGTCAAATACCTGTACATTTCCACGTAGTGGCATTACTTTTCCCCTCCAGGAACAACTACTTCATTGGCAAGAACTCGCTTACCATCAACAAACACATCTGTTGCAACACCATAGAGCTCAGCGCCAATGAAGGCGGAGTTCTTGGACTTGCTCTCAAAATACTCTGTCGTAATCTGAACCTTCTTTTCTGGGTCAAAAAGGGTCAGGTCAGCCTTGTAACCTGCAGCAATCTTAACAGGCTCAAGACGCAGAATACGACGAGGATTAACGGCCATTGCGCGAACAAGACCAGTGTAAGAAAGCTTATTGGTACGCACCATATTAGTGACCATCAAAGGCAGCGAGGTCTCAAGGCCAATGCAGCCAAAGTAAGAGATTTCCCACTCACAGTCCTTCTCGTGAGCTGCATGAGGCGCATGGTCAGTAACAATACAATCAACTGTCCCGTCTGCAACCGCTGCCTGAAGAGCAAGCGCATCCTCAGCAGTTCTGAGCGGTGGATTCATCTTAAGGTTGGTGTTATACGTATCAGTGATGTCATCTTCAGACAAGAAGAGATGGTGAGGACAAACCTCTGCGGTAACAGGCAAGCCTTCCTTCTTAGCTGCACGTACCAGCTCTGCTCCCCTGCCCGTTGAAATGTGGCAAATGTGTAGAGGGCAACCGGTAAGGCGGCACAGATCAATATCTCTGGAAATTTCCAGCTCCTCACCAAGTGCTGGCCAGCCAAACATACCAAGGCGCGTGCTTGCGCGACCTTCGTTAACAACACCACCAGCACTGATGGACTCAATCTCACAGTGAGCAGCAACAACGCGGTCAAACTGGGAGACATACTCCATAACGGTGCGCATCATACCAGCGCTTTGAACGCCGTGGCCGTCGTCAGAGAACGCGGATGCTCCCTCATCAACCATGTTGCCAATCTCAGCAAGCTCTTGTCCCTTAGAGCCCTTGGTTAGAGCACCCATAGGACGGACGTGAATGAGACCAACCTCATTGCCACGATCAATCTGAAAGCGAACAGCAGGACCGTTATCGGTGACAGGATTGGTGTTTGGCATAGTAGCAACATCAGTAAAGCCACCATGAACCGCAGCTCTAGAGCCCGTCTCAATGGTCTCTTTGTACTCAAAGCCAGGATCTCTAAAGTGAACGTGCATATCAACAAGGCCAGGGGTAAGCACCTTGCCTTTTGCGTCAATGACAGTATCACCCTCTTGAGGCTTAACCGTAGCTGCTACTTCGGAAATAGTTTCTCCGTCAATACGAACGTCCAGTACCGCGTCGAGATTAAGCTGCGGGTCTACAACACGCGCGCCCTTAAGCAGAAATGCCATCAGAGTCTCCTCCCAGAAGCAGATACATTGCGGCCATGCGCGTCAAAACGCCTGCATTGACCTGGTCAAGAATACGAGAGCGAGCGCAATCGGCCACCTCGCTGTTAATTTCCATACCACGGTTCATAGGACCTGGGTGGCAGATAATTGCCTCAGGCTTCATCAGCTTGCTGCGGCGCTCATCAAGGCCCCAAAGCCTGTTGTACTCACGGCGAGAAGGAATAGGAGCTCCTTCCATACGCTCCAGCTGCACGCGGAGCATGTACACGACGTCAACATCACCAATGACCTCATCAAAATGTGAGGTCTGATAGCAGCCAAACCAGCTTGGATCGTCTACGTGGAATGTTGGAGGTCCAACGAGAACAACCTCTGCACCCATAGTCTTGAGTGCTGGCACCAAAGAACCAACAACGCGACTGTGAGAAAGGTCGCCAACAATGGCAACTTTAAGGCCATCAAGATGCCCAAAGTTCTTGCGAATGGTATAGAGGTCAAGCATGGCCTGAGTGGGGTGCTGATGCTTGCCGTCACCAGCGTTGATGACAACGGCATCAGTGTGCTCAGTAATCTTCTGCGGTGTACCTGCAAGTCTTGCACGGCAGATAAACATATCAACGTTCATAGCGTCGATAGTCTGAATGGTATCTGCCAAAGACTCACCCTTAACCACAGATGAGGTAGATCCTCCCATGTTTAAAGCGTCGGCAGAGAGACGTTTCTCGGCAAGCTCAAATGAAGAGCGAGTCCTGGTAGAAGGCTCTAAGAACAGGTTGACGATAGTGCGGCCACGAAGTGCCGGCACCTTTTTAATGTCTCTGTTGTTTACAGCCTCAAACGACTGAGCTGTATCAAGAATTTGCTGGATATCGTCACGCGTCAGACTGTTTGTATCAATCAAATGTTTAACCGAAAGCATTAGTTTCCTCCCTCAATAAAGGGGTCAGAATAGTCAGCTTCGTACAGCAAGACGCAGTCCTGACCATCAATTTCTTTAATATTTAAGCTGACTACCTGGCTCTTTGATGAAGGAACATTCTTTCCCACATAGTCAGGTCTAATAGGAAGCTCACGATGACCACGGTCAACTACTACGGCCAATTGAACGCGCTCAGGACGACCATAGTCGATGAGGGCATCGAGTGCTGCTCTGATAGTTCTTCCTGTCTGAAGAACATCGTCTACCAGCACAACGCTTGTACCTGTAATATCAAAATCGATATTAGTTGCATGGAGAACCGGTGCGGTATTTCTTCTAAAATCATCGCGATAAAAACTGATATCAAGTGAGCCAACTTTTGGCTTAAATCCGGTAAAACTCAAAATCTTTTCCGCAAGACGAGAAGCCAAAACCTCTCCACGGCGAACAATGCCCACCAAAGCAACGTTTTCAATTGCATCGTTATTCTCGACAATTTCGTGAGCAATTCGTGTAAGCATGCGGTCAAGGGACTGCTCATCCACAATGAGAGAGTGCGAACCTTCTTGAGCCATAGCGCCTCCAATAAAAAAGATACCTCACCTGACCAGGCACAAGGTATCCAAAAGGCAAAACTATGACTATGAGCCTTACGGGTATCTCGTACCACATTTAAAGACACACATATTGTACTCGTACAGACCCTAACTTTTGGTTAGGAATTTTAATTATCTCTTGAGGTGCTCGTAAGCTTCACAAACTTCATCCACAGGACCCAGCATGCGCTGCTTGCCCTTCTCAATCCAAATAGCACGGTCACAAATGCGCTGAACCAGGTCAATGGAGTGAGAAACCAGAAGAACGGTAACGTTATTAGAAGCGACCAACTCTTTGATGCGGTTCTCGCACTTTTGCTGGAAAAGGAAGTCTCCCACCGAGAGCGTCTCATCAACAATGAGCAGGTCAGGTTCTGTAACGGTTGCAATTGCAAAGGCAATACGTGCCACCATACCAGAGGAGTAGTTCTTGAGTGGCATGTCCATAAAGCCCTCAAGCTCAGCAAACTCTACAATCTGGTCAAAGTGCGAGTCAATAAACTCCTTCTTGTAACCAAGAAGAGCGCCATTGAGGTAGATATTCTCTTTAGCGGTAAGCTCCATGTCAAAGCCAGCACCAAGCTCAATAAGAGGCGCAATAGTACCTTTAACCTCACAAGTTCCCTTAGAAGGCTCAAGTACGCCCGCAATGATTTTGAGCATGGTAGACTTGCCAGAGCCGTTGGTGCCCACCAGGCCAAAAGCCTCGCCACGCTTTACTTCAAATGAGATGTCATCAAGAGCCTTGAACTCCTTAAAAGCAACCTCGCCGCGTGCAAAGGCAATAAAATACTCTTTCAAAGAGTTGAACTGCTCAGAGGCAATGTTAAAGATCTCCGAAACGCCGTTTACCGCAACAACGGTCTCTGCGTCTTCAGATGGAAGCGGTGGACGCATAAAATCGTCATCGCCAGCAACAACTACCCAGGCAGTAACTGTCTGAGGGTTGTTGTGCGTGTCAAATGCATCAATGTAAAGATGATAGCGACCAGGCTCTGGGAAGGTATATGTCCACGACGTATTAGGAATTGAATCACCAAATTGATGCTCTGTGGTATCCCAAAAACCCTCATCCCAACGGTCGTTCAAACTCCACACATAGTGAAATTTAAAGCCCTCAGGGTCTGCACCAATAATCTTAGGAGTAGCAGTTACAGTCTCTCCTGCACGAATCTCGTGCGTATCCAAGGAAACCTGAACTGACCAGCCTAATTCTTTATTTGGTGACTCAGACATACAACTCCTCTAATCAACTATTGCCTGAACAGTATAGCTGATTATGGCGAGAAACCCGACTTTTTAAGAGACTTCTCTACTTCTGTGGTGCCGCTGTGGTGGTACGAACAATAAGCTTTGGAGCAATTCTAATTGCTTCAGGCTCATACCCCGCCTCAGATGCACGTATTGTATGCTCAAGTGCCACACGACCGCGCTCGAGGAGATTAAAGCGTACGGTGGTCAAAGAGAAGTTAGGCAAATAGTCTTCAAGAGAGTCGTCAACACCAACAACGCTCACGTCTTCCGGTACGCTCAGTCCCACTTCTTCAAATGCCGCAATGATACCTAGTGCCATCTGGTCGTTTGCTGCATAAACTGCAGTAAAATCACGATTTTCTCGCAGTTTTTTACCAATTTCATAGCCACTATTGGCGGTCCAATCGCCAGCTAAAGGCTCAACAATTTCTAGCCCATACTCAGACATGGCATCTCGCCAGCCCTTCTCGCGAAATTGCGAGTCAATAGAGTACGAAGGGCCTGCTACAAAACAGATCTTGCGATGACCAAGCTCATAGAGGTGATCAATGACAAGCTTTGAGCAGCCGTACTGATCTGAGTCAACAGTTGTGCAGTAAGGGTGCTCGTGCATGGTAAGAAGCACTGTTCCAAGGCCTGGCTGCGGTACAAATGATTCAAAGTCTGATGCCATAAGACTCATGCTGATAATCATGCCGTCAACAGGAAGATTAGACATACGATGAGAAATGTCCTGCAGGCAGAGGCCATCGTCAGAGCCTTTCTCAATCATCGTAATTGCATATTCATGCTCACGAGCAGCAGAGACAATGCCATCGAGGGTTGCCAAGTTACCAAACTCACGAATGTCGTACAGACAGAGTCCCACCGATTGATACGAACCAGACCTTAACGACCTGCCTGCAAAGCTTGGCCTAAAGCCCATGGACTCCATTGCGGCCTGGACTTTTTCTCGCGTTGCCTTGCTCACGTTTTGAGCACCATTAGCAACACGAGAAACGGTCTGCTGAGAAACACCAGCGGCTTGCGCAACATCAGCCATTGAAACAGAGCGTTTATTTGAGCTAGAACTATGCGAGCGAGTCACGAATTCCTCCGATTATCTGCCTGTTTACGTACTCATACTAACAGGCAGATTGGCATAACGCGATAAAATTGCATATATAGCAGCAAATTAAACGTTCACGGTAAAAAAATAACCGTTCGGCGAGAAGGACTTTTGACCTGCGCTCTAACCGTTTGCCCCCGCAAAGATACCACTGACTGAAAACTTAATAATTTCCTGTTAGTTCGTTATGAGTACGTTAACATAGTATGTGTAATGCACTATGAGTAGTATCTCGGAGGTATCCGATGATTGATGTTCGACCCTTTGATAGCTTTGTTAACTCCCCTGCTGCGCTTACGTATACCATTCGCGGCGCCCATTCATCAATTAAATTAAGCAATTTTGGTGCCACCATTTTGGGCATTTCAGTTCCAGATGTTTATGGGACGCAGGCAGATGTAGTTCTTGGATATAGCCTATTTGACCTGTATTTAGATAACCCCGCCTGCTTTGGTGCCTCCATTGGACCTTCTGCTAATCGTGCAGATAAAGCAGAGATTCCACTTAATGGTGTTATCTATCATCTTCCTAAAAACAACGGTCCAGACAACCAAAATAACCTGCATACTGATCTGGTTACTGGTATCCATAAGCGCATTTGGCAGGCAGAAATTGATGAAGCTCAAAATACGGTAACCTTCAGCATTGACTTGGTAGATGGAGAATATGGACTACCAGGAAACCGCCACATTACCGCAACCTATAAGCTTATTGAAGAGGGTGCGCGGTCAACGGTAAATCTTACGTATACCTGCACAACCGATGCTGCAACATTTGTAAACATGACTAACCACGTATACTTCAACCTTAATGGTCATGATTCTGGAGATGTCTGCGGTCATAGTCTGACCATTCATGCAGATTCGTATCTGCCTCTACGAGAAGACTCAGTTTCCGCGGGAACCATAGATGCTGTTGCAGGAACACCTTTTGATTTCCGCGCACCTAAGACCATTGGTAAAGATCTTGGTGTAGATAACAAGCAGCTCAACATTGCTCATGGCTATGATCACTGCTTTGCCATTAACAACTATGAAAACGGTCAGTTGCGCCCCGCTCTTCTCGCCACATCAGAAAGCGGGCGCTCGCTTGAGATTCAAATTACCGCTCCAGGTGCTCATCTTTATACCGGCAACTGGCTTGATGAGGCACGTGCAAAAGACGGCGCTATTTACAAGCCTCAGGCTGGTTTTGCATTTGAGAGCGAGTTTTATCCAGATTGCGCTCACCATGTAGAGTGGCCTCAGCCCACATGCACGCCTGAGCAGCCATACAGCTCACAGATTGTTTATAGATTCTTTTAAGATACCTGGCTTCACAGCACTAAAGGGAAAGGAACACCATGGCTCACACGTTTGACGAGAAAACCACAGCTCAGCTCAATCGCGCAAAAGAGCACTTTGAGCAAATGTTCGGAAAAGCTGACCGCTATCTTGCAGTACATGCGCCTGGTCGCTCCGAGATTGCTGGTAATCACACTGATCACGAGGGTGGTCATGTTATTGCCGGCGCCCTAGATGTTGCTATTGACGCTATTTGCGCACCTAATAACCTGGGCGTTATTCGTGTTGCCAGCGTTGGATACGATCCTTTTGAGGTAGATTTCACAAATCTGGAACCCTCAGAGGATGAGTTCCTTACCACTAAGGCCATTGTTCGCGGCATGGCTGCAAACCTGGTCAAACTTGGCTTTGAACCAACTGGTTTTGACATGGCAGTAGTAAGCGACGTACCTGGTGGCGGTGGACTTTCTTCCTCTGCTGCTTTTGAGGCTGCAGCAGGTCGCGCAATGGAAGCACTCTGGGAAGGTGGCTCCGAGATTTCTGCGGTTAAACTTGCTCAAATGAGCCAGAACACAGAAAACGTTTACTTTGGCAAGCCTTGCGGCCTTATGGATCAGCTTGCTGTTTGCCTTGGCGGCCTTGCCTTTATGAACTTTGAGGATTCTGCAGAGCCCAAGGCAGAAAAGCTGGACCTTAACTTTGAGGATTACGGCTACGCCCTCTGCCTTGTTGATGTTGGCTGCGACCATGTTGCCTTCACAGATGAATACGCGGCTGTTCCCGTAGAGATGCAGAAAGTTGCAGCAGCCTTTGGCAAGACACGCCTCTCTGAGGTTCCGGTTGAAGACTTCCAGGCTCGCGTTACTGAATTGCGAGAAGAGCTTGGAGACCGCGCTCTTCTCCGCGCTATTCACTACTGGTACGAGAATGACCTGGTAGATAAGAGGTGGACAGACCTTCAGAACTCCGATATTGAGTCCTTTATTGCGCTCACCAACGCTTCTGGCGCAAGCTCAGGCATGTACCTGCAGAACGTTTCTACTTCTGGCTCGTATCAGCCAGCTATGCTTGCCCTCGGTTTGGCCGAGAGCATCTTAAAAGGTTCTGGCGCCGTTCGCATTCACGGTGGCGGTTTTGGTGGCTCTATCCAGTGCTTTGTTCCTCTCGCCCTAGTCGAGACCTTCATTTCACAAATGAACCAGTGGTTTGGCGAAGGCGCCTGCCGCCACTACGCCATCTCTGACCAGGGAGCTTGTGCACAATGGCTGTAGCAGACAATGAAAGCGCACTTTGCATTCAGCAGCTTGTCGCGTATGCATGCGAGCGCGGACTTATTCAAACTGAGGATTTGACCTGGTGCTATAACGCGCTGTTGGACATGCTTTCGTACGAGGGGCCCGCCCCCGTTAAGCCTTGGGAGAAGATTGACCTAGCGTCGTTTAATCTTGACCAGACACTTGCCGAGCTTGCTCGCCTAGCTGTTGCTCACGGTCTTGCCGAGAACACCCAGAGCGGTGAAGACTCTTTTGCTATGCGCGTCATGGGCCTTCTGCTGCCAAAGCCTTCCGAGGTGGCGCACCATTTCAATGAGCTGTACGTTGCCGAGGGACCTCGCGCCGCAACTGACTGGTTCTACACGCTTTGCTGCGACGCAGGCTATGTCAGAAGAAGCGCCATTGCCAGGAATATCACGTGGACTACCCCAACTACCTGGGGAGACTTAGAGATTACCATCAACCTCTCCAAGCCAGAAAAAGATCCTCGCGAGATTGCTGCAGCTAAAACGGCTCAAAACACTTCTGGCGAGAAGTACCCTGCATGCCAGCTCTGCCTTGATAATGAGGGTTATTCTGGACGCGGCGCTTCGTCTGGTGCAGGCGCTCATCCTGCCAGGCAGAACCTGCGCATCATCCCCATTGAGCTCAACCAGCATCGTTGGGGATTCCAGTACAGTCCGTACGCATACTTCAACGAGCACTGCATTGCCATGAACTCGGATCACATTCCTATGCACATTGATCACGAGGCGCTGGTCAACCTCTTTGACTTTGTGGACAGGTTTCCCCACTACTTCATTGGTTCAAACGCTGACCTGCCCATTGTGGGTGGATCGATCCTCTCGCACGATCACTACCAGGGCGGACGTTACGAGTTCCCTATGATGCGTGCAGAAGTTGCGGAAGAGTTTGAGCTCAAGCAGTTCCCCGAGGTGGCGGGCGCAATTCTCAAGTGGCCACTCTCCGTTCTTCGCCTCTCCTCTACCAGTCGAGAAGAAACACTCAAAGCTGCAGAGTTTATCATCACCGCATGGCGCAGCTATACCGACGAATCTGTCTCTGTTTATGCGGAAACTGACGGCGAGCCCCACAACACGGTTACCCCTGTTGTTCGCAAGCTTGAGAGCGGCAGCTACGAGGTCTTTCTTGCGCTGCGCTGCAACGTTACCAGTGAAAAGCATCCGCTTGGCATCTTCCATCCACATGCTGAGTATCACCACATCAAGAAAGAAAATATCGGACTCATCGAGGTCATGGGACTTGCCGTGCTTCCGCCTCGTCTTGTGCCAGAGCTCAATAAAGTTCAGTCTGTAATGGAGCAGTGCCTGGCAAATGGCAAGAAAGCTAACGCAGTCTATGGACAGCTGACTACGGACTCCACCACCATCTCTCATGCCGATTGGGCTCGCCAGATCTACGCCAAGCTGCTTGAGCAGGGCGACGGTTCTAGCAAAGATGCGGCTTCGAAGAAGGACATCTCTTCTCTCTCATCCGAGCAGCTCAAGAAGTACATTTACGACGAAGTTGGCATTGTCTTCTCGCACGTCCTTGAAGACGCCGGCGTATTCAAGTGGAACGAAGAAGGACGAGCAGCACAGCATCGCTTCCTCGAGTCTCTGTAGCTACTACCGTCCACAGGTTCGTTCGTAGCTCACGATGCTCCACGTGCAATAACGTATCTCGCAATCGCAAAGATCACCCAGCAAGAGGGCCGAGAAAATCGGCTCTCTTGTTTTTTACCGCCAAATCGTCAGCCCACGACAGTTAAAGAACGCTCAAGCACAGCAAAGTCAGATATTCTGTTGGATGTGGGATCTGATTTGACCCTTCTAACACACCTATGTCGGATAATCTGTCGCAGATAGCCCTGTTCAACGCTTCGAGCACATCTACGTCGGATAATCTGTCGCAGAAAACTCTGTTCAACGCTTCGAGCACATCTATGTCGGACATTCTGCAGGCTTTGAGAGGCACGACCACAGTAAAGTCGGATAATCTGTCGATAGTTAACATATTTTCCGACATAGGTGTGTTATTTCCCTTTAAATCTGCAGAATATCAGCCATAGGTGTGCTTTCCAGGACAAAAATTGCAGATTATCCGACTTAGGTGTGTTGCGAAAATTCTAAAAGGACATATGTCTAAATTGATACAGCGTTTTACCAGCTAGTTTTTAAATTTCCCGTAAAGTCACTTTTCATTAACGTGCAAGCGCTGTCTTTCGCCAAAAAAAGAGGCGTCTACGTGAGTAGACGCCTCGAAACTTGCACGTAATAGCAGGCTTTCCACACTTGCGCTGCGTTTCCGAACTTGCGGCGCGCGGCGCGGGAGCGCCAGCTACTTCTTCTGGACGTACTTCAAGCAGTCAAGGGTGACAGCGGTCAGAATAATGACGCCCGAGAAGACAAACTGCAGGTTGGTGTCGATACCAAGAATGGTCAGTGCGTAAGTCAGTGCGGTGAAGATAAGAACACCCACGGTAACACCGGAGATCTTACCAATACCACCGGTGAACGAGACGCCACCAACAACGCAGGCTGCGATTGCGTCCATGTCCCAACCCTGGCCGTAAGCTGCGGAACCAGAGCCGACCATACGCATGCACTCGAGCCATGAACCAAATCCGTAGAGGATACCAGCCATAACAAAAGCGCCAACCATAACTCTAAAGACAGAGATACCGGAAACAGCTGCTGCCTCAGGGTTTCCACCTACTGCATAGAGATTCTTACCAAAGGTGGTCTTGTTCCAGATGAACCAAACAATAGCAATAGCTGCGATTGCCCACAGAATGATGGATGGGAATTTACCAATTCGTGGAATGACCATGTCTGGAATAGATGGCTCGATAGCACCAAACGAAACACCCTTTGTTGCATAGGTAACAATACCAAAGATAATCAGCATGTTAGCCATGGTCGAGATGAATGGGTGCATCTTAAACTTAGCAGTAAAGAAGCCAGCGATACTGGTAAAGCAGGTGCAGAGAACAATACAGGTAACCAAAGCCATGATGATTCTGACAGGAATTGGAATACCAGTAAGGTCAAACGTGATACCAAAGACCTGACCAGTATTGATGCCCTGGTGCATGATGATGGTTGAAGCGGTCATGCCCATACCAACCATACGACCAATGGAAAGGTCAGTACCGGTAAGCAGAATCAATCCAGCTACACCAAGAGCCAAGAACATTCGAGGCGATGCCTGCTGAAGAATGTTGATGACGTTGGAGTATGTCAGGAGCTGAGTGCCCTTGACTGCTGGGGTAATGATACAAAGGGCAATGAATACCAGGAGAATAACAATGTACAGACCGTTCTGAAGCAAGAATGAACGGGTGTTGAAGGTGTACTTGTAGTTCTCCCACTTCTGAGCCTGAGACTCCAGTGGAGTGAACTTAGACATCCTGAGAAGGTCGATGAGGTGATACTCATGACTAAACGCATTATGAGCACGGTCTTTGATGCGCTGAAGGTCTTTCTGATAGTTGACCTTTGCATCAAACTGACGGTTCTTATAGACGTACTTCTCGTCTTTGATTTCTTGAGCGTCAGAAGTCTTGCTGACAGCCTCTTCATGCTCCTTCTTGAGGCGCTCAAGAGCAGCAGCGTAGTTCTGCTTAGCCTGCTCCTTCTCAAGAGCACAGCTAGCCTTTACAGGCTCCAGGTACTCGTTCTTGTAGTGCTCCTTAAGATAAGCTTCGGCCTCTGCGATAAGCTTGGAGACCTGAGCGCTATTCTCGGACTCAACCTTCTTTGCAAGCTCCAGCTCAGCCTTGTAGCCCTCGATAAGCGTGTTGCGCTCTTCGGCGGAGATAGACTTATCGCGCTTTGTTGACTCAATAGCGCTTAGTGTTGAAATTACTTTGTTGGTACCATTTGCGCGAAGCTCATCAATCTGAGCCTGAATGGAACCAATCTTCTGATCAATAGGCTTTAGCAGCTCTTTTTCCTGCTCGGCCGTCAGAACAGATCCACCTGTTTTTGGCATTTATATCATCCTCTCCTACAGGTACTTTGCGCTGAGGCGCAGGAGTTCTTCTTGATTTGTCTCGTTGGTATTTACAATGCCCGAGAGTCTACCGTTGGACATAACGCCAATTCGGTTAGTAATTCCCAGAATCTCTGGCATCTCCGAAGAGACTACGATAATAGTGGTACCGCTCTTAGCCATATCAATAATGAGCTGGTAGATCTCATATTTAGCACCAACATCAATACCACGAGTAGGCTCGTCCATCAGGAAAACCTGTGGATAGCGCTCGAGCCATTTACCAAAAATGACCTTCTGCTGGTTGCCGCCAGAAAGACTTGAAATCAAGTCTGATGGACCCTGAGCCTTGGTGTTCATAACCTTGAGCTCATTGACGGTAGCCTTAGTCATCTTAGGATCAGAAAGAATTGGACCAGCCTTATACTGATTCAAGTTTGCAATGGTTGTGTTAAACGTCAGGTCACCCTTAAGGAACAGGCCGTTTGCCTTGCGCTCCTCGGTAATCATGGCAAAACCGTGGTCCATTGCCTCTGCAGCTGTCGAGAAGTTCATAAGGTGCTCGTTGACGTAGACACGACCGGCGGCCCTTGTTCTAACACCAAAGATTGTTTCAAGAAGCTCTGTTCTACCAGCGCCGACAAGACCATACAAACCAAAAATCTCACCCTTCTTTACATCAAAAGTGACGTCTTGAAGGTATGGCTCATATTTAGTTGAAAGGTGCTGAATAGAAAGATATGTCTTACCAGGTGTGTTAGTAACATCTGGGAAGCGATTCTCAAGTGAGCGGCCGACCATTGCCGAGATGAGTTCATTCATGTTGGTCTCATTTGAGCGCTTGGTCATAACAAGCTTACCGTCACGAAGAACTGAAATGTCGTCGCAAATCTCAAAGATCTCATCCATCTTGTGAGAGATGTAGACCAAAGAAATTCCCTGCTCTTTGAGCATATGAATCATCTCAAAGAGTTTCTCGACCTCTTGAGTCATAAGTGAAGAAGTAGGCTCATCAAGAACAATAATCTTAGCGTTGTAAGAAATTGCCTTTGCAATCTCGCACATTTGACGCTGAGATACTGACATGTTCTTCATAGGTTGAGTCAGGTCTACGGTCATACCAAGACGCCTGAAGAGCTCGTTAGCCTCTTTTTTCATGCGTCCCTCGTCGACAACACCCATTGCATTAACGGGATAGCGACCAAGGAACAAGTTATCTACAACATTTCTATCAAGGCACTGGTTAAGCTCCTGGTGAACCATTGCGACGCCATTCTCAAGTGCGTCTTTTGGTCCAGAAAAACTAACCTCTTTGCCGTCAAGAAATATCTTGCCTTCATCTTTTTGATACGTACCAAACAGGCACTTCATCATGGTAGATTTGCCTGCGCCGTTCTCTCCCATAAGACCCATAACGGTTCCACGGCGTACGTTCATTGAAATGTGATCCAGAACGCGGTTACGTCCAAAGGACTTGCTCATTCCATCAATTGTTAGAACGATATCGTTTTCTGTATCTGCCATGTAATCACCCCTTATCTCGCTAAGTTATTGCGCTTATTCGCGAGAACACCGGAGGAGAGCAGGTGTCTCCCCTCCGGTATTGTTTCGTGCTATCGACTACTTAATTACTTAAGCAGCTGGGTATAGGAAGAACCGTTGTCGGTCTTAACCATGTTGAATGCAAATGCATCGTACTCGTCAGGGTTGCCAAGACGGTTGGTAATGTTGGACTCAGTCTGGCCATCGCCTGCGATGAACTCAACGTTGAGGTTGAGCAGTGGAGCATACTTCTTGAGCAGTGGTACATAGGTTGAACCAAGGAAGTTGTCGCCAGAGTTGTAGGTGTTGAGCCAAACCTTCTTCTCTGGGTGCTTGTCTGCGCTCAGCTGAGCGGAAGCATCCTTGTAAGTAGTGGTTGCGTCAAGGTTGTCCTTGTAGTTCTCAGCGGTAACTGCAAGGTTGAGAGCGTAGTAAGAACGCTGCTCTGCAACATACTTGTAGTCCTTGGAGTCAATCTTGTTGCCAGCATCGTCTGCGGACTCAATGCCGGTGTTGATATCAGCGCCGTCAAGAGCGTTGCGGAGCAGACGGAGAGTCAGGTAAGCCTGAACATCTGGGTGCTGGGAAATGGTGCCTGCATAGCCGTCAGCAATAGCTGCAACAGCGTCAGAGTTAGCGTCGTAACCAAAGGTTGGGACCTTCTGAGCCTTTGACCATGCATTGAAGATGGACATGCCCATACCGTCGTTGTTGGAAACAACAACATCAATCTGATCGCCGAAGGAAGAAGACCAAGCAGCAATTGCGTTACCAGCGGTTGCAGCATCCCATGTTGCACCAGCGGTGTTCTTCATCTCCTGAGAAGCAAGCTCACGGATGGTGTAGGACTTGCCGCCAACCTCAAGCTTGCCGTCCTGAACAACAGAAGCGGAGCCGTCAGTGTTGGTGCCTACTGGATCAGAAATAATCTTGCCGTCCTTCTCGATGCCAGTACCAAGTGCCTTACGGACACCACGAGTACGAGCGATAGAGTCGTTGTGACCAATGTCACCAATTGCAAGAACGTAACCAATGATGCCATCCTTGTTACGATCAAGCTCAGCTGCGTGAGCCTTGATGTAATCAAGAACCATCTGACCCTGGAGCTCTGCACCCTGAACTGCATCAAAGCCAACGTAATAGGTGTCTTTGTTGAAGTTAAGAGTGTTTGTATCAAGCTCACCGGTTGAGCTGTTAGAAGGCTGACGGTTGAAGAAGACAACAGGCTTATCCTTGTTCTCTACCTTTGCATCTTTAGCGCCTTCCTCTTTTTTCTCGCTAGGTGCGCAAGCTGCAAGAACGCTAGATCCACCAACGCTAAGAACGCCTAGACCACAGAACTTTAGAAAACTGCGACGAGACACATCCATAGTAGTGACCTTTCTCATTTGTTATGCCTTTTGCATAACTCTGACCTTAATGAGTACGTTAACAAATCTCATCACAGCTCTCTGTGAGATGTCGCTCAACGGTTGCAGAAATACCGTAAGCGTTATGTTTTGTACCTTTTACGGTATCAATTTTGAAGTTTTTGAGGATAAATAAAGAAAAATCGGTCAAATGACCAAATTGTCGAGAAAAACGTCCTCTTCAAATTTGTGAATAAAAATCTGCCTAATGCGAGAAAAGCAGAACGATTCTTTAAACAAAAAAGACCAGGCATTGCCTGGTCTTGAAAATTCTGGCTCCCCGAGCAGGATTTGAACCTGCGACACGCTGATTAACAGTCAGCTGCGCTACCGCTGCGCCATCGGGGAATATGTGTGCTTCTCAGCGGTGTTTAAGTATAGAGAGACATTCCAAACCATGCAAGCATTTTTTAGAAAAAATTTAGTCAAATTCTTCTTGCACAATCTCTTGCATACCTAAACCAAGAAGCTACTCCTCCATGTAGTCCTTAAGACGACCGGACCTAGAAGGATGACGAAGCTTTGCCAAGGTCTTGGACTCAATCTGACGAATACGCTCACGCGTAACGCCAAACTCCTTGCCTACCTCTTCAAGGGTACGAGGATGACCGTCCTCAAGACCAAAGCGGAACTTAATAACCTTACGCTCACGATCAGCAAGACCATCAAGAACCTGCTCAAGCTGCTCACGAAGCATTGAATCAGAAGCTGCATCTGGTGGAGCAACAGCTGAAGAGTCTTCAATAAAGTCTCCAAGCTGGGAATCTTCTTCTTCACCAATAGGCGTCTCAAGAGAGACGGGCTCCTGGCTAATCTTCTGAATCTCGCGGACGCGATCAGGAGACATACCCATTTCTGCGCCAATCTCTTCTGGAGAAGGATCTCTACCAAGATCTTGTAGAAGCTGACGCTGAACACGGATAAGCTTATTGATGGTCTCTACCATGTGAACAGGAATACGAATGGTACGAGCTTGGTCCGCAATAGCACGGGTAATTGCCTGGCGAATCCACCATGTAGCATATGTTGAGAACTTAAAGCCCTTGGTGTAGTCGAACTTCTCGACAGCACGAATAAGACCCAGGTTACCTTCCTGGATAAGATCGAGGAACAGCATGCCACGGCCAACATAGCGCTTAGCAATTGAGACGACAAGACGAAGGTTTGCAGAGATAAGCTGCTGCTTAGCGTCAAGTCCTACGGACTCAATACGCATGAGGCGGCGCTGCTCTGCACGGTTGAGCTCGATGAGGCCATCCTCAAAGTCCTCCAGCTTCTGGGAAGCTGCAGTACCTGCCTCAATCTTCATAGCAAGGTGAACCTCTTCTGATGCAGTAAGCAGGTCTACCTTACCAATCTCTTTAAGATACATGCGGACAGGATCGCCGGTAAGCATAACCGTGGTGGTATCTGAGCGACGAGCACGAGCGCGAGAAGAACGTTTTGGCTTAGAGACTTTTGCCTTAGAAACAGAGCGGAGAGCCTCTTTGACCTCACGTGCCTCATTTACGGCATCAAAATCTTCATCATCTTCATCTTCAAAATCAGATGAGTCATCCATGTCATCATCGGATGAAAAATCATCCTCTACGGTGTCATCTTCAATGGCGAAAGAAACGGTTGCTTCAGATGCGGTAGTAATCTCTACACCTTTAACGCGCAGCGAATCATACAGGTCAGAAAGCTCATCATCGTTAACGTCAACGTCACGAATGGCAACCTGAATATCGTCTTCGCTGATACTACCGTTAGACTTTGAAGAACTTACCAGATCATCAACAATTTTAGTAAGCTCATCTGAGAGTTTGACCTCTTCATTTGCCTTTTTTGCAGCCACAAATATCCTTTCGATAGATTAGCGCAAATCTTTATACCCAAAAGTTTCTCTACCTAATCAAACTATTCATTTTAATTTATAAAAAATCAGATGAGTAGCATCCCCATAAAATGAGTATTTTCTATTGCCCCGAAGTAAGCCTCTTGCCTAGCTCAAGAGCTCGTGTCTGAAGCTCCTGCGCAGCAGCAAGTTGCTCTTCAGCAAGTGTTCCGCTTGAAGACTCCCCTGCATAAGAACTGGAGCGCAAATTTGATCGAATTTCTCGCAATTTACGCTGTACCGAGTAGTAGTCAACCGTGTCCACAATAAACTCAAGCGAACGACGTGTATCGGAGTTGCCCTCAGATATCACGCGACCAGAAGAAAGAATAGCTGCCGCATTTGGCTCAACAGCCGCAGCCGCGGCAACAACCTGCGCTGGCGTAGCGCCCTCTGGAGTTGCAAGCATGGCCCATGCCATGGTTTGATGGCGAGCATCGGCCCAGACAAAGTCTGCAATACGGTCTTGATACTCTCGCACTAAAGACAAGTTTGTTGCCATAGCACTTAAGAGCTCAAGCTCTGAGTTAACCTGCCTGCGATCTTCTGCGGAGAGACCCTGCGAGCCTCGTGGCTCATACGTATCAGCAGAAACGCTATACGATGATGGGTCATCATACGGAGACACCTCGTCATACGGTGGAACATCATCGTATGAAGGACCCTCGGCGTAAGCTGAAGTTTTAGGAGCAGAATTATACGAAGAGGTATAGATGTTCTTCTGAGGCTGTTTGCGCGCCATCTTTGAAGTGCGCGAATCTGCAGCGTCATCTTGAATAGGCGCGGCCTTAATTGCGCGCTTTGCTTCCTCGACATCAATATGAAGCAAATCGGACACACGAAGTGCATACTCGCTCAGCAGCACCGATGTCTTGAGCGGGGCCAACAGAGACGCTAAAGCCTCAAGCGCTTTGACTCGACCACCGGGTACAGATAAGTCAAACTGAGCTGTTGTGGCATCAAAGACAAAGTCCATAAGCGGACGAGCTGCATCTAAGATAGGACGTAGCTTATCTGCACCTGATTCGGCGAGAAACTCCATGGGGTCCTGGTTATTTGGCAAAACAACACAGAGAAACGCAGCGGTTGTTTTATCGATAAATTTAATGGCACGAGCAGCAGCGTGTTGACCTGCAGCATCACCGTCAAACATGCAAATGATTTTGCGTGCACGCTGGCGATCGATGAGTTTGACGTGCTCAGACGTAAATGCAGTGCCTAAAGCTGCCACAGTGTTGGTAAAACCAGCCTCATGCATGGCAATAACATCAGTATAGCCCTCGCAAATAATAGCCTCGGACTGGGCAGCAATAGTCTCTTTTGCAACATCGTAGGCAAAGAGGTGTTTACCTTTATTAAAGACAGAAGTGTCCCTGGTATTAAGGTACTTAGGAGCGTTTTCTACCTTTTTAGTAATTCGACCGCCAAAAGCAATAGTTCTTCCCTGCTCATCATGAATAGGAAACATCACTCGATCATAGAACCAGTCGCTGATGCGACCATTGCGCTCAACGGCAAGGTTTGCAGCAATCATCTCTTGCGTGGTATAGCCACATTTACGCAGGTGCGCTACAAGCGCGCCTCTGCCAGGTGCATATCCTAGCTTCCAGCGCTTGCAGACAGCCGCTCCAAATCCGCGACCAGAGAGATATGCACGCGCCGCCTCAGGACCTTCTCCCCTTCCGCGCATAAGCATGGAGTGGAAGTAATTCTCGGCCTCAGTAAGGCACTCAATTAAGCGATTCTTGCGGGGACCCTTAGAAACATGAGCTTCTTCTGAAAGGGTAATTCCAGCTTTATCGGCAAGATATCTGATAGCGTCAGGAAAATCTAGATTTTCTCGCTTCATGACATAACTAAAGACATCTCCACCTTCGGAGCAAGCGCCAAAGCAGTGCCAGAGACCCGTAGAAGGATTTATCTTAAATGAAGGGCTTTTTTCTTGGTGGAAAGGACAGCATCCCCAATAGTCCTGACCTCGGGGTTTTAGCTCAACTGTCTCGGAAACAAGCGTGACAAAATCTGTGGCTTGTCTTACGCGCTCTTTATCTTCGTCAGTTATCATCTTCCACCTCCCCGCTTCCTAAGTTATATGAAGTCGTACCCAGATTCTGGGCTACCCAATCTATATTTCCACGAACGGCACACTTGAGCTCTTCAAGTGAATCAAATTTTTTAGATTCCCTCAGTCTCTTCACGAATACCGTCTGAACCTGCGAATCATATAAGTTCCCGCTAAAACCTAGGAGGTTAGCTTCAAGTAAAGGTTCTGTTTGAGACTCAAATGACGGAGCTTTTCCCACATTAACCGCAGCGGGCCATGCTGTTGCGCCGTGAACCACATAGCACGCATACACGCCATCTTGAGGAATGCAATCACGCAGGTCAAGCGAAACATTTGCAGTTGGAAAACCAAAACCAGTACCCTGGCCTCGACCGTGTTTGACTACGCCACTCACAAAGTGCCAGCGGCCCAACAGGCTTGCTGCTTCCTCAACTTTACCCTGCTCAAGCAAGTCCCTAATGCGAGTTGCAGAAATTTTCTGTCCACCTGAGCAAAAGAGCTCATGGGCGTGAACTTCAAAGCCATGCTTATACCCAAGCGAGGTGAGCAACGCGCTTCCCTCAGCACCTTGTGCGCCCAGGCCAAAGTCAGAACCCACATGAACGGACACAGCCGAGACACTTGGAAGCAGCTTGTCCTCGACGTATTGCGTAGCGCTCAATGCCGCAAACTCGAGGGTAAAGTGGTGTACCAAAATGCCGTCCACTCCCCATGCGGCAAGCGCGCGAAGTCTATCTTCTCCCGAGAGCAACCGCCGAGGTGATCCATCAAACAGCACCTCAACAGGGTCTGGTAAAAACGTCACAGCAACAAGTGGTACATTGCGAGCTTCGGCGTCCTTTTTTGCGCTGGCGAGAAGCCCTTGGTGGCCCTCATGAAGTCCGTCAAAGACACCAAGCACGCACACGCAAGGCTGCCTGTAGCAGTCAGAACGCAAGGTATAGAAGTCAGCATCACCAAGCTCACGTGGAGCCGGCAACTCACTTCCATACAAGACGGATTGTACTATGCGTTCTACCTTGTTCAACGTGCATCCTTACTTACACAAAATACCTTGAGAGAAGTTTGTCTGACAGACAAGGCAGGAGCCCTGCCTTGTCCAAATTCCTACAAGAGCATCATTCCACACAAGGCTGACCAGTGAGTTATGAGCAATCTCAGAGAGATCTTCTGGAATACCAAAACGCTTTCCAACCTCAACACACTTGTATTCTGCTGCAGTCAACCTGTGCACAGGGTATCCCAGAACCTCAGTTGGATTGAGGCGTTTATCTTCAAGCACCTGAGCTGGGCTTTGTTCAAGCTCTTCTAATAAAGCGCAGCTCCCAAGTGTGATTGGACCAGAGAACGTCCTTCTCAGGCCACTAATATGAGCCTCTGTTCCAAGAGACTGACCAAGGTCTCGAGCAAGACTTCTAATGTAGGTGCCTTTTGAAACGTCAAACGCAACCGTCCATACCAGTGATTCATCCGTAGTAGAAGGTTTGCGCACTGCCAAAAGCGTAGCGTCGTAAATAGAGACTCTACGAGCCGCAAGCTCTGGCGTCTTACCTTCACGAACAAGCTGATAAGCGCGTTTGCCATCAACTGAGATTGCAGAAACTACAGGTGGAAGCTGGTCTACCGTACCCACCAGCTTTGCGCATGCAGCACGAGCAAACTCTTCATCACGCAACTCCGCTGGGACAGGTGCCGTGGCCACAATCTCACCGTCTGCATCGTCGGTTGAGGTACGAGCCCCAAACGAAATGTCGGCTACATATCCCTTACGGTCAAGCGTCAGAAGGCCCAAAAGCTTTGTAGCAAGTCCAATGCCCACTACCAGCACGCCACTTGCATTAGGATCCAAAGTGCCTGCGTGTCCCACGCGTTTCTCGCCAAATGCACGGCGAACGCGAGAAACCACGTCATGGCTGGTTAAGCCAAGCGGTTTGTCAACAGCAATAAGTGCGTTAATTCCACTAGCTCCTCGCTTCACCTATGACTCCTTGTCAAGCGCGAGAAGATCGATGAGCAGAGGGACTATCTGGGTAAACACATCGTCAATGGTGCCTTCAGCGGTAAAGCCTGCAGCTGCAGTGTGTCCGCCGCCACCCATTTGACGAGCTACGCCAGAAATATCTAGCTGAGATTTGGAACGCAGATTGCCGCGAACTTTTCCGCCATCAACCTCTTTGAGGAAGAGGGCAATTTCTGTTCCCTCAACGCAACGCACAATGTCTACCAGGCCATCCATCTCGGCAAGAGGAACTCCTGATGCAGAAAGATCTGCGGTGGTGACGTAGCTGTAAGCAACGCGACCCTCACCAAAAGTACGGATGCGACCCATAACCTTTGCGGCAAGGTGAAGGTAGGCCAAACGATCACTCTGGTAGACATGAAGCGCAATCTGAGATGGAGAAGCGCCTGCTTCCACCAGCAAACTTGCTACCTCAAAAGCCTCGCCGTCAGCGTTTTGGTACTGGAAACGACCAGTATCAGTTACCAGAGCGCACATAAGGCATTGTGCCTCTGATGGAACAAGCTCTGTACCCAAATGACAGGCAAACTCGGTGATAATGACACCGGTTGCCGCTGCATCAGGACGCACGAGTCCCGCATTCCAATACACGCTGTTATAGGGGTGATGGTCAAGTACAGCTACCGTCTTAGAGCGTTCCATCAGCGCTTCTGCATCAGCCAAACGTCCTGCAGTAGAAAGGTCTACGCAGATAAAAAGGTCTGGAGTACCCTCGTACTTATTTGCAGGCACAAAGCTCTCAGTACCATCAAGAAACTTGTATATACGTGGTACTTCCCCATCAGCATCTGCCAAAAGATTGGTGACAGTTTTGCTAGGCCATCTTCTCTGAATAATGGAAGAAAGTGCTAATCCAGAGCCAATCGCATCTCCATCAGGAGACGTATGTGCGCAAACAACGATTGACGAGGCCTGCTCAATCAGAGCTGTAACCTCGTCAAACTCTGGACGACTGACTTTTGTATTCAGTGACGTCACTTACTTACGCCTCCTCGTCAGAATTCTCTTCATCAGAAGCTAGAGGGTATCCAAACTCGTCTTTCTCGACACCAAGAGTTGGTGGAACTACCTCAAGTGCCTGAGCAATGCGTTCAGCCTCATCGGTAGTGGTATCAATTTTGAAATCAAGCTCAGGGGTAACACGCCAGTTCAGCGCATGACCCAAAAGCGAGCGAATCCTACCCTTTGCACGCTTGAGAGCTGCGAGGACCTTCTCGTAGCGATCAGGCTCACAGCTTACATACGCGCGCATAAAGGACTTATCAACCGAGACCTCACAGCTTGTGACAGTCACAAGCTGGAGATCAGGGTCGGAAATTTCAAACAAAAGGATCCAGCTAAGCTTTTCTCGAGCAATCTCATTGGTACGACGAGAAAACTGATTCTGTTTCATGCTGTCCCTTCTTACTCGGTACGAGCCACCTGCTCAATGCGATAGCCCTCAAGCTGGTCGCCAGGCTTGATGTCCTGGAAGTTCTCAAGGCCAATACCGCATTCATAGCCGGATTTAACGCTCTTAACGTCGTCTTTGAAGCGCCTGAGCGATGCAATCTTTCCGTCGTAGACAACAAAGCCGTCACGAATAAGGCGGATGTTATCGTCGCGAGAAATCTCGCCCTCAGAAATCATGCAACCTGCAGCAATACCAACCTTAGGAACCTTGAAGGTATCGCGAACCTCAGCAACGCCGGTCTGGACTTCCTGCTCAGTTGGCTTAAGCATACCAATACGAGCTGCGTCAATCTCTTCGATTGCCTTGTAGATGACGCTATAGGTTCTAATCTCAACGCCTACGCGCTCTGCAGCAAGCTTGGCCTTTGCATCTGGACGGACACCAAAGCCAATGATGATTGCATTGGATGCATCAGCGAGAACAACGTCGGTCTCGGTGATTCCACCAACAGCAGAGTGGATGGTGCTGATGCGAACCTCGGACTGGTCCATCTTGTCCAGGGAATCCTGGAGAGCTTCGATGGAGCCCTGAACATCAGCCTTGATGATGAGGTTGAGTTCCTTGACGTCACGGTCAGCCATGGTGTCAAAGAGGTTCTCGAGGGTAACGTGCTTAACACGGTTCTGCTCTTCAATACGAGCCTTAAGAGCGCGCTGGTCAGCAAGCTCTCGAGCGTCGCGCTCCTCCTGGAAGACGCGGAACTCATCGCCTGCGCCAGGAACGGTCTGCAGACCAAGAATCTCAACTGCGTCAGAAGGACCTGCGGTAGTGACTGCGTTGCCCTTAGGATCAAGCATTGCACGGACGCGGCCAAAGGCCATACCAGCAACAAGAGCATCGCCGATGTGGAGTGTACCGCGTGTAACCAAAACAGTAGCAACAGAACCGCGACCACGGTCAAGCTTAGCCTCAAGAACGTTACCAGAAGCAAAGGTGTCTGGGTTTGCCTTCAGCTCAAGGACATCTGCCTGCAAAAGAATGGTCTCGAGAAGATCGTCGATGCCCAAATTCTGCTTAGCGGAGATGTCAACAAACATGTTCTGTCCGCCCCACTCCTCAGGAATAACACCATACTCGGTGAGCTCCTGACGAACGCGGGTAGGATCTGCGCCTGGCTTATCAATCTTGTTGACAGCAACAACAATTGGAACGCCAGCTGCCTTTGCGTGGTTAATAGACTCAATGGTCTGAGGCATAACGCCGTCGTCTGCAGCAACAATCAGAATGACAATATCGGTAACCTTTGCACCACGAGCACGCATAGCGGTAAAGGTCTCGTGACCTGGGGTATCGATGAAAGTAATCTCACGGCCGTTAATGGTGACCTGAGAAGCACCGATTGCCTGTGTAATGCCGCCGGCCTCGCCAGCTGCAACGCCAGTGTGACGGATTGCATCCAGAAGCGATGTCTTACCGTGGTCAACGTGACCCATGACGGTAACTACTGGAGGACGTGGCTTCAAGTCCTTAGGATCATCGTAGAAAGTGAAGGAATTCTCCTCTTCCTTGGACATGATCTTAATCTGGCGACCAAGGTCATCAGCAACAATCTCAATAAGCTCATCAGACATAGTCTCGGTAAGCGTCAGAGGATTGCCAAGCAGGAACAGACGCTTAATGATGTCATTTGCAGAAACGCCAAGGAGCTCAGCCAGTTCAGAGACAGTAGAGCCCTGAGGAACCTTTACGGTATCAAGCTGGGAAATATCCTGGTCATTTGCAAGTGCTTCCTCAATACGCTGCTCCATAGCAGCCTCTGCAGCCTGCTTCTGACGACGCTCTTTACGCTTTTTACGGCGACCAGTGGATTCACGGCTTGCCTCTTCAATAGCAACGCGAGCCTCATCCAAAACGCGGCTTCTGTTGTAAGCCTCAGCCTCACGCGCCATACGGCTATAACGGTCTTCACCGTCATCTCCGCCACGACGGTTCTTCTTACGCTTACCATTTGGACGCTCATCAGACATGGAGGCGTCATCGCGCTCGTTCTTGAAGTTATGACGAGAAGGAGCACCACTTGCCTCGCTTGCATTAGCGCGAGCGTGGTTTCTAGGTCCCTTCTCGGCCTTCTTCTGAGCAGCGGACTCTGCTGCCTGCTGCTTCAAGACCTCTTCCTGCTGAGCAATCTGATCAAGCAGGTTATTGAAGGAAGGAGCAACCTTAGGAGCAGTGTCCTTTACGCGATTACGCTCAGCCTCTTCGGCCTCAAGACGCTTCTTCTCTTCCTCAGCGCGGCGGCGCTCCTCTTCTTTCTTACGAGCAGCCTCTTCTTTTGCGCGCTTCTTCTCTTCTTCAGCACGCTCAGCCTCACGCCTTGCCTCTGCAGCAAGACGCTCAGCCTCTGCTACCTCTGCAGCAGCCTTTGCCTCTTTGGCAGCAGCCTCTTCCTCGGCAGCCTTCTGAGCTGCGATTTCAGCGGCACGAGCCTCCATAATAGGCTGGAGTTTCTTACGAACAATAGAAATATATGCATCTTCAAGCGTAGAAGAAGCAGACTTTGCAGGAATCTTCATGTCCGCAAGGTGCTCGAGCAATTCTTTGCTCTGCATACCATATTCTTTGGCAAGGTCATGTACACGCATTTTTGCCATATATGAAAACCTTCCGGTTGACGGGATAGTTACAGGTAGTTGCTTAGATCAGTGAGTCTGGATCGGAAGAAATCTCTGCATTCTCCATGTCATCATGAATGCCACAGAAATCAGAACCAGGTCTTGCCATATTGCGGCAAGGAGTTCCGTTAGGGCTCACATACTTACAACGATGAGCAATCTCTTCCTCGTCAACAGTCTCTTCAACAACCTCAGGAAGGTTGTTCAAAATGCTTGCAGCAAGGGACTCGTTCTTGATGTCAATGTGAAGACCAGTCAGACGAGCAGCAAGACGAGCGTTCTGGCCCTCTTTACCAATAGCCAAAGACAGCTGATCATCAGGAACAATAACGGTTGCATGTCCCGTAGCGCCATCAACAATAACGCGAGAAACACGTGCAGGTGAAAGTGCAGATGCAACGCAACGAGCAGCATCGTCAAACCAAGGCACAACGTCAACGCGCTCTCCACGAAGCTCAGAAACTACGGTGCGAACACGGCTGCCCTTAGGACCAACGCAAGCACCAACTGGATCAAGGCGCTCGTCAACGGAAGAAACGGCAATCTTAGAACGGACACCGGCCTCACGAGCAATGGAGCGAATGCTTACAACACCGTCATAAACCTCTGGAACCTCAAGCTCAAAGAGGCGACGGATAAGATCTGGATGAGTACGAGAAACAACAATTGGTGGACGCTGACGCTCACCACGAACTGCTGGCTGAGTTGCATTAGGATCGCGGACGTCAACGATAATTGCCTTGATGCGCTGGTTGTGAAGGTAACGCTCGCCTGCTGGACGCTCATCGCGCTCATCAGGGAAACGGCGCTGATCAAAGTGTGGAAGCTCTGCCTCAACGCCCTCACGAATCTTAATGATGGTGAAATCAGGAGTGGACTGAAGAACAGTACCTGTGATGATGTCACCAATACGGCCACGGAACTCATCATAAATCTGAGCACGGGCAGCATTGCGCACAAGGGTCTTAATCTCTGCCTTAGCATGCTGTGCAGCAATACGGCTGGTATCTGGAGGAGTTACGTCTACCTCGTCAAACTCAGTGTACTCACCAGTCTCCTCATCTGGCTCACCCTTAGGAACAAGCTCATAGACGTAGACACGGCCGGTAGCCCTATCAATGGTGACACGGGCGCCAAAATCAAGATGGAGGACGTCAGCATAGCTTTTTGCCAGAGACTGCTCCAAACGGTCCAGAAGATACAACTCATCGATGTGCTTCTCCTGGCAAAGCAACATCAAAGCTTCCATCATTTCAGATGCCATGAATAATCCTCTCTATCTACTTCTTGGCTGAGGCCGAGAAATCAAAAACTGGTTTAATAACGCACTTCTTTAACTCAGACAAATCAACAGTACAGACTTCATCTTCTGTCTGGATTGAGATAGTTGTACCCTCAATGCCCAAGAGTTTGCCGGTAAATTTACGGCGTCCCTCTGTGGCGGTAGTCTGAAGCTGAATCTCTTCTCCTGCAAAGCGCTCAAAGTCTTTTGCGCGGCGAAGCGGACGAGCCATTCCTGGAGAAGAAACCTCCAAGGTAAATGATGCTGGGAAAGGATCAAGCTCATCTATGGTCTCTGAGATCCATGAAGTTTCTTGAGCAACCTCATCAAGAGAAATGGTCTCTGCTGTCTCATCATCATGGTCAATTCTTACTCTGACCACAGGATTCTTAGAAGAACCAACAATCTCAACATCAACAATATCAATGTGGTGATTGAGTGCAGCCTGCTCGAGTGCGGACAAGATTTTCTGTGTTGCACCTTCGTTTTGCATTTGACCTCCTCATCTACATACAGAAAGGAAGCGGGGTCAAAACTCAACCCCACTTCCAACTAATAACAACTACGTTTAGAGATATCTTACGAGATAAAGGGCTTCTCGTCAAGTGTTTTTGCTGTTAGGCAACGATATTCACAAGTCGGCCCTTAACAACAATGACTTTTCTAATCTCTTTACCCTCAAGCTGATCGGCAATTGCCTCAGTTGCGGCTGCAGTGAGCTCTTCCTCAGAAGCATCGGCAGCGACCTCAATGCGAGCGCGGACCTTACCCTTAAGCTGAACAGCAATTTCAACGGTGTTGCTCTTTGCCTGCTCTGGGTCAAACTCTGGCCAAGGCTGGTGATAGACAGGTGCGCCTTTACCCAGAGCCTCGTGGCTGAGCTCGTCTGCCCAGTGAGGAATGATTGGAGCCAGCATGGAAACAACATCATTTGCAACCTTGTAGCAAAGTGCAGCATCTCTGGACTCTGCAGGAACCTCGTTGATGTAGGCGCTTGCTGCATTAACCAGCTCCATAACTGCAGAAATAGCAGTGTTGAACTGGCCCTTGTCAAACTCGGTGGTACAGCGGATTCCCATAGCGTTGAGGACGCGGTTGAGCTCAAGCGACTTTGCATCCAAAGCTGTGTGGTCAAGTACGGCAGAAGCATCAGCGGTGCGAGAAAGCTCCCAAACTACACGCCATGCGCGCTTGATAAAGCGGTTTGCACCTGCAACGACCTTCTCGTCCCAGTCAAAATCCTTCTCTGGTGGAGCAACAAAGAGAATGGCAAGACGCATAGTATCTGCACCGTAAGGCTCAATGACAGAGCTTGGAGGTACCACGTTACCCTTTGACTTTGACATGGTGTCGCCGTGCTCATCCTTGACCATGCCCTGGGTCATCAGGTTCTTAAATGGCTCGTCAATAGCAATCATGCCCAGGTCGCGAAGGACCTTAGTAAAGAAGCGAGAATACAAAAGGTGCAGAATTGCGTGCTCAATGCCGCCAATGTAGTTATCTACTGGCATCCAGCGGTCAACTGACTCCTTAGAGAAAGGAAGCTCGGTGTTGTGTGGATCGCAATAACGCAGATAATACCAGCTAGAGCAAGTGAACGTGTCCATGGTATCAGTGATGCGCTGAGCGGGCTTGCCGCACTTTGGACAGGTGGTCTCTACAAACTCCTTGCACTCAGCAAGAGTATCTCCTGCCGCCAGATCAAGATTATCTGGAAGCGTAACAGGGAGCTGGTCATAAGGAACAGGAACGTCACCGCAGCAATCGCAGTGAATCATAGGAATTGGATTGCCCCAATAACGCTGCCTTGAGATGAGCCAGTCACGAAGGCGGAACTGAACAGTTCTACGTCCAACGTTGTGCTCAGTCAGATAAGCAACAACAGCCTCTTCTGCCTCGGAATGCTTACCACCACGGAGACCGGTAAAAGGACCAGACTGGACAAGAATACCAACGGTATCCATTGGTCCGTCCCAGTCAACGGAGGTTACCTTGTACTCGGAAACTCCCTTGAGCTCCTCGTAAATATCAGTTCCCTCTTCGCAAATGATAGGAACAATAGGCAGGTCATACTTCTTAGCAAAGTCAAAGTCGCGCTTATCGCCTGATGGAACACCCATAACGGCGCCAGTACCATAGTCGAGAAGGACGTAGTCAGCAACCCAAATTGGTACGGTCTGACCGGTGACTGGGTTAATTGCGTAACGGCCGGTGAACACACCGTGTTTCTCGCGGTCTGTACCCTGACGATCAATGGAAGAAACCTTTACGGCCTCCTCGTGAAGAGCGTCAAAGGCAGCCTTGTACTCTGAATCCCCTACCAGCTCAGCAGCAAGCTTAGACTCTGGTGGAAGCAGCATAAAGGTGCAGCCATAGATGGTATCTGCGCGAGTAGTAAAGACAGTCATCTTAGTGTCTGTTGGGGTGACACCATCAGTATCTGCCAGGGTAAAGTCAATCTCTGCACCCTCCGAGCGGCCAATCCAGTTTGCCTGCATAGCGCGAACGCGCTCTGGCCAACCCTCAAGCTGGTCAAGATCATCAAGAAGCTCCTGGGCGTAATCAGTGATGCGCAGATACCACTGTGAGAGCTCGCGTTTCTCTGGAACCGCGCCACAGCGCCAGCATTTACCGTTAACTACCTGCTCGTTTGCAAGAACAGTTTTGTCGTTAGGACACCAGTTAACAGGGCTTGTTGCACGATATACCAGACCCTTCTCAAGCATCTTAAGGAAAATCCACTGACCCCATTTGTAGTACTCAGGGTCACATGTGTTAAACATGCGGTCTTTGTCGTAAGCAAAGCCCATGCGGAACATGGTCTTTACAGCCTGATCAATATTCTTATGAGTCCACACAGAAGGCTGCGTATTGTGCTTAATAGCAGCGTTTTCTGCAGGAAGACCAAAGGCATCAAAGCCCATTGGATGCAAAACGTCAAAGCCACGCATACGAGCCTGACGAGCCATAGCATCGCCAATGGTGTAGTTACGAGCGTGACCCATATGAAGATCGCCCGAAGGATAAGGGAACATCTCTAGAACGTATTTTTTAGGCCTTGAGCTGTCTTCTTCTGTCTTGTAAAGATTCTGCTCTTCCCAAACACGCTGCCACTTAGTTTCAATAGCCTCAGCATCGTAGGCAGGAAAATCACCTGTATCGGATACGTTCTGTACTTCCTCGTTTTCCACGAGTTCCCCTTTCTTATAGCGATGCGTCACCAAGCAAAATACTTGGTGACGCCAGTAGTCCATACAACCTGTGGTTTATGAACGGAAATTGTAACTGACCTGCTGGTTTGAATCTTTCAGCAAGACGTCGTGAGCACCACCCTCAACAATTGAAGTTGAAGAGACAAGTGTAATCTTTGCCTTATCGCGGAGCTCAGGAATATCAAGTGCACCGCAATTACACATGGTGGACTTGACCTTCAAAAGCGATGCATCAACGCCATCCTTCAAAGGACCCGCGTATGGAACGTAAGAATCAACGCCCTCAACAAAGGAAAGACCGCGCTTGTTGCCACCAAGGTCGTAACGTTGCCAGTTGCGAGCACGTGCAGAACCCTCACCCCAGTACTCCTTCATGTAAGAGCCGTTAACAATAACGCGGTCAGAAGGGCTCTCATCAAAGCGAGCAAAGTAACGACCAAGCATCATGAAGTCAGAACCCATAGCAAGAGCCAAAGTCATGTGATAGTCGTAGACAATTCCACCGTCAGAGCAGATTGGAATATAGACGCCAGTCTCCTCAAAGTACTCATCACGAGCGCGAGCAACATCAATGACAGAGGTTGCCTGACCACGACCAATGCCCTTCTGCTCACGAGTGATGCAGATAGAACCGCCGCCGATACCAATCTTGATAAAGTCAGCGCCAGCCTCTGCCAAGAAGCGGAAGCCCTCAGCATCTACAACGTTACCTGCGCCAATCTTGACGGAATCACCGTAAGTTGCACGAACCCACTCAAGTGTGCGCTTCTGCCACTCGGAATAACCCTCAGAAGAGTCAATGCACAAAACATCAGCGCCTGCATCAACAAGCAGAGGAACACGAGTCTCATAGTCACGAGTATTAATACCAGCGCCAACCATGTAGCGCTTAGAGTCATCAAGAAGCTCATCTGGGGCAGACTTGTGGGAATCATAATCCTTGCGGAATACAAGGCTGACCAGATGGCCGTTCTTATCGACAATAGGAAGGGTGTTGAGCTTATTGTCCCAGATAAGGTCATTTGCCTCTTTAAGGGTGGTATCCTCAGCTGCGGTAATAAGCTTATCAGCTGGGGTCATAAACTCTGATACCAGCTTAGAGCGATCATCGCGAGAAGGACGATAATCACGAGAGGTAACAATACCTACGAGCTTACCGCGAGAAGTGCCGTCATCTGTGACAGGCATGGTGGAGTGACCAGTCTTCTCTTTAAGATCAAGCACGTCACCAAGGGTCATCTCTGGAGTAAGGGTGGAGTCAGAAACAACAAAGCCTGCCTTGTAGCTCTTAACTTCACGAACCATCTGAGCCTCATCCTCAGCGGACTGAGAACCATAAATAAAGGCAATGCCGCCCTGCTGAGCCAAGGCAATTGCCAGACGAGGACCAGAAACTGACTGCATTACTGCAGATACCATAGGAATGTTGAGCTCAATTGCGCTTTTCTCGCCACGTTTAAACTTAACAAGAGGAGTCTTCAAAGAAACATTTGCAGGGATATTCTCAGCTGATGAATAGCCAGGAACCAAAAGGTACTCAGAAAATGTGTGTGATTCGCCTTCGAAGAACTTTGCCATTGTTTTTGGCTCCCTCCTGACCTACCGGTCATGCTCAACGTGTTTTGGCATTGTACCACCAGTGGAGCTAATTATTTAATTTGAACTCCCACTTGAAGCAATAACATCCTCAAAGTTAACAGCAATGTCATGTTTTGTAGGAACCCACTCAACCTTTTTAAACAAAGCTGCGACGGTAATAGGGATATACGTCATCATAAAAATGGGGAACGTAAAGAGATTGGTAAAAATACTCCATTTCTTCTTTACGTGGAAATGCTTGTACTCCGAGATGGTGGTAATAAGCGCCAGAATAAAGAAGACCACGTACATCGAGAAAACCGTCATGACCAAAGATCCTACACTCATGGCAATCTCTGCATCGGTGGCAACAAAACCGTGACTCAAATAACCAACCAGCAGGTAGATGCCATTAATAAAGGCCGAGAGCAGCGTCAAGATCATGCCTGGAGCAACGGTCATGAGCATATCGTATGAAGCAAACTGACCCTTAAAAATACCCTTTATAAGATCAAAGCCATACGAGAAGAACACCTGGTAGAAGCCTTTTGTCCAACGCATACGCTGTGTCCACGATGCCTTGAAGGTCAAAGGCTGTTCATCAAAGAATTCTGCAGGCGCATAGCCAATTTGAATGTTATGTGCACTGCAGAAGATGGAGAATTGAATATCCTCGGTGAGGGTATGAAATTTCCATCCACGCATACCTTTAATAATGCGAGAAGAAACCATCCAGCCGGAACCAGAAATAGCACAGCTAGTACCCATCATCATACGGGCGTTATTCAAAAACTTTGCCTCGCGCATAAACCAAGTTGCATATGCAGAGCTTACCCAGCTGGAATCAAAATTCTTTGAGTTTCTGTAGCTGGTGCATACAAGATATCCTGCATCAAAAGCCTGATTCATAATCTTTAAGTAGCTTGGAGAAACCAGGTTATCGGCGTCCATAATAATGAATGCCTCGTATTTGTCTCCGTACTCATTAAGGATGCGGTTAAAGCCATAATCCATAACCCAGCTCTTGCCTTTACGAGCAAGGTCATTACGCTCCCAAGTAATTGCTCCGGCTTTTCTCGCTTCTTCTGCTGTTTTATCAGTACAGGCATCTGCAACAACAAAGACATCCATCAGCTCTCGAGGATAATCCTGAGAAAGAATGGACCTGACAAGGTTGCCAATAACTGGCTCTTCATTGTGGGCAGCAATAAAGAAGGCATAGCGGTGCTGCTTTTTTGCCTCTGGCAGTTTTACCTCGCCCTTAACTAAAACGCGAAGGATATACACAATCTGATAAAAGTATGCAAGTGTAAAGAAAAGCCAGATAATAAAGTTAAAAACAACGATTGGAGTGATACCGAGTCTGTTAAATTGCAATGGCATATATCCCTACGCTCCAAACTCAAGGCAAATATGTTTTATCAGCCAAAGTCTCTCGATAAACAATTACCTTACAATCTTAGCGCAACGAAAGGGTTAAAGCGCCCATGCCTTTGAATCTATTTTTCTCCCACATCAACGCACATACAATTGACCATCTTGGATATCGAGAAGAACGTCTGCTTCTTGATCTAGTTCATCAGAGTGCATAATCACCACGACAGTCCGACTACCTTTGAGGTTTGCGAGATATCTACAAAGCCTCTGAGCTGTTGGCGCATCTAAATTCTGTAGAGGTTCATCCAAAACAAGTGCCCCTTGTTTTCTGGATAGAGCTCTCAAAAGACCAATTTTTTGTCGCTCACCCAAAGAAACGGACTCCTCTTTTCCGTCAAAAGCATGCGTCTCAAGAGAGGAAAAATTGAGCAAGTTGTAAACCGTACGATCGATCTTTTCTT